>NZ_JBDLOB010000001.1:0-762726 GCF_039762275.1 Psychrobacter proteolyticus | reverse complement strand
TGGCAAGGTGCTGATGCTGATGCTCTCAATGTCGCCATCGAGGTCGCTGGCAATCAGCGGTACCGCAATAGCCTCACCTTCTGGCGTGCTAATAGCGGCGTCGGTTGCCACAGGCGCATCATTCACAGGCTCTACACTGTCATCTCCTTTTGCACTTGCCGCTGCAATTATACCTACCAAACCTAATCCAGCTGCTGCAGGTATCCACCAAGGAATAACAGCAGCGGCTATATAATCTTCACCACCTAACGCTTGTCCCTCAACATCGCCAACTTCTAATTGCGTGACGTAGTCGTAAGTCTCGCCAGTATCAGGGATATAGTAATAGTATTCACCATTTTCAGCGATGCCGATCAAAGCAGCATCTGGATCATCATAAAAACCTTCTATAATAAGGTCACTGTCTTCTCCCTCTTTTTCAAAAGAGACATGTAGATCATTCTTTATGCGTTTAGTGATGATATGGTTAGGGGCACGACCAATAGCAGTATCATGGAATTCGTAGTTCACTTTATCCATAGCGGTAATAACGGTAGGCGTGCCATTATTAGTTACTACTGGCACTTGCTCAATAGTTTGAGTCGCACTGTTAGTTTTTACTATAATCGTATTCATGTTTTTATCCTTTGTTTTAATTTTATATTCAATATGCTTTCTACATTAGCTTATTAATAGGTGACTCCATTCACCAAGGAAAACACAATTATTGATTACGTTCTTCTATCACGGCTACGACTCGACGGTTGAGTTGTCGACCTTTGGCACTCTCGTTACTGGCTCTTGGTTGCAGCTCCCCATAACCAATAGCATTTACACGTTCTGCTGGAATATTAAATTTTTCAATCAATACTTTTTTCACTGCATTGACTCGGCGCTGTGACAAGTCCTGGTTATAGTCATCACTACCACGACTATCAGTGTGTCCCTCAATGGTGACAACTGTATTAGGGTACTGAGTCATGAACTCTGCTAACTCAACTATTTTTGAATAATAGTCTTGTCGCACTCTGGCTTTGTCTGTCTCAAATAATACTTCAAGATCAATGATGACTTTTTCAGTTAATACAGGTTTTTGTTCTACGATAACGCGGGTAGGTTGCTGGATAAATACTAGTGTATTGCAGTTATTGGGAATAACACGACTAATCTGGTGTGATTGATAACGTTTATTATTCAGTAATGGTAAAGCAACATCAGAACTAATCTGCTCTAAAGTGCTTTTCCCTCTTTCACTCATACTGACCTGAAAAAAGTAGGTTTGTGCTCCTGTTAGCTCATAATCTGTTTTATCTGCCAATAAGTCATTATTTTTAAAGCCTGTAGCATGCGCACTTAACTGATTAGTACCAGCACAAGATTCGACGACAGTGTAATTATTTGCATGCAAGCTAGTTTGAAACCTATTATTAATAGCAATATTGGCACTGGTCTGCTCAGTATGACCGTCATTTTTTCGCATAAATACTAAGCGAGCTTCGTCAGCTGCCACTTCTGTTTCTAATATAGTATTAATATCAGTATCGACTTGATTGTTCCATACCACCCCATCAATACGACGACTGTCACCATCATTATCAATACCAGAAATCATAGTGCAAGAAGACACACCAAACAAAGCTATCGGCAAAATAATAGCAACCATATTCTTTTTTAGTAATAACTTCATAGTTTTATCCCGACTTCTTGTTTGATGTGTCTGTTGATACTTTATTAGCAGTCAAACTCTCTACAAATTAAAAGTTTAATAATAGTATGTATGTTTATAAACTAAGAATTAATTTAGCGTTAATTATTAGTTTACTATATTTATAGTGAACTAATATGTCCATTTTGACTATTTATAACCTACTTTCGACCACTCATCAGGTTTTACTAGGCTAGCTATAGTGGAATCAAAAAACCAGTGGCTTGTGTTAGATACCTCAACTCACACTTATCTTTTAACAATGATTAATGATTACTACTAATAGCTCAAAAAACTATTAACTCATCTCGCTTCGATAGATTTACAGACGTTATAAGTTTATGTCGATACGCAGACAAAAAAATCACCCGCACTTTTCAAGTTAGGGTGATTTTTTTGTTTGAGATACTCTTTTATAAAGAAGCGAAGTTTATGCAAGTATGTGAAGTTTATTTTTTCCAGACAATGCTATTAAGATTAGTTTTTACCCTAAGGTTTTACTATTATAATTGCATCTTATTATAGTCTTACTGCTGTCATCAATCATCTCGACTTCAACTAATCAGTAATTGCTTGTTTAAAACTAGGGCGTGCCATAATTGTATTTTTCCAGCGCTCAAAATGTGCATACTGAGCAAAAGGATAGCCTGCTCTACCTAAAACAACCAGTTGCGGAATCCAAGCAATATCCGCCAATGAAAAGGCATCGCCAACTAGCCAATCATGATCTTTGAGACGCGCGTCCATTTTTGCAAACAGTCGTCAAGAACTGCGGTTGCCTTATCAACATCCTCTTGACTAAAACCATGTGTACTACGGTGCTCGTGAAACACTAACAGTGCTTTGTCGTAAGTTTGGTTTTTGCGGCACTCTATTAGTTGTTCTTCTAGTTATTCTTCGCTAAGACCCGTGGCACTCAATTTATAATTTGAGCATCTAGACAGCGTGGCATTACCTTATCAACCTACACCGATTACCATGCAGATGCTGTGGCACAAAAAATATCAAAAAGACCCTAAGCATCAGCAGTTTAGGAAACAGGTTGTCGCGTCTACTGATATTTTTAGAACGTACTAGGGTCCGTTGAGTATTCCTACATCACCGCTTACGTCCTCCTTTACAACCTCGTCGACAATATTTTGACATCAACAGTCATTAAAAATGCCATTATGATATTAAATTAGCCTTCAATTATCATAAAATTATCAGGTGTGAAGCTAGTGATATTACTAGCAAGCTATTGAATTATTTAACAATATAAGAAGTCAAGTGGTATGAAATTATTTGATATCTGCATAGCGATATTTTTGGGTTCTCTTTAATGTTTTTATAAAAATGAAGGTTGAATAATAAGGTAAAACCATCTAATAATAGGTCTATAAGTTCTAGACATTTATCTAGCAACTTATACCCACTACTTTTAGGAAGTTAATACAATGACGTATAAAAATGTAACTGTCGCGGGAAGCGGCATCCTAGGCTACCAAATTGCTTTTCAAGCCGCATTTCATGGTTTCAATGTCAGTGTCTATGACATCAATGATGAGGTTTTAGAAAAAGCAAAGTCAAAATTTCAATTGATGTGCAAGGCTTTTCGAAAGGATTTGAGGGCAACTCAAGAGCAGTTGGATAAGGCTTTTGATAATCTCAGCTACACCTCAGACTTAGCAGAAGCAGTCAAAGATGCTGATCTAATGATTGAAGCCATTCCCGAGATTCCTGAGATTAAAATCGAATTTTATGAAAAACTTGCCAAATTAGCGCCAGAGAAAACCATCTTTGCGACCAATACCTCAACCTTACTTCCTAGCCAGTTTGCAGAATCAACGGGACGACCTGCGAAGTTTTTAGCACTACACTTTGCCAATAAAATTTGGATGCATAATGTCGCCGAAATCATGGGGCATCCTGGGACAGATCCTAAAGTATTTGATGAGGTTGTTGCTTTTGCTACTGCCATCGGTATGGTGGCAATGCCGCTGGATAAGGAGCAACCCGGCTATATCATGAACAGTTTGTTGGCGCCTTTTATAGATGCAGCTTTGCAATTGGTTGCAAAAGAGGTTGCCGATCCACATACCATAGATAAAACGTGGATGATAGTAACTGGCGCGCCGTCAGGCCCCTTTGCCATATTGGACACTATCGGTATCAACACTGCCTACAACATCACAAAACTATCTGCTGAAAAAACTCAAAATCCTGTGAGGTTCAAGGCTGCTCAATATCTAAAAGAACAATTAATCGATCAAAATAAACTAGGATTCGCGACTGGAGAAGGGTTTTATACGTATCCAAATCCAGCCTTTATGCGCCCTGAATTTTTGAAATAATAGATAGCTTTCAAACTGGCTCTAAAACACAAAAGGCCATTCAAGCTTTATGTTGCATCGCTTGAATGGCCTTGTCAGTCGCGCATTTTATCTAACTAAATATCTTAATATTAGGATTTACTTTCGGCGATAACTATTCAAACCTATCTAAGTTATGTTTGTTTATTAGAGGGAAAAGTCATATTTCGTCAATGCCACTATCTCAATTGGCACTGCATACTTCCAAGGCATACCGCCCGTACAATAGAACTGGCCATCTTCAAAAGCCACAATGCGAGATGTGAAGTCATTACCTACCTGATCTTCTAGAGCATTCTCATCACTCTCATCACTTACAGCACACCATATACTTTGATGACCGTCCTCAAGCATTGAACGAGTTAGTTCGCTTCCAACAATTACCGTATCCATGTTGTTACTCCTATTCAATGACAATGATTAGTAAGCTAAACAAGTGGCTTCATAACAGCAATCGCTTGAGCATCTTCGAACCTGTTTTATCTATCGTTGCAAAATATTGGTGGTTAGACAGATGAGCTTATAAATAGATAGTACAGATGTATTGTCAGCTAGAACAAGAAGTTGTAGACAGATGGTAGATTTTCATGCATAGGCTGTAAAACTAATCTGCATGCAGAGTATAACAGTCATTATATTAATAGTAAGTTATAGCCCCACATCATCTTGAGTAAGCGCCACCCTCTTTACTGAGACAGCATATTCCCATAGCTCACCTTTATCACAAACGAACTGGTCGTTATTAAAGGCTACAATAGGAACCAATAATTCGTAGTAACCATTATCTATGGTTGCGATAGCATAATCATCGCTAACGTTGCTGACAGCACACCATACATAGTTGCTGACATTTTCCAAGATTGCTTTGGTTAACTCACTGCCTTGTAATTCAGCAATCATCTTCAGGCTCCAGTATCTATCAAGTTAACCTATTACTTTATAGATAAATTCGGTTTTTGCAATATATCTGTATAACTCATAAGTTCTCGAAATACACCTGACTTCCCTCGAGCAGATTTTTTATAGTTAGAATTTATGCTCAAACTATTCAAAGATATTTTTAATCTTATGCTCGATATACTGTCTTTTCGGTATGATAAACCGGCTTTCATTTGTGCTATAAAAGACTGCTTAATCGATGCTCGTTAACGCTTTACTAACATCTAAGAAATTGACAGCGGGGGGCAGCTTATACTACCCTTTATCACTCATTAACTTTATTAATCTTACTTCTTAAATAGTAAGATCGTTCCGGAGTAATCCCATGCAGTGGACTAAACCAGCTTTTCAAGACATTCGTATCGGTTTCGAAGTTACTATGTATTTCGAAGCACGCTAAAACTCATTAGCACTCAATCCATTAAAAGCCCTAGATGATTAGGGCTTTTATTTTTTTGGAAATATTGATTTATGTATATTCACGTTTTAGGCTCAGCTGCTGGTGGTGGTTTCCCGCAGTGGAACTGTAACTGCGATAATTGCCATGGTGTCCGTCAAGGCACGATTCAGGCAAAAACCCGTACCCAATCTTCGATAGCCATATCAGAAAATGGTGTGGATTGGATCTTATTCAACGCGTCCCCTGATATCCGCCAACAATTATTTGAGTTCAAGGCAGCACAGCCAGCACGTCAATTGAGAGATACAGGCATCACCAATGTGGTCTTGATGGACAGTCAGCTTGACCATACGACGGGGCTATTGACCCTGCGTGAAGGTTGTCCAATTCCTGTTTGGTGTACTGACATGGTCTATCAAGATCTAACGACAGGATTTCCTCTCTTTAACATGTTGAAGCACTGGAATGGCGGTTTGCAATATAATCAAATTGATCCAGAAAAGACGTTTAAGATTGAAGGATTTGACAATTTAGAATTGACGCCTTTGGTGATTAGAAGCTCTGCACCGCCCTACTCTCCGCACCGCAACGACCCACATGATGGCGACAATATTGCCCTGATTGTAAAAGACTTAAAAACACAAAAGCAGCTGTTCTATGCGCCAGGCTTGGGCAAAATTGACAATGAAGTCATGCAAATCATGAAAGCGTCTGATTGTGTGATGATTGACGGTACGCTATGGACAGATAACGAGATGCAAGAATGCGGCGTCGGTACGAAGACCGGCCAAGACATGGGACATTTGCATATTAGTGGTGAAGATGGCTCGCTGCATTATCTAGATCAGTTGGATAACGCTCGTAAGGTGCTGATCCATATCAATAACACCAATCCGATATTGAATGAACAGTCTGAACAGGCTGCGACATTAAAACAACATGGTGTTGAAGTAGCGTTTGATGGTATGCAGATTGAGCTGTAAGACAAACGGTAAGGCAAAGATAGCAATCGTAAGGTGAGAACAATGCAAGAAGAAAACACAGCACTCAGTCCAGAAGCGTTTGAACAAGCGATTATGGCAAAAGGTCAGTATTATCATATCCACCATCCTTTTCATATCATGATGCATGAAGGGCGCGCCACGCAGCAGCAAATCCAAGCGTGGGTCGCCAACCGTTTTTATTATCAGATCAATATCCCATTGAAAGACGCGGCCATTATGGCAAACTGTCCTGATCAGCGCGTGCGTCAAGAATGGATCCAGCGCATGATTGATCAAGATGGCGTATATCCTGACGGCGGCGGCCGTGAAGCGTGGTTGGGTCTGGCAGAAGCAGTTGGTTTGACTCGTGAGCAGGTGATTTCTGAAGAGCTAGTGCTACCGGGTGTGCGTTTTGCCGTCGATGCTTATGTGAACTTTGCACGACGTACCTCATGGCGAGAAGCCGCTAGTAGCTCACTTACAGAGTTGTTTGCTCCGCAGATTCACCAGTCGCGTTTAGAGTCTTGGCCCAAGCATTACCCTTGGATAAAGGAACAAGGCTATACCTATTTCCGCTCACGCTTGAGTCAAGCGCGCCGCGATGTTGAGCATGGTCTGACCATCACACTCGACTCGTTTAAAACAGCCGAGCAACAAGAGCGTATGCTTGAGATCCTACAGTTTAAGCTCGATATCTTATGGACGATCTTGGATGCATTGAGCTTGGCCTATGTGCATAATCAAGCCCCTTATCAAAGCGTTACCACTGACAATGTCTGGCATAAAGGATTGTTCAAATGAGTATACCTGCTAGTTTACCTGAGCTGGATCAATCCATCGTACCGGTATGGCGTCACGGTTATCGTTTTCAGTTTGAGCCTGCGCAAAACGCGTATGTCTTGCTCTACCCTGAAGGTATGATTAAGCTCAATGACAGTGCCAGCATCATTGGGCAACATATTGATGGTCAAGCGTCCATTGCTGATATTATCCAAAAGGTGCAAGCTATGTTTGGCGATATTCCCGAAATCGAGCAAGACATCATCGAATATATGCTAGTCGCCCAGCGTGAACATTGGATTGATTTAGTATGACTGCAACAGTCGGGCTACCGCTATGGCTGCTTGCTGAGCTGACCTATCGCTGCCCCTTACAATGCCCTTATTGCTCAAACCCTATTGACTATGCTCAGTATAAAGAAGAGCTAACGACGCAAGAATGGTTTGATGTCTTTGATCAGGCGCGGCAAATGGGTGCGGTGCAGCTTGGCTTTTCTGGCGGTGAACCACTGGTTCGTCAAGACCTAGAAGAGCTGGTCGCTTATGCGCATAATCAAGGTTTTTATACTAACTTGATCACGTCGGGTATGGGATTAACCGAAGCTCGGATTGCGCGTTTAAAAGAAGCAGGTCTTCAGCACATTCAAATCAGCTTTCAAGCCAGCGATCCAACGGTAAACAATGCCTTGGCAGGTTCAAAACATGCCTTTGAGCAAAAATATGAGATGTCACGTCTGGTTAAGCAATACGACTATCCAATGGTACTTAACTTTGTGATTCATCGGCAGAACATCGATCAGATTGACCAGATTATTGATCTCTGCTTAGAGCTGGAAGCCGACACGGTCGAGCTGGCTATTTGTCAGTTTTATGGTTGGGCGTTTGAGAACATAGAGGGTTTACTACCAACCAAAGCGCAAGTGGTCCGAGCTGAACGCATTACCAATGAATACCGTAAGCAGATTGAAGAACGTGGTATCAAATGCAAACTTATTTTTGTGGTGCCTGATTATTATGAAGAACGTCCAAAGCCCTGTATGGATGGCTGGGGCAAGATTTTCTTAACAGTGGCACCAGACGGTACAGCCCTACCTTGCCATGCTGCCAGACAAATGCCAATACAGTTTCCTAATGTACGACATACACCACTGTCAGATATTTGGTATGAGTCTACGAGCTTCAATCAGTTTCGCGGTGATGATTGGATGCCCGATATGTGCCAAAGCTGCCCAGATAAAGAGCGCGATTATGGCGGCTGCCGTTGCCAAGCGTTTATGCTGACTGGAGACGCCAAAAACGCCGATCCTGTCTGTGGCAAATCGCCTTATCACTACCTGATTGAGGAGGTGCGTATCAACAGCGAGACGCCTGTACCTTTTGAAGAGTTGCGCTTTCGCAATCCAAAGAATTCTAAATCACTGAGTAACAAACAGCTGAATAAAGACAAATTGATTCCTACTCGTATGGTAACAGGTGAAATATGAATGCTAATACTAAGCCTGTCATATTTGATGGACATAACGATCTGTTGACCCGCCTTTGGCTAAGTTCAGCTGCCGATCCGGTACATGACTTTATTTATGGCACGCTACCAGGGCATTTGGACTTACAACGTTGCAAAGACGCGAACTGGATGGGCGGATTATTTTCTATCTTCTTACCGCCCTATGCTTATGTGAAAAACAACCATCCTGAAAAACTATCTGACCCCTCAAATTCGGATTTTACTCCGCAAGAAATTGTCGATATCTGCTGTGCGCAATTGAAACTAGCCCAGCAACTAGAGGCAAGATCTGACGGTCAGATTCAGATTTGCACCTCGTTAGAACAAATTCATGCCTGTCAGCAGAATAAGCAACTGGCCATTGTATTGCATTTGGAAGGTGCTGAGTTTTTAGCCATACAGCCTGACCTGCTTGATATGTTTTATGAGGCAGGCCTCAGAAGCATTGGCCCACTATGGAATAGAAAGAGTCTCTTCGGTGATGGCTTAAATGCGTCTTTTCCGCATTCTCCCGATACAGGATCTGGGCTCACGACTCAAGGTAAAGACCTCATTCTTAAGTGCAGTGAAAAGCATATGTTGATAGATGTGTCGCATATGAATGAGCGTGCTTTTTGGAATACGATAGAGATTGCCTGCCAGCCTATTGTTGCGACACACTCCAATTCGCATGCTCTATGTCAGCAAGCACGGAACTTGACCGATCAACAGCTAGCTGCTATTAAACAAAGCGATGGTTTGGTTGGGGTAAATTTCGATGTGGCGTTTCTTCGTGCAGATGGGCAACGTAATACGCAAACCTCACTTGATGTGATTGTCGACCATCTTGATTATCTGATCGACCATCTAGGCGAAGATCACGTTGGGTTTGGCTCTGATTTCGATGGTTGCCTACTGCCTGATGAGTTATCTGATATCAGTCAAATCTCCATGCTGATTGAGCGAATGCAGCAACGCCATTTCTCTGATCAATTGATTGAAAAGATAACATCAAAAAACTGGTTTACGGTGCTTGATAAGGTATGGCAATAATTATAATAGCTATCCAGCAATTACTGTCTAGGGATTGCTGGATAGCTCGTCTGATTAAACATACCTCATATAAAGAATTTAAATGTTAACTATCTTAAAACTGATCAAACAGGGTAATCATTAGTTCTCGTTTTACCTTAATACCTGCTCTACCCGTTCAATCAAGTATTCTTTGACCGCATTAAACAGTGGATCGATTAAGCGCCGCTCTGGACAAATCAAATATAGTGGATAGTTGGCCACTTGCCAGCCGTCCAACTCCACCTCGACCAGTCTCCCTGCCTTTAAATCGCCGGCTATATCTAACTGAGACTTTAATGCGATGCCTTTACCAGCCACTGCCCAGCGGCGTACAACGTCACCGTCTTTACTTCTGCGATTGCCATCCACGGCCACACGTTTAGTCTTTCCCGCTTTCTCAAAAGTCCACTCGCTCAAATATTTTTCATCATGCCCCAAACGTAAGCAATTATGCTGCGACAAATCTTCCGGCATTTTTGGGATACCGATACTCTTATCAATCTTGCTCAAATACTCCTTTGACGCACACAGTATAGGGCGATTATTCAATACAATAGGTAGTGCGACCAGTGACGAATCTTTGGGTGCGCCATAACGTAGTGCCAAATCAATCTGCTGACCATACAAGTCCACATAGCTGTCTGACATATGTAGCTGCACCGTCACTTTTGGGTGAATGTCTATAAAATCGTCCAACCAAGGCAAAATTAGGTTTCGTCCCAAATCTGATGATGCCGACAGCCGAATGGTACCCGTCAGCTCGGCATCATTATCATGCAATCCTGCATAAGCATTGTCTAAAATAGCCACCGCATCTCGGCAATGCTTTAAATATTGCTCACCCTTGCTAGTTAGACGCAGCCTACGAGTAGAGCGAACAAACAATACCGTCTCAATTTCCGCTTCTAATCGCTTGACCGCTGCACTCACAACTGCAGGCGACAGATCTAAGTGCCGAGCACAGGCAGATAGGCTACCTAAGCGAGCGGTCTCAATAAAAATACGTAAATCCTGCAAATTTTTCATCGTCATGCCTTCGTTCAATTAGCATCTAACTTAGCAACCAGCATCGCTTGCTGCTGCTAGCCTCATCATTATATAAAAATTATTGAAACTGTTTCTCTAAACCTGCTGATTATCAAAATCATTAATTATAGTAGCATGCACCTATAAGGTTTACTCACACATTTGGAGATACACGATGGATACTATAATACGGCCTACGAGCACACAGGACACTCAATACCCTAGCCAGCATGATAGAGATAATCAACAAAGCGCACTACAGCAAGCACGCAACTTACCACTACCTTCAAAATCAGACATGCTTAGACGTGCACCATCGGTAGAGCATTTCTGGCATCAAAACAGCCAGTTACTAGAGCAAGCATGGGCAGAGTGGGAAACCACTGAGCATGACTTGCCTGTACTCGATGACTCATTATTTGATCCAACTTTACGTGATGCAGTGACGCACGCATGGCGCGCTCCTTCTACGGAGATGGCTGTTAAAAATTTATGGCAAGAGATACTACCTGACGTATATCAAGGGCAACTCTTTGACCCAGCACAACTATCAACGCTGCGCCGTTATCTGCAAGCAATCGCAGACGCTAACATTCCCATACGTCCTCCTTATGGTATCGCATTGAACAGTAATGGGGCCATGCTAGATGCGCGTTCGCTAGGCTATCTGGCCACCCCTAATTTTCAGGCGTTTTATCATAAAGTCATGAATCAATATATGCGCCCTATCGCTCGGTTGTTATTTGCCAATGTTTATGGCTATGACACTCAGACCTTTGGGTTCTCAATTCAATACCAGCCGACAGGCGACACATCGCTACAACTTCATACTGATGCTTCAGCGGTGACTATGAATATTAACCTAAATCTGCCAGGCGAAGACTTTACTGGATCAGAAGTCGACTTTGTCGGTCGCCATTTAGGGCAAACCAAACGTGCCATCTTTAAGCCTGGCATGGCGATTATTCATAGAGGCTCGGTGCCACACGCCGCACATCCAATCACCAGTGGCAAACGTACCAATATGGTGCTTTGGCTGTATGGCGATAATATGCAAGTACCACGAGGAGTTGGGCTTAATAGTCATATTGATGCTAATCAACGTTGGACTGCTACGCACAGTCAGCCTGATAATTTCGTACCGTTTTAACAGCGGTACGCTATCGTTAGGTCAGACACAGCATAAAAGGTTAAGACAAGCATGAATATCTAAATAAATGATTACCTCTGCGAAAATGCGCACTTAAATCAGTAATAGCTAATAATTGATATGTTATAATGTTTCATTATAATTATACAAAGGCTATTGTATGGCGACACCTTTTCAACGGTTACAAGCGATTGACGCACTTCGAGGGCTTGTGATGCTCATCATGATGGTGGATCATGTTCGAGAGACCTTTTACTTACACCATCAAGTTCCTGATCCAATGCTGATACCAGGAACAGATGAACCACTATTTTTCAGCCGAATGATTGTCCATTTATGTGCACCTATTTTTGTGTTACTGACGGGACTGTCTGCTTATTTGTACCAACACAAACACAATAGTATTCAAATGACCCGCGAATTTTTAATCAAACGCGGGCTTTTTTTGGTGTTTCTGGAGCTGATTGTAATTAACTTTGCTTGGACGGCACAATTTCCACCTGACGTGGTGTATCTCCAAGTGATATGGGCGATTGGCTTCAGTATGATTGCGCTCTCAGCAGTTATTGGCCTGCCTAAAAAGTGGCTGTGGCTACTGAGCTTGGTGATTATATTTGGGCACAATTTATTAGATACCGTCTCCTTTGCCAACGTTCCTATTATGCATCAACTGTGGCTAATACTTCATGAACGCGGCTGGATTGAGTTTGGTGAGGTGATTCGTTTCAGAACCTCTTATCCTGTACTGCCTTGGATTGGCGTTATTATACTGGGCTACTGTATCGGTACATCTGTGTTCGGTCACTCTACGTCTGTGCAAAAGAGAAATCGTACGTTACTTTCATTTGGCATGGTGAGTATCGCGTTATTTGTGGTATTGCGAATGGCCAATGTATACGGTGATCAAGCATGGCTGATGATGCCGACTCTGAGTGAAACCTTCATGAGCTTTATGAATCTCACCAAATATCCACCATCGTTACTCTTTATATTGTGGAATGTGGGCATAGGACTGGTTTTACTAGTGATGCTCCAAAAGATTGAAACCAAACCATGGATAAAACCACTGGTAATCATTGGTTCTGTGCCAATGTTTTTTTATATCGTACATCTCTATGTATTGAAACTGCTGTATGTATTTGCCGTTCAACAGTTCGGTATGACGCATGGAGAATATTTTGGTGTAAATGACGTCAGTACACTTTGGTTCATTGCGATTGCACTGAGCATTTTACTGTATCCCTTAATGCGTGCTTTTGCCAAATTCAAACATGGCAACAAACACATTACTATCCTCAAATATTTATAGCGATAGCTCCCAACGATATAGCGACTATATAAAAGAACAACAATTCTATAAGCAGGCTTGGCCAGCCTATATGGGATATAGCGAAGTCTAGACATTATCAGATGGTCAATAAGCATCATTGTAACGTTGCTATTGACCGTTTGAGTTTCTGCTATAGATTTTCTGACGTTTTTTAATAAAATTTCTTATTGATCTATTGTATTGTTTTTAAAATAGTATAAATAAACATTCCGATCGATCCATCCATTACTTGCTACCAATAAGGCGAACACTTTATTTCTTCAGCGAGAAAGTCAATAAATTTTCTTTGTAGTGGTGTCACCTGCTTTCGATTGGCATAAACCACATAAACACCCAAGGTTTTGGGTTTCCATTCAGGCAATAACTCAATAAGTTGTCCAGATGCAATCAAAGACTTGACTGCGCCAGATGGTTGTAAACTAATCCCATGTCCACGCAACGTGGCAGAGAGCAAGACTTCAGAGATATTGGCGCTGATATTGCCAGAGATAGGAACAGACTCTGGACCATTTGGCCCATCAAACACCCATGCCGACCGTCCAAAATACGCAAACGATAGACAGTTATGATGTACAAGCGACTGTACATCTGTAGGTCTGCCACGCCGTTGTAAATACTCAGGTGCCGCGCATACGATAGAGTGGCACTCACCGATACGTCTGGCAACGACATTTGGCTCCAAGTCATTGGTGATACGAATCGCCAAGTCAATACGGGCATCAACTAAATTGACCGAGTCATCAGTGGTAAGAATATCAATCGCTGTTTGCGGCCAGTGAGAAACAAAGCGACCAACCACATCCATCAAAAGGCTATCAATCAGCGAAAAGCTGGCCGTGATTCGGAGCTGACCTTTTAGCTCCAAAGTGTTTTGATTACGTATCTGATCCAACGAGTCAGTCAATTCAAGCAACTGGTACGCCACCTCAAGAGTCTGCTCACCAGGTGCAGTGAGGCTCAGACTTCGAGTCGTGCGATGTAATAAGCGCATATCCATCCAGCTCTCAAGCTCTGTAAGATAGCGCGTCACCTTAGCTCTAGACATGTCTAAATTGTCCGCGGCACGGCTCAAGCTACCTTGTTCGACGATCGTGACAAACACCTGCAACGCGGTCAGCCTATCCATCTCTACATCCTTATTTGCACGAAAACTGAAACAGTAAATACCGAATTATAGCGTATTTAAACGAAATACAATCGAATAGAATAGCTACTAACAACGAATACCGCCATTAACGCGGTCTATTTATCCAAATGAAAATACAGGTAGATTATGAAAAAATTAATGACAGCTTCTATGGCGGCCAGTGTGCTACTGCTTGCAACCCAAACAAACGCAGCCGATCTACAACTACAAGCATATAAACCTGATCAAAATGCTATTTTCCCAGTGGTTTCTGTGCTGGCAAGTGGCGAGAAAGATGCTATTTTGTTCGATGCACAGTTTAGTGTTAAAGATGGTGAAGCATTGGTTGATATGATCAAAAAAAGTAATAAAGACCTAAAAATGATTTATATCACGGCAGGCGATCCAGATTACTATTTTGGTCTTCAGCCTTTAGTCAAAGCCTTCCCTAATGTAAAGGTTATGTCTAGCCCTTCGATTATTGAACACATTGAAGCGACTAAAGATGCAAAATTAAAGCATTGGGGTCCAATCCTTGGTAAACATGCGCCTACCAAGATCACAGTACCGCAAACACTTGATCAGTCTACACTGACCCTAGAAGGTCACAAAATTGAAATCAAGGAGATGGGAACCCATCAAGCATATATGTGGGTACCAGAGTCAAAAACCGTTTTCGGCGGTGTGTCGGTAACATCAGGTATGCATGTGTGGACTGCTGATACCCAAACTAAAGAAGCTCGTAGCGAGTGGATGCAATCATTGGAACAAATGAAGCAATTAGAGCCAAACCTTGTGATACCAGGTCACCATTCGGGCAACCTACTCAAAAAAGACTATGCTGTTGATTTCACTCTCAGTTATCTAAAAACCTTTGAGCAAGCACTGGATGAGGCAAAAAAGCAAGACTCTAAACAGTCAGAAAAAGTGATTTCTACTATGGAAGCAGCTTATCCCGCGTTATCTGGGGATACTAATTTACAAATAGGCAGTAAAGTAAATACAGGTGAAATGAAGTGGTAAATACGGACTATTAGATAGAAATATCATTATTTGATAAGTCTGTTAGCAAAATACAGGTGTCAAAATGCTGGCGTATGAATGCTTGGTCAATCAGCATACGCCAGTACTTTTAATGATCTCAGTCTCTCAAAGCATCTTCAACAAAGCTCAAACGGTCTTGACCAAAAAACATTTCACCATTTACAAAGAAACTTGGTGCCCCAAATACGCCTCGTGCTACTGCTTCTTCGGTACTAGATTTTAAACGCGCCTTAACCTCTGGCTCACTAATACGTGCCATAAAATCAGTCGCATCAATGCCTACTTTCGACAGAACTTCAGCCACAACTTCTGGTGATTCCATATTTAACTTTTCAGCCCATAGCCCATTAAAGACAGCGGATAAATAACTCTCAAATTTAGGTGTCCCCAAATAAGCGGTAACACCGCGCATAAGCTGCATCGTATTGACTGGGAAAAATGGATTGAAGCGAAAAGGCACGTCATAGATGGCTGAAAAACGCTTAAGGTCTTTGAGCATATAAGCGCCTTTAGCAGGTACGGCAGCTGGTGAGGTGTTACCAACGGCTTGGAACACTGCGCCAAGTAACATAGGTCGCCAAACGATCTCGGCATTGTGACGCTGCGCGATACTCGCTAACTGCGTCCACGCCAAGTAACTGGCTGGGCTACCCACATCAAAGAAAAACTCTACTTGTTTACTCATCTTTGCATTCCTTGCAATATATTGAAAATCCATTAAAATTTTGACGGTTATTAACCAGATAGGATTAAAAAGTTTCCATCCATGGGCGTAAATCCAGCTCATGTGTCCAGCTATCTCTTGGCTGACAGTGCAACTGCCAATACTGCTCAGCGATATGTTCTGGATTTAAAATACCGTCTTGGTCTTTCAGCTCATAGCGCTCAGGAAAGTTGTCACGAATAAAATCAGTATCAATAGCACCGTCAATGATAGGATGCGCGACATGAATGCCCTTTGGCCCCAACTCGCGTGCCATGCTTTGTGCCAATGCCCGTAGAGCAAACTTAGCACTAGCAAAAGCTGAAAAACCTTTACTACCGCGTAAAGACGCTGTTGCACCCGTAAAAATAATTGTCCCCCTCTCACGTGGAATCATGACTTTTGCCGCTTCTCTACCTGTCAAAAATCCAGCCAAGGCACCCATCTCCCACACTTTTCGATAGACCCTTTCTGTCGTATCTAAGATGGAGAAATGAACGTTTGCTCCGATGTTAAACACTACTACTTCAATCGGCCCAATGTCTTTTTCAATATGAGCAAACAGCTCAACCATCTCTTGCTCGATACGCGCATCACAACCAAATGGCTTGACTACTCCCCCAGCCGCTTCGATATCACTGACTAATGCCTCTAGCTTCTCAACAGTCCTTCTGGTCACGCACAAAGTAAAACCTTCTCGCGCAAAACGTCTGGCAACAGCACTGCCAGTGGCATCGCCTGCGCCGATCACAACTGCTACGGGTGCTCTGTTCATGTCTATTCCCTTATAGGTTCCTTTTTAGAACTAACAAAAACATAGCTTTATTTTTGGACCCTGTCAAGCTAACCTATAGCTTAAAGATAAAGGAGATAACCTATGCGCTGGGATGAACTGGACCAACAGTCTTGCTCGGTGGCTCGCACTTTAGCAGTCATTGGTGATCGTTGGACGCTCATGATTTTACGTGATTGTTTTTTGGGAGTCAGACGATTCGACGTATTTGAGCAACGCTTAGGCATTACACGCCATATCCTATCTGACCGTCTACGTAAATTGGTTGAATATAATATTCTAAGAAAAGTCACCTATCAGCAGCGGCCGCTACGTGAGGAATATAGACTGACAGAGTGCGGGTTAGATTTGCACTCTATCGTACTGGCGTTGGTCAGTTGGGGTGATAAACACATGGCTGATGAACGCGGAGCACCGCTATTGCATAGACACAAGGCATGTGGTCACATTATGCATCCTGTGACAGTATGCTCCGAGTGCGCTGAGCCCATTACTGCACGTGATATTGAGGTTGAGATAGGACCCAAATGGGTCGGCAATGATGAAGTGAGTATTTAATATAGTAGCGGTTTATTAATCACTGGAGCTAGATATCAGAACACTTTATTTAAAAGACTTAACCTTTTACGGTTGTACTGTACTTTAGCCTAAAGTGTTCCAAAACCTCGTTAATTTCCAATATAAAGGGCGTTATGCAGACCAGCCTTCTAATACAATCTTGCCATGCGCTTGCTGTTTTTCTAGCATTTGGTGCGCACTACGTAGATGTTCAGCGGTGATAGCCCCAAGATTGTGAGCGACCGTGGTTTTTATCTCGCCTGCATCAATCAATTTTGCCACCGCATTTAATAAATGATGCTGTTCAATCATATCTGGCGTGTTGAACATTGAGCGTGCAAACATAAACTCCCAATGCAGGCTTAAGCTTTTGGTTTTAAGAGGGTTGGCATCTAGTGATTTTGGATCATCAATCAGTCCAAGCTTACCTTGCGGCTTTAAGCATTTAATGATTTCTTCATAATGATCTTCAGTATTATTGAGACTTACCACGTAGTCTACTTCAGCAATACCTGTTTTTTGTAGTTCATCAGACAATGGGTTGCGGTGATTGATAACATGATCAGCACCCAAATCTTTGAGCCACTGCACGCTCTCATCTCTCGAAGCCGTACCAATAATCGTGGCTGACGTTCTTGTTTTTAATAACTGAGTTAGGATAGATCCAACGCCGCCCGCTGCGCCAATGACCAATACTGAGACATCATTAGCATTCTCGGTACTACCGCTGTCATTCGCTGCGCTATCAGAGACAGGCACTTGTAAACGGTCAAATAACATCTCCCAAGCTGTAATCGTCGTCAGCGGTAATGCCGCTGCCTCAGCGAAAGACAAAGAGGCTGGCATGTGCCCAACGATACGCTCATCGACCAACTGATATTCAGCATTGCTGCCTGAACGGGTCAAATCTCCAGCATAATAGACGTTGTCGCCTACTGAGAACAAACTGACGTCTTCACCGACAGCCGTCACAGTACCAGCAGCATCCCAACCAATAACAGCATACTCACCCTCTGCAGCAGGACGCCCTTCACGGATTTTATAATCTACTGGATTGACTGATATGGCTTTCACTTCTACGAGAATATCGCGGCCTGAAGCAATTGGCCTATCAAGGGTGATGTCTTGTAGCGATTGTTCGTTATCGATAGGTAGATTGTTTTGATAACCAATGGCTTTGATATTTTGCATAATATTGTGTCCTGTTTTTAATGAGAAAGTTTTTAATAGTAAAATTTGAAAATGTAGTTAGTAATGGTTTAATTGTTCGAAATTCATTGATGCTGTTAAATGCAAATTTTATGCATCTTATGCAAAAATTGACTGCAATACTGTCTGAGTCTGCTGCTCAAGCTCTGCAATGGCTGATTGGTTTAAAGCATTAGTATGTGGTCGACCAAACGCCCCTCTTGCATCGCCATGTGCGCCATCTGTTATATCGTTATCAAAGTATTTACCAGTATCATCAGCGAACTCATCCGAGATGGCCAACTCCGTTAGGATATTTGCGCCTTTGTCCGCTGATGACCAATGCTGACCATACGCTTCGTTGGCCATTTTTGTGTTCAGCAGCGAGCCTGGATTGACGGCGATAACATTGATATCGTTGCTAGCGACGGTGTCAGCTAATGCCATACTCCATATCGTGAGTGCTAGCTTACTTTGGGCATAAGCATCCTTATCATCGAGGCGGGTCTGGCCTGCAAGTGCTTGATAAGATATTGACGCTTGCGCAGCTGAGCTTAAGTTCACGATACGTGCTTGCTTAGACTGCTTTAGCAAAGGTAGTAAAGCATTGGTCAGCTCATAAGGCGCTAGGTAATTGACCACAAAGCGTACATCCAAACCGTCTTTAGTCATTGCTGATGCCGTGGTATAAATCCCTGCGTTATTTATGAGCACATCGAGCTTGAGCAGTTTTTCATTGACGTCTGCTGCCATCTTTAGCACATCCGTTAGATCAGAAAAATCAGCCACAAACCCATCAATATTATCTACTGCTGCGCCTGTCGCGACTGCTTGAACTTCTGCAATGACGCTAGCAAGTTTGTCAGCATCGCGGCCATGCAAGTACACTTGGTGCCCAGCTTCTGCCAGTTTTAACGCTGCCAATTTGCCAATGCCATCTGTGCTGCCAGTGATTAAAATTGTTTTAGTGGTATTCAGAGTCATAAACCGCCCTTATTGTTTGAATTATTGTTTCAGTTTTGGATACCTGTTCTATTTTATCCATCGTGATAGCGCCCATTGTAATGAAAGTGTTGTGCTTCAAACAGTAGCCATCACCTAAAACACTTTCAATATAATTTTGAAAGTGAGTTATATTTAAGGGGTTATTTAGACTGTTATCTAAGCGGTTGCTAGTTATACTTAGGTTCAAAATTCATGAGGAATGTTAAATGCAGTATCCCATAGCAATTACACCAAGTAATGAAACAACAGCTTATGGCATATTTATCCCAGACATAGTGAGTTGCTATTCAGCCAGCGATGAACGTGCAGATATCTTTAATAATGCTAAAGAAGCAATTATGCTCCATCTAAAAGGATTGATAGAAGACGGCGAAGCCATTCCTCTACCTACCGATAGTACTAAACATAAAGATAATCTAGATTTTGAAGGAATGGATTGGGCAGTAGTAGATATTCAGATACATGAGCTATATGAATGACATCAAAGAACCACTCATGCCTGTCAGATATAATAAATGAACTAAAACGATTCATATAACAAAAAGGATAAATAATCCAATCATGAAAAAATCAGTGCAAACACTTTTTAGCCGAGTTGGTCTGACTGCTGTCATTGCCGCCTCATTGATATCTGGACAAGTGCAAGCAGCAGACAGCGACAGTCATCTGAAAAGCACAGTAGATGCGCAAGCCAAGTCGCTAATGAAAGCACATGATATTCCAGGTATGGCGTTTGGTATTATTGTCGATGGAAAGTCGTCTTTTTATAACTACGGTTTGGCTGACAAACAATCTGGCAAGGTTGTTTCAGAAAACACTATCTTTGAGTTGGGCTCTATCAGTAAGACCTTTGCCGCGACTTTGGCCAGTTACTCCGAACTCAATGGCACACTCGACTTTGAGGATACCGCTGATAAATACATTCCTTATCTACAAAACAGCGCCATTGGTAACACCAAGCTTATCAACCTAGCCACCTATTCGGCTGGTGGTCTACCACTTCAAGTACCTAACGATGTCAAAAACAATAAGGAATTGTTCCGCTACTATAAGTCGTGGCAACCTGCCTTCCCTATCAACTCAAAACGTCTATACTCTAACGCCAGTATAGGACTGTTCGGCCATATATCAGCCTTGAGTATGAGCGCTGATTACACACAGGTGATGGAAGATAAAATACTGCCCTTACTCAATATGCCTAGTACCTTTGTCAATGTTCCTAATGACAAAATGGGCGATTATGCGTTTGGTTATAACGCTGCTGGAGAGCCAATAAGAGTTAACCCTGGGATTCTGGACGCCGAAGCCTATGGTATTAAATCAACCAGCGCGGATATGACCCATTACATGGCGGCTAATATGGGGTTAATTCCTTTGGATAAAGATATTCAACAGTCATTGCAAAACACTAGAAAGGGATACTATCAAGCGAGCACTTTTACACAGGGATTGGCGTGGGAGATGTATCCATTACCAACTCAGCTAGATACACTGCTTGAAGGTAATTCAACGGATGTGGTGCTCAAACCACAGCTCATTACAGCAAACAATCAGCCGACACTTGTTTTAAACGATGTATGGGTGAACAAGACAGGCGCTACCAATGGATTCGGTGGATATATCGCTTATATTCCCGCAAAAAAATCTGGTATTGTCATTTTGGCAAATAAGAACTACCCCAACGCAGAGAGGATCAAAGCGGCTTACACCATCCTGCAAAGTGCGATGGCTAATTGAAGTAGAAGAAAATAGAACGTTACTGTGTTTCTAGTGACGCTCATCTTTTTTAAACCAATATAATGAATGTAAAAAAAGTCCTTTATATCAATATAAAGGACTTTTTTTCTGAAGTTGAGATCGTTAATTTGTGCTATTTTTCAAACTCTTTAAAATCTGCTTTACGAATTTTGGCATGAATACCTTTGGTCTTATCCACGACTTGCGATACTTCAAAATCTGTCGCTGCACTTAGGTAAGCATAAGCGATTGCCTCATCAACACCATACTCTTGATTTAAGAAACGAATCGCTTCACGAGTAGACTTCTTCATCGCCTCATCCAAATCTTCATCTAGCCCTGGCGTGATCCAAAATTCAGCATTCTCTGCCAAAGGTTGCACAATCTCTTTACCCGGAATCTTATCCTTACCTGCTTTTAGCAATGTAAATTTAAAAGTGGCGCGAGCAGATGCTTCAAGGGCTGTCAATGCAACCTCGCCATCGCCTTGGGCAAAGTGGCTGTCACCTGTATAAAACAGTGCACCTGCCACTTGTACCGGATAATAAACCGTCGCCCCTGCACCCAATTCATTGATATCAATATTGCCGCCATACATAGCAGGTGGAACTGAATGTACTCGCTCTGAGGTGTTTGCTGCGACACCCATTAGACCCATAAACGGACTAAGTGGAAAACGTATAGACTTACCAGAATCTGTTTTTAGGATACCTTCGTATTCACCTTTGGCATTTTTTTCGATAGGCGTAAATACGGAGACATTGCCATAGCGCTCAGGGTGAGCGGCAGACGCATTATCTTGTTTTGCTTTTTTGGGAAACTCGCCTGCCAATGCGCCTTTGCCATGGCGGTTAGAGATGACACCATACGGCACGCGCGGCTCAACGTTGATGACTTCTACTTTTAGGATATCGCCTGGTTGCGCCCCTTTGATTTCGATAGGGCCTGTCACGATATGTGGACCATCTTTATCAAAGTCATGTTTTAATTTTGATTTTGTTATTGTTTTTGCTTCATCTAAAATAAAGTCGTCTTTGACCCCTTTTGACTTAAAGTATTTTGCTGCATCACGGCCCTGATCTTCGAGCAAACCTTCGTGTGAGACCGTATCAAAAGTCACCACACTACCAGAGGCAACAGACATAACGGGACTGGCGTCTCTGTTGGGCAAATATCCCCATGTTATGGTGTCCAACGTAGAAGGTACGTAGTAGTTGCCTTTGTATTCACCACTACTCAACTGAGTAGGTTTATCTGCTATTTGCTTAAGAACCGTAAAGTCTTCTGCTTGGGATACTGATATACCAAACGCGCTTAGAATAAACAGTGAAAGAATGGTTTTTTTGAACATAGAACATACCCTCTTTAGTTAAAACATGACAATATTGTCATACCTGTATAAGGGCAAGTTCTATGCCATGGGCAAAATGGTGTTTTCTATTAAACTTAGTGGCAAAAGCACTATATTGATACAATTGTTTGCTTTATCGTGGTGCCTCAGCAAAAAAAGAGTATTATTTTAGAGCATAGACATTGCATGCAGAGGTATTGAATTAAAAAATATTAAATGAAAAGACAATGAATAGAAAACTGCATTATCAATCTTATTTTAAGACACGCTATGCAAATTGGCGTTCGAATGACGTCCAATTCTCAATATAGGCTGGCTGGCAAATAAGACAATCACACCAACTAATGAAAACACACTAAAGGCGTAGAACGCAGTAGCAGCACCATACCGATCCACAATCAAACCAGTAAAGATGACGGGTACACTAAGCCCTATATATGCCATCAGAAAATAGCCTGCACTTGCACGTGCCTGCTCATTTCCAGCAGATTTTGCGACTCCTAGCATACCGCCCAAATAGACAAAGCCATAGCAACTAGTACTGGCCAAAAATGCCGCCAAAAGAATCACTGGTAGATTGGCATTCAACGTCCCCCAAGCCAATAAAGCATAAGCCGGTAGTAAGATCAGAAGACCAAGCTTGCTTGAAACTTGAGGGTCAAGCTTTCGGGCGATTGGCTGAACGATCAATCCACAACTGATAGCTAACATAGAGGATACCCCTGCATACTTAGCGAGTCCATGCGTGGCCAGTACTGAGGGAATAACTGACAACACCAATCCGGTCGTCGCCCAACAGATCAAGATACCGCTGCCATACCAGATGACCTCACGATTAAAATAAGGTAGCCGTAGCATAGAGGTGGGCAAATTAGTGCGTTTAGGTGCCGTCTCTGGTAATTGATATAACAAAAACATAGCGAATATCTCGCTCGCTAGCAGTAAGAAAAAACTGGCTGGTTGATCAGTTTCATAAAACATCAAAGAAACCGTCGTCAATACAGGGCCAAGACCAAAACCTATCGTTGTACTGGCCGTCACCCACGCTGTCGCACGCATCGTATCTGTTGAGCCGAGCAGCTCAATCATATAGGCCGTCGCCGTAGCAGCCATCAGAGCCGTTCCCACACCCAGTACGAATCGCGCTATTGCTAACGCGCGCGTATATGGATAAAACAACATAAGAGCCGTCGCTGCTACCGATAGGGCTAAAGAGATTAAAATCACCTTGCGCCGTCCGATGCGATCAGATAATCCGCCAAAAGCTAACAATACAGGTATGACACCCAATACATAAAAGGAAAACGCTATCGTGGTTGCTAGTACGCCATAGCCATCATTGTGTGCATAAACGGCATAAAGCGGCCCTTGGATATTGACGCTTGTCGTTATCACGCACAAGGCAAAGGCCAAATATTTATTATATTTTTTTGTAGTCATATATCGCTGCTTTTTGAAGAGTAATCGTTGAATTGACTGAGGTTAGTGTGATTCACAGTAGAATGACACCTACCTCCACATCGTTTACGTTCAATAATTAAAACAAAAGCACAGTAGGTTATCTATATACAATCCAGTACAATTAGACAGAACTGTTTGGACTATAAAACCCATACAGTTCGGATATCCTACCCATATATTGTCCTAGCTATAACCTTGAGATAAGACCTTCACAAAATTCGCCTTACCAAAAATTGTAAAAAATATGAATAAGAAGCTAACACGCATCGAAGTTGTCATGGCTGACGTAAAAGAGAAAATAGCAACCGTTATCTACATGCCAGAGTCGCGACTACCCTCCGTCCGTGCCGCGGCCAAAGATTATGGGTTCTCGCCATCTACCGTGGTTGAAGCCTACGAGCGCCTGCAAACTGAGGGAATCATCTACTCTCGTCCTGGTGCAGGATTCTATGTGGCAGAAACAACAGCGCCGCTATCACTGACAGATATAGCACCAAAAATTGACCGAGTGATAGATCCGTTGTGGGTATCACGGCAGTCGCTTGAGCCACCCGATGGTGCGCTAAAACCAGGCTGCGGTTGGTTGCCAGCGGATTGGCTGTTTGAGGCAGGTATACGCCGTGGTCTGCGAAATGTGGCAAAGGCTGACGCGTCCATTATCAGTGAGTATGCAACGCCGCTAGGACTGTTAGCATTGCGCCAACTCCTCACGCGGCGTATGGCAGGATTAAGTATCAATGCAGAGCCGTCACAGGTTATATTGACGGATTCAGGCACTCAGGCAATAGATTTGATTTTTAGATTTTTGCTGACGCCAGGTGACACGGTCATCGTCGATGATCCTTGTTATTTTAACTTTCGAGCACAGCTGCTTGCCCACCGGGTCAAAGTAGTTGGCGTCCCTTATACGCCAAATGGGCCAGAAGTAGAGGCCTTTGCAGCGATTTTAGATGAGCATAAGCCGCGCTTGTACATCACCAATGCTGCCATTCACAATCCTACTGGCGCAACGTTATCACCTGCTACGGCATACCGTGTATTACAGTTGGCCCAAGCGGCTGGTTTGTACATTATCGAAGACGATATTTTTGCAGATTTTGAAGTCAAGCCTGCGGCGAGATTGGCGGCTTTGGATGGGTTATCACGCGTATTTTATATCGGCAGTTTTTCTAAAACGTTATCCGCATCCCTACGCTGTGGTTATATTGCAGCGCCTACAGAGTGGGTTGAGAGTTTGGTAGATTTAAAAATAGCCACTGGCTTTGGTGGCAGTCAGTTAGCAGCGGCGGTTGTGTTCTCAGCATTGACTGATAGCGGCTACCGTAAGCATATGAATGATATCCATACTCGGCTGGCAAGCGCGCGTACTCATACGCTACTACGATTGGCCAAATTAGGCATCGTACCGTGGCTGCTCCCACAAGCAGGTATGTTCCTATGGTGCCGATTACCTGAGAATAATAATGCGACCGAATTGGCCAATCGCTGTTTATCCAAAGGTGTGGTATTGGCGCCGGGCAACGTTTTTAGCCAATCAGACAATGCTGAGAACTTTATGCGGTTCAATGTGGCGCAAATGAGTCATTCAAAAGTTTTCGAGGTATTGGCTCAATCGTTAGACTGATCAATCAGAGATTTATATAGTCATTCCACTATAAAAGTATTACAGCGTTAACCTCGCTTGAAGTATCACATATACATCTACACTCGGTTGCCTTGTACTACTTTTAAATTGAATCGACTATAGTGCTAGTACCGTCTTATTATATAGTGACCTTTCGACTATAATTCTAAGCCTAAATATCAGCCAAGTATAAGCCAAACACAATCAAATCTAATCACTTCCGACAACGGATACTATTTCTCTAGGATAGCTCATATGTCCCCTATATATACTGCATTGGCTGTACTGGTTACCTTTATCTGGGGCGTAAATTTTACTTTTATTGCGTGGGGTCTTGAGAGCTTTCCACCATTGATGCTTACCGCCCTGCGTTTTTTCTTTACTGCTGTGCCTCTGGTTTTATTTCTAAAGCCGCCTAAATTCAACCGTACCTTGTTTATTTATGCCATCGGTACATTTGTCATGCAGTATGCTTTTGTCTTTACAGCGATGCATCTGGGTTCATCCCCGGGGCTGACGGCACTACTGCTACAAATTCAGATTTTTATCACGGTATTGCTAGCGTACTTTATATTGGGCGAAGCAGTCAGCCGTATGCAAATCGTCGGTATGTTGGTCGGTGTGCTAGGACTTAGCGTGATTGCGCTAAACCTTGGCGGTGATATGCCTTTGGCAGGGTTCATCTGTATTTTGATTGCGGCCATCGGTTGGAGCTTTGGTAATATTGCCTCCAAGCAAGCATCAAAACAGGCCTCAGAAAAAGCATCAGAGCAAACGGCTCTAAAAGCGGTGCAGCAAGGAACAAGAGGATCTGTTGCTACATCTAGCACTGGAAAAAATAAAGCCTCTGCTCTGTCTGCGCTAGCGCTAGTAGTCTGGGGCGGTCTCATTGCTTGCGTGATGATGACGATATCTTCTCTTATATTTGAGACTGATGCATGGCAGCTGGCGACGTTTACTGAAGCATCACTCAAGTCTTGGCTCTCACTTGGGTTTATCGTCTATATCTCAACCTTAATTGGCTTTGGCCTGTGGGCACACTTACTCAGTCAAAATACCGCCTCCAAGGTTATGCCGTTTGCACTATTGGTGCCCGTATTCGGTATGGTGACCTCAGTACTACTCACAGGAGAAGTAGTGACGTGGTGGAAAATGCTGGCCATGATATTGATCTTATCAGGGCTGTTATTAGCAAATGTGAAGATGAAAATGAAAAGAAAGGCTATTTGAATGGTTACTCAGTTTTATCTTGACTCGCTATTACCGTCCAGTTAAGGTTTATTCATAGTAATTAAATTGCTCACCGTGACTGATACTAGTAAGAAATCAATCTATATCAGCTTTGTTTTATATACGTCATATTTAGAAGGTGGCCTCTGCTCTTAAGTTTACTGTCCTTAAGTTTACTGTTCTTAAGTGTTAAGTCACAACCGACATGGAAGTCGAAAACTGACGTGATTTGCTCTGTCATTAGCAAAAAATACAAAGCGAACCATAGTCTACAAACTTTGAGGTGATTTGCATGCGTATAGACATACCGACTTACTATGATCGTCTGCTGCAGAAACTTTCAAAACTGATGGTTTCACCTCGATTATGCTTTGCGTTTTTTCTATTCATCATCATTATTATCTCGCTGTTATTCACTGGTTGCGCAAAACGAGTCTGGAACAAGCCCATTGTAGAGAAGAGCACTGCTCGCTATGATTTTCATAACAACCTCCCAAAAAACTCAGACGAAGTCTTTGTTGTACTTGCCTTTTCTGGTGGTGGTACTCGCGCAGCAGCACTCAGCTACGGGGTGCTAGAAAAGCTCCGTGATACACCAGTGACGATCAATGGCATAGAGCGCCGATTATTAGATGAGGTAGATGTGATCTCTTCGGTATCGGGTGGTAGCTACACGGCAGCTTATTATGGGCTATTTGGCGATGACATTTTTGAGAAGTTTGCTCCAGAATTTTTGTATGAAGACTGGCAATCACGACTGATCAGACTTGCGATACGTCCGCAAAGCCTAATAGCGATGAGCAGTTCTGAATACAACCGTGGGGATTTGGTGGCTAACAACTTAGACAACAGTCTATTTCAACAAAAGACCTTTGCTGACATGAGCCGTGGCAAATTGCCTTACGTTATCCTAAATGCAAGTGATCTAAACAACGCGATGACTTTTTCATTTACTCAGCAGCAGTTCGACTTTTTGTGTTCGGATTTATCAAGTTATCCAGTTGCCAATGCGGTGATGGCCTCTTCCTCAGTCCCTGGCATCTTTGCCCCTATTGCCCTACACAACTTTTCTGATTGTTCGCAGCGCTCGCAGCCTTGGGTCAATGACGCACTAAATCAAGACAGTCATTTGCCGCGTAGTTATGCGATAGCTCGCGCGTTAGATCGGTATTCGCAGCCAGAGCGAATGCCAGTAGTGCGCTTGGTAGATGGCGGGGTGACCGATAATCTAGGCGTGCGCGGCTCAATGATGAGTCCTGTGACCCAATATGGTGATGTACCCAACATGGCAGGTGCCTTCAGTCCTGCGAAATTACGCCAAGTCAGACAAGTACTGGTCGTTGTGGCCAATGCTCAAACCTATTCAGAGCATGAGTGGTCAGTAGAAAATAAAGACCCGAGTTTTCTTGATACCATTTCAGCGGCGAGTGAAGTCGCACTAGGCACACTAAATAACGAAACTGTCTCATTGGCCAAAAAAGAGTTTTTACAATGGGGAGAGCATGTAAATGCTCAGCGACCTGCAAGTGCGCCTCAGGTAGAAGTGCATTTCTCCGTATTAACCTTTGATCAAGTCGAAGATAAAACAGAGCGTGCAAAGTTCGATGCCATGCCGACCACCTTTCATTTACAACCTGAACAAGTAGATGATCTACGCTATTTGGGCAGTGATTTACTTGAACAATCTAAAGAGTTTCAAAATTTTCGCAATGCCCTCCAATGACCGTCATCGTGCTTGCCAATAACCAAGTATGCGTGACTGTCAAAATTCCTTAGCAGCATCATGACTGATAGCATGCCAGCCTATATTTACCGCATTTTTCTATCTCTGCCTGATATATTCATCTCTTCTAACTGAATATTCATAGCGTGCTTGTGGTTACAAGTAATATTGAACGATTACTCAAAATTACTTGAATGACTGTTCAAGACCTTTTATCGTAAAAACGATACATAGCAGCTTTGATACTTGGCAGGTAGTACACGATAGTCTTGAAGATCACCCATATTCTTCAATATCCCTACCGTATATATAAGTGGCCGTCTACCTCCAATATATTACGACTGGATAATCACCAAAATTAAAAACGTCAAAAAAATAATAATGATTCAAACCTGAAAAAGGAATGACTACTATGAACAAATATATGGCTGGAATAATAGCTGCTTTTATCGCGACCATCGTTATGTCGCTACTCCTCATGCTAAAAAGTGCAATAGGTCTCATGCCTGATTTAGATATTATTGCGATGCTTGCATCGATGATGGGTAGCAGTCACGTAATGGCTTGGATTGCTCATTTTATGGTCGGATCGATCGGCTATGGTATCGTCATGGCATTGATAGCAGGTACGGATAGAAGCAAGAACTTTACGCTGACTGGCGCAATGGTAGGTGCAATTGGTTGGTTTATGATGATGATTGCTATTATGCCCATGATGGGCAATGGCTTATTTGGTTTATCTATGCCAAGCGGTATTATGATTCCCATCGCTACTCTTATGCTACATCTCGTATTTGGTGTAGTATTGGGCAAAGTTTATGCCAAACTTGTTGCCGCACACTAAACATTTGAAAACCAATTAGCTATAAGAATATTTGATTGAAGTTCGATATCAAAAATCAACATTAGAAAGTGACATTAAAAGTATAAACTTAAGTGCCTTTATAAGTATTTGAAATAAGCTGCTAACAATGACCACTAAAACACTTGGCCATCATTAGCAGCTTTTTATTTTCTGCAGCTTTTTTTCTATAGTTATCGTAAATCACCCACGACAGCTAGCATTGCTACCAGTGATGCTTCGCCTAATTTGATAGAACGCTCTGGTGACCAACCCATCTCTTCATCGGGCAGATTATCATTGTCTTTGAATGGCATCTCTAACGTATTGGCGAGGCAATCAAAACGCTCTGCTACCCAATTGGTGGCAACGGTCATATTGGCAGCACCCGGCGCATCAATCTCATAGCCAATCTCAGACTGAAAATCAGCACTGGCTAACTTTAATACCTCTGAAAATTTATCACGTAGTCCAGCAAGACGGTCACTGTAGCTTGGCGTCCCTTGTGACCCAGCGAGGAATACGTATGGCAATGCTTCATCACCATGCACATCATAAAATAGATCCACGCCTGTCGCTTCCATTTTATTAATCACATGAAATACTTCAGGGCTTTTGTCTAAGCTTGGACTTTGCCACTCACGGTTTAAATTGGTTCCAGCAGCGTTAGTACGCAAGTGTCCACGTACACTACCATCAGGGTTCATGTTAGGAACAATATAAAAGTTTGCCTTGTCCAATAACTGTTTGCCAGTCGCATTATCGCTATCTAACAAGCTATACAATAAGCCCTCGATCAGCCATTCAGCCATCGTTTCACCTGGATGCTGACGAGCAGTAATCCATATATTACGCTTGTGAGCAGCACCGTCACCAATTTTGACTAGGGTCAAGTCACGTTTATCAAGCGTTTCGCCTAGATGCTCTAACGTCACTAGCGGATGCACTTGCACTGCGGCCAACAAATCTTGATGACGATCATAGCTATAAGGCGCAAAATACGCAATCTGAATGGTTTCGCATTCTAACTCTGCCACGATGGTCAATTTGCCATCTTTGTAAGACGTTGGCAGACGGAACCAATGCTGACGATCATAAGAAGCCACCGCTTGGTAGTTCTCCCAACCTTCCAGATAAGAGGCCCCTCCTGCATTCATAATATTGAGAACATACTGCTCCCCTATTTGACCTGACAGACGAAAGTTAAACCACTGAAAAAACTCACCACCAACATCTGGACGAATCGCTAATTGAATGTCGTTTTTGTCATCTGCATTAATAATGTCAATGTTGCCTGCATCAAAATTAGCCGTAATATGCATAGTCATTCCCTAATTGATTTTTATGATTGTGTTTTAAGTATTATGTTCGTTATCGACTTGCCGTTCTAACTACTGCTTTTTAATAATTTCTAGTTTTTAATAATCTCTAGCTTTATATTGGGCATGAGACATACATTTACTTGGTCATTACCAGCTCATTTTCAAGGCAATCATCTATCAAATATATCTATTCGGATTGAATATCTATCGTTGACTGCTAAAAGATTAAACGTCCGCCAATAATTCGACACTCACTTGAAAGTAATCATCGTCTTTTATAGTAATACTGACGTTACCGTTATGCGCTCCAACGATAGACTGTACGATAGATAGACCCAAACCTGTTCCTGTATGGCGATCTATTGTTTTATGATGTCGATAGAAGCGCTCAAACAACTTATCTGCCTCACTTTGTGTCAACGGCTCATCTAATTGGTTAGTGATGGTGATTCGTAGAACGGCTTGTTTTGATTGTTGAAGACTGCTTATCGTTGTGCCCACCATCTCATCTGAGTTTACTCTATCTGCACTAATGGTTATAACGCTATCTTGAGCAGCATAATAAATCGCATTCGATATCAGGTTAGCAAAGAGCCTTTGTAATAAACTTTTATCTCCTAAGACAGCGCTGAACTCACCTTTGGTTTCAATAGCGATACCTCTGTCTTCTGCAATCATTTCGTAGTAATCAACGAGCTTGGTGATTAAATTGTCCGTATCCACATGACTGATTTGCGAGTCACTCAATCCTTTTTGGGTTTTTGCCAGCAGCAGCATATTATTTATCATGGCCGACAGCTGCTCTAACGTGTCATGTTGATGATGTAGCTGCTCAATGTATTCATCGCCCGCTCTCGGTTTATTTAACATGACTTGCGTTTGTGTACTGAGTGTCGCTATTGGAGTGCGCAGCTCATGGGCAATATTGTCTGAAAACCGAGACAAAGACTCAAAGTTACTTTCAAGCTTGACCATCATCGAATTATAAGATTCTGCTAGTGGTCGCAGCTCTAGTGGCATATCACTGACCGTTACTCTGTCATCTAGCCTTTCAGGATTCATTCCTTTCATTTTTTGGACGATAGTGGCTAAAGGCGCAAAACCCCAGTACACACTCAACGCAGCTACTGAGACGAGTAACAATGTAATCGCGAACAAAATCATACTAAGCTGACGATTGAACTGTAATAAATATTGATGATGCACATCGATAGGCAATGCGATAAGCGCAAGCATTTTGTCATCTTCAATGACCATCGCTCGATAGTATCGGCTGTTGACATTCATCACGAACTGTTGCTTATCATTATCTTGTCTCAATGATGACAGATTAAACCCGTCTCCTAGCTCTTGAGCAAAATTGTTGGGGGTGCTAGACAGTATCTGCCCTTCTTTATTGGCGATAATGGTTTTTAGATCGTAATCTAGCCAAGAAGAATGCTGATGATCAGCTTCATCTGATATCACTGCGGTAGAAGTATCTTCATCAGGCATTACGTCAGGTGCCGCTCTTAGCGACTGTTGATTATTCAATAGATTTTGAGAGCTAGGTAGGGTTTGGGAAGTTATAGGGCTACTAGGTTCTATCACTCGTTTACGTAGATTAAAAGCCGCATGGGTCATAATCTCAGCGTCCATTTGCTCAAAATGGCCTTTAACAGAACGCTGTATCCATATATAAATAATAACCTGCGATATAACAACAAATATTGTGAGCAATAGCACAGTACGCCATAATAGTGGCAAGCGCCGATTATCAAACCTATATTTCATATTAGACATTGCCAGCTTCGTGAGATGGTTTGCTATCAAGCGCTGTATCGACAGCTTCTAACCGATAGCCCATCCCGCGTACTGTATGAATCAGCTTTGCGTCATGATCATCGTCTATTTTTATACGCAGACGCCTTATCGCCACATCAATCACATTGGTATCATTTTCGAAGTTCATATCCCATACTTGGGAAGCGATGATTGAGCGTGGAAGCACTTCACCGCGGCGCTCTAATAAAAACTGTAGTAAGGAAAACTCTTTTGCCGTGAGCTTAATAGGCTTATCTCCTCTATGCACCGTACGCTTGCCAATGTCCATCTTGAGATCCGCTATTTGCATAATCGTACTTTGATAGTCGGCTTGATTGGCACGTCGTAATAAGCTTTTCATCCTGACGATCAATTCTGCAAAGGCAAAAGGTTTGGTCAAATAATCATCACCACCAATCTCAATCCCCTTTATCTTGTCACTCAAGTCATCTTTTGCCGTTAGAAATAACACAGGTGTATGCTTGCCAGCCGCTCGGTAATTACGCACCAGCTCAAAGCCACTAACATCAGGCAGCATCACATCCATCAATATCACGCTAAACTCTTCCGTCATCAATGCATGATAGCCATCTAATCCTGTTAGCTGATGATCCACGATAAACCCAGCCTCGGTTAAGCCTTTTTTTATATACTCGCCAAGCTTCAATTCATCTTCTACCAGCAGTACTTTCATTGTAATTCCTCAATACGGTCATGATTGTCTAACGTTCTAACCAGCACAGGTGACAACATTGATGGGTAACTGACAAAGATGTCATGTGCTCGTAATCAGACTGTCAGTTTTATTTTGCTAACCTATATAAACGGTACATAGGTGCTCGTTTCCGATACCTAGCTACTATTCAATATCTAGCTACTATGAATTATTTTTATCGGTAATTAATGTAAACAACTTACAAAAGAGGTTTTATATGAAAGCTCACGGTTCATTTAAAAAAGTATTATTGCTGTCAATCTTGGTACTTATCGGTACTACCACTGCCAATGCGCATACGACTGATCTAAGCACTTCAATCATCAACAACTGCGACGCTGTGACTGAGTTTGCAAAAAACTTGGATCATAACGATACTCAGCTCTCAAATTCACAAATGAAAAGTTATATTGATGCGAGAGTGGCTTGTGAGATTGAACACAAAGATCAACATCTACAGTCTGAAAAATACTTTATCAATAAATATGGTAGCGATAAGTGATATCAGCTCTGATGTCATACTAAAGGATTACTGACAACATTAAAAACCATAAATAGTAAGATGACAGAATTGTAATCTTACCGTCATCTCTCTGTCAGAATCACTAAAGTATGCTTTAAAGTAACTTAATATCTTAAAGTCTTTTCGACTACATACCAAATCAAATAAGGATTCACCATGTCATTATTCAAATCAATCGTAGCAACTGCTATAGCCTTAGTTGTTTCAACCTCTGCTTTGGCGCACGACCCAAAAATGCATGCTGAAAAAGACCAAATGAACTGTGAGAAAATGGAAAAGCATATGCAGATGATGCAAAAAATGGATCATAGCAAAATGGATATGAATGATCCTGCTATGAAAGCCATGATGGCTAACATGAGCAAAATGAAAGCGATGTACCAAAAGCACTGTGTGAGCAGCGATAGCGACTCTTAAATATCAATTTATAAGTTCAACACTATAGTCAGTTCAATATAATTTCGATACAAGGAAACCGAGTGCAAGCTATACATTAGTATGCTTAGCGAGGATGACGCTGTAGCGGATTTATATAGACTTGACTATATTGTCAGAGAAGCTGATCAAGCAGTAATGGGATATTAAAGAAAATGGATTTTTAGGACAAACCTATGAAGTTCTTGTTAGGAATACTTTTTACTGTCTTTGTCGCTATTGTGGGTATTTTTATTACGGTGACTAGCGGCATGATAAATATCGGTGCTGATCGAGCTCATAGTCCGCTGGTTTACGATTTTTTAGAAACTGCCCGCACACGCTCAATTGAACATGCCAGCAAGAATATTTTGGTTCCCAATTTAAAGAAGGCGGAAATGATCAGCTCGGGCGGTGCAGATTACAAAGATATGTGTGCAGGCTGCCATTTGTCTCCCGGCGTCAACAGCACAGATCTAAATAGCGGTATGTACCCAAAGCCTCCTAACTTTACTGAGGCGGATATCGTTAAGCGCTATCGAAACGAGGCTGGTGCCAGACAAAGCTTTTGGGCGATTAAACATGGCATTATGGCGTCTGGCATGCCCGCTTGGGGCGCTACTCACGATGATGACAGGATATGGGCGATTGTTGCTTTTATTAGATCGCTACCTGACTTAAATGAAAACCAGTACACCATGCTAACGACTCGGTTAGACGATAGTATGTTGGATATGTCATTTGATGGTGAGATGGATATGTCAGGTGATGGATCCGAAATGCAACATTGATTTTTTGTAAAAAATGCAGTGCTCAATAGTGCTGCTTTTTGCGATTTGAGTTTTAAGCTTTACTAGCACTATTTTGTCCAGTGCTATTTTATCCAGTGATGTGGCTCTAATTTTTATAATATTTAATCGTCAGACAGACACTCGGGAGTGGTTTTATGAGACGCTATACTAATAGATTTATTAATGAACATCATCTGATATCTGGCCGTGTGCTCTCGGCGATCGTGGTATTGCCATTATCGTTAACGATTGCCGCTTGTAGTCAACCTAACTCCGCTGCTGCTGACTCAACACCAGCGACTGAGCCAACTATTGCTACGCAAAACGTGCAAACTACGCACACGGAGCAACCAACAGTTGAAATGACACCTATCAGCGCTCCTTCAGATACCCAATCAACTAACCTAAAAAATATCTCAGCCACCGTCTATAAAGATGCCAATTGTGGCTGTTGCAAAGAATGGGTCGGTTATGCCGAAGGTCATGGTCTAAACGCAACTGCACAGAATGTCGAAGACGTGTCCTTGTTTAAAGAGCGATACAGCGTACCGCAGCAAATGCGCTCTTGCCATACCACCGTCACTACTGATGGCTACGTTTTCGAAGGTCATGTCCCTGCTAAGTATATGGCGCAGTTCCTAAAAAACCCGCCAAGTGATGCGATCGGACTTGCTGTACCGAGCATGCCAGTCGGTAGCCCAGGTATGGAATACCAAGATAAATTTATGCCGTATAAAGTGATGCAGCTTAATAAAGATGGCTCAACAGCTATTTATGCAACTATTGACTCACCGCAGCAGCAAATCTAGCTTGGTTGTCGTTTAAATAGATTATCCAGCTCTATTAATAAGTGACCAAAGTCATAGACTTAGCTAATAAATACAGGCTCAACTCTCACTTTATGGATATAAACCAGGTGAATAATTATGAACAAAACTATGCTTAACCGCAGGCGTTTTTTGACAGGATCTTCTACCTTGTTAGGGGCATCCATGCTGTCCACCCTACCGTCTATTGCCAATAGTGCGCTAGGAATAGGCCAGCAGAATGTAGCCGTCAACAGTGATAAAGCCGACCATATCGTACCTATCTTAACTGGGAATGAGTTTGATCTGTATGTCAGCAAGAAGCCTGTCACTGTCAATGGCAAGTCGAGTATGGCAACACTGATTAACGACTCACTACCAGCACCAACGCTAAAAATGCGTGAAGGCGATACCGTAACTATCCGTGTTCATAATCAGATGGATGAGTCAACCTCTATCCATTGGCATGGCTTGCTGGTACCTTTTGAGATGGATGGGGTGCCAGGTATTAGCTTCGATGGCATTCCTGCAAATAGTACCTTTACCTATAAATTCAAACTTAAACAATCAGGCACCTATTGGTATCACTCACACAGTGGCTTTCAAGAGCAAACTGGTATGCTCGGTGCTATTGTCATTGAACCAAAAGGCCGTGAGCGTCGTCCAGTCGCAGAAGACCATGTAATCGTGCTGAGTGATTGGACGCACCGCGATCCACACAATCTCTTGAAGTTGCTCAAACAGCGCGCTGACTTTGATAACTACCACTTGCCAGATTTTAAAAAGCTATTGTCTGATATTGCCGCAACAGATTTAGAAGCCGCCTATGACAAGCGCAAAATGTGGAATCAGATGCGCATGATGCCAACGGATTTTACCGATCTATCTGGTGAGAAGACTTTTACCTATCTGATGAATGGTAAAACCACAGCGGCTAATTGGACACAGCTAGTGAAAGCGGGACAGCCCGTCAAACTACGCTTTATCAATGCCTCAGCACAGACGATATTTGATGTGCGTATACCGGGTCTCAAAATGACGGTGGTAGCAACAGATGGTATTGATGTCGCACCCGTTACGATTGATGATTTCCGCATTGGCGTGGCTGAGACCTATGATGTCATCGTCACGCCTACTCAAGACGCACATACGATATTTGCCCAAAACATCGATCGTTCAGGCTATGTCGCGACCACGCTTTCAACTAAAAAAGGCGCACGAGCTGCCATACCGGCTATGGACAAGATCGAATGGCTAACCATGGCAGATATGATGGGTGCGATGGGTGATAAAGGCTACAAAGCAAAGCATGCTAAGACCGAGTATGACTTTAAATCTGATATGCGTGTCGACAGTCCACGTATGAACCTCGATGATCCCGGTATTAACCTGCGTGATATTGATAGAAAGGTCTTGACTTATGACCAATTACGTTCCGTGGATGAGGCTATATTTGCGGAGCAGCGTAATCCTACCCGAGAGATCGAGCTACATTTAACGGGTAACATGGAGCGCTATATTTGGGCGTTGGATGGTGTCATGTTTAAGGATGCAACGCCTGTCAATATTAAGCCAAACGAACGCGTGCGTATTACCCTAGTCAATGACACGATGATGAATCATCCGATGCACCTGCATGGTATGTGGAGCGATTTACGAACACCATCTGGAGACTTTCAGGTACGTAAGCATACGATTGTGGTGCAACCAGCGCAAAAGATTAGCTTTGATGTGACGGGTGAGTTTGGACGATGGGCATGGCATTGCCATCTGCTTTATCACATGGAAGCCGGTATGTTCCGAGAAGTTGCCGTTGTTTAACAAACCTTCAAGTATGAGGCTTACTATGAAAATATCTAAGAAAAATCTGCCATTCATTGGTTTGTCATCGCTAGTCTTGCTCACATCCTCTTTTGCAACAGCTGCTGAGATGTCTGATATGGATCATAGCAGCATGGATATGTCAGGCGATATGTCTGGTATGGATCACAGCGGCATGGATATGTCAGGCGACATGTCTGGTATGGATCACAGCGGCATGGATATGTCGGGCGACATGTCTGATATGGATCATAGCGGCATGGATATGTCTGGTATGAATCACAGTGGCATGGATATGTCGGGGATGCAAGGTGGGCAGCCACCAGCCGATGCTCGTAGTCCAGACTATTCAAACGGTGTTCCCTACGGGCAGTATGGTAAGCCAATGATGATGGGCAGCATGCCATTATGGGGAGTCTCAGTAGATGACTTGGGCTATCAGTTCGATGAAGACCAAATCAACTTCGAGGCGACGGGTTGGTATGGTACTGATAGCAATCGTATAAGGCTACGCACGGAAGGTAGTGCTCAGACTAAAGATGATAAAGAAATAGATAGCTTGAGCTCGCTTGCTTATTGGAAACCACTAAGTATTTTTTGGAATGGTGAAGCTGGTGTCGCTTACGATACTGAAAACGATAAAGCTGCCATAATGGCAGGTATTGTCGGTACCGCGCCGTATTTCATCGAAACGGATGCGAGAGCCTACTTATATACCGATGGTCAACTTCGTCTTGATCTGGGTGCAGAGTACGAATGGCGTTTGGATCAGCATTGGGTTGTCATACCGGAGGTTGGACTGACAGCCTTTAGTAAAGATGACCATGATAATGGTATTACCAAGGGCTTTAATGAGATGGAAACTGAGGTCAGGCTGACTTACGAAACGTTCAATCGCCAGCTAGCCCCTTATGTGGGGGTTAGTTATGAGACAGCGCTTGGCAAAGCTCGTGGTCAACGACGTCACGAAGATGAATCGGTTGATGGCAGTAGTTTGACTGCGGGGGTCAAATTCTGGTTTTAACTGTCTACCCATTTTAATTTAACAAAACAATGGAGGTCATATCATGGAAGCTGCTAAGCAAAAAAATATGAACCCTTATTTAAAATTTACCTTAATGATTCTGACATCGACTGTCATCATGTATATCATGATGTACTTCAATACCTACCAGTGGGATCACATTTACTTTAGTGAAACCCGAGCTTATATGGCGCTATACATGGGTGCCGGTATGGCAGTCGTCATGTTGGCATTTATGACCAATATGTATAAGAAGACCAAGGTCAATTTGATGATCTATGGTCTAAGTGTATTAATGTTTGCAGTTGGTATCTGGGGCGTTAGATCTCAAGCGACTGTCGATCAAGTCGATTGGATGCAAGCGATGATACCGCATCATTCGATTGCCATTCTCACCAGTAGTCGTGCTGATATTGAAGATCCGCGTGTGCAACAGCTTGCTGATGATATTATAAAAGCCCAAAAGCGTGAAATTGATGAAATGAAGCAGTTGATTGATGAGCTTGAATAAGAGAATGGTGTACCAGTGAATGCTGCAAAAAGCGATCACTTTTTTCTGCTCAGACGCTCAATGACCCAGCCTGCTAGTGGGAAAGACACCAACTGTGTCAGTGGAACAAGTATTATCGTTTCAATTAATACCACCACTGGCAGGCTTAATCCTTGGGTCACAGGCTTCAATAACGTCAATACGATTAGGAGCGTTGGATAAAGTCTGACATATTCTATCAATATGCGTATAAGTTTGAAGAGCAACATTTATGCGTGACGGGTTGTGGAAATACCTTTGCAACAGAGCCATTGACACTGGTGCAAGTGGCTGCACACGTGCAGCTAGTCGTGTCACCCTCGCATGCTAATTTACGTGGTTCTCATGATCAATGGTTTGCAGAAAAAGGTCTAAAGCGAAATATTGTGATGTCAGTTCCTAGCTTTTCGGCTGTACCAGATATTTTGCACACGACTGACATGATTGCGTTTTTCCTTCGCGATTATTGCCGAGCAGTAAGGTCAAAGAGCTTAAGGTTGAAGCATTGCCGCCTACTTTTAAGGTCATCGCAGCATGGCATCCACGTACTACTGACAGCGGCACACATCGTTGGTTGATTAAGCAATTACGAAATCTATAATAAGTAACTTAGCTATAGCCAACTTTGAAACGACATCGAACATTCTTAAACTGATGTAAGTATTATCTAGACTAAAAACGGTCCTACACAAAATTCTGGACGGGTTCACATAATCACGTTGATAACAGTTTCTTAAAATAACCGTCTCTTAAACATAGTTATCCTACGCAATACTCTCTAAATTGGGCATTAAATCATTGCTGCTTATCACTTTATCAACATCAACAAACTCACCTTTACCCATGGTGCCAAGATTGTAGCCTGCAAACTCATGATATAAAGCGACCACATCACCCATGATTAAAAGTGCAGGGGTTGGCAGTTTTGCTTCAGCTTGCTGATCAGCGATATCACTTAATGTACCGATAAGTACCTGCTGCGTTGGCATACTGGCATGGCTAATAATGGCAAAAGGCGTCTCGCTGTCGCGCCCACTTGCTATCAACCCTTGTGTCATCTCATGCAAACGGTGCAAACCCATGTAAAACACAACTGTCTGGCTGCTGTCCATTAGCTCACTATAATCATTATTAGGCGCGCCATTTTTTTTGCAAGCAGTGACAAACTTGACCGACTGAGCATAGTCACGGTGCGTTAGTGGAATTCCTGCACGGCTAGCCGCGGCACTTGCGGCAGTGATACCCGGAATAGACTCAAAATGAATGCCATGACGCACCACTTCCTGTAGCTCTTCACCACCGCGTCCAAAAATAAAGGGGTCGCCACCTTTTAAACGAACCACTATCTTGCCTGCCAGCGCGTGTTTGACCAGTAGCTCGTTAATACTCTCTTGTGGCAATGCATGGTTGGCGCGGCGCTTACCAACGAATATTTTTTCAGCCGTAGTCGCGCACATATCCAAAATATCTTCAGACACCAGACTGTCATATAACACTACCTCTGCGCGGTGCATCACTCGCCACGCTTTTAAGGTTAAGAGCTCAGGGTCACCAGATCCTGCGCCAATCAGATGCACGGTGCCTCTTTTGGTGCAAGTTTGCACGTTTTCTGCACCGTATTGACCCATTAGCGGATAGGCCTCATGCGTTGAGATAGCGGCAGATATATTGGTCATGGTAGTGACTCCTGATAACAGCGTGAATACAGCAAAATGGGCAACCAAAAGCAAAGTTGTGAATAAACCCCTACTCTAGAATGGCTTATTGTTCATAACACAACACTCAACCAGTAATTACATATAGAAGGCTGCAAGCGACGTGCCATAACATCATTTAAGCTTGCGCCAATGGGGCGCATTCTGCAATTAATGCATTGATTTGCCCCACACAAGATCCACAATTGGTACCTGCTCGGCACTGCTTACCCACTGCCGTCGCACTAGTACAACCATGCTGCGTGATAGCGTTGAGAATGATATTTTTTCCAACTGACATACAAGAGCACACCAAAGGGCCTGGATCGACATAACCACTGGCAGGCCGCCCCGCTAGCAACCATTTATATCGTTGATTGACAGGTATTTGGCTGGTATCCGTAAAACAGCTATCGAGCCAGCGTACACTCGGTAATTGCTTTTGCGTTGGGGCAATATAAACAGCCATAATCAGTTGTGTACTGGGCTTTTCATCATCAGATACTTGACGATTTATAGCAGTGTTATCTGAGTCTATATCAGGCGCAGATTTCGTCACAATGAAACGCAATTGATTCTGTACATTATCGACCGTAAATGCCGTATGCATGACACGCTCTTGAGAGTTTGGCTGTGATAATGATTGCATAGAGGCCATAAACTGCTGCCAAAACTCGGGGCACGCTAAGGTACTGCTAGCCTCCACCATCGGGCTAGCGAGATTGATCAAGACGCTGTTATTTTGATGACTCAAACTCCAAGTAAGTGCAGGTAATGCCTCTGGTAAAATATTCTTTGAACGTGCTTCGCATTTTGTTTCAGACAATTCTTCCTCTGACGCTTGGGCAGAAAAATTGGCCAAAATAGTACGTAATTGCACTATAACGGCGTCTTGCCACTCAGGATGCACCAAAATCTTGCCAAATGATTGCATAGGAACGGGCGTGACACTGATCGCCGAATTTTTGAGCTCTGGCTGCCCTGAATGCGGATCGACGACTGTTGGAATAAGGGGACCTACACGAGCGAAGCTAGCAAAAGCATTGCTCCAATGCATGGGCATAAATGCATCACCAACGCGCAACGTATCGCTAATGGCAACTTGTGCCATTACGGTACTCGCTGGCTTGTTACTATCCTTAGCCGTACTTATCGCGATATCACTAACTATGCCATCACTGGTCACATCGTTCTCATAACTTTCATACTTTTCGTAGTTTTCATACCTGCGATGCAGTTGCACAAAGTCATTGTCTTGGACACCCAGTTGCTGTGCATCGTTAGCGTGTATGGTTAGTGTTTGTATTGGCTGATGTTGGTTTAACTGCGGTGCAAGGCCAGTACGAGTCATGGTATGCCACTGATCGCGAAGCCTGCCCGTAATCAGGCGTAAATGAATCGCTTGGCTTTCAGGTTGAGTATCATGATCAAGCTCTTGTTTAGAGGGCGATTGATGCTCATCAATTAGTTGGGGTTTTTGCCTTCTTTGACGTCGATGCACATTGGCTACGCTCGCTTCGTCAGAGGGCGTAATCGCTATTAACTGTGACTTGGCAACAGTAGCAGCGGGATTAATGATCTCATTTTCTAAAGGTTTTATCTTATCAATCATAGAGATACGCGTACCACCCCATTGAAATGGTAACATCTCTTCGTATGCTTGCTGACTGAGTGCGATTGGGGTATGTATTTGATTGCCGTTCTGGTTAATATGTTGTTGAAGTTGTTGAACAGGTTTATCGGCTGGCACCTCATCTGTCATTAAAGCAGACAAGTCTTTGCTAAAATTCAGGTAGCGAGGATAGGTCTTATTAGAATTGGATGGGCTTTGATTGTGCGTATTGCCATAAGCGGTCAATGCCACATGCTCATTAAATATCTCGCTTGGGTGTTGGTAATCAAATCCCTTTAATCCCATGCGTGTGGCAACTTGAGACAGTATCCACCAATCTGGTTTGGCAAGCCCTGCTGCAGGCATTAATGTCCGCTGCCGAGAGATGCGCCGTTCAGAATTGGTGACCGTTCCAGATTTTTCGCCCCACCCTTGAGCAGGCAATACAATATCGGCACACTTCACCGTATCACTGTCTACCGAGCAATCAGAGACAATAACCAAATCACATTCAGCAAGCGCTTGGCGAAAATTATCCGCATCTGGCAAGCTGACCACAGGGTTAGTGGCCATAATCCAAATGGCCTTGATACGACCATCCAATATGGCAGCGGCCGCATCGCAGGCTTTCACACCCACGTTTGGGGAGATAGCCTGAGGCGACTGCCAAAAGTCTGCCACGAGCTGCCGGTGATCGACATTGTCTAGTTCTAAATGCGCCGCCAACAGATTAGCAAGGGCGCCTACTTCTCGTCCACCCATTGCATTAGGCTGTCCAGTGAGTGAAAACGGACTGGCCCCTAATTTGCCCACACGCCCTGTGAACAAATGGGTGTTGATAATGGCATTAACCTTATCGGTTCCGCTTTGCGATTGGTTGACGCCCATACTAAAGGCAGTGACTGTTTTATCAGTGGCGGCAATGCATTCATAGAACTGGCGGATACTTTCCGCAGACACTTGGCAGGCGCTAGCGACTTCATCAATGCTCCATGCTTTGGCCGCATTCACCGCATCATCAACGCCCAAGCTTTGGCTAACATATTCATCATCTTGGCAACCCTTCTGATCTAGGTAATGCAGCAACCCATTATATAAATGTGTATCCGTGCCCGCAGCAATTGGTAAATGCAAATCAGCAAATTCACAAGAGTCCGTACGGCGTGGGTCTATCACAATCAGTTTTTTATTAGGATTGGCTTTTTTGGCTGCTAAAAATCGACCAAACAAAATAGGATGGCACCACGCCATATTGGAGCCTACCAGCACTAATAAATCACAAGCCTCCAAATCCTCGTAATTACCCGGCACAAGGTCTGCACCAAATGCACGTTTGTGCCCGGCTACTGCAGATGACATGCACAGCCGAGAGTTGGAGTCGATGTTGTTATTACCGATAAACCCTTTTATAAATTTATTGGCCACGTAATAGTCTTCAGTCAGCAATTGACCTGAGACATAAAACATAATGCTGTCTCGCCCGTGTTTAGCGATAGTGTCATTCAAACGACTGGCCACGTCATCTAAAACGGTTTCCCAGTCTGTCTGATTTATAAGTGGCTTGGCGGATAGGTCTATAGCATTGAAATCATTACCCAATTGCATAGGCTGATGCTGTTGCATGACTGCTTGCTTGTTTTGATAATATGGCTCGGTCAAGCGGCGCGCAGTGCCCAATGTTTGTGCCAGTGCACTCCCTTTGGAGCACAATTTACCAAAGTTAGCCGGATGTTCAGGATCTCCTTTTACACTCAGCACCCCTGTCTCATTCACGCTCGCTAACACACCGCATCCCACTCCGCAATAAGGACACGTCGTGCGGATGGTAGTGATCGAGCTATTAATCAAATCACCATCAGATGACAACGGTGCTTTTTTGATATTTTTGGCGGCGCTTATGTCATGTGTCTCAATGACGTGGCCTGTCGTTTTTTGCACGCTATTAGGCAGGTTGTTCGATTTATTAGCTGACACTACTTTACTAGCAGCAGATTGATTGGTAATAGCGTCATTCATAATGCATCCTCTAACAGTTCGGCCACTTTATGATGACTGATGTTTTTGTCCGTATCATCAAGCTCTATACCTACTTCCGTAGTTGGCGAATTATTAAGCGTAATTTCATCCAAATGACAATATGCTTCGCCAAATATGAGTGTGTCTTTGATAGGCGTAATATCAACATTATCTATAATCAACTGACTGTAAAAGCTGCCATCGCTTGTGTCCCCATAAAGCACAGCGCCAATGAGTTTGTTTTCTTTGAGATACAGACAATGATAATGGTTTAAGTCAGGCTGACGATACACGAGGGTCTCAACAGTATCAGCGGCTTCGTCATCAAAAGCGATTTGCCCTGCAGAAAAGGCCGACATGCCAGATACTTTCAATTTTAATGACAGCGGTTTACTCACAAAAGGAACCCAGTGATCTGGCACGGTGACTTTGCCATCTATTACGTTTGTATTGTTTTCTATAAAATCATCTTTTAAAACTGTGACCAGTGTATCCACTTGCTGATTGACCGGCGCAACCATTCCAAATAGTTCGCCCTCTCGCTCTATACACTCACCAATGGCATAAACATTGGGGCAACTGGTGTGCATAAAATCATCGACCACAATACCGCGATTAACCTCGAGCCCGCTTTGTTTGGCAAGCGCTGTATTGGGTATCACACCCACTGCCATCACGATAAAATCGGCCGCTAGCGTACACCCGTCTTTTAAAGATAATCCGCATACTTCTCCTGCATCATTCATCTCAATGGCCTCAGTATGGGCAGAAACCGCGAGACCAACCCCTCGGCGGCTGAGCTCCGCTTGCAAAAGCTCGGCCGCTGGCAGGTCTAGTTGACGATTGAGTACATAGCCATCCATATGAATGACCGTCATGCTCGCGCCCTGTACCGCTAACGCGCAGGCAGCCTCCAATCCCAGTACGCCACCGCCAATCACCAAACCCGTTTTTCCTTGGCTAGCATAGTCCATCAGAGCGGTCACATCGGCAAGGTCTCGAAACACATGCACGCCCTTAGCTGTGTGATTGGGGAATGGAATGACTCGGGCAGTTGATCCTGTAGCCATTACTAACTTGGCATAGTTGAGTGTTTGCCCATTATCTAGCTCAATACACTGGCACTTGGTATCTATTGTCTCTACCGCAACCCCAGCCAACACAGTAATACCCAGCTGTTCATACTCTGAGTTATCATATAAATAAGTATCTTTAAACGCTGTGTCGCCAGCCAATACGGGTGACAACATAATTCGGTTATAGCCCACGTGTGGCTCTTTACTGATTAACGTAATTGGCAAACGGGCGGTGTCATCATTTGATTGCGTGCGAGCAAGCTCAATGGCAAAACGACTGCCTGCCATGCCCGCCCCGATAATAACGATGCCAGCATTTTTTTGATGGTCTGATGCTAAGGCGTGAGTGTTGGTATGAGTATCTACCGTAGTGGAGGCTTGCGACATAGATAGCGACATAAACAGAAAATTCCTTAGCCGCGCGGAGCAGCATTGAATGCAAAACAGCGTGTCATTAAAAGTACGCCAACAACAATAAAATGATGACAAACTCTATGAAGCAAATGCCATGCCATACCAGTAGAGGGTTACGCTTAATGAGGGGCTCTGGGTCGCGGCTATGCGCCTTATTATCGGGGTTAAAATCTTGTAAAAACTCTCCAATGGCTTGATAGCGCGCGTTAGTGTTGACATGCAGCGCACGCATGAGTGCCTGTTGGCTGGCGTCAGGTACGTTCTGTTGCCGTAGCGGCTGCGCGGGCATCATTAGTGTTTGGTTTGGCATCATTAGTGTTTGGGTATTAAATGGCAATTGTCCCGTCAGCAATTCATAACCAATCACTGCAATCGAGAACAAGTCAGAATGCACACCTTTTGGTGCATCGGTGTAATATTCTGGTGCAGCATAGTGCAAATCACCATTTGGTGGTCGGGTGCTGTCTTTTAAGATAGAGGAACTGGCGGAACCAAAATCAATCAGTTTGACCGCGCCTGATTTGGTCAAAAGAATGTTTTCAGGTTTGATGTCTTGATGCAGCAGATAGTTGCGATGCATGACTCGAACCGCCATGCCAATTTTGGTGAGTAAATCAAAGGTTTGCCACACATCACAAGGCGCATGACGATCCATAAAGTCCCGTAAACTCTCACCGGCGATATATTCAGTCAGATGATATAAGTATGTGGTACTTGCTGGTACCGGATAGTATCGCAGCAGCCCCGACTCACTGAGGCCAGAACCCACACTATGACCACTATTATTGGATGCAGGATTGACAGGCAATCGATTGGGGTCAGCTTGATTGTAAGCAGACTCACCCGCGCGGCGATGTTTTGATAGGCTCAAACCAATTTTACGTTCTTTTAAAAAATCACGCAGATAGTGACCATCATCCACAGAGTCTAAACTAGGTGATTTTAAAACAAAGTCATGGTTGTATTCATCTTGTACCCAGTACACATGACTGCGAGCAGTACGAGCAATGATACCAATCACAGTAAAGCCATCAATATGGTCACCTATCTGTAAATCGGTTGGCAACTGGTAGCGATTCACATCATGTATGACCGTATCCAGATTATCAAAATCAATGTCATCAAAATGACCAATACCCTTAGAGCCATTGATAGAAGTAAAATGGGCTGAGCGTGTGTTCATACTCAGCATGACCATGCTTAGATTGTCATGACTGCCTGCACTAAAGGCTTGCTCGCACACGGCTTGACTGGTGTTAAACCCTAGCGGTAATTTGTGTGTAGTAGCCATCAACTGAAATATATCAGTCGCACTGCTGCACAGCTCAAACTGCAACTCTGTGGGCTCTATATGCTCATATACCCCATCCGTCATGATGGCCAAACACTCGTTTTGATGAAGGGTAAATACTGATTGTTGTAGCTCTAACTGGCTATCTGCGCCGATAGCCGCCGCAAGCGCTCCTTTATCTTGGCCGCGGTACACGCGGTGATCTTTGCTCAATACCGTCAGACAATCTACCCCAACGCGGTATATTCGAGAATCGCCTGTATGAAACAGGTGAATACGGTCACCGATACATAGCAAGCCTGATAACGTAGACAACAACGGTGGCACCCGTTGATACGATTGAGGAAAATATAGAATATCGTTGGCTTTGTTGACTGCTGTTTTGATGAGACTAGCGACTTGATCATCGTCAAAACTGATGGATGACGTCTCATCTTGCGATTGTGTCAGTGCAGACAACCCTAATGTGATTTTGTGGGCAATGGTATTCACTACCAGTCGGCTTGCCTGTTTTGGAAACTGACAAGCGCTGACCCCATCTGCCATCAGCACCAATAATGGGGCTGATGAGGACGGGTGATATCTTGCTTGAGATATTGAGCGATTGGCACTAGATGATTCTGCACCTGAATATTGATGGGGCAAGCAGGTGGTGATAAGTAAGCTGTCTTGGTTTTCCGTCTTGCGACCTGCCATAGTAAAAAAATCAAGCCACCATAATGCAGTACTGGCATCAACAATATCTTTATTTCCACCAGTCTCATCAATAGCAACAAACTGACTTGACTCTATCAAAGATGACGGATTACCTTTATTGAAATGAACAGCCATCTCATCCGCATTTTGACTATTGTTTCTATTGGCGTTTGCTGCATGTGTTATCGTCATCTGTCGTCACCCCATACTATCTATGACTCACTTGTATTTCGGCAAATGTGCCATCTGGCATCTCTTCAATAATGATGCCTTCTGGCTCTTTTAAGAGAAACAATGCAAAGAATCCAGCCACTGCTGTCGCGGCAATTACAAAGAAAAACACTTGATAAGACACCAGGCTTAGCACTGTTAAATACACCACTGATCCAACATTGCCATACGCACCTGTCATCCCTGCAAACTGCCCTGTCATACTGCGTTTGATCAGAGGAATCACCGCAAAAACAGCGCCTTCACCTGCCTGTACAAAGAACGAGCAAAACATCGTAATTAACAATGCCAGTGCAAGTGGCCATCTTGAGTCAAGTAAGCCCATTAATAGATACCCGATGGCCAATCCAGCTGTCAAAATCAACAAAGTAATTTTGCGACCAAACTTATCACTTAGCCAACCGCCACCTGGGCGTGACATGAGATTCATAAAGGCATAGCTTGATGCCAATACCCCTGCCATCACAATCGATAAACTAAAAGTTTCTTGGTAAAACAAAGGAAGCATCGACACGACAGCAAGCTCTGAGCCGAACGTGGCAAAATACAAAATATTTAAGATACCTACTTGCTTAAAATCATAACGATGCGCTACTGGTACAGGCGTGGTGAAAACCTCTTTATTAAAACGGTAACTACTGATGAACTCGTAAACATACAGTATCGCAAGGCCAATATAGACCATGATGACACTAGACTGGCTCAGCAAGCTCACACCATCAGGTGATAGTTTCCACGCCAATAGAGCCAATGCCAAATACATAGGCAGTTTAAAAACCATCATTAACCAAAAATCACCTGATGACGTCACCATCATGGCACCTGATTTTTTGGGTTTAAAATAAGTAGCCCCTTTGGGTGTATTACGCGCCATCTTATAAAAAATGATGCTATAAATCGCCATCACTACTCCTGACGTGGCTGTTGCATAACGCCACCCTTCATCACCACCGAACACTGCTGCGGCACCAATCGCGATAGTCGGCAATAACAGTGCCGCTGCTGCTGAGCCGAAATTACCCCACCCCCCATAAATACCCTCAGCCGTCCCTAATTCATTGGTTGGAAACCAATCACTCATCAAACGGATACCCACCACAAAGCCTGCACCCACAAAACCCAGTAAAAACCGAGACAGTGCCAAGGTGTTGTAATCCTGCGCGAACGCAAAGGTAAAACAAGGAATGGCACCAATAGCCAAAATGGCAGTATAAACAATACGAGGACCAAAACGGTCTGTCAGCATCCCGATAATCACGCGGGCAGGAATAGTTAGTGCCACGTTTAAAATGAGTAACGTTTTGACTTGGTCTTTACTAAGATTGAGTGTTTCTCCAATCGCTGATAAAAATGGTGCATGGTTAAACCACACAAAAAAGGTAAGGAAAAATGCCATCCAACCTAAATGAAGGATTTTATTTTTACCCGTAAATGACAAAACATTAAGTTTGTCTTTACTAGATGCAACGGGGGCTGATGATGACATAGGCAACTTCCTCAAATGATTAACTTCAGGGTTCTGACAACGTACTAAAGGTACTAAGTGTTCAAAAAATGCAGTATTCAAATATGATAAGTAGCAATGTTTCAAGCAGTGCAATGGTTATGCCAGTTATTTGTGTACGCTGCCAGATCCATATAAAGATCAGCACTCGTTAATTATCCAAGCGCCTTTACTGGTGGGTCTATAACCATCACCACACCTGACACTTATGCTAATAAAGCATTAATAAAGCAGATTTAAAACACTCCATCAGCCTCCCTTATAAACAGCAATAACATCCAACTTGGGGCACAGCAGTAACTATTTTGGTGCATTAATTTTTGATATCGCTGTCATTAACAATCGTGCTCACCCTGATTTTTGGCAAATAGCAACGCTAATCATGCTGACATAAAAACCTTAGTATATAAGCGACTGGTCTCGATACGGCATACCTTTATGCCTAATAGCAACGCGCAAAAACCTAGCTAATCGAAGTGCTCTGGCATGATTATTGAATACTCTGTAATAGTAGGTATTAAATGCTGTTTATCAGCTGTTGTTGAGAGACGGAGCCGTTTATAGCGTGATAAAAAAATAAACGATGTCCGCATTCAACCAGCCCCATCACTAAGGACAGACGCATGATTAGCACTGCATTGAACACAGAAAACAAAGGCAATTTAGTGGTGATTGGCAACGGTATGGTCGGTCATCACTTTATTGAACGAGCAATTGAGCAAGGACTGCACCAGCAATTTGACATTCATGTATTTGCTGAAGAAGACCGCCCTGCTTATGACCGTGTTTATTTGTCGAGCTACTTTGAACATAAAGATGCCAGTAAGCTGAACCTAGTAGATTTAACGGCTTACGAATTATCAAAAGTTAATTTGCATTTGAATCAGTGCATTGTAGATATCGATTCGGCCAGGCAGCGTATTACTACTGAGGCAGGCGAGATTATTGAGTACTCTGAGTTGGTGCTAGCAACTGGCTCATATCCTTTTGTGCCGCCCATCCCAGGCTGCGAGCATCCGCATTGCCACGTATACCGAACCATTGCGGATTTAGATGAGATTTTAGCGATTGCGGAGCTGCCCACTGTCAAAAAAGGCGTAGTGGTTGGTGGTGGTCTACTGGGGCTTGAGGCCGCAAAAGCACTCGTGACACTAGGGCTTGATACCTATGTGGTCGAGTTCGCACCGCAATTGATGGGCGTTCAGCTCGATGCCGCTGGCGGTGAGATCTTAAAGCGAAAAATAGAAGCACTTGGTGTCAAAGTACTGACAGGCAAAAACACCAAAGAGATTCTATCCAATACTGCACCCAACTCTGATGACACCAGCGGTGACGGTCAACATTTAACCATGCAGTTTACAGATGACACCTCTCTAACGGCCGATATGATTGTGTTTAGCGCTGGTATTAGACCGCAAGACGGTCTCATTAAAAACAACCCTGAATGCGGTATCGAAATGGGCGGGCGTGGTGGCATCTTGATCAATGAGCAATGTCGCACCAATGTAGATCATGTTTATGCCGTGGGCGAATGCGCAGTATGGGACAACAAAGTATTTGGTCTGGTGGCTCCCGGCTACAACATGGCCAGTATCTGTGCCGCGCAAATCGCTGGTGATAGCAAGCAGATATTTACGGGTGCTGACATGAGCACCAAGTTAAAACTGATGGGTGTTGATGTGGGTAGTATTGGCGACGCACATGGTACGAGTGACGGCAGCTTGAGCTACCTGTATCAAAACCCAGCTGAGGGCATTTATAAAAAACTGGTCACTACACCGGATAACAAACGCTTGCTTGGTGCTGTATTGGTAGGCGACACCGAAGACTATAACAACTTATTGCAATTGTATTTAAATGACATTGATCTACCCGCACACCCAGAAAGCCTGATACTACCCAATGTCGAAAAACCCGTGATGGGCATCGAAAATCTGCCAGATACTGCCACGATCTGCTCTTGTTATAACGTGACCAAAGGCGCTATCTGCTCCGCCGTCGAAAACGGCGCATACTCCGTCAGCGATGTAAAAACCATGACCAGTGCTGGTAGTGGCTGTGGCGGCTGTGCCCCTATGGTCAAAGATACGGTCAGCTATCAACTCACTGCCATGGGCTTTGAAGTAAACAATGACTTGTGTGAGCACTTTGCTTACTCTCGTCAAGATTTATATAGCCTAATTCGCGTGCAAGGCATCAAAACCTTTGATGAATTACTGACTGAACATGGCAGCGGCCATGGCTGTGAGATATGTAAACCGACAGTCGCCTCTATTTTGGCATCGTGCTGGAATGACTATGTACTCAAAACCGAGCTGACACCACTACAAGACAGTAACGATTACTACTTAGGTAATATCCAAAAAGACGGCACTTATTCCGTCGTACCGCGTGTGCCGGGCGGTGAAATCACTGCAGACAAGCTCATCGTACTGGGTCAAGTGGCGAAGCAGTTTAATTTGTACACCAAAATCACTGGTGGGATGCGAGTCGATCTATTTGGCGCGCGCATGGAGCAATTACCTGATATTTGGACGCAACTGGTACAAGCAGGCTTTGAGACTGGCCATGCCTATGGTAAATCTTTACGTACCGTGAAATCTTGTATCGGTAACAACTGGTGCCGCTACGGCGTCGATGACAGTATTGGTCTCGCCTTGAGATTAGAAGATCGTTATAAAGGCGTGCGCTCACCGCACAAAATCAAAATGGGTGTGTCAGGCTGTATGCGCGAATGTGCTGAAGCGCAAAGTAAAGACTTTGGCATGATTGCGACTGAAAACGGCTGGAATCTATTTGTCTGCGGTAATGGTGGTATCACCCCACGTCATGGCGAGCTGTTCGCCACCGATCTGGACACCGAAACTATGGTCAAATATATCGACCGCATCATTATGTTTTATATCAAAACAGCGGACAAGCTACAGCGCACCTCAAAGTGGCGTGAAAGCTTAGATGGCGGGCTGGATTATCTAAAAGCCGTCATTATTGAAGACAGTTTGGGCATAGCAGATGAGCTCGAAGCACAAATGCAGTTATTGGTCGACAATTACGTGTGTGAGTGGGCAGCGACGATTAATGACACCGAAAAACTCAAACGTTTCCGTCATTTTGTAAACAGTGAGAAAGGCGATGATAATGTCGTTTTCGTGACCGATCGTGAGCAGATTCGCCCAGCGACTGATGCGGAAAAAGCAACCATCAATTTGGTTGAATTGGCCTAGCCAATGATGAGTGCCTTGTTAGTTATCACAAAAAGCAAGGCGCTGTTTTTTGACTCATGTTTTGCAACTCGTAACTTATTACTCATGATTTACCACTCATACAGAGCAATATTATCATCACTAAGGATACCGCCTCATGAACCAACAGACTATTTGTACACTTGACGATATCATTCCTGAAACCGGTGTCTGCGCCCTCATAGATGGCAAACAAATTGCTATTTTTCGTACCAAACAGAACGATTTATTTGCTCTTGATAACTACGATCCATTCAGTCAAGCCAATGTATTGTCTCGAGGGTTGATTGGTGGCACCACGATTACAGATGATACAGGAACAGCAAAAGAAGTCCTTTATGTGGCCTCGCCCATCTATAAGCAACGCTTTAACCTAGCTACTGGTCAGTGTTTAGATGATGAGAGTATTGTGCTCAATACTTATAAATTCAAACTTGATGGAAATAATGTGGTGGCAAACTACGAATAATAAGCGGCGTTATCTCTTATTTTGATATGCCATTAATAATTGCTGTATTAATCTAAAACATCCTTTGAATCTGAGATTCAAAGGATGTTTTATTTTTGACAACTACGCTGAAATACCACGCATTAAACGTTTCAATATATTCTACCAAACTGAAAGGCTGATATTTGCGTTTTTAGTTTTATTAGAAGTAGACTTTACGCCTTATTTCAATCCTTATGCATCCATGGCTATCATAAGTGGCTGTTATGATAGCTCATGCCGCGTATAGAGCTTTATGCTTGTGAGTTGCGCTTCAGGCTATATACTTGGCATCATCGTTCTAGAACGAATAATCTTTCCATAATACTCTAACGTCTCGCTCAGGGTCGTTAACAATTTTAGAATCAGTATCAAATACCATCGTTGCTCGATCTGCTAGTCGATAGTTATCCCATGGTGCTTGTCCAGAACGAGCAAACTCAATCCAGTTCTGATGCATAGTATTGGCAAGCTTTTGCGATGGTTGATCGCCAATAAAGCTTTTGGCTTGCTCACTATCAAGAGCGTTAAAGGTAAAAGGCACATCCACAAAATGCGCGGCGCCTAATTTTCCATCAAAGGCTGGTGAAAACCACGAAAAGTTATAATGCCAGACTTTATTGCCGTTGTTAACCAAGTGCTCAGCAATATGGACTGCAGGCATCCGAAAGGTATAATCAGACTGAATGTCAGCAAAGCTATCGCCAATAGATTTTTCATTCTTAATTGGTGCGTAAACATTACGCGATGCACTATTCAAAGATAAGTCACTCAACAACTGAGATCTTTGTGTTGCAGGAATTTGGTCGATAGCACCGCCTGGAACATAATACAGTCTGGCTTCTTGATCCGTACTACCCACGATAACGGGAATGGCTGGATCTGTATTGTTTGCCAAATCTCTCATAGGTGACTCTTTGATGACATCTCCATCAGCGACAGGCAAAAACGCTGTTCCGCCCCAAGACATCATGCCCCACTGGTCTCGATTCTTTATAGTGTTGCCGATATCAATAACTTCAGTGACTAACGTTTCAAGAGGAATTTGAGAGATATCGCTTATCGTTGCTGATACACCCAGCTCTTTGGCAAAAGTTTGGCTAACTCGATCTGCTTGCTCCATGGTCATAAATTGCATTGGTGGGCTTTGCATGATTGCTTGTTGAAAGAGACCTTTTGCCTTATCTGTACCCAACAGTATGGCGACGCTTTCAGCACCTGCTGATTGACCGAACAAAGTAACGTTCTCTGGATTACCGCCAAAATTGGCAATGTTTTTCTGTACCCATTGTAGTGCCGCAATTTGATCGAGAATACCTCTATTATCTGGCGCACCATCTAAATGCATAAACCCATCCACACCAACTCGATAATTCACAGTAACGACAATCGCGTCGTTTTTTGCAAAGCTAGTACCGTTGTACGCCTCTTCTCCTGCATCTGCCCGAATAAAAGCGCCGCCTGGTATCCAAACCATTACAGGTAGCTGCTTATTTGATTGTAGAGCAGCCGTTGGCGCCCATATATTTAAGGTAAGATCACCTGCAGCACCGACAAGCTCAACCGTCTGCTCTCTTCCTGGCTGCGGAACTGGCGCTGTTTTTTTTGTAGCGTCCAAGACGCCCTCCCACTTTTCATACGCCTGAGGAGCTTTAAACCTACGCGCTTTTGTAAAAGGATCATGAGCATAAGGAATACCATAAAATGACGTAACGTCGGCATCCACTTTACCTTGAACGTCGCCTTGATGAACAGAAACCGTCATCTGCTGTCCTTCTATATCGTTATTCGCTGCAAATGAAGATGCCATATTAAAACTTAAAATTATGACTGTCGCTTTGCAAAACCTTTTTACCATATGGTTCAAAGCCATCATTATGATTCCTTTTTTTGTTTACTTGTCTTTCTTATGAGAGTGGTAAAAGTGGATACCCAACCTGAAGCTTACTGTTCCTTAGAATAATACCGTGCTCTGGTCAAAATTTTTATAAGATAAACGTAAGGGTTTTATAACGTTATGGTGAGCTCATATACGTCTAGAAAATTCAGACTAACGATTTGAGATGAAATGAAAAAGTAATATCTAGCCAAACTGAAAGGCAGACAACTGCGTTTTTAGCACTTGCTGGGAGTAAATCTTGTGCCCTTTGTCACATCCTGCTGCACCCACCGCTATCATAAGCGGTAACAAATGCTCCTCTGCCCCTAATGGATGTGAGTCAAGCGCGTGAGGAGCATTTTTCCAATTGGCCAATGCCGCAAGTCGTTTATCCGGATCTGCTAATTCCACAGTATTCGTTAGCCATTCATCAAAACGCTCTGATGGTTCAGTAAAACTGGTATCGCCATAACCGCGCATATTATGAAAGCTCATGCCGCTACCGACGATTAGCACACCCTCTGTACGTAATGACACCAATGCCTGACCAGCAGCCAAATGCGCTTGTGGGTCTAAATCATGACGCAAAGATAGCTGCACCACTGGAATATCTGCCTCAGGGAACATTAGCTTAAGCGGTATAAATACCCCATGATCAAAACCGCGCTCCGCATCTTGTTTATTACCTACCCCGGTCTCTGTCAGTAGACTACTGACTTGCTCCGCCAATGCTGGCGCGCCTGAGGCTGGATAAGTCAAACTATAAGTATGCTCAGGAAAGCCATAATAATCATAAATGAGATCAGGTTGCTTGCCAGCGGTGTTACTAAACTCAGCCGTTTGCCAATGCGCACTAATGATTAAGATAGCCTTTGGTCGCTCAGGCAAACGAGCAGAAATGCCCTTTAAAAAAGTTGCCATCTCATGCCACGTATCCGCTGGTTGCCAATCCATAAAAAAACAAGGCCCTGCACCATGCGGTATAAACAGTACAGGCTGGCTGACTGGCTCATTAGATAAAAGTGTTGTCATGGCTTTCCCCTTGTTGCTTGTCTTAAATGGCTATTTTCACTAATAATTGAATAATCCCATTTACAATTATAAAACCTAGCCTAATTTTTCTGATAATACTTTATCCATACTGAGGGAACCGCCACCTTGAATAGCTAGGGCAAGCGTAGCCACCATCAATGTTAATGCGTATTCATAACCACCATTATCAGCAAATAGCCCATTGCTAATATGGACAGAAAAAATAGCCACCAACATGGTAAAGGCTGCGGCCAAAGCCGCTGGTCTGGTTAGCAAACCTAACACCAGAGCCAGACCACCGAAGAACTCAGCACCGCCTGCTAGTATCGCCATCAAATAACCCGGATCCATACCCATACTGCTCAACCATTGAGCCGTACCTGTTAATCCATTGCCACCGAACCAACCAAATAGTTTTTGGGCGCCATGGGCTGCTAAAATCAGGCCAACGGGTACACGAAGCACTAAGGCCGCTGCTCCAGCTTTTGATGTCAAAACAGTATTTAATAGTGATGATTTCATTGATGCTTACTCCATAAGGTATGATTAGAATAAATAGTGTCGAAAATGATATAGGCACACTTTACTATCAACGCTATAAAAGAGTAAGCTCAGTTATATTGAATAATTATCAACATACTGTTTATAATGGATTTGATATCAAGAGAAATATAGGGACAGACATGGATAGAATCGATGCCATGCGCGCTTTCGTCGCGGTAGTGACAGAAGGTAGCTTTAGCAAAGCGGCTATTACGATGCAGCTCTCGCCGCAGCTAGTAAGCAAATATGTAGCAAAGCTAGAGGAGGAACTACATACTCGCCTGCTCAACCGTACTACACGCAAAGTCAGCCTGACTGAAGCTGGCAGTCAATACTTTACACATGCGCAGCAGATTTTATTGAGTATTGATGAGATGGCATCGCAGTTAGGCGGCTTACAGCAGCATCCCAAAGGCGTCCTACGCATCAGTGCGCCCGTGTCCTTTGCCTTAAAGCATATGGCAAAACTCATCACTGATTTTCAGGAGCGCTATCCGTCAGTTACCGTTGATTTGCAGTTGAGTGATCGAAAAGTAGATATCGTTGAAGAAGGCTTTGATATTGCCCTGCGTATCGGACAGCTCCAAAGCTCGTCGCTTATCGCCAAGCAGATTGCTCCGATTCGCGTGGTATTATGCGCCTCGCCCGAGTACCTCAAAACTCATGGAACCCCTAAGCAGCTTGAGGATTTAGAATCGCATCGCTATTTGCATTATAGCTATATGAATGTCGAAACTAAGGGTCAAATCTACAAATACCTAAAGACCAAACAATTCAAAGAACGTAGCGTTTTCCATAGTAACAATGGCGACGTACTCGTTGAAGCAGCTATTGCAGGCGGAGGGTTGATATTACAGCCGACTTTTATTGCTAGCGAAGCATTAAGTACTGGCAAATTGGTGGTAGTGTTGCCAGAATATGAACCTAGCCCTTTAGGGTTGTATGCCGTCTACGCCCATAGAAAACTACTACCTCACAAAGTCAGATGCTTTATCGACTTTATGACCAACTACTATGGCACGCCGCCGTATTGGGATGAGCATATATAGCTCTAAACATAGAGACATAAAAAAACTACGACACATTATGTATCGTAGCTTTCGGTTCAAGCAAACTTAAGCAAGCGCTGACTTAATAATCAGATCCAACCTTCTTCTAGTAGGTGCTCAGTATTGCTGATTTTAAAATTATTGCATAAGTCATAGAATGCCATTGGGTCTTCAACATTATCGAGCAACTCTCGTTTATGCAGTGCCACAAACAGCGCCAACGCATACGCTGCACTATGGATAGATTTTTTAGGATTAAAAGTAATATCAGTAAACCCTTGATATTGAATCACTTCCTCATGCAGCTGAGGGTTTTGCTTGAGCGCATTCACGTACAGCCAATCATAAAATGTTGTTAACGGCTCTACGCCCCATTCCATACCAAAGTAGTTGTAACCAATGAGCTCGCCCGAGGTCATCAATCGCTCATCCTTTCGGGCTTGTCTTGGCGCTACTGTTAGCAAATCCGTATAAGGACCACCATCTTCAAAAACCATACTGGCTTGAAAAGCATTTTCGATACTATATGGATTGCCATCATGCTCATCGGTAATTTTTAAGCTAAACGGACTTAGCGGAAAACTTAGCTTATTACCAGATTTGCTAGACAGCTCTAAAACATGCTTAAAGCCATACTTTTTGCGAATGACTTGTTGTAGGTCATTGATGGATTTTTTCTTTTGTCTGCTCGCAAATCCCACATGCCGCTCAAACATAACCATATCCGTTTTTACCAAATTGTCACTGTTGACTTTGGGCATGAATACGGGTCTTTGTTCTATCGTATTTGGTACTTCTTCCATAGTGATGTGCCTTAATATCAATGGTCTTGTATAAATATTTTGTGTTAACGGTGCTGATATCACCTGCTGTTGACGACGTACTCTGTCATTGCTAGCAGCATTTCTTATTATTGTTGTTTTATTCGCTAGCAGCCAAATACAGTGAATTAATCGAGAGTTATTGAACCCTATCAGCGCTCGCTGGGCAGTTTATCTTATTATTAGTCATTTATCCTGCCCTATTTTAGAATTAATGCCGCCATACCTTCAACAATAAACCATAATCGAGCTATTTTAAGCTTAACAACGAATATAAGACGCTACTATAAACGGGTTTAAAAACATTCAAAGAAATACGCTTGACCTTACCATGATGTCAACCTATATGCTGTCACTATAGAATCAAAAATACGATTAAAAACAGAATTAAAAACGACAGAGATTGTTATGAAAACAAAAAATACTAAAGTCCCTACTTATCAAGAAGTGCTGAGCATTGAAGGCATGAGTTGCGCGTCTTGTGTTGGGCGTATCGAAAAACAATTAAAAAATATTGAGCACGTTGAAAACGCCGAGGTAAATCTTGCCACTGAACAGGCGACTGTTTATTCATCTCAGCCTTTAGATGTCGCCCAGTTAAACAAAGCGGTAGAGCGCGCAGGCTATAAGGTGACTGAAACCAAGCCTATTGAGCTATCTATAGAAGGCATGAGCTGTGCCTCTTGCGTTGGACGAGTAGAAAAATCCTTGGCAAAAGTCGCTGGCGTGCAACAAGCTACTGTAAACCTTGCGACTGAACGCGCTTGGATTAAAGGCGATGCTCAAATACAAACGAGCGACTTAATTGAGGCCGTTAAAAAAGCGGGCTACGAGGCCAAACTGGTAGAACAAGACCAAAGTGATCGACAAGATAAAAAAGCCTCAGAGCAAAATCAGCTTAAACGAGATTTAGGACTTTCTGCGCTGTTGTCACTGCCCGTATTCATTCTAGCAATGGGCTCGCATATGATTCCCGCCTTTCATATGTGGGTGGTGAATAACCTCGGCACTCAGCAAAGTTGGTTGATACAGTTTGTTTTGACCACATTGGTACTACTCTTTCCAGGCCGACGCTTTTATCAAAAAGGCGTGCCAGCCCTATTGCGTTTTGCGCCAGATATGAATTCGCTAGTGGCGATTGGTACCATCGCAGCATATGGGTTCTCTCTAATAGCGACCTTTATCCCGCAAGCGCTACCTGAAGGCACGGTGCACGTCTATTACGAAGCTGCTGCCATGATTGTAAGCTTGATATTATTAGGTCGTTATTTTGAAGCAAAGGCTAAAGGTCGTACTTTTCAAGCCATTCAGCATTTAGTAGGCATGCAGGCAAAGACTGCCCGAGTACACCAAGATGGCAAAGTCATTGAAGTCCCTGTAGAAGATATCACCGCAAAAATGATAGTTGAAATCCGTCCAGGTGAGCGTGTGCCTATCGATGGCGAAGTCGTTGACGGTCACAGTTATATTGACGAATCTATGATCACTGGTGAACCTGTCCCTGTAAAAAAACAAGCCAGTGATCAAGTGGTCGGCGGTACTATCAATCAAAACGGCACCGTGAATATTCGGGCAACAGCCATTGGTAAAGATTCCGTATTGGCACAAATCATTTGTATGGTGGAACAAGCCCAAGGCTCTAAATTACCGATTCAAGCATTGGTGGATAAAGTCACCATGTGGTTTGTACCAGCGGTGATGTTTTTATCAGCATTGACCTTTATAGTTTGGTTGATTTTTGGCCCTGACCCTGCCTTAACCTTTGGTTTAATCAATGCGGTTGCCGTGCTTATTGTAGCCTGCCCTTGTGCAATGGGATTAGCCACCCCCACCTCTATTATGGTCGGTACGGGTCGTGGTGCAGAATTGGGCGTGCTATTCCGTAAAGGTGAAGCGCTACAAATGCTTCAAGATGTGAGCGTGGTTGCCGTTGATAAAACAGGCACATTGACTGAAGGCAAACCTACCTTAACGGATTTTCAAGTCCAACAAGGATTTGAGAAAGAACAAGTCTTACGTGTGGTGGCATCGGTTGAAGCAAAATCTGAGCATCCCATTGCCTTAGCCATTGTACAAGCCGCAGAGCAACAGAATATTCAACTGCTTCCTATCACTGACTTTGAGGCGATGACAGGTTTGGGTATCCAAGCAAACGTGGCAGGCCAAGTGATTCATATTGGCGCGGATCGTTACATGCAGCAATTGGGGCTTGATGTTGCGCCTTTTGAACAAGACGCGCTACGTTTGGGGCAAGAAGGTAAAACCCCGCTCTATGTATCTATTGATCAGCAGTTGGCCGCTATCATCGCCGTTGCCGACCCTATTAAAGAGACGACTCATGCCGCCATCGCCGCACTACATCAGTTAGGCTTAAAAGTGGCCATGATTACAGGTGATAATCGCCATACCGCCCAAGCGATTGCCGCAAAATTAAATATTGATCAGGTAGTAGCAGAAGTATTACCCGAAGGCAAGGTAGATGCAATACGCCAGTTGCAAGAACAATATGGCCGAATGGCATTTGTCGGTGACGGTATCAATGATGCCCCTGCATTGGCTCAATCCGATGTTGGATTGGCCATTGGTACAGGCACAGACGTAGCGATTGAGGCGGCTGAAGTGGTGCTAATGTCAGGTAGTCTGCAAGGTGTGCCTACTGCAATTGCCTTGAGTAAAGCCACCATCAGTAATATCAGACAAAATCTGGCTTGGGCATTTATTTATAATGTCGCCTTGATTCCGATTGCCGCAGGTGTCTTGTATCCAGCATTTGGTATCCTGCTCTCACCCATTTTTGCGGCAGGCGCAATGGCGCTGTCTTCCGTTTTCGTATTGGGTAATGCGTTACGCCTCAAGTACTTTAAAGTATAGTCAGCGAACTACTAAACCGCTACAGAGTGAATGTAGAATCGTAAAAGTTATCCATATAGGGTTTAAATACACAGGTTATTTAAACCCTTTTGTTATTTAAGTCCCTTTTTAAGTTAGAAGGATAAATATGAATATTGGTCAAGCATCAAAGCAATCAGGTATCTCTACCAAAATGATTCGCTACTATGAGCAGATTGGCTTGCTAGAAACCGTAAATCGCTCGAACTCAGGTTATCGCTTGTATTCTAAAGACGATATAGACGACTTATGCTTTTTAAAACATTCTCGTGACTTGGGGTTCTCATCCAAGCAAATGAAAGAGTTACTATATCTGCGCAAAAATGCCAGCCGTCAGAGCGCGGATGTTAAGCAGTTGACACAAGAGCATATCGAAACGTTAAACCAAAAAATCACTCAATTGCAGGAGATGGTCAATTCGCTACAGAATTCTTTTGATAACTGTGCAGGCGATGATAATGCAGAGTGCGCTATCTTAGAGGATCTTGGGCAAGCTAAATAGCTTATATAAAATACACGATGCAGCTAATACCCAGCACATAAAAAACCCTTTAAGCGACAAATGACGCTTAAAGGGTTTAGATTTTTTCTTAACCAAAACTACGTTAACTGTCTTTAACTACGAGCTAACTCAAAAATAGGCTGTCCGTATTCAACGTTCTGGCCACTTTCAACCAAAACTGCCGTGACCACACCTTCTTTATTACTAATCACTGGCTGCAAACGAGTCAATTCATCAATGAAGCAAACGGTCTGACCTTTTTGAATATGGTCGCCTTCTTTGACCAAATTGTCTGTTGCATCGTCTTCACTTAAGTAGACCTGCCCTACATAGGTAGCACCTACTTGCAAGACATCACTACTAGTCTGTTCAGGCTCATGAGTAGTCGTGGCCTCTATAGGACTAGCGCTCACATTATTCTGCGCACCTAGATTATTAACCACTTTAATAGACTGCCCGTTGTCTGCAATCGTGACTTCGTGCAGCTGACTGCTTTCAACCAGTTTGACCACACGTGCTATTTGCTCTATATCCATAATACATTCCTTAACTTAATTTTTTAGCTCATGCCCAGATATTTAGCAATGGTCATGACACTTAGAATACTCATCACAATGGCGATTAACCAACCAAATGCTGCAATCCAAATCGGATGCTTATAATTGCCAACGATATTTTTTCTGTAGGCGGCAATCAGAATGATGACCATGGCGATAGGTAGCACTAAGCCATTTAACGTACCAACCAATACCAATACTTGAGCCGGTTTACCGATAGTGGCAAACACCATTGTCGAGATCACGATGAAACCAATAATGAAGTAGCGTTTGTGCTTCTCAATGAATGGATGGAAGTTGGTCATAAAAGACACAGAGGTATAAGCAGCGCCAATCACCGAGGTCACAGAAGCCGCCCAAATCACCATACCAAAAATAACTTTACCCGCATTTCCTAAAATGTACTGAAACGGCGACATGGCTGGGTTAGCAGGGTCTAATGCAAAGCCTTGAGATACCACGCCTAATACTGCAAGGAATAAAAATACGCGAATCACAGAGGCAATCAAAATACCAGAGACCGAGCTTCTGGTCACTGATTTTAAATTCTCTTCTCCGCTGACACCTGCTTCTAATAAGCGATGCGCACCTGAGAAAGTAATATAACCGCCAACCGTACCGCCAACTAGCGTCACGATAGCCACTGCATCAATTTTGTCAGGCATGATGGTTTTGCTGACGGCTTCTGCTAATGGTGGATCAGATTTAAAGACCACATAAATGACCAATACAATCAGGATAAAGCCCATTAACTGAGCGAACTTATCCATCATAGGCCCCGTTTCTCGGCCTAGAAATATGGCGACGGCAATCACACCACTGATCAGGGCGCCTGTAATGGGTGACATATTAAACATGGACTGCATGCCAAGTCCGGCACCGCCAATATTACCAATATTGAAAGCCAGACCACCCGCAATGATTAAGAAAGCGAGCAAGTAACCGACACCAGGAAACACCAAGTTGGCGATTTCTTGTGCACGTTTTTTGGAGACCGCGACTACTCGCCAAACGTTAAGCTGGACGCCGATGTCCATAACAATAGAGATTAAGATAACAAAGCCGAAACTTGCCATTAGGCTTTCGGTAAATGTGGCCGTTTGGGTCAAAAACCCTGGTCCTACTGCTGATGTGGCCATCAGGAAGGCCGCGCCTAAAATGGCGGTATTGTGTTTTTTTATGGTGCTCATAAACATCCTTGTTCTATATGGGATTATTTAATCAAATGATTAGGAAACGGATATTTAATGGGCAGATATAGTGATACCTTTGAGCTCTAGTTGTTTCTTTATTTCTTGTGCAAATAAAATAGCGTGTTCGCCATCCCCATGTAGGCAGATACTTTGCGCTTCTACGGGTACGGTTTGACCGCAGACACTGGTGACAGTCCCTTCAGTAATCATCTGCAATACATGCTTAACCGCATCATCCGTATCGGTTATCAGGGCACTGTCTTTGCTACGAGAGACCAATGAGCCGTCTTTTTCATAGTTTCTATCAGCAAACACTTCTGATATGGCTTCTAAACCATGCTTCTTAGCTGATTTAACCAAATAGCCGCCGGACAAACCCATGACCTTTAGGCTTGGATCAAATCGTTTGATTTCACTCACCAAGACGTCTGATAAATCTTCATCAATAGCGGCTTGGTTGTACAACGCACCATGCGGTTTTACGTAGTCTAATGACACACCAACCAAGTCACAGAGCGCTTTGGTTGCACCCAACTGATATGCCAATAAAGCACGATAGTCGGCTTCACTTAACGGCTCATGAATACGGCCAAAGTTTTCTCTATCGTTTAGACCAGGATGTGCGCCTACGCTCACATTGTTTGCTTTCGCCAATTGCAACGTTGCTAGCATCTCGCTGTAAGAACCAGCATGAAGACCGCAGCAGACATTCGCTGAGCTGACTATCGTTAGTAATTTATCGTCTTGCCCGCAGCCTTCAGCCACATCAGCATTTAAATCAATTTTCATTGGCATACTCCTTTATTTGATCGATATAGTGTTGTCTTTTCTGTTGTTCACGCAGCGCCTGCTCTAACGACACAACGACGAACTGACAGGCTTTGCCAAATCTAATCTGTGCCATCAGACCTATGTCTGCTTGAATCACGGTTGCGATTTTAGGATAGCCACCCGTCGTCTGCCCATCTGCCATTAGGACAATCGGTTGTCCTTGTGGTGGCACCTGAATCATACCAATGTCAACACCATGTGAGCTCATTTCTACAGGCTTACTAAACTCAAGCGCTGTTGCTCCCTCAAGGCGGTAACCCATACGGTTGCTACTGGTTTGTAGTTTCCAAGGCTGATTTTCAAAAGCTTGTTGAGACGACTCAGTGAAGCAATCATACTCACTGCTTTTTATCACTCTAATGACATCGGTTGGTGCAAGTCGAGCCACCCCAATGACAGGCAGGTTTGATTCGGTTTTTACTGTTAATCTATCATCGGCTTTTAGGTATCTGCCTTCAAATCCGCCAAATCCTGCTTTGAGATTGGTGCTAACTGACTGTAATACTGGCTCAATATCGAAGCCACCGTGCACACATAAATAGCTATACATACCTTGTAGCGGACGCAAAAGCTTGAGCGTCTGCCCAGCTGTCGCATTGATACGCCAATAGCAAGGAACACGCTTGTCGTCTAAATACGCCTCGTATAAAGCACCTGTTAAGCAAAAGCTGACGCTTTCTTCAAACTTTATGGTTAGCTCACCTAGTGCTATTTCAATAGCAGGTTCGTTGGCCTCGTTTTTCATCAAAGCATTGCCAGCTTGTAGCGCCCAGTTGTCCATCACGCCATTTCTACCCACACCCATACTGCGGTAACCCAGTCGTCCCGAATCTTGAATACTGGCAAGGGCACTCGCGGTTAAAATTTTCATTGATACCACCTATTGATTTGTCTTTTTGATTCATGCATCTTTTATTTATCGCTTATTGATGAATATCAATCGCTTTAAATGTCAAAGTATCACCTGCGTTAAGCAACGTCGGAGAGGTCTTGGTTAAATCAAATAAAGCAGTATCCGTCTGGCCTAGTAACTGCCAGCCACCTGGAGACTCAAAAGGGTACACCCCTGTCTGCTCGCCACCGATACCCACTGAGCCTGCGGGCACTTGGGTTCTAGGTACGGCATGCCTTGGGAAGTATAAGGACTCAGACAAGCCGCCAAGATAAGGAAACCCTGGCTGAAAACCGATAAAGTAAACGGTATAAGTGGCTTTAGTATGTAGCTCAACAATGGCTTCAACCGAGAGGTTTAAGTCATTCGCCATGGCTACCAAATCAGGGCCATACTTGCCGCCATAATGCACTGGTATCTCGATGTGTTTGCCCTGGATGGTTTTTGAAGGGATATCATTGAGCAGATCTGATAGCTTATCTTTAAAGGTAGTAAGCTCAGCCCAAGTTAATGGCACGATGAACACACTGAGCGTATTCATACCAATCACCACTTCGATGACTTCTGGCATTTTCTGGATACTGTCTGATAAAGCCCAGCATTTTTGTTGTTTTTCTAAGGTGGTTGGTTTAGGGAAAAACAACGCGAGATTGGTTTCACTGCATAGTTGCCATTGTAGTTCCATTAGCACGTGCTCCATTATTTTTTTATCTGCTATAGTCAAATCACCTATAAATTGGATACGCTGTCAGGCTCGCTTAGTCTACGACTTGTAGTACTTTCACTCGCCTTCTTTGTATCCAAATTATATTGAACCGACTATATCTTGATTCTGACGCTTCTGACGCTAATGTCAGATTTGGTTTTCATTTTTGCAGACCAGAATTGCTTTATATATTGTCTTGTATCCATTGTTCTAGATAATGGATGCTCATTTGCCCTTCACAAAACACCTCATCTTCAAAGAGGCGTTGATGCAGACCAATATTGGTATCAATACCGGTAATTTGCGCTTCTGATAATGCCGCACGCATTTTTTCTATCGCTTTTTCTCTTGAACGATCTTGTACACATATCTTGGCAATTAAACTGTCATAAGATGGCGGCACGGTGTAGTTCGATTCAGCATGACTATCCACTCTGATACCAAACCCTGCTGGCATGTGGCAGTAGTCTATTCGCCCGGCATTTGGTAAAAATGTCTGCGCGTTTTCGGCATTGATACGACACTCAAAAGCGTGTCCGGTAATGGCGATATCACTTTGTTTGTATGCCAATGGAAGCCCTGCAGCTACTCTGATTTGCTCTTGCACAATATCAACGCCCGTCACCATCTCAGTGATGGTGTGCTCAACTTGCACACGAGTATTCATCTCGATAAAGAAGAATTCGCCGTTTTCATATAAAAACTCAAACGTACCTGCGCCTCTATACTGCATTTGCTCACAAGCCGTGACACAGGCTTGGCCGATTTTTTGGCGCTGCTCTTCGGTGATACCAGGTGCTGGCGCTTCTTCAATGACTTTTTGATGACGACGCTGCATAGAGCAATCACGCTCGCCTAAATAAATAGCATTACCATGAGTATCAGACATGACTTGCACTTCGATATGACGCGGTGCTTGTAGGTATTTTTCAAGATAGACAATGGAACTACCAAAATTGGCTTTGGCTTCTGTTTGCGTCATAGAAATCGCAGAGAGTAAGTCGGCTTCTTTTTCGACCACACGCATCCCACGACCGCCGCCACCGCTTGCCGCCTTGATAATGACTGGATAACCGACCTCATTGGCAATCTTGATAACTTGCTCTGAATCAGCAGGCAATGCGCCATTCGATCCAGGTACACAGGGCACGCCAGCCATCGTCATTTGTTTTTTGGCTTCAACCTTGTCGCCCATGTTTCTGATATTGTCAGCCGTTGGGCCAATAAACGTGAGACCTGAACCTTCAATCAAGGCTGCAAAATCAGCGTTTTCAGACAAAAAGCCATAGCCTGGATGGATCGCTTGTGCGTTGGTGATTTTTGCAGCAGAAACCAGCGCTCTTTGGTTGAGGTAGCTGTGCGTGGCATTGGCAGGCCCGATGCATACTGCTTCATCGGCTAGGCGCACGGGTAACGAGTCTTTGTCTGATTCAGAATGGGCAATGACTGATTGAATGCCTAGCTGCTTACAAGCTCGGATAATACGTAGAGCAATCTCGCCGCGATTGGCAATTAAGATTTTTGTGAGCATGTTTATTCCCTTAAAAATATAGTGTCAAATACAGTGTTTGTACAGCGTCTATACAATATTGAGCGGCTATTGAGTGACTTTAACTGTTTGGCTCTATAACAAATAAGGGCTGGGCGTACTCTACGACATCACCTTCATCGACCAAAATCTCTTGAAGCGTACACGCAGTTTCTGCTTTGACCTCGTACATCATTTTCATGGCTTCAATGATGCATAGTGTCTGCCCTACTTCCACCTTATCTCCTACCTGAAAAAACACTTCTGCTGTCGGCTCAGAGCGAAGATAAAACGTACCTAGCATAGGCGCTATTACTTGGGATTTTTCCACCTCTGTAGTCGCAGTTTTATCACTACGATCACTGTCTACATTGGTATTATTATCCGTACTATTTTGAGTGGTTTCGGTTTGAGGCTCTGAATGAGACGCCGTTGGGTTGGGAGTATGAGCGATATGATTGCCGCTACTTTGGTTGTCGTCAGACTGGCAAACGATAGAAATACGTGCATCACCGTCAGTGACTTCTAGAGATTTTATATCGGCGCATTCTGCAAGTTTGATCAGTTTTTCAAGATCCGTGAAATTGATATTCATATGATTGGCTATTCCGTTAGAGTGAAAGTGAACAATTATTTTTTATAAAAAATTCGTACCTAGTGATGTATGTAAAGTGTGATTGTTGAACGATATGTGACAATTTATTGATTGGCTTATTAAGATAATAGTTTGAAATTAATTATCTCTATGCGTATTAAAAATGCTGTTGTCATCAGAAATTATAGAACTGCCAAGTCTTCATCTCTTGGGTCGCAGATAAACATATGTCCTGGTGAATGCGTTATCATCAGCTCTGGCTTACTAGTCATAGCAATACTTTGCGGCGTCACACCGCAGGCCCAAAATACAGGGACTTCGCCTTCTTTTATGATGGATGCATCACCAAAATCAGGCGCATGAATGTCGGTTATACCGATGACACTAGGGTCTCCGATATGAATAGGCGCGCCATGTACTTGCGGAAATCGAGAGGTGGCTTGGACGGCTCTAGTGATTAATGGATAAGGTATTGGCCGCATGCTAACCACCATTTTCCCATGAAACTGTCCTGCAGGCTCAGTTTCTATGTTTGTGATATACATTGGCACATTGTGATTGTCTTCGATATGTCTGATAGGAATAGACGCATTGAGCATGGCAGACTCAAAGGAAAAACTACATCCTAAAAGAAAGCAGACCAAATCCTCTCTCCAGTAGTCTTTTAGATCTGACACCTCAGCCACTAATTCGCCAAATTTGTATATCCGATACTTTGGGACATCAGACCTCAAGTCTGCGCCTTTTGCCATGAGACGTGGCTCTGCACTACCGACATCTGTTACATCTAAAATAGGACAAGACTTTGGGTTTCTTTGTGCAAACAATAAAAAATCATAGGCCAAATTTTTGGGCACTATGACTAGGTTTGCTTGTATGTGACCTTTACACATGCCAGAAGTCGGCTTGTTAAGTGCATTTTTACTGATTAACGCTCTGACCTCTGTCGGCGTCATATTTGCTAAATCTAACATTATTACAACCTCTTACGCTTTATTATTTTTAGCAGATAAAAGTTTATGATTTGTTTTATATTGGTATGGCTATTTATAATTTTATTTCATATATCGAGAACTATTATTATCGTTATGTAACTTATCAGAACACCTTCGATATGACAAGATATGAATACAGAAATATGTGATGAACATGATGAGTGATCTTCTTGAACGCACAGTTAAGGATGCAAATTGAACTATGAATAATGTCAAAAAAAAGGGCTCAAGCGTCGAGCGAGTTTTGCAAATCGTAGAAGTATTGGCTAGATCTTCTAAGCCTATGGGCGTTATTGACTTAGCAGAAACATTGGACATCCCTGTACCTAGTATGTACCGATTGTTAAATCAGCTACAACCGCTTCAATTTGTCCAATTAGATTTGCATGGAAAAGTAACCTGCGGAAAAAGAACGCATGACCTAGCTTTAGACCTGTGGAAAAATAGTCCTTTTAAAGCGGAAAGGTTGGCGATATTACAACAGCTTTCTGCCAAAATTGGTGAGTCGGTAGGGATTGCGGTGTTGCAAGACTTAGAAGTGGTGTATATCGATCGTGTGATATCTGACTGGCCTGTCCAAATACAGTTACCTACCGGAACCAATATACCTATCTGGGCCTGTGCCAGTGGTAAATTACTATTGACGCAGTTGGCAGATAATAAGTGCGAGCGTATTGTAGAAAAACTATCGTTACAGGCGCTCACGACCCATACTCAGACTGACAAAAAACAACTCATGACGTCCATTGCTGAAGTACGTAAGACACAGATAGGGACAGATAATGAAGAGTTTATTCCTGGTATGGTCGCCTGTGCTGTCCCGATTCCGAATGGTGAACAGCCCGCATTTGCTACGGTATTTACTCATAGTCCTACTGTCAGAAAATCTTTGGATGAGCTACTGAGCTATGTGCCTGTCATGCAAGAAGCTGCCAATGAGCTATCTGTTATTTTCAATCAAGAATATAATGAGTAGCCTGTCATAACATGCTATAACGATTGTATCTCAAGCCTTTTAAGCGTTGATACGAATATGAATGCTTTGAGGTTGTAGATAGCACACTTCCCTTATATCAACGCTCATTTCCTACTTTTATCTTCTCAACCAAGAAATCGACGGCGGCTTTTACTTTTGGTACTAGATAGCGCTGCTTTTGATACAGCAGATATACGGCCATATCAGCGTGCTGCGTGATTGCTAATGGATGCTCAAATTTAATCTCTTGCAATGCGCCTGACTCAAGATATGAGGATAGTGCCCATCGAGTGGACATCAAAATCCCTTCACCATCACAAGCCTTTTTTGCTAGCCATGGTCCATTGTTTGAAATTGCCACTGCAGGTCCTGAGACATCATGCCACTGATCGTCCACATAGCAGAGCCAAGGTGTTGGCCCGTTTGGGGCTTTGAAATACAGACCTTTATGTTCTTTCAACTCCATCACATGACTAGGTGCGCCATGCATCTCTAAATAACTGGGCGACGCAACCGGTATAAACCCATTGTCCATGAGCCTAATGGCAAGCACTCGCTCATTTGGTGCATAACCCCCGCGAATCGCAATATCGACATCGTCACGTCCTAATGCCGATAGCTCATCACTGAGACTGACATCTAGCACAATCTCTGGATACAACTCACCAAACTCATCTAGCAGTGGTAGCAGTATCTTTTCACCAAAACCCACCATAGAGCTGATGCGCAACCGCCCCATTGGCGTCGTTTGATAACTGCGTACTGTCTCTTTGCTTTGCTCGAGCTGATCTAGTACTTGCTGCATATCGTCATAATAAACCTGCCCTACTTCGGTCAATTTAACGATTCGAGTCGAACGCTTTAACAGTGTCGCGCCCAAGCTCTTTTCTAAATCAGATACCCGTCTCGATAGTGAGGATGGTGGCACTTTGAATGCATTTGCCGCCTTAGTAAAACTGCCCGTTTCTACGACTTTGCTGAAATACTTGATGGCACGTAATTGATCCAACTGACCTCTCCATTTAGATGAATATGTGAGCATTTTCGCTTTATTATTGTCTTAAAAGCAATAGTGATTCACGTTATTCCTTATATATAACCACATTAAAACCAGTAATAATGTGTTTAACTTAGGGCGTGCTTGATATTCGACCATGGCACTGACAGAGACTATTTTTTAGACAGTTCGACGTTAAAAATAGTAAGTTTAGTCATTCTAAGCGTCTATGTTTTAACAATGAAGTGGCAAAAAATAGTCCTGTCTCCTTCTGTTTATATTGGAGCTGATGCTAAAACTGCCCCATACTGTGTTGTAAATCTAGTTAAGGCACGAGCATTACCGTCGTTTTACGCCTTGTCTGGAACCGTTTTAGCAATCAGCAGTGCCTATTTGTGAATATCAAACATGCCCTAAACGTTGCAATGAAAACGCGATTAAAAATAACTTTTACGTCAACAATGGAAGAATGACTTATGATTACTTTGCACGGCTTTGCTGCAAGCAACTATTACAACATAGTAAAACACGCTCTTTTATATAAGGGCATTCCGTTCCAAGAGGACCTTTTGTACGCTGGTAGTGATGATCTGCTGACCGTCAGTCCAGTGGGTAAAGTACCTGCAATCACCATGCCTGACGGTTTTAATCTGTCAGAATCTAACGTGATTTGTGACTTTTTGGAAGAAACATATCCTGAAAAGCCGCTATATCCTACCGATGCAGCAGAACGCGCGACTGTACGTCAGATTATGAAAATAGCAGAGCTGTATTTTGAGCTACCAAGTCGTCGTCTGATTCCATATGTATTTTCTGGTACTCAAGCACCTAACGCAGTCAAAGAGGAAGTCCGTCAAGTATTGGGCCGCGGTATTATTGCTATGAATCGCTTATGTCAATTTTCGCCTTGGATTGCAGGCGAGCAATTCACCATGGCTGACATCTATGTGCATCACGTCAACACTATTGTCAACGCTTTTGGAGCGACTCAGCTTGAGTGGGATGTATTGGCAGAAGTGGACGGAATGAAAGAATGGAACAAAGCCATGAGTGAAACCGACATTGCAAAAAGCGTTCAGGCAGACAGTCAAGCAAACATGCCTGAGTTTATGCAACACGTTAAAGCTCTAATCCAAGCCGCAAACGCTAAATAACCTGTGGCAATGTGGTCACTAAAAATGAGCCACATTAAGAAAATTACTAAAATCCAATAACCTAAAGAACGACCAATACCGTAAAAGGATTGGTCTAAAAATCCAACTATTTGCAGGAGCAAATCTTATGACCGATAAAAATAAACAACTGGTTTCAACCATCAGTGATGACAACAAATTAACCCTGTCTTTAAAAGACATCGAGATGCCGCAACCCGGTGCTGACGAAGTTGTCGTTCGCATGGAAGCCATGCCATTAAACCCCTCTGACTTTGGTGTGATGTTCAGCGCCGCTGATATGTCAACCGCTGTACAATCAGGCACTGATGACAGCCCGATCATTACCGCTGATGTGCCTGCGAAATTCATGCCATCACTCAAAACGCGGGTAAATAAAGACACCCCTGTCGGTAACGAAGGCGCTGGTACAGTCGTCGCAGCAGGCTCATCAGAAGCCGCACAAGCACTCATGGGCAAAATGGTTGCGGTGATTGGTGGCGGTACATATCGTCAATACCACTGTGTTAATGTAAGGAGCTGCATAGAAATGCAAGACGGCACGACAGCTACCGAGGCCGCATCGTCTTTTGTAAACCCGCTCACCTCACTGGCAATGGTCGAAACCATGCGCGCTGAAGGCCACAAAGCCATCGTACATGCAGCAGCTGCTTCTAGCCTTGGTCAAATGCTAAACCGTATCTGTATGGCAGACGGTGTTGATTTGGTGAATATCGTCCGTAAAGACTCGCAAGAAAAGCTATTGCGCGATATGGGCGCAAAATATGTGGTGAACTCAAGCAGCGAGACGTTCCTTGCTGATTTGACCGCCGCGATTACTGAAACAGGCGCTACGATTTCGTTTGACCCTATCGGTGGCGGTAAGCTCACCAGCGATATTCTAAACTGTATGGAGGCAGCTATTACTCGTGATGTAGAAGAATACAGCGTCTATGGCTCAAATACCTTTAAACAAGCTTATATTTATGGCGCCTTAGACCGTGGTCCGATCACCTTAAACCGTAACTTTGGTTTCGCGTGGGGTGTGAATGGTTTCTTATTATTCAATGCACTTGGCAAACTTGGTAATGAAACGGTTCAGTCTATGCGCAAACGCGTGGCAGAAGAGATCACCACCACCTTTGCGAGCAGCTATACGCATGAAGTGACCCTAGAAGAAGCGCTACAGTTAAAATCAATCGCCGCTTATGGCAAACAGGCGACTGGTGAGAAGTACTTGATCAAGCCTCAAGTCTAATTGCAAGTTAAAGAACAGTTAAAAAAAGCAGATATCTATGATGTCTGCTTTTTTTTGTGCTTGTTAGTTATAGGAATCTTTTTTCAGATTCTTACTCTACAATGGTAGGCGGTAAGTAGATTGTAAATTCATTTATTGGCTCTACTAATACGCTATAAGGCGTATGTTGCTCGGCTTGCTCAACGATGCCTAGATCAGACAAAAGCTTGAAATTGGCTGATTTTAGTTTTGCTGGCTTGACTTTGAGTTCCTTGTGCCAGACCCGATAGGTGCCGACTTTATTATCCCTTCGATAATAAAACCCAGCAAGAGGATGCGTTAGATACACCAATGCTGACTCAGCATCAGGAAAACCATCAAATACCATCTCGTCGGATTCTGATTGCACGATATCAACAGACGCTTTCGCCCAACTAGATGATGTCTCCATATGGTACTTTTCATACAGCCCCGTTGATTCATTTAGTACACAATCGAAGTTTACTTCTCCGCTGTGCCATGGCAAATTCCATAAATATCGAGGAACTGCTAGCGTCCATGAATCGAGCGTTGTACCAAGAAACCATACACAGCGCTCACCATTTTTCGTATCGATGATATAAATACGGTAGTTCGTCTGCCCCATCGTAAATTTTGGGAAAGGAAAAACGGCTGAGGTAAAGTCGACATCGATAAAAGGTACTACCGATATTAAACCCATCTCTTGGCCGTCTATTTCTACGACATCTAGTTTGAATCGAGCAGGAAATAGCCCTTTGAATCTATCCGCTGGTACGGCATAAGTTATAATCGCGAAATGCTTCAGGCCGCAAAGAACATCTATACCTTTTGGCTTAGGTCTCTTAGTTATGTAATCTGCTAACTTACGCACTTCTTGCACAATACTTCCTTAAAGTTTTAACGCTTCGTTGAGAAGCAGTTAAGTTTTGAGATAAAATAATCAATAAAAGTAATAAGGATGGTTTGTCCTTGGTATTTCAAACATGGCACTACAGAAACTCATATTCAAAACCAATAACCTGTGATCAATCCTCTTAATATTTCACCCATTACTTTGCCACATTTTCGTCTTCTACAACATCTTAAAATACTATATATGACGCCATCTCATAATTCCATCAAACAACTTACTTGTAAACAATTGATTGTCAATAACTATAAATTTTATGGTAATTGCTTGTAGTTACTAGGAATGGTATCTGCTTTTTTGTCTCTAACTAAAAGTCATCGCCACTTCGTATTTACTCACAATTTGTATAGACCTCAACGAGAAAATCTTGCCCTGACGACACCGAAATCAGGCAATCAGATGCCAAAAGTAATCAATTAACATTATTACTAAACTTTTGGTTGCATCTAATCCTTATTACGCCTAGTATTTCGTCCCTTTAAATAACTCTATTTCTCAAAATATAGCTGATTCAGTTTGAAAGAGAGACAAGGCAACCGAGCGCAGATGTAACTGTGATACTTCAAGTGAGGTTAACGCTGTCACTCTTTTATAGAGGATTGACTATAGAGTCTTAGTAGATGTACCTATTCACTATAAAGAGGGACTTATTATGTCAATTGACGCAATCACAATTATTGACGGCGGCTTGGGTCGAGAGCTAGCCAAACGTGGCGCACCATTTCGTCAGCCTGAGTGGTCGGCGCTGGCAATGATAGAAGCACCTGAGATCGTCCGTGACGTGCACCGCGCCTTTATCCAAAGCGGCGCAGCGGTCATCACCACCAACAGCTATGCGCTCGTACCCTTTCATATTGGCGAAGAGCGTTTCGCCAATCAAGCGCAAGCGTTGGCTACCTCAGCAGGCGAGATGGCGCGCGCTGCGGTCGAGATGGAAGGCCGCAACACTAAAATTGCAGGTTCCATCCCGCCGCTATTTGGCTCATACCGTGCCGACTTGTTTGACGCCGATCATGTGGAAGATATCGCCACGCCACTTATCAAAGGCTTGAGCGAATATGTGGACTTTTGGCTCGCAGAAACCCAAAGCCTAATCGCTGAATCTGTCGCTGTTCGCGAGCTACTGGACACGCTCGATACTGACAATAAGCCGTTATGGGTTTCATTCACCCTAGAAGACAGCGAGCATCTCGATGTGCCGCGTTTGCGTTCAGGTGAGACGGTAGAAGAAGCCGTTACAAAAATGGCAGATATCAATGTAGAAGCGATCTTATTTAACTGCTGTCAGCCAGAAGTGATTGAACAAGCGCTTGATGTAGCGCAAAGCGTGTTGCAAGACAAGGATGCCGCGCACATCAAACTTGGTGCATATGCCAACGCCTTTCCACCACAGCCAAAAGACGCTACAGCGAATGATGGCCTCGATGAAGTGCGCGATGACCTAACCCCGCCTGCATACTTGGTCTGGGCAAAAAAATGGCAAACCCAAGGCGCATCACTGATTGGCGGTTGCTGCGGTATTGGCCCTGAACACATTCAGGCATTGAGCCAGCATTTCACAAGCACTTTGACAACAGGTACTTTAACAACAGATACTTTGACGACAGGCACCTCAACAAAATAGAGATCGCACGATGCAAAATGGACAAAAAATTGGGCTAACCGTGCTCACTGCCATCGTGTTTAGCTCGATGGTCGGTGCGGGTATTTTTAGCCTACCGCAAAACATGGCCGAAGTGGCAGGCGTGAACGCCATCATTACCGCATGGATCATCACCGGCGTGGGTATTTTGTTCCTCGCGGGCTGCTTTTTACATTTGTCACGCCTCAAGCCTGAGCTAGACGGTGGTATTTATACCTATGCCAAAACAGGGTTTGGCGATTTGGCAGGCTTCTTTTCGGCATGGGGTTACTGGCTGTGTGCGACGATTGGTGTGGTTGGCTACTTGGTCGTGGCGTTTGCCGCGCTGGGCAGCTTTATTGATACACCAACCAGTATTGTTTTTGGTGAAGGCAACACGCTGTGGGCGCTGGTCGGTGAGTCTATCATTTTATGGCTGGTGCATTATTTGGTACTGCGCGGCGTTAAGCAAGCGGCCTTTATCAATTTGCTGGCAACCTTGGCAAAAAGTTTACCGCTCATTGCTTTTATTGTGTTTGCCTATTATGCCTTTGATATGCAGACCTTTAATGCTGACCGCGCGGGAACGACTTTGGACGTGCCCTTTATGGAGCAGGTCAAAGGGACAATGCTGATCACCCTATGGGTATTTACGGGTATCGAGGGCGCGATTGTCTTATCGCAGCGTGCCAAAAAACGCGCTGATATCGGCCGAGCCACTTACATCGGTGTATTGTTTGCGTTGGTACTATATGTTGCCATTACCCTGCTCTCTCTCGGGGTCATGAGCCGTGTAGATGTGGCAGCGCTTAGTAACCCATCGATGGCGGGCATCATGGCGCAGATGACGGGCGATGTGGGTAAATGGGTTATCAGTATTGGTCTTATCATCTCGGTATTAGCATCTTACCTGAGCTGGATTCTCTACTCGGCTGAAGTGCCGTTTACCGCGGCGAAGTACAATGCGTTTCCACGTATATTTACCAAGCAAAACGCACAAGGCACGCCAACGGCATCATTACTACTAACCAGTTTGACCGTGCAGCTGTGCTTACTGATGATCTTTTTGACTGGTAAAGGCTATAACACCTTGGTGATTATCTCCACCTCGATGATTTTGATTCCTTACTTTTTAGTCGGGGCGTATTTGGTCAAAGTATCATTTGCACAATCAGAACGCTGGAGCATCAAAGCTATCGGTCTGGGCGCGAGTGTCTATGGTATCTGGCTAATTTATGCTGCTGGCGTGGATAACTTGCTGTTGTCCTTGCTGCTGTATATACCTGGCTTAGCGATTTTTTATTACAGCCGCTATCAGTCAAGAGCACTGCCGAAACAGACACATTAATTATTGTTTTTACGTTGAGCAAAGGAGCGGATATAGTTTTTAGTATATTTCTAAAATAACTGTGATAAATAAAAACAAGTCCAAAAAACAACGACTTTTTGGACTTGTTTATTCAGTTGTAAGGCATATCAGTAGTTATCATTCAGGTAGTTGCATGAATCTCAAGCACTGAGTATTGAGCAGGGAAAACCACTACATAGTCGTCTTTATGCCATAGCTAAAACTTAGTCAATAGCGCTTCAAAATCCTATAAAAAGATATATCTTATTGCCGATACTTTAATATGATCGTCTCAGGATAATCATTGGCATACTGGTAACCATCTAATATATTGTAGACCGTGACCGTGACCGTGACCGTGACCGTGACCGAATAGATAAAGTTGATTTATTATGCGAGTCAACACTAACAGTCGATCCAGACTATTATCTCGTTCGCAAAAAGAATTCGTCATCAACACCAATTATCGACGCTGTCTGGAACTGGTTTGTTACTCACAAGGCGCTTCATTAATCGGTGGCTGCTGCGGTATTGGCCCTGAGCATATTCAGGAATTAAGCCAACATTTAACTTGTCATAAGTATGCGTATTACATTCTTAACAGTCTACCCTCTCTCCCGCTACCCTGAAGCCTGTCTACCTGTTTGTATTAGTAGGACACCACTTAAAATCAGTACCAACGCTATAATTTCTAAGCTGGTGATGTCCTCTCCGATTACCGCGCCAATGATGACAGCAACGACTGGGGCAATATAAGTAGCACCAGCAGCCCGCACTGACCCTAACGTCTCGATAATAAAATAATAAATCAAAAAAGCCGCGCCAGTACCCAAAGCACCTAGACCAAGTATCGTTCCCCATATTGCCCTAGTATCTGTCGATAGCTGCGTTATACCATCGAAATCGATGAGTATCGAAAGCGTTATGACAGCCAACCCCACTTGCCAAGTGGCTAACGCCAGTGGCGGCAATCTCAGAGGAGACAGATAGCGCCGCGCATATACAAAAGACGCACCCACACTCAGAGACCCTGCCAACATCCACAAAACGCCAATGAGAGAGACACCAGTAGCACCTTGCCATGGTCGCGCACTTAATGCGATACCAGCAAATCCTAGCGCAAGTCCAATCGCCATTTGCTTGGTCGGACGCTCCTCAGGTAAGAACAGCGCCGCGCCCAAAAAGGTAAATATAGGGATTGAACCACTTAATAGACCTGCGATGCTACTGGGCAATAGCGCCGTACCTGCGACAAATCCATAATAGTAAAAAGACGTTGCGAGCACTGACATCACTATAAAGTGTGGCAAATGCTGTAACTGCGCCCGAGTAATTACTTTGCTGTGCAAAGCAACGGCAACCAATGGCAAAAACCCAAATAGCAAGCGTAAAAATACGGTTTGTGAGGGGCTGATTAGAGCCGTCGCCCATTTCATAAAAATAAAATTCGACCCCCAGATGATACCAAGTAGTACCAGTGCAGCATATGCTCGAAACATAACATTGGCCTTAACAAATAGATGAGCTACTTTTTTCAAACAGCTAGCGTCGACAGTGTTTTATTGCTTGTATTAACAGTCTGGTATTAACTATCTTGTATCAATAGGCTTGTATTGATTGACTCGTTACACAGAGCGAATGACGCCACCATCAACCCGTATATTCTGACCAGTGATATATCCAGCAGCTTCGGATAACAAAAAAGCAATCGTTGAGGCGATTTCTTCAGAAGTGCCATAACGTCCCATCGGCACACTCTCACGTCGCTCATCGACTTCAGGCAAACTATCAATCCAGCCAGGCAAGACATTATTAATACGCACACCTTTTGCTGCATAGTCATTTGAGAAAATCTTGGTAAAAGCGCCAAGGCTGGCACGAAAAGCCGTTGACGTAGGAAAAAGCGCAGTCGGCTGCGTTACCCAAGAGGTAGATATATTGACGATAGCACCGCTACCCTGTGCGACCATGATTGGCGTGACCAAACGAATTGCACGTACCGCACTAAGAAAGTAAACCTCTAGCCCCTTATGCCAATCCTCATCAGTGATGTCTAAAATAGGTGCACGCGGGCCGTGGCCAGCAGAGTTTACAAGCGCATCAATACGTCCCCACTGTTGCATCGCCGAATCAACCAATCGTTGTACATCTTCATTAATAAGGTTAGAGCCAGTAACCCCAATGCCGCCCAGCTCTTTTGCTAAAGCCTCACCTTTCCCAGAGGAAGATAAAATAGTGACATGATAACCATCTGCTGCAAGTTTACGAGCAGCGGCAGCACCCATGCCTGACCCGCCTGCGGTGATAAGCGCCACTTTTTTTGTCGTTGTAATATTATTCATCTGTCTTTCTCCATTAGTTATCGTTTCACTTATCATAACCAATAAAATCAGATTCCTAACATCATAATAAAAGATGCTAGACTGTAGAAAATCTACAGTCTAGGAAAATAAAGTGCCAAACAGCCATTGTACGTTGCCACCGCTCAATGCCTTACGTGCATTTGAGGCTGCTGGGCGTCATCTTAATTTTCGGGCGGCGGCTGATGAGCTGTTTGTAACACAGGGCGCGGTCGCTCAGCAGGTAAGAATGTTAGAGGAGCATATCGGCTTTCCGTTGTTTCAAAGACTACCAAGAGGCGTGGCGCTCAATAGCCAAGGTTCTATTTACTTTGCAGAAGTTACTCGCGCTTTTAAGATTTTGGATAAAGCAACATCTCAGCTACTCAGAGAACCTAAGACTGTCACTATCAGCGTGACGCCGACTTTTGCCACTAAGCTATTATTGCCGCGCTTATCTGCTTTGACTGCGGCAGTCCCTGATGTCGAGTTGCGTACTGTAGCGACCGAGTCCATTGCAGACTTTGACCGTGATCAGGTAGATATCGCGGTACGCCTGACGCGCCCACCATTCCCTATGGCATTTGATACCCAGCTACTGTTCAAACAAACGCTCGTAGCCGTGGCCAGCCCTCACTTGATGGCCAATAGAGAACTGCCCATATCACTTGAAGCGCTACAAGAGATGCCATTGCTCCATGACTCACATCATCATTGGCCACGATTTTTTGGTACCACAGATAAGCTAGCCGGCGCTGTATTTAACCAAACCGCATTGGCTTTAGATGCAGCGCTAGCGGGTCAAGGCGTTGCGATTGCTTGTCAGGCTTTTGTACAAGCGGATTTGAATGCAGGAAGATTGGTGCAAGTGAGTGAATCAACGCTAACAGTCGAGCCAGATTATTATCTCGTTCGCAAAAAGAGTTCGTCATCAACACCAACTGTCGACGCTGTCTGGAACTGGTGTGTCACTCATTTAGCACTAGCTTAGCACTGGCTTAGCACTGACTTGATTTAGTCAGGGCTAGCTAAGCATTAAGTTAAGCGTCAATATAAACAATCTAATCTCAAACTTATTAACGTAGTTAGCTTCTGAAACTAACTACGATTTTAGTCGTGCTTTTCTATCCTACTACAGTCGTGCTTCAACCTACTGATATAGACTTGCTTGCCTACTTTTTTGCTTCTCATTTTTTCTCCTCGTTTTATCCTTTTACTACCTACCCTAACTCAAAAATAAAACACAGTTACCTACCCCCTTCTCAATCAAAAAACACCCTATTTTTACGTGATTAAAATACTAGGTTTTTATGTCACATTACGTACAACTTACACAGTTAATTTATCACAAACAATTATCGGCTAAATCATTACTTAATTTTGTATTAGTATGCATTGGTATTCATTAAATGACTGAAGATACAAGTACTGACATTACCTATAAGCATACTTTTCTTTATATAAATTTTAACTTGTTGTACCTGCTTAAGGACCAGACATGACTGCTAACACACCAGAAACTTTGACTAGCGCAGCACTCAGTTTTCAATTGATGACGCGAGCTGAGCCTCCAGAGTTGGTTATTGCCACGATAAAGTCGTTATTAGCAGTAAAAGAAGCACGCGATGAAATATTGATTATCGATAACAATAATAAAGAGACGTCGTTATATAAGCCATTAGCAGCATTTTGCCAAAGCTTAGACGCTGAGCTGAATGTCCATTTTTATCATATTGATCGTGTCGAAGGATTCAAAGCGGGTGCTTTGAACTTGGCACTTGGATTAATGAGTCCAGACTGTAGTCACATTGTGGTGGTCGATAGTGATTACCAAGCATTACCACATGCTAGAGCCTCTATTACGCGGGCTATCGCTCAATATCCTGAGCATACCCTACTGCAATTTCCGCAGTTTTATCGTAATGAAGGACAGCTAGATGCGCATAGCGAGTTGAATCACTATTTTAATCATCATCTGTATCGTCCTTTTAACCGCAATCGCGCCTTATCAACGGGTACTTACGCAGTCATTCGACGCTCGGACCTTTTGAGTATAGGAGGCTGGTCAGGTGCTTCTATCACTGAAGATGCTCAAATGGGCGTGCTTATGCATCGACAAGGTTTTCGCAGTCAGTTTGTGCCAGAAGTCATTGCCACAGGTTTACTACCTAACACACTAGATGACCTAATATGTCAACGTCGACGTTGGATCTACGGCAATATGCAAGTGCTCACGGATTACCTGTCAGTCCCGTACAACTCTCCAGTTCAGTATGTCTCGCAATCCAAAAGTATGAGTGAACGCCTAGCATATATACGCGCTCATCTGTCTCAACTGAGTGCTTGGGTAAATTTCACAGGGTTCTTTATCCTTTTGCATATCTGCTCATTACTGGTGATGGTTGATATGCTTTTGGTAAATAACGTTGACGTGTCGATGCTTGCACCTTTGTATGTGGTTTATGCAGGTTATGCCTTTTTCATCCTTAGACGGTTGTGGGCATATTCCCGTGATCAATCGCCTCTTAACAAACAAATAGATGACAGCCATCAGCCACGTTTTAGCAGAAAAGTACGTGCATGGTTGATGCATTTGAACTTTTGGGAAATTGGTGCCTTGTCATGGCTTCCTGTGCTGTGGGGACGAGAGAAACCTTTTGTCTGTACACCAAAACAAAACTATATCCAAAATCGTCAGTCATTATTCCTTAAGAATATAGCAGCGTTACCAAAACTGCTGTTGGTGCTAAATATCATTACAGCCATAGTTGTAGCGCCATTTTCACCGCTCTATTCGCCAGTACTATTTATATGTGCAGCGGCAGTTTGTATTCTTAAACTAAGCGCCGCCAAGGTAGCAATGGATAATTTCTCTGATGCTCGAGCAGACATGCCAAGTATGAGTAAGGTTCTAAAACAGACTTTAAAAGTAGCCCATGAAAAGAAGACGACTATCACGACATCTTATGCGACGTCTTTATTTAAAGATAAAAAAACCATCGACTCGTAAGAATCAATACTTATAAAGCCAGTAATTTGTAAAAACTTGCGATTTATATAAGCCAATTTTGAAACAAGGTCACTCTATTGTCTTTTATCGTTTCTATACTAGGTTCCCTATACACCACTCTACTAACCAAAACGCTTATAGCCATAATACTTATAACTATAAAGGTCTTAAAAACATGATTAGGTCTTCGAATTCACCGCTACGTATTGCCATTATCGCGCATTCACTGTATCCCATTGCCCAGCCATATGCGGGTGGTCTAGAAATGATTACCCAATTGATTTGTGACGAGCTAGTGGCGCAAGGTCATGAGGTATTGCTTTACGCTCATAAAGATAGCGAGACGAAAGCAACGTTGGTGCCATTATTGACTCGTCATGAGTTTAATAAGATGGTCTATGATAATGAGCATGAAACGGTCGCCATGGGCCGTGAAGAGATGTACCAATATCTCACCTATCAGATAGCCCTACGAGATATTATCGAACGTGATGAGCGTGGTGAGATCGATATCGTACATAACCACAGTCTGCATCACATTCCGATGATGACAGGTCAAGCGTTTGGCGAAAGGTTTTTTACCACTTTTCATACGCCTATTTTTCCACAGCTACGTTTGGCACTTTTAACATTACGCTCTGGTACAACTACTCAATTTACAGCGATTAGTAAGCACCAACAGCAGTTATTCGCTGAGTTTGTTCCCTCACAAGTGGTGTATAACGGCATCGATGTCGAATCCTTTATTGCCAATACAGAATCGCTTGGCAATACTGATGGTTGCGATGACGAGATATATTTTTGGTATGGACGCATCTGCCCTGAAAAAGGCACTCATTTAGCCATGCAGTACTGTATGGAAGCTGGGAAGAAACTTATCATAGCAGGACCTAAAAGCAATGAAGACTACTTCAATCAAAAAGTAGCCCCTTTGTTATTTAAAGACAGTAAGAGTGGCGACGACAAACTATTCAGTTACGTAGGTCATGTCACCAAGGACGAGATCAATAATTATTTGTGCCAAGCAACTGCCATGCTGTTTACCAGCACTTGGGACGAGCCATATGGACTGACCTTAGCTGAGAGCTTGGCATGTGGCACACCAGTCATTGGTTTCGATGCTGGAGCCAGTGCCGAAATTATTACTTCAGAGACAGGAGTCATCGTACCTAAAAAAGACAAAGCCGCCTTTATCAATGGCTTTGCTACGATTAAAAATATATCACGCCAAGCCTGCCGTGACCGCGCTTTACAATTTTGTTCAGTATCAGCCATGGTAGACGGCTATCTGGCACTATATAAAGCAGCGTTAAAAAATAGAACTGTATTAATAGAAGACAATTCAGAAAGCTACATCAACAATATCAACAGCTATGAGCTGTCTGATTTAACAAAAGACTCCCTGCAGTTTTTTAATCAAGCCACTCAAGCGCCAGTTGAAATTGATAATGATCTTGTTAGCTTTTCTGAGGGATCGTAATGATGCGTATCGGATATTATGCTCATCATCATGGCTCAGGACATTGCCGCCAGGCAGACAAACTGGCTGCATTGCTACCTAATGACGCAAGAGCGCAATTAACGGTATTTACGAGCTTAGATATAGATAGCTATCGTTTTACCGCTATTGATGAACAACAAATCGTGCGTTTAAATGCAGAAGATGAACGCCCCGATGACATATTGGTAGGTCGTGCGGGAGAATATTGGCAACCAGCCAGCCTACACTACTCGCCCGTAGGCAATGGTGACATTCAAAAACGCAGTCACCAAATATTAGACACTATCTTTCAACGTAAGATTGATCTAATGATCATCGATGTCAGCGTCGAGGTAGCAATGCTCTGCCGTGCGGCAAGCATCCCTTACCTTTACGTTAGGCTTCCGGGCATTCGCGACGATGCGCCACATACAGGTGCATTTGCTGGTGCGCTTGGCTTACTGGCGCCTTATCCTAAAGCGTTAGAGTCTACCCAGACATCTGAGTGGGTCTGTAATAAAACGCTCTATCTTGACTTTATCTACTCTCAAAAAGCTGAGTCATGTACTTATGAGAGCTTTATAAATATTTTGGCAAAATTAAGCGCTGGTATCGAAATTTCTGCTCCTAAATCTACAAGCCTACTATCTAGCAGGGCTCAATTAACATACAAGTCCGGAGCTACAAGACCTATTATCACCGTTATTAAAGGCTACGGTGGACACAAAGCGATTGACGAAAAACTACCGGAGTTGCGCTCACTGCTACCCAATGCATTAATCATCTCTCTCGGGCCTATAGACGATGACAAACGATGTTATGTCGATATCTCAACTGAGGTAGATGACGTCACACCATTTATTTGTCATAGCAATTATCTAATGATGGCCTGCGGCCTAAACGCTGTCGCGCAAGCATATCATTATGATACGCCGCTCATAGTAGTGCCTGATGACAGACCTCATAATGAACAAGCTGTCATGGCTGAAGCGTTAGTCGCTCAAAACAAAGCGCTAAATTGGCAGCAGTTTAAAACCTCAATGAGCATCAATGACGGTCAACCTGAATCTATTGCTCAAATAATTCATTGTCGAAATAAACCACACCCCCCTACCTCGGTTGATAGCATTGAAAAAAATAACAGTGAGGAAGATAGCAGCGAGGAAACTAACGCAGTTACGCCAACAGCTGCTCAAGCGTTTATACATAGCACCACTGATTATCCTACTACTAAGCGTTGGTTTGAAAACTGGTTGCTTCCTCGACTCAACTTAGCACCCGAATCAACAATTGAATTCTGACTTATTAAATATTGACTTATTAAAAATAACAGGCAATACGATAACGAGGTAAAGACAAGCGATGACCATTCAGCCAACGAGTAACGCTAGCATGACTTCTAATACTGTACCGATGACCGTCATTACGACTTGCTATGGTCGTAATCGTCATCTCTACAACCTACTCAGCAGTCTAGAAAATAGTAGTGTGAAGCCAGTCGAAGTCATCATTGTCAACGATGACGCCGATCCCAATCGATTAGCTGAATTTTCACTAAATATCGTGAAGTTGCCGACTACGGTTAAATCAGCTGTGAATGACGGTGACGATACTACAACTACAGAGTTTGATATCGGACATAATCGCAATCTTGGAGCGTTGCAGTCAACTCACGATATGCTGATTTTTTTGGACGTTGATTGTATCGTAGCGCCTACGTTTATTGAGCAAATGTATAAGAAGCTTTTGCAATATCCTAATGCGCTTTTGATGGGTCAACCGCGCTATCTAACGCGACCATTATCAGTAGAAGAAAATGCACTATTAAAAACCAATCATTTGCTTTTCTCTGTTTTAGACGAGCTGTCTGTCTATAACCCTTATCGTTATAATTTTGATGAAGCTGATTCAAACCAAGCAGGAACGAAGCAAACAGCTATCAAACAGACTGATGACTATGGTGCATTCTGGAGTCTATGTTTCGCTATCAAGCGACAGACTTTTAATAAAATTGGTGGTTTTGACACCCAATATACAGGTTATGGCGCAGAGGATACCGATTTTGCTTTTACAGCACGTCGATTAGGTATCGATTTTTACCTTACTGCTGATATCGCTTATCATCAGCAGCATAGTGTCTATCGGCCACCCCTCAATCATTTGGACAGTATCATTGTCAATGCCAATCGTTTCTATCAAAAATGGCACTGTTGGCCTATGGCAGGATGGCTGTCACAATTTTCCGACATGGATCTGATTGATTGGACCGAAGAACAGTCATCATTGATAGTTATAAGACGAGAGCCTAGCGACAATGAGATAAAGCACGCTCATTGTCCTGATGCTCCTTATGTTTAACTATTTTTAGCAATTTCTAGCTAAACATATCTTAGTTAACCAATATTCTAGTACCGATGAATAGCCACTCCTTTAGGTAGTCGACTCATTTCCTGACGTTCAAAATTCCAATTATGCCCATGCCAAAAGTGAGCAGTTTTATCATTGTCATTGAAGCCGATTATTACTATCTCTAACGGTAGTTTCGTGTCTTGAATACTGTGTAAGTATGCTCGAGCTGCTAGCATCAGCCGATACAATAGAAAACCTGATGAAGGTGCTGACGAATGAATATCAGTAAAATATGGATAGTCAGTAACGACTTTATGATGCTCTGATATTACACTGTGGTAGGTAGAGCTTGATAATAGTTTTTGCATGCTCGAAGGGATGTTTAAGATTCGATGAGCAGTGACAGGATCGTCATTAGGGCTTGGGTCATCAGCTAATGTTGGAAACTGATAAGGCTGGTTGCTCGTTAATATCCCTAGCGGGGCGGTCTCTGCCATATGCTCCACCACTGATATATGATTGCTTCTAGGCGGTAGGCCAAAATGCAGCTTACTGTCGCCAATCTGCCGAAAAAACAGCAACTTAGGTAGTGAACTAGCTAACTGATGGCTAGCAAAAAAATCAGCGTGAATAAAGTGATTAAATAACACTAAGACATCATCGGGCTGTAACAACATCTCAAGCTGAGCCGTGGTCACAGCAGGATTATTTGCAATTAGCACGACTCGTTTAGCTTGCTCTAGTGCAGTTTGTATAACGACTGGTAGTGTTAAGAAAGCAGATTGCGCTGTGCTTATATCATTAAATATATATCCGCTATTCTCTGACAGCGCGATACTCTGTTTAAGTGTTGGTTTTTCTGTATTGGACTCTATATTGGACATAGCAACCTTAGTTAATGTAAACTTTTGATTGCTACTTTAGCATTATTAGCAATTTTTATAGACAAAGCTTTACCTCTATTATGCCCGGATAAAGCCTTATCTTAATAAAAGTCTGCCACTTCCTACCTCTTACTTATTCAACTCAAAAATCATATTTTGCCATTATTTCAATTTGCTGACCTGCTGGCATCCATGGGAATGTCGTTACGTCCTGATTTCTCCACTCAATACCCAAATCTAGATCTGGTAGATACTCATAGATAAGGTTTGCGCTTTTTACATTAGCAGAAGTATCTGCCGCATCGTCTACATTTACCTCACCATAGCGCAAGTTGCCACGCAGCTTTTGGGTAAATTGATGCTTATATCCTACGCTATAGCCAGTTTGCGAGATAAGCTTCCCATCCTCGGCATCACAGTCTACGCCGCCATTCATAACTAGCGGTCCTCCAACACAGATAGCAGAATAGGCACCCATGCCTTTACCATTGTATATACTGGCATGGAGTGAATCTTTACCCAATGTTAGCTTGCCCGCTAAAGAAACACCGATACCCACATCTGAACCATCTCCGTTCTCGGCATCACGAGCCGTGACAGCCACGTTATATTCAAAGTTAGATATCTTATCTTTATAGCTTACCACCATATCAGGCAGGCTCGCATTATCATAAACAGGGTCTTGCGCCGTAAAACGTAGCCCCTTATAAGTATAGTGCAACGTCAAATCTGGACGAATATAAGAACCACCACCAGAGGCCGTGCCCAAACCAGTACCCCAGAAGTCAATCTGCTCCGTAGAAAGAGGCGCCACTGCCAAAAACTGACCATTCCAAGTCTTACCCACTGTCAAATCATCAACCTGAACATACGCATGACGCAAGCGCAGATTTGAGCCGCCCTTGGCGTAATCGCCATAAAAATCACCTTCGATAAACCCCGTGAGTTTTTTATCATCTACCGATTTGGTCGTCTTAACATTGATACGAGACTGGCGTAAATTACCCTTAAATTCCGACTCGCCTTCATCAGGAGAGTTAAAAGCACCTTCTGCTTTGATGTAACCACCGATACTCAAAGTCGTGTCACCTGTTGTCACAAGATCGACTGCTTGTGCAGATACGCATGTTACAACCGTAGCAAAACCTACAGATAGCCTTTTTATATAAAGCATCATTCATCTATTCCCTGTTTTATGTTGATATCCTTATCAATCCCAATTGCTACTACGTTTTCTTTAATCCATAAAAATAAACAATCCCTTTATATGAAAATTAACTTCTACTTAATAAGTACTTCCTAATTAAAAACCCCAATCATAATTCGACCGATATATTTGGTGTTACGCTTCTTGGTTAATATTCTCTAAAGCAGCAATCGCGTCTTTTTGCGACTCATTGATCGGCTTTTTTTGCCCACTCAATTTATCGAGATATACCAACACCGACTCACCGATTGCAACGACTGCTTTCTGCACCGTACTGTAATAGGTATATTCGTGAATCAGACTTGAATTACCGATTTTTTTGACCTTAACGCCAATCCATAACTCATCGGGATAGGCAACCGATTTTAAATACTGACATAACGAGGCTGCCATCACCGAAGACGTCTGTTCGTTAAATAAACCAAGTCGCCTGTTGTAGTAGATACGAGCGTTTTGAGCATATTCGTAATAAACCACATTATTGACATGACCAAAGGAGTCCATATCACCCCATTCCACTTGCTGAGGATAGATAACGGTAAAGTCATGCAATGGGTGATTGTCGTCGCTTGCGACAATCTCTTGTATTTCTGGGAACATAGGCGCAGCTTCCATAGTTTCTCTCTTTTTATTAGACAGTTTTGTTATATAGATGATGAGTGTGACTCAGGGTGCTCGTGACTCACACACCTCCCTCATCCCTAGTATTTAGTCAAACACTAGGGTTTATGCAAGTTTTCACTTTTGTCAGAGTCGATTTGATGGTGACCGGATTGTTTGACTAGATGAGATTTTCTGAGTACATCGAACGCATGCGTTTTTTATCGAGTTTACCGACGCTGGTTTTTGGCATGTCTGATAGAAATCTCACTTCACTTGGCACACCATATTTTGGCAAATGACCTCTCTCAACCGCTTGATGACCCAGTGCCAAAATATCTGTCGATGTTGTATCGATATAATCTGGCTTTAGCACGACCAATGCGAGAGGACGCTCGCCCCAGCGCTCATCGGGAACACCAATCACCGCGATATCAGCGACGCTCGGATGAAAGGAAAGAATTGTTTCAACCTCAAGCGAGGACACCCATTCACCGCCTGACTTGATGACGTCCTTTAGCCTATCGGTAATGCTGAGCGTGCCATCAGCGGTCATGCAGGCGATATCTTGCGTATGCATCCAGCCACCTTTCCACAGCTCATTACCTGCATCGGGGTTTCTAAAATAGCTTTGGGTCAGCCACGGTGCTCGTATCACAAGCTCGCCTGTCGATTTGCCATCCATTGGTTGTGGTTTACCATTCTCATCCCAGATTTCCATCGATACCAGCATAATGGGCGAACCTGACAGACAGCGATAATTGAGATTATCCTCTAGGGTCATCGACTCAGTCTTGTCATCGAATACTGCTCGAGACAGTACAGGGCATGATTCTGACATCCCAAACCCTGACATAAACTCGATACCGCACTCGATAGCTGCTTTTGCCAAGCCTTCGTTTAGCTTTGAGCCACCTAGCAGTAGTTTGAGATTCTCAAATTTGCGACCGCGTTCCGCCATTTCTTTGAGGAGCATTTGTAATATTGCAGGGACACCATGTGACAGCGTGACCTTGTGCTCCTCAATCAAATCGACTAACTTTGGTGCCAGATATCGTCCTGGATATACTTGTTTTAGTCCTATCATGGTAGCGCCGTACGGCCAGCACCACGCATGGACATGAAATAAAGGCGTCATCGGCATATAGACATCGTTGTAGCGCGCACCTTGACCTTCGGCATTGAGCGCTGATGCCAGTGTGCTTGCCATCGTCTGTAGTACAATCTGGCGATGAGTGAAGAAAACCCCTTTTGGATCGCCTGTGGTACCACTGGTATAGAATGTGGTGGCGATGGTGTTTTCATCAAAATCTGGAAAATCAAACTCATCACTGGCGGCTGCCAACAGTGCCTCGTACTCACCATCGACATAGTCAGGTAGCGCTGCTTTCTCACCACCTAATTTGTCACCTTCTGCATCATCAGCCCACATCACATGCTCAATAGAAGGCGCATCGTCACGATAGTCTTTAATCATCGGCGCAAATTCAGCATTCAACAATAAGGCTTTTGGCGCAGCATGGTTGACGGTATATAGCACTTTTTCTTCAGATAAACGCACATTAACGGTTTGCAAAATCATGCCCGACATTGGTACTGCAAAGTATGCCTCAAGGTAACGATGACTATCCCAGTCCATGACCGCGACCACATCACCTGCCTGCAAGCCCATATTTTTTAATACATTGGCCAAGCGATTAATACGTTTAAAAAACTCAGCATAGGTATAAGTGACTTTGTCGGCATAGCTAATGGTTTGGTTGGTGGAAGCAATCTTGGCACGGTTTAGTAGCTGTTTGATAATTAACGGGAACCCATACGCTTCTTCGGCTTGATGGTAGTTATCGTGTTCGTTGAGTATGGTTGTCATGGTATCTTCCTTGATAATAAATTGTCCTTAATATAGTCAATCCTCTGTAAAAGAGTGACAGCGTTAACCTCACTTGAATTATCACAGTTACATCTGCGCTCGGTTGCCTTGTCTCTCTTTTAAACTGAATCAACTATAATCAGTAATGGGGCGAGCGTGCTTTTGAGTCTCAGACGCGTTCTATCACCATGGCAAGCCCTTGCCCAATACCAATACACAGGCTGACCACGGCATATTTGCCGCCCGTACGCTGTAGCTCTCGGGCGGTACTCAGGGCAATTCTTGCACCTGATGCGCCAAGCGGATGGCCGACAGCGATAGCTCCACCATTGGGATTGACACGCTTATCATCAAAGTCAATATCCAACCCTTTAAGGCAGCCAAGCACTTGCGAGGCAAAAGCTTCATTGATCTCAATGACAGACATGTCCTCGAGGGTCAGATCCGCACGCTTTAGTGCTAGCTTAATCGCTTCAACAGGACCAACGCCCATGATGTTGGGTTCAACACCCATTGCACCTGATGATAGGATCTTGGCAATCGGTTTAAAGCCTAGCTTTTTTTCTGCTTGCTTTGAGCCAATGATGAGCGCGGCAGCACCATCATTGATGCCAGAGGCATTACCTGCGGTGACGATTCCATCTTTGTTTAAAGGCTTGAGCTTTTGTAGTGCTTCAATGTTAGAGCTGGCACGCGGATGCTCATCATCTATGACTACTTTTGCAGGCAATTTCTTACCTTGGGAGACAGTGATAGGTGTTATTTCATTGTCAAAGAACCCTGCTTGTTTGGCGACTTGGTACTTGGCCTGTGATGCGGCTGCAAACTTATCGGCTTCCTCGCGCGTAATACCATACTTCTGCGCGACATTGTCGCCCGTCTGCGGCATGGTATCACTGCCGAACTGCTCAATAATTTTTGGGTTGGGGAAACGGCTACCAATGGTCGTGTCAAATACTTTAAAATCACGGCTAAAAGGCTGCTCTGTCTTGGCAAATACGAACGGCGCACGCGTCATCGACTCGACCCCACCTGCTAAAATAATATCCCCTTCGTGACACGTGATACTGCGTGCAGCATCGACAACAGTAGACAGACCTGACGCACATAGACGGTTGACTGTCTGACCTGGAGTTGTTACATCCAGCCCTGCTAACAAAGCCGCGTTACGCGCGATATTGCGAGAGTCCTCGCCTGCTTGGTTGGCACTGCCTAGCAACACTTCATCAAAGATATCAGCAGATAGTTGGTGCTTTTCGACTAACGCTTTCATCACGGTAGCAACCAAATCATCAGCACGTACGGTTGCTAATGCGCCAACATATCGACCAAAAGGACTTCTTAATCCATCATAAATATAGGCATCTAACATAACGTTTCCTTGTCGTATTTTTAACTCTGAATAATGGTTTTATGGTTTGACAACCATATTTTGTTGTTCAAATTAGTAAGTGTTTTGCTGAGTAAACAATGACACATCAAGCTTGGCGCGGCGTTGCAGCCAAGGACTTGGGCGATAGCGCGGATCGCCTGTCAGTCCGTAGATGCGCTCTAAAATAAGCAATATACGCGAGGCCCCAAGATGGTCGCCCCAAGAGATAGGACCATATGGATAACCTAGCCCAAGCTTGACGGCATTATCGATGTCTTCAGGTGAAGCAATCCCTTGCATAGCAATGTCACAACCAAGATTGATCACCATAGCGACCACACGTTGTGCCACAAAGCCGATGCTTTCGGAAATCAGCGTGGCACCGACCATAGGCTGTGTGGTTGCTTCACTGTCATCCAAGCTTTTACCAAATAACGCATAAGCTTGTGCGATAAATGTCTCTTGCGTGACTAGACTTGGCATCAAAGTACGATGCTTTGCTAGTCCAGTGAGCATATCAATGGCAACGGCTTGCTTAGGATTAACTTGATAACGAATGGCAGCATTGGTCGTATCTTCGCCATAGGGTGCTAGTAAAACCAAACTATCAGGGTTTGGCTTGTCGTTGTCATCAATAGCGACACCCTGAGACTTTAGGTAATCGACCAATTGATTTTTGTCTTCTATCAGATCAGCGCCAACCCAAACTGAGGTAACAACGGCATCAGATATGAGTGCTTCGGACGACTGATCTTGAGCAGTAGCTGCTGACAACTTCTGACCGTTTTCATAGTGATAGAACCCTGCACCAACCTTACGACCAAGCTTCTTACCTACCAGCATTTGACGGGTCAGTGGATGCGGACGATAGCGCGCTTCGTGATAGAACTGATTGTAAATCGACTCCATCACGGGGTGCGACACATCGATACCAGTGAGATCTAACAGCTCAAACGGCCCCATGCGAAATCCTGCACCTTCACGCAAAATTTGATCAATATTCTCAAACGTTGTTACCTCTTCACCCAATATTTTTAACGCTTCTGTGCCGTACGCTCTACCGCCATGATTGACGATAAAACCCGGTGTGTCTTTTGCTACCACACCTAGATGACCCATACGTTTGGCCAAATCGGAGAGAACGTTAATCACGGATTGCTGAGTAGAAAGGCCTGGAATGACCTCTACAATTTTCATCAAAGGGACTGGATTAAAGAAGTGAAATCCTGCCACGCGCTCTTGATGATCACAGTCAGCAGCAATTGCGGTCACTGATAAGGAGGAGGTATTGGTCGCCAAAATAGTATCAGTAGTGACCACACCTTCTAACTGGGCAAAAAGCTGTTTTTTGATGTCTAAATTTTCGATAATGGCTTCAACCACTATCTCAGCAGTCGCAATTTGGCTAAGCTCTTGTAGTACGGTCAAATTACTTAAAATATCCTGTAGTTGCTCATCGGTAAACTTGCCTTTAGCAGTTAGTTTTTCTAGGGTACTTTGCAAGGATTGTCGTCCTTGTTCAGCAGCGCCTGATTTGGCGTCATATAAAAGTACTTGGATACCAGCTTGAGCAGCAATTTGAGCAATACCCATGCCCATAATACCAGTGCCTATAATGGCAATTGTGTTCACAGTCATAATAACTCTCTACATAGTTTGCTATGAAATTTCGGTTCAAAGGTGATAACTTGCTTCAAAAGCGAGCACAATGTGGCTCTGAATTCACGTGCTTATGAATTAACGCAGCTATGGATTAATGCCCTTTGTACTCTGCAGGACGCTTTTCCAAGAAGGCTTTAGCGCCTTCTTTTTGGTCGTGAGTATTGAACAAAATCTGGAAAGCCTTACGCTCTAAAGCCAACGCACCTTCTAAAGGCATATCAATACCCAAATTTGCTACTTCTTTGATTTGCGCTAGGGCAATGGGAGAGTAATGTGATAGCTGCTCAGCAATCTCAATGGCGCGTGTGATAGTAGCCTCGTCTGCCACGACTTCAGATACCAGCCCCATTGTGTCCGCCTCATCAGCGCTGATCATATCGCCCGTTAGTACCATCTTCATGGCCTTATGTTTGCCAATCGCGCGGAATAAACGCTGCGTCCCGCCAGCACCTGGCATGAGTCCTATCTTGATTTCGGGTTGACCAAATTTGGCAGACTTGCCTGCGATGATAATGTCAGCATGCATGGCCAACTCACAGCCACCGCCCAGAGCATAACCATTGACGGCAGCAATAATGGGTTTTTGGCAGTTAGTAATGGCCTCCCAATAGCGTTCACTATGACGCAGGTACATACCTACTGTACTAGTAGTCAAAAAATCGTTGATATCCGCACCAGCGGCAAATACCTTGTCACCACCAGTAAGGACGATCGCTTTGGTTTGTGGGTCATCATTTAGTTGAATGAACAGATCTGCCATTTGTTGGCGTAGCTCGCTGTTTAGTGCATTGCGCACTTTAGGGCGATTAAGTCTAACGACACTCACACCCTCTCCTCTTTTCTCACAAATAATGAGCGGCTTTTCCATGATAGACTCCTTAAACATCATTCTTGCATAAAGTATAAACACCTTAACAAAGCATTCATTTTGAATATTAAATATCGCTATGCGGTATTTAATATCAATATATACTGTTTATTTTGGTTTGTGAAGCATAAAAATTTGATAAATTATAATAAATTTAAAATAAAGAGCCATATTCAATCATATAAATACCGCAATGCGGTTTTTTAAACCAAAACTATTGTAATTTAATAATTCATCGATTATGCTGTTTATCCAAGGACGTCACATTATTTAGTACTGTCACAGCGCCGATATTGATATCAGGCATCAATCAAACAAGGAAGATTCATATGATTAGAGATAAAGAGACCCTCGACCACATCACTCAGACTATTCGTAACTTCGTTAATGATCAACTTATCCCTATGGAACATTGGGTTGCCGAAAATGACCGCCTTCCAGAAGAGATCATTGAGCAAATGCGAGAATTAGGGCTCTTCGGATTGACCATACCTGAAGAGTACGGCGGACTTGGTGTCACTATGGAAGAAGAGGTCACGCTGGCATTTGAGTTAGGACGTACCTCCCCTGCGTTTCGCTCATTAATAGGGACAAATAATGGTATTGGCTCATCCGGCCTAGTAATTGATGGCACTGAAGCACAAAAGCAGAAGTATCTACCTCGGTTGGCCAGTGGTGAAATCATCGGTTCATTCTGTTTGACCGAGCCGGAGTCAGGATCAGATGCCGCCTCATTGAAAACGACCGCTATTAAGGATGGTGATACTTATATCATCAATGGAACCAAGCGCTATATCACCAACGCCCCGCAGGCTGGTGTATTCACTGTCATGGCACGTACTGATCCACAGAACAAACGCTCTGGCGGTATTTCAGCATTTATCGTGGAGAGTGACACGCCTGGTATTACTTTGGGCAAAATTGACAAAAAAATGGGGCAAAAAGGCGCGCATACCTGTGATGTGATCTTTGATAATTGCGTCGTACCAGCGGATGCGCTCATCGGCGGTGTTGAGGGGGTTGGCTTTAAAACGGCCATGAAAGTGCTTGATAAAGGGCGCTTGCACATTGCAGCAGCCAGTACTGGAGCCGCCACTCGCATGCTGAATGATGCACTCAACTATGCCGTCGAGCGTAAGCAATTCGGTCAACCGATTGCCAGTTTTCAGCTTATCCAAGGCATGCTCGCTGATTCAAAAGCAGAAATCTATGCCGCCAAATCCATGGTGCTAGACGCTGCACGTCTGCGTGACGAAGGCAAAGACGTTGTTACTGAATCCTCATGCGCCAAAATGTTTGCCACTGAGATGTGTGGCCGTGTTGCTGATAGAGCTGTACAAATTCATGGCGGTGCCGGTTATATCGCAGACTACGGTATTGAACGTTTTTATCGTGATGTACGTCTATATCGTTTATATGAAGGTACCACACAAATTCAGCAAGTCATCATTGCCCGCAATATGATTAAAGAAGCCAGCGAGTAATCCTTACCACTTTTTCATCTATCAAAATGCACGGCGGTATTTGCTAGGATGCTGATACCGTTCCCCTCTATTTTTACCACTACGCATTAAATTAGTTTTTCATTCTCACAACGTTAAGGATATAAATTGTGAAAAGTGTCGCTATAACTGCAGATCCAAGTATAAGTTCCACCCAAAAACAACCTTGGAAACTGGCCTTTGTTTTTTGTTTTTTAGTTTTACTATGTGATGGGGCTGATATCGGTATTCTTGCCTTTACCTTATCCAGCCTAAAACTAGAGTTTGCACTGACTAATGTACAAGCTGGCGCTCTAGGCAGTTGGTCGTTATTTGGAATGGCAATCGGTGGGTTTTTTGGTGGTTGGGCTTGCGACCGCTTTGGCCGAGTACGTGTCATCGTCCTTGCGACTGGCATGTTCTCTATATTGTCTGGTTTTAGTGGATTGGTGCAGAGCTATGAGCAATTTGTCACGCTACGGGTTATTGCCTGCTTGGGGCTTGGTAGTCTTTATATCGCTACCAATACGCTTATGTCAGAGATGGTACCTACCAAACATCGAACCACTGTACTTGCAGCCTTGATGACAGGATTTACCTTAGGCTCATTGGTTATCACCAGTGTATCCGCTTGGATTATCCCTAGCTATGGTTGGCGCACACTATATCTACTGACGTTTTTGCCGATACTTTTGGCAGTATCAATGTACTTTTTGGTCCCTGAACCCCAGTCTTGGAAAGACGCTCGAGCACTAAAACTGAGCGGCGCACTAGATACACTCAAAAAAGCAGAGAACCCATACAAAGCGATAATGGAAAATCCGAAACACCGTATCATGTTTATCCTATGGTCAATGAGCTCAGGACTTTTGTTATTTGGCTATTTTGGTGTCAGTAACTGGCTACCTTCTTATCTAGAAACTGAATTGGGTATCAAGTTCAAAGAAATGGCACTGTATATGGCGGGAACGTACCTGACTATGATGTTTGCCAAAGTTGTGGCTGGATTTATGGCTGATAAAATCGGACGTAAGATAGTATTTGCTTTTGGTACGATGGGCACCGCATTGTTTATTCCTATTCTAGTATATATGCATACTCCAGAAAATATTGGTTGGTTAATGATCACCTTTGGTTTCTTATATGGTATCCCCTATGCCATTAATGCCACCTATCTAACCGAAAGCTTCCCTACTGCTATCCGAGGTACTGCTATCGGTGGTGCATTTAATATTGGACGGCTTGGCTCTGTGATTGCTCCTGTTGCCATCGGTTATATGGCCATGCATAACTCTATCGGCGCAGGTTTATTACTTATGGCAGGTGCATATTTCTTATGTGGTCTTATCCCTACTTTGTTCATTAAAGAAAAGCAATATGATCCACAACAAGCCTAACCATACCTCTTATAATGACTATCGCTACCGTTCATACCGCATAGCGAAACAATAGTTTCTCATTATGCTATGCTGAGAATGTGAAAGTAAATTGATATAATATAATCAAAGAGACAGTGGGTAACTGTGGGCTGATATTAGCTCACAGAATGCTATGAATAATAAAGTTTTGTGATTTTATAACGCTTGTATGAATTTGATTGGGGATAATAGACGACATATGACTAATGATACCCTTGCCGATGAAGACACTAACAATGAGATGCATATTGAATTGTTAGAACCCATTGCAGAGATGAGAGATAAAAACGACAGACAATTTGTCACAGCGTTAGCTCGAGGGTTAGAGCTGCTGCGTTGTTTTACCCCGCAGCGACCTTATCTAGGCAACCAAGACCTAAGTCAGCTGACAGGACTTCCTAAAGGAACCATCACTCGTCTGACCTATACATTGGTCAAATTGGGATATTTAAAACAATCGACCAATAGTAGTAAGTACCAGCTCTCAACAGGGGTACTAAGCTTTGGTTATACCATGATGACTAATATCTCTATCAATAACCTTGCGACTCCTTATATGGAAGAGCTAGCAGACTATGCCAAGAGTGCCGTTGCCATGGCTACTCGTGATCGACTGATGATGGTGTATCTAAACGTTGTGCAAGGCCAAGGGACCACGACCATGCAGCGCAATGTCGGCTCTTATCTGCCTATTCATTTAAGTTCGATGGGGAGAGCTTGCTTGGCAAGTATGCCACCTGCTGAGCAAGAGTTTATTCTTAATGCGATTCGTAGTAAGTATAAAGATGATTGGCTAAAGATTAGACGAGGATTAGATAAAGCCTTTCAAGACTATGAGGACTATGGTTATTGTTTTTCAATTAGTGAATGGCAAAAAGATGTCAATGCGGTAGCCATTGCGCTGATGCACCCGACAGAAGGCTTGCTCACTTTTAACTGCGGCGCACCAAGTTTTATCCTTAGTCGCACCAAACTAGAAGAAGACATTGCCCCTCGCCTGCTGCATATGAAAAACATGATTGAGAGCAATCTGTATATTAGCTAGTTCTTTTGAACTATTAAAAAAGTAGAGTTAAAGTTGCATTAAATCTTTAGATAATGCTCGGTAAATTTAGTGCTACATTATTAGAGTTTCCGAACTAAGCCAGTCAGATGCATATCGCGGCACAAATCTTGTTTGATAAGGAGTGAACATCAAGATGCTCACTCCTTGTTTATTATAGGAGATAATCTTCGTAAGATGCATACTACTGCTGAAATCATACCTATACAAATTGCTTTAAAAAAGTTGCTTATACGCTGCTTGTCAGCTATTCAAAATAAATCGCCCCTTTTTATATCTCATCACTTCTATTCGCTTAAAACCTTTCAAATCCACGTAAAAATTACCGTGCCTCTCATTTTATAGCTACATAGCTACGACTTCAGATGAAGTTGAGTAACTATCATCTCTAGAGTGTTGCTAGTCTGCCGACCCTTAGCAAAAAGCTCTTAAGATTGTATTAATGGTTCAGTATCTGCTAGAAAAAGTCACCTTTCTTTAACTTTCATAAAAGTACGTAACGCTATAACTCGCTATTATCTACTTATTCAATAGATCGACGTTAAATTCAGATATCTTTAACCATTAAATAAACACGCTTACTTATAATTAGCCTAAAAGGACCTTACTATGAAAAACTTCAACATGAAAAAAATCGCTATCAGCTCACTATTGGCCGTATCTACTTGCTTTGCTATGATCGGTCCAGCGAATGCGGCCCAACAAGTGGTCGTAGTAAAAGACAAACATCAGACAAAACAAGCAGTCGTCGTTAAAGCAAAGCCCAAAGCGAAACAAGTGGTCGTAGTTAAAGCTAAACCTAAGGCCAAGCAAGTTGTCGTAGCGAAAGCCAAAGCTAAAGCTAAAAAAGTAATCGTTGTTAAAGACAAACATCCAGCACAAAAAGTGGTTGTCGTGAAATCAAGATAAATTAATCGAAACTGATACCCTATACAGCTTATATAGAACCCGCTATATTAAGCAGAGAACACCACTACCTCATTGCCTTCCTGCCATGGCTGAAACTTAGTCATGGCTTGTACAAATAACGGGTTTTCCAACCAGTGTTGTAGCCATATCTGTAATTTCGGGTAAGGCAAACTATAAAAAATATCACGATCTACATGGGCAAACTGGCGAACAAACGGCATGATACCAATATCAGCAACCGTCACGTTATTACCTAGTAGATAGGCATTCTTAGTTAATAACGCTTCTAAATCCTGCAGAAAAATTTCACCTTTTTGTCGATATTCTATTTGAGTCATCTCAGGGTGACGATCGGCATATTTGTAGCGATCGAGCCACTGTTTAAACTCATTGTCGTTTTGTGCAATCAGTGCATTAGCCTCAGATGAAACCTTTTCATCCAGTAGTCCCTGAGGATCGTTTTGCTCAAGCGCCCACATCATGATCTCCGCACTCTCTTCAATGACGGTCCCATCCGCTAACTGTAAAACTGGCACCGTGCCTTTCGGACTAATCGCTAGCATCTGATCTGGCTTATTCTTTAACGTGATTTCTCGTAGCTCTACTGGTAACTCGGCGAATATTAGACCGAGACGAGCGCGCATAGCATAAGGACAGCGACGAAAAGAGTACAAGCGAGGCAACGAGGTGTTCATAGATTCCTCCATAGTTGAATGGGAATTAAGCAATAGGTAAATAATAGGTAAAAAGCAAACAAAGAAGAATTAGCAGACGCAAACCTACTGACATTAATAGTTATTAAGGCGCTGTTTAATAGGTGACAGACTTATAATTGGCCATAGTTTCTACTAATGACTGTGGTAGATAAGCATCTTTCAGGTGCGCGTGCGGATAATGCTGCTCAATCCACGATTGATAGTTATAGACAGTTAGCGTACCACAATATAATAAATATAAAACCTGTACACCGATGCTACGCGACAGACCCATTACGCAATGGAAATTGATAAGTGTGATGAGGCTACCCTTTACCTGATTATCTTCTACCTGACTACCCTCTACCCAACTCTCATTATTAGCGGTTATCGCTTGTGTCTCTGCCGATTGTATCAACGCATCAATTTGTTTAAATAAATCAATATAGTCTTGGAGCAATACGTCATTCAATGGCTGCAAATCCAACAAAGGCAAATACAAATAATGAACTGTCGTATTCATAATGCCGTTAGCAGCTATTTCAAGATTATGGGTGTGGCTAGATATCTCAGCAGCCAAATCAACAACGATAATTTGATAGCGAACTGCAGGTCGATTGCTTTCTAACGGACTTGGCCATTCTAATGAGCTGGAGCCAAATAACCAATACGTTAAATGACTACTTAGATCCGTCTGCATCAATCGAGGTGAGGCCACAACTTTGACCTTGTCATTAATAGCATATGGCGTGAGTGAATACTTTTGACTTTTGGAGAAAACTTTAAAATACCAATGCCCTAAAAGTGACATGCCATTGTAAATAATAATGATTGGCGCAAACTTCATCCAAGTATATACCGTGAGTCGACCGCTACTGGATTTTTGAAACCAGCGTATATCCCGTATTGGCTTGTCCTGTTGATAGGCACAAGCCAACATCGTAAAACTGATCAGCCAATATGAAGCAATAACAAGAGCTAAAGTTTCTATAGACTCAGACGCCACCATACTCATATTAGCAAAGTAAAACCCTGCTATCGCTATCAACAAAAACCCTATTACACCCAGTGTCAGATGCTTGATTACCAATGCATTACGAATTCGATTTGAGAGTATAAACACCGTAACGGCTAACACTACCCCGCCGAACATATCTAACAAATGATGTTGATGCGTCAACACTGTCGACAGGGCAATCAATATACATATGCCAGTCAGCAACAATCGATAAGCCGCTGAAATCCATCTCTTTTTAGACGCTACAACATCCCATAAAGATACGCCAAGCAACATGGCATAACTGACATGCAACGATGGTAGCTGATTAAATGGCTTATCCACCAACTGCAAAAACTGATAGCCAAATTGCGTCCAATCATCAGGTATTGGCCGACTGAATGAGAAACGAGCGGGATAGAGATAGAAAATAAAACAGGCAAAAATGGTCGCTAAGATTAGCCGATAGGTCAATAAAGATAATTGCGCAGACGTCCGCACTAAAAAAAAGCTGACAACAAATAAAATCAACGACCAGCTATAAGGAACAATCATAGCGGGAATGAAAGGAATCATACTGTCAAACGGTGTGGCGAGATTATAGATTTGCGATGGATAAAGTCTATACAGGGAGACACTATAAAAAGTCGTCAAATTATAGAGCAGATAAAATATCGCTAACGCAAGAGCCAGATGTCTAAAACGTGTTGATTTCGATGGCGCACGATTCGTAGACAAAAGATGCGTAGACACAGTGTTCAATGAAATAGCCTTGAAATATGCTGACCTGTTTATATTGTTTTAGAAAAGCTCTGGGCGTGATGTCTAGATTGACACCACGCGCCATGCTACTACTGTTTCTTCTTAAAAAACCACCTTGCACCTATCAGCAATGCTATTACAGCACCAATACCCAATACATAGATAGAACCAAACAAGCTCTTGTCTGCTGCAGCCAATGTCGGCGTGCTTGCTAATTTTATTTTATCAGTATTTAAAACACTATCTAGTGCTAGATCATCAGCAGATTCATGCGAATGATTATCTACGTCATGGCCGTCTTCGTCATGATGGTATACCACCTCTTGACCACTTCCATCATGAGTATGCGGTTGAGTGTCATCAGCTGTCATAGGCAGTACATCGCTGTTATTTTGTTGCCACTGACCGTCAACCAACTGTAAACTTAAATGATGCTCATTGCTATCACTAAGCATATATTGCGTCTTTGGAAATTGGTCAGACAGCAATACGACCGTCATTCGGTTGCCATGCAAGTCTTTAAAGAACGTATTGGTCAAATCAATAGATTCGACCGTATCGCTAATACCCTGCGCCTCGGCAGAGAACTGTGTGCCGTGGCCCAGCTGTACATTTGGGTTCACTACTTTAATGGGCTGGTTATTGATAGATAAAGTCAATGACTTAACAAAGTGCTCATTGGCTAACTGCTGAAACTCCTCCGCCGTTTTATACGCGTTGGTCGAGTACGTTTCGTTAATTTGCGCCTCTACTCCAGTCAAAGCACCATCTAGACGTACCAAATATTTGCCATCAGCCGCTTTCGACAGTATAAAAGTCGAGGTATTGGGGTTGTGGGCAGTCGCATTGACGCTCACGATACTCAGTCCAAATGCAGCTAAGCACGCAACTGTCGTTGATGACAAACTAGTCTTCAGCATACACACCACGCAGTCCGTTTATGAAGTTGTTATTGCCTGCTTTGTCCACATGATAATGATACCCTCTCACGTCATCATAATGACCACGTGCTTCATCCAGATCGGTATATTCATTACCCTCTACATCAGTATTAGCATATATGCCATAACCATCAAGTGCATAACCTATCATTGGCGCATGACCGTCGTCTTGTTCAATCTTAGTCGTTAGTCCAGTGGCAGCGTGATAATGGTAACCTTCATGAGAATTGATATGCCCACCAGCATCGTCAAACGGCGCAAGCGTATAAGCGCCTAAGATATTACTGACAGGTGCGGGCGCATCAAAACGTACACCATTAAAGGCAATACCGCGTACCGATGGACCTCTAGATTGAGGGCCTGGGCCACCGAACTCAGTGATACTTTCTGCGGCTTTTGGTGTGACTGGTATATAGAAAGTATCGGTCAAGTCTTCTACGTACTCTGGCAAGCACTCAACGCAATAGTTACGGAATTCTGGGCCAACTCTAGGATCTGCCGCGGCCACACACTCCTCAAGCGTTGAGGTTTTAATAATCTCCCCAGTGGTTTTGTTATACATATTCCAATTACTGTCGCCATAGAACTCTGCTAAGTTTTTAACGAACTCGCCATCAACATCATGGACTTCGCCGCTTTCTAGCCAAATCCCACCTTTTGAGGCATCATCTGCAATATTGCTCGGACACCATGGCCCCATACCAACGTCACTTGGCTTATTTTCGGTAACGATTTTATAGCATTCACCAGTGCTCCCATCTGACAATGAGCATGACACCTTACTAATAGGCTCAACCAAGCCATCACTCAAAAAATAAGACGGTTGTACCGATGGCATCACATTGTCTGCATTTTTGCTAGATACACTGGTAGACGTACTTTCACTAGTGTTCGACACGTCACTACTACAAGCAAAAAGCCCGCCTGATGCGAGTGCCAGCGCTAAGCAGCTTAAGCCGAATTTAGCAGTAGAAAGTTGCATAAATAGTGTCCTGTTTATATGAATAATTGATTAAATTTTTTTATAGCCAATACCACTTTGCCGATTAAAACTTACCTAGCTCTAATACGGTTTCAGCAGTGACCGTATTGCCTTTATACGTTTGAACCGTGACGTAATACTCATGTCCACTACCACCAGAACAAGGTGGCATATAAGCCCCTTCCTTGTCCCAGCCAGCGCCGCGATGCTCTGCTATCATCTCAAAACCTTTTGGCATCTCATAAGTATGTCCAGCCACAATCGGTAATTGCACCTTATTGGCGCCTTTTGCCAAGGTGTAACTCATGATGCCATGCCCGCCATTATTCATCTTTTTTGAATCGCGGTCGCTATATACCAACACGACACTGTCTGACCCTGCTGGAATACCAGACACGCTAAGCTTTGGCGTACCGGGTTTAACTCCATCAAATTTTTGACACTGTTGTCCTTCAGGAATGGTCTTACCATCCCATTTACTGTCCACAAAATCAACATCAAGTGCGAAGGCATAAGAAGAGGTGGTTAATAATGTCAGTAAAGATAGGCGTTTGATAATACTTTTTGATCGAACAAGTGACTGAATAGAGGTCGACATCGTAAATTTCCTGATAGCTGGTTAGACTGAATGGGTGAAAAATCTCTTATAAAAATACTAGGGCGTGTTGAACTTAACTAACTATGCGCTTGTTCTTCTGAATTCGAGCTATTCTCACCTGGTGTAAAACCACCAAACGCATTGCGTAGCTCATGAGTAATTCTTGCAAGTTGCGTCGCATTTTCAGACCCTATCGCCTCATATATCTCTTGATCTACTTCGCGCCATACCTCATAAATCTGCGTTAATAAACCTTTCCCGTACTTGGAGAGCTTGAGGACGTTACTGCGCAGCTCATGCTCATCGACACGCCTTTCTATTAAACCCGCTGTCAATAGACGTGCGGTCATCGTGCTCATACTAGCGGCAGACAATCCAAACTCATCAGCCAATTGCACTTGCGATGCTTGCCCCATTCTTCCGAGTGCATCTAATACACGTGCTTGACGCGGCATAATCTCCAAAGGGGTCAGTTTGGTACGCAGGCGCTCTTCGATGAGATGACCACAATGCAAAAAAAAGTGAAACTGATAAGGTTGATTAGGCATATTAGATATTACTTAGTTAGTATATTAATTGTTAGTATACTAACTAAGTAACACCATTGCAAAGAATGACGTTAATCCACATAGCACTTTATACATATATCTCATAAATAAAGTGTTATGTAGATTACATAAACTAAATCATAAGGAATTATAACGGCATCCAAAATTGTGGAATTTAAAGAAAGGTAACGATATAGTCAGCTATCTGTAATTTTCACCAAACAAACCCCTCTGTATCAAAAATAGAAAAATATCTAAAGTTGTCATAATAGCAACTTATTGTTGGCTAAAAACTGCCCAAACCCATTGGAAATACAGTGATTTTGTACTTATACTTGACTATTTTCCGGACTTAGAAGGATTTGATAAATGCAGTTTTTGAGGATGATAAGTCAGCAGTTGAGTCGATTTACGGCATTGGTTATTATTTTAGCGGCCGCAGTGACATTTATAGAGCCTGCGACTTTTTCTTGGGTGACAGGTGATACCCAAGTCATCGTTCTGGGTGTCATTATGCTCGCAATGGGTATGACACTAGGTAAAGAAGACTATAAGGTGTTGGCTCAGCGCCCGCTTGATATTTTTATTGGCTCAATTATCCAATATACCATTATGCCGATTTTAGCGATTAGTGTGGCTAGATTGTTTGACTTATCGCCTGGGTTGACACTGGGTCTAGTATTGGTTGGGACTTGTCCTGGTGGTGTGTCTTCAAACATTATGAGCTACCTTGCCAAAGGTGATGTAGCGTTTTCGGTAGGTATGACCACCGTATCAACCATCATTGCACCGTTAGTGACGCCACTTTGGCTCAATTATTTGGTTGGTCAGTCTGTAGAAATGGATGGCTGGGGTATGTTCCACTTTATGCTATTAGTGACGTTGTTGCCAGTCGCTATCGGTTCTATGTTAAACATACTATTTCAAAACAAACACTGGTTTAATGATGTACGTGCAGTGATGCCAGGCGTGGCTGTATTAGCCTTTGCCGCTATCGTCGGTGGCGTTGCCGCTGTATTTGGTGATCAGTTCTTGCAGTCAGGGCTAGTTGTTATCTTGGCCATTGCGGTACACAATATCGTCGGTTATATATTGGGTTACTACTCAGGTGCCTTATTTGGTATGAGCAAACCCAAAAAACGCACCATATCTATCGAGGTTGGCGTACAAAATGCAGGTCTAGCCACGGGCTTAAGCACTAAGTTTTTCCCTGGTAATGCAGAGTCCGCCATCGCTGCCGCCGTCGCTTGTATTTGGCACTCTGTTTCTGGCTCTATATTGGCCAATATCTTCGCTTGGTGGGATAAACGTCAAGAAGCGAAAAATCCTACCGTTATCGAGACTGAAGAGACCATGGAGCTTGGTAAACCAATCAGAAATCATTAGTACTAATAAAGGTAATACTGAACTAGGTAATATTGAACTAGCTCATAAAGGTAAAACGCTATGAGTTAAAACACTATGCTAGATTATTATTTCTAGCATAGTGTTTTCTAATAATGTACCTTTTAATACAGAGTCTTTTAATATAGAAACTTTTAACATAGTGTTTTCTAAAAAAGCACCTTCAAATATATAGCTCTCCAGCATAATATTTTTAGCATAGCACTATCGATAATTTGCATGAACTACTAGCCTCTTTTCTGAGTTCTCAATTAACGTAGTCTACCGTAACTCATTTCCAAAACGTTTACGCACCTGACGCAAGTATAAAGCTGGCGCAATACGCCATAGTAAACTACCAAAGCGTGAAATAGGGTCCGGCAATAGCCAACGTTTGTGTCGCTGCAAACCTTGATCGATCTGTTCGGCCATCCACTCAGCACTACGCATGTTACCGATCATTGAGCGTGGATGCTTTGCGATACTACCATCACGGCCGAGCGCGTGGTTCTCGATAGGTGTATCAAGAAAGCTAGGATAGACCATAAGGATATGTATACCTTCAGACTCTAGCTCCAAGCGCAGTACTTCAAAGAACTGTGTCAGCGCCCCTTTTGCCGCACAGTATGCTGCCCGTCCAGGAACGGGCATCCAGCCAGCCATTGAGCCGATACAGATAATTTGACCTTTAGATTCTCTTAGCATCGGTAGCGCAGCCATGGTCAGCTCCACTGCTCCTTGCCAATCTACCGCCATAACTTTGCGGAACACCGCAGGATCAGTCTGATGTGCTGGTGATCGATGAGTAATCCCAGCATTGTTCACCAATAGATCAAGACGGCCAAAGCGCTCGCTAACTTGCTCAATAAGGGCAGCAATATCATCAATTTGAGTAATATCAGTGACGACTGTCATGACTCTAGCAGAATCTTCTAACTCACGAGCGCGTGCAGTCAGCGCTTGCCCATCTATATCAGCGAGTACTAAGTGATGCCCAGCGTCATACCAGTGCCATGCCATCGCCCAACCAAGTCCTGATGCAGCACCAGTGATTAAAGTAACATTTATTGATGATATTGATGGCATCGATTATTCTCTCCCTATCAAGGTTTACGCAATCCATTACATTCGATGAAGTACTCAAAGGTTTCAGCAGACGTTTTTGCCAAAGAGTAACCAAACTCTTTTTTGAGTCGCCTGTTACTCAGTACTGGGCGATAACGCAAAAAATCAACCTGCTCTGACCCTGTTGGCTTACCGCTCCACTTTGCCACCTGTAAGCCAGCTTTAACCAAACCCACTGGCAGGGTCAATAGCGGTTTGTTAAGTCGGTTTGCGATATCCCTCATCGTCAGTGCGCCATCGCCTGCCATGTTATAGATGCCAGATTTATTCTCGCGAATACCCATTTCCATAGCGCCGATTACATCTTGATCCCAAATAAACACAAAAGGCGACTCACTACCTTTGAGCGCAAGCACGCGCGGTGCCATAAACAGACTGGCAATTTGATTGCGCGTATCAGCGCCTAGTACTGTGCCAGGTCGAAAAATCAGCTGCTGTAATTGTGGATGCTGCTCGCGGAATTCTGCAAGCATTTCCTCAACCTGCCTTTTGTGATCCGAGTAGGCAAACTCAGGATTACCGCGTAGTGCATCTTGCTCATCAATCCATTCAGGATTGTCAGCATGATAGCCGTAGGCAGCACCCGAACTGGTGAGCGTTATATGTGCAATATTTGCTTTGATGCAGCAATCAATTACGTTGCGCGTGCCATTGACATCGATATCATAGTCACGAGTACGATCTTTTGACGCTTGTAAGATAGAAGCGAGATGCACGACATGAGTGATATCCTCTTCTTTTAGTAGCGTAGCCAAACTCTCATCACGCACATCTAATACGTGAATTGGAAAGTCTAGGTCATCGCGCTTGCGAATATCTGTGCCGACTACATAATAATGAGTAGCCAGACGATTGCCCAGTTGATGGCCGATGTAACCTGCGGCACCAGTAATTAATATCCGTTTATTCACTATGCTTTTATTCACTATGCTTTTATTCACTATGCTTTTATTCACTATACTTTTATTCATTACGCTTTTATTCATAGGGTATCCGTGCCCAAATTTGTGAAAGTGTCAGTCCTGACACCAAATGCCATACACCCCAGAATGCCGTGATCAGCATCATGCCGCCTGCCTCTGGGAAAAAAGTAAATAAAATAACCAGTCCTAGCCCTGAGTTTTGTATTCCTACTTCCAAAGTCACCGCGCGCCGATCCGCGACTGGCAACTTGAGCATCAGCCCCATGCCATAACCTAAAAAAAGCGCCAATAAGTTATGACCAGCGACCAGCCAAAAAAAGCTATGAAAACGCTCTAAAAATAGCGCAAAATTGCTAGAAAAAGCGATTGCCACAAAAGCCATCAGCACAAGCAGCGAGAAAATACGTAGCGGTTTTTGGATACGCACGACCAGATTTGGCAAGCGTCGCCCCGTTACCATCCCCAGCACTAGAGGTAACGCTAGCACCAATAAAACCAGTATCAGAATACTGCTAGGCTCAATCGTTATCCTTGTCAGATATTCACGCGTGTGTGGGTTAAGCCAACCATAAAAGGCAAAATTGACTGGTGTTAATATGGCCGCAGCGAGGCTTGATACCGCAGTCATACTGACTGACACCGCGACATTACCGCGTGCCAGCCAAGTCATAATGTTAGAAAAACTGCCACCTGGGCAAGACGCGACCAAAATCATTCCTAGGGCCAACTCAGGATCAATATTCAACGCCCACGTAAACAAACACGTGGCTAAAGGCAGTAGAAAGAACTGAGCGAACAGACCCGCTATTGGTGCAATAGGAGACAAAACGATACGCTTAAAATCTTCAAGACGTAAACTCAATGACACGCCAAACATCATTAGCGCCAAGATGAGATTGAGCAGAATTAAGCTCCGTGGCTCAAACGCCACTGCCGCTATCATACCTCTGATGCCAATACAGGCTGTTTTGTTTCGAGCTCAGCGATATGCTTGGAAAGCGTTTCTAAGTATTCATCTTTATTCACATAATATGCCATACGCGCAAGCTTAATATAATCATAGCCACCATCGAGCGTTTTGCCTGCTCGCTGACGCTTCACTTTATCAAACTGTTTAACAGCTGCTGTATTTTGCTGACGCTGCTGAATATATAGTGCGACAAGCCTCGCTTGTTGATTTCGACCTTCCCAGCCCAACCCTGCGGCCTCAACCATACCCATCATAAATAAATTATTATGCTCAGGATGAAAGACATTCATATAAAGCTGCGGCGCGTCATGATTGGCAGGCCAATTAAGCTGCGCGCGCTCAATAAATGGATAGTCTAGTAAATACCCAGTCGCCATAAGAATCAAATCATAATCCTGATTTTCACCATCACTAAAGCTCACCGTATGACCATCGATGCGGCGAATATCACGACGCGCCTTAATATCGCCATGACCCAAATGATGTAATACCAATGAATTGACCACAGGATGTGATTCGTACATGCGATAGTTTGGGTTTGGCAGTCCATAATCAGAAGGTTTTCCGATGACCATACGAATCATCGCCGCATCCATACGCTGCTTAACTGGACGCGGTAACTTTAGTTTTCCGCCTAGTGTGTCAATGGGCTGACCTTTGATAAATTTGGGCAGAAAGTAATAGCCGCGGCGCAGACTGATATCGACCGATTTAGCATGATGTACCGCGTCAACAGCGATATCAGCGCCCGAGTTACCACAGCCAACGATCAACACACGTTTGTCATTAAATACTGACGGGCTACGATATTCAGAAGAATGCATCAACGTGCCTGCAAACGTACCTGGCAAACTTGGCATATTGGGAGTATGTAAAGTACCATTTGCCATGAGCACACCATCAAACAGTCGCGACTGCGTTTGACCATTGCACTCGCTAATTAAGCGCCAGCCTCCCCCTTCGGGCACCATACTGATGACTCGCGTAGAGAATTCATAATGTGATTTTAGATTGAACGTATCTGAAAAGTCGCGGAAGTACTGACGGAGCTGGGTATGATGAGGATACGCCGCGACTGAGTCACTCATAGGAAACTCTTTGAACTCCGTCATACGCTTGGACGAAATCAAATGGGCACTTTCATACATGGTGCTGTGAGGATTGTCGATATCCCATAGCCCTCCTACATCTGTATGTAGCTCAAAGCCGACAAAAGGAATATTGAGTTTTTGCAAATTTCGGGCTGCAGCGAGCCCCATTGGACCTGCTCCAATTACTGCGTACATAAGCGCCACCTTAAAAATCCATTTCAATTATATAAATCAGTCAATTCCGTTTGACTGCACCTCTGGTGGGCGATACCAGCGTACTCCATGCCCGTGATAAAACAATAGCATACATTGATACATGAACTGGCTCAAATGAATAAATTGTCCATATAGACTACTTATAATAGGTAAATCCATCCTCTGCTTTATACTTCTTTTTTGCTCGCTCTATACAGCCTAATCTTCTCCCAAATACAAAAGCACTGCCCTATTTATAGAGGATGCTATTAGCACCTTATCGAGCAACAGCCGTACTTTACCAAACCTAGTATATTTAAAATTGACTCAGTAATTCATTGTAATAGAAATGATTATCATTATAATAACGATTTAAATTACATGCTGGAAATATTCATGCAACTGTCTCGCTTATCTGCTGCTTTGTTTCGTCTTAACTCTCTGAATGTGTCTGGCGCTTCTCTACGATTAGCATCCATACCTTCACGCCTAGTATCAACGAAATCGCTACCTCTAAAATCACTATGTTCAGTCATCATACTAACTACAAGTCACTCGGCATGGGCGCTAGTAGATGATGTAGATGCTCAAACCACTCCTAATGTGGTACTTGATACTATCGTCGTCACTAGTAGCGCTGATGCGTCAGCAGATGGATTACCTAGCGCGTATGAAGGTGGACAGGTAGCAACAGGCAGCCGCGTTGGACTCTTGGGCAACCAAGACATCATGGACACGCCGTTCTCTACCACCTCATATACCAATGAATATATCACCAATCAACAAGCACATAGTGTGGGTGACCTACTCAAAAAAGATTCTACTGTACGTGTGGCTAGAGGTTTCGGTAATTTTCAAGAAGCGTATTTTATGCGTGGGTTTGTGACCACCTCAGACGATACGATGTTCAATGGTCTATACGGCATACTACCTAGACAATATATCGCAACTGAATTGTTCGAGCGCATCGAAGTACAGCGCGGTGCCTCAGCGATGCTAAATGGCGCGGCACCGAGTGGTGGTAACGCAGGCGGTACTATCAACCTGTTACCCAAACGAGCGGATAATGAGCCACTACGTCAGCTAGCGCTTGGTTATGGTCAAGGCGACCAAAGTAAGGTCGCAGTAGATGTCAGTGATCGCTTCGGTAGCGATGATGCGATTGGTGTTCGTTTTAATGCTGCTTATCAAGATGGTGACAGCGCTATCGATGATGAGTCGTCGACCTTGGGTTTGGCTGCCCTTGGTTTAGACTATAGAGGAGATCAGTATCGTCTATCGGCTGATTTGGGCTGGCAAGACAACAAACTATCAGAGACTCGTCCTAGTGTGACGCTTGCCGGTGTCTCTCATGTACCAAAAGCACCAGATGGCTCAAAAAACTGGGCGCAGCCTTGGAGTTATTCAAACGAAGAAGATGTCTTTGGTACGATTCGCGGAGAATATGATTTTAATGACAGCATTACTGGTTATGGTGCCTACGGTATCAGACATGGTGATGAGGACAACTCGTTAGCCAACCTTACAGTATCTGACGCAGATGGCACTGGCTCAACCTATCGCTTTGATAACGTTCGAGAAGATAAAGTCCAGAGTGCTGAGCTTGGTCTGCGTGGTCAATGGCAAACAGGTAAGATTGATCACAACTGGGTACTAGCCGCTGATCTTTATGATCAAGAGGAAAAAGGCGCTTACGCTTTTGACTTTGGTAACCAACTCGCGACCAATTTATACCGCCCGACAGATTATGACAATGCGTGGTCAGATACCGCTTTCTTTGGCGGAAATTTTGATAATCCTAAGCGAACGAGTGAAACTCAATTACAGAGTTTTGCGCTTGCAGACACGTTCTCACTGTTTGATGACAAGCTAAAAACTACGGTAGGCGTACGTCATCAGAATATCAAAACGACCAGCTACGACTACAATACCCAAGCCAAAACAGCTGACTATGATGAAAGCGCATTGACACCAAGCGTTGGTATCGTTTATCAGCCAACGATGGACTGGTCTGTGTATGGTAATTATATCGAAAGTCTTGCCAAAGGTGCCGCTGCGCCATTGGTTGATAATTCTGGCAATGCCATAACCAATGCAGGACAAAACCTAGATCCCTATGTAAGCAAACAAACTGAGCTGGGTGTGAAATATGACAATGGTGTGATCGGTAGCAGTTTTGCCATATTCCATACTGATGAGCCACGAGCTTATATCGATGACAATAATACGTTTACCGCGACTGGCGAAAACCGTCATCAAGGTGCTGAGCTGACTGTCTTTGGTAGCCCAAGTGAAAACATGCGCCTCAATGCTGGTGTTACCTATTTAAGTGCTAAGCAAAAAGACACTGGCGATAGTGCATTAGATGGCAACAGCGTTATTGGCCTGCCTACTTTACAGAGCAACGTCAACCTAGAATATGATTTAGCCGCAGTTGAAGGATTAACTTTAACGGGCGATATCATCCATACAGGTGCGCGTTATGCCGATGCTGCCAATACCTTAAAAGTTGATGGCTATACTACCCTAGATTTAGGTGCTCGCTATCGCACTATGCTGGCAGGACAAGACGTTACTCTAAAAGGTATGGTGACCAATGTCACAGGTGAAGACTACTGGCAATCTGTAGGTGGTTTACCAGGCTATGGCTATCTAAATGCGGGCGAGCCAACGGCCTTAAAAGTATCAGCAACGTTCGATTTTTAAGATTTACTAGTAGGCTTTATTAGCTTCCATAAAAGGGATTAGGCGCGACCTACTCCCTTTTCTACTATCAGAAATTTATTTTATTACTGAGTTACTATGTCTTCTCATACCACAGCGTCTTCTCATACCACAGTGTCCTCTCGTACGACCGCTTCTTTATATCATATGATTTGGGCGAATTATCGTCTGCCTTTTCTCAAAGTCATTCTGCTGAATCTGGTCAATGCTGCTGTCAGTGTCGGTATTATTGCTTATATCAATCACACCTTTATCAGTCAGCCAGTATTTGATACTTTATCTTGGCTCAGCTTGGGGCAGTTTTCACTGCTAATACTATTACTGCTAGTGACGACGTTTTTGTCGCAATATGCCTTAACGCGATTGGGGCATCGATTTGTCTATGAGCTTAGAACCAAATTGGTCAAACAAATCATTGATACCACCGTTCCTCAGATAGACCATTTGGGTAGTGCACGCTTACTTGCCAGCTTATCCTCAGATATTCAATCAATTACCGTTGCTTTTGTCCGTATGCCAGAGCTGGTACAGGGTATTATTTTGTCTGTTGGCGTTGGGCTATATCTGGGCTGGCTGTCGTTGCCATTATTGTTTATTGTCATGTTTTGGATTGTGATGACGATTTGGATAAGTACTATATTGGTCAAGCATGTCTATACGCATTTGACCGAATTAAGAGAGATTAATGACGCGTTATATCAAGATTATCAATCGATAATAGAAGGTCGTAAAGAGCTGGCTCTTAATCAACATCGAGCAGAAAAACTGTATACAGATGATTTTTTGGCTCATGCCAAATCGTACGAGAAGACCGTAACCAAATCTGATACTTTTCATTTATCAGCGGTGAACTGGTCCAATATTATGATGTTCGCATCGATTGGTATCGTGTTTGCAGTGGCCAATTATTTTGATATACCAATGGGAGTTGCCACTACCTTTTCTTTGACGATTTTATTTATGCAGTCGCCGCTCCTACATGCGGTTGGCGCCTACCCAACATTGCAGACTGCTCAAGTTGCGCTAGAAAAGATACAGTCTTTAGAATTGGCCGAGCATCAGCCAAGCTTTGCGACAGACACGGTTGCACAGGACTGGCAGTCCATAACTCTAAATAATATCAATTATCGCTATGTAGGCAGTAGTAATAGCAATAGTAGTCATGCACCAGACATAGCAGTTAATGCTCAAAATAGCGATAACAGTGCTAACAATCAAAACCCTGCCAATAATATCTTAAAGTCCGTCAATTTAACCTTGCAACGAGGTGACGTGGTTTTCTTAATCGGTGCGAATGGTAGCGGTAAATCAACTCTTGCCAAAATCATTACTGGTATCTTTACTCCTACTACAGGAACGGTACAAGTCGATGGACAAAGCGTTAATTCAGAGAACAATGCCGATTTTAGACAGCTGTTTTCTGCGATTTTTAGCGACCAGCATCTATTTAAGCAACTGATTGGAATTCAAGGCAATGAGCCTGATGCGGCCCTAGTGTCTGACTGGCTGCATAAGCTCAATCTACAAGAAAAAGTTAGCGTATCTGACCATAAACTCTCTACAGATAAGCTGTCGCAAGGTCAGAGAAAACGCTTGGCTATGCTAATCGCCGTCGCCGAACAAAAGGACATATTACTGCTCGATGAGTGGGCAGCCGACCAAGACCCTGCCTTTCGCCGCGTATTTTACCAAACGCTCATCCCTGAGCTAAAAGCCATGGGTAAGACACTGTTTATTATTAGTCATGATGATGGTTACTTTGAGCATGCTGATCGATTATTACTGATGAAAGAAGGCCGTCTCATTGAGCTAAATGCCGAAGAGCGACAGCGTGCCAGTAAAGATGCCATTGCTATGCTCAAGTAAGCAATGCTTTAACTACTAGCATGAACCGAGCTATTTCAAGCCCATAAAACGTTTGATCAACTTTAAGCTAAGTAGCAGTTAATCTGAGCATTTTTTGAAATAATCCGTTCTTAAAATCAGCAATTTTTAAGCAAAAAAAGGAGCGCCTTACTATAAGACGCTCCTTTACTATATTGAGAACAACGATATCTTACCGTTCGCTTATTTTAACAACTTCTGCAAAAACCCAACTCGAGAAATCACCAAGAAGTCTAATAGCGCGATAGCTATAATCGCGATAATAGCAGTCGGGAATATGATAGCCACCATTAACAAGGGAATAGCAAGTGGCCACCAGACGGAAACATCTGAGCCGCGAGCTGGTGGGTTTAATCCCACGCTATCGTTTGCATGACGAGGGCGACGCTGCCACCACATGACATAGCCACTGACACACATAGCGATTACCGCTAGGCAAAATAGCACATTAGCCAGTACGCTCCACCATCCGAGCGTGCCCATATGCAGCGCGATACCAGCCGCCATGAATTTACCAAACGCATTATAGTCATCAAAATGAATATCAGCTAAGACATTACCCGAATAACGGTCGATATGTACCGTACGATCTGCTGTCGGACTTTTCATATCATAGCTCATTGAATCTTGGCTAATAGTCCAGACGCCTGTACTACCTTGTGGTAGGTTCAATTGATAACGCCCTACAAAACCGATTTCACGAGCGTAGCGATCCACTGTATCAATCATAATCGGTATATTGGCAGCGATACCATCTTTGCCCTTGGTCGTGCCTGATACAGGCATTGGCGTCAGCTCAAGTACCCAAGGAACTTCTTTGGTGTCGCTTGAGTTTAGAGCACTGCCATGTGTGGGTGCATCAGTATGCGCCTCAGACGCTGCCGCACCATGTACATGCGGCGCTGGTGTAGACTCTTGCATAGCAGCATGTTGACTGTGATCAATCGATACAGGAACAGGTGCAACGCCCCACTTACCCGCAGGGAACTGGCTCCATGCTTGCACCACTCTCTCACCCCACACACCTGCCCATGCCATGCCCGATATACAGAAAAACAGTAGCAGCACAGATATCCAACTACCCAATGTCGCATGAATCGTACGGATAAAAGAGCGTTTTTTCTTATTGGGCGCCCTTTCACTAGGTATCAGCATCGCTTTGACTGATTTACGTTTTTGCCACCACAGATACCAACCAGACAAAATCATCAAAATAGTCAATGAGGCTGCCGTTTCTAACAAATAATCACCAACTTTGCCGATCAGCAAATCACTGTGGATATCATTAAACGTACTATAAAGACCGCTACTGGTAGGCACACTTTGGACGATATCAGCCGTATATGGGTTGACTGCCACCATATTGCTTTGGTCGTCTGATTTTATCTGAAATAAAGCCACTGTATCGGTATCACGAGGGGCGATATATTTAATCAGTGTGCTATCAGGCAAGGTGCTCAGCGCGTTTTTTGCTTGAGTAGAAACAGGTGATTGAACTGTAGACTCTGGCACGATAACCTTTAAGCGGTCGTTATCACGTCCTGCTGTGTTAGACATAAACAGCATACCGAGCGCCGTTATCGCCAAAACAACTAAAAAGGGAGCAACAAAAATACTTGCATAAAAATGCCAACGCCACACTGTGAAATAGCGCTGGTTGTTGGTGGATTGGTTGGAGGGTGTGTCCATAAATGTGACCTTAAACAATCTTTGGTTGCTCAATAAATAACGTAAACCTATCGATAATAATGGTATATCTGCTTGCAAGACCAATCTTAAAAGGTCCCACAAAGAGCTAGCATGACGCCGTACAGTGACGTCAATACAGCGATGTAAAAACTCTTCTGTAAATAATTGTATTCAGAATGCTGCTGCATAATACGAGAAAAGCCTGACAAAAACCATCGTTTAAAATACATCGTTCAAAACAGTAATTCTACGTGACTCTATTCGCAATACTCTGTCTTCAGCCGCTTATTAACAGTGCAAATACTTCTCAAAACTGTCTCGTTGTAATTTTTTAATGATAATAATTATCATTAGTGTTATTATTAGCGTCGTTGTAAGTTTGCTTTAACTGTCACAAATAATATTTAATCATTTTAGTCCAAGAGGAAATCTGATGCGGTCTCATCTAACCACTAACGTCATTCGGAAAAAATATCTCACCACAGCAGTACAAATTGGCCTGATCATGGGTATGAGTCACGCCGCTTACGCTGTAGAGACGACAAACAATACTGAAAACGATGAGGCTGCTACACCATCAGCCACCTTAGATGCTATTACCGTCTACTCAGATGGCTATCGTAGTACTGGCACCAAGACTGCATTGAACCCAAACGATGCGCCAATGAGCTATACCAGAATCGATCAAGACCTGTTGCAAAAGCGTCAGGCAGATAGCGTCAATGCTGCCCTACGTTATGAGCCAGGCGTAAGCTCTGAGAGCCGCGGTACAGTATCTGTCTTTGATGAGTACAATATCCGTGGGTTTAAGACCTATTCCAATTTTTATGACGGACTAAGACTGCCCTACGATGGCGCTTGGAATCTGATGCCACAAGTCGATGTCTATGCGACTGAAGCGGTAGAAGTCGTGAAAGGTCCTGCTTCATCCCTTTATGGCTATGCAGCTCCCGGTGGTATGGTGAACCAAATAGCCAAAGCCCCTAAGAGCACTCAAGAAAATGAAGTGCAGCTACGACTTGGCAATCAAAACCTAAAAGAAGTGGCCGTCGATAGCACGGGGCCTATCACAGACACCTTGAACTATCGCTTAGTCGCGCTAAAACGCCAAAAAGATGGTCAAATGCAAACCACAGAAGAAGAGCGATTGCTGATTAATCCATCGCTTGAATGGCAGGCGACGGATGATGTCTCAGTACTTGCTAATCTGTTTTATCAAGATGATCCAGAGATGGTACCTTCTACCCCATTGCCTGCTGTCGGCACCGTCTATAATGCAAGCTATGGCAAGCTCGACAGTGATGCCTATGCAGGCGATAAATGGAATAAGTTTAGTAAAGAAGTATTTATGCCAAGCGTCACCGTAAACTGGGATATCAATGACCAGTTAACTTTTAAACATATCATGCGCTATACCGATGCCGAGGCGCAGCAACGCAATATGTATAACAGTGGAGGATTTGTAGAGGGCAGTGACACGATTCTCAATCGCGTGGCTTATACCACGGATGAGAGCATGAATAACTGGACCACAGATAACCAACTGGCCTATAAATTCAATACAACTAACACCTCACACAATCTACTGTTCGGTGTTGAGTATCAAGAGACAGATAGCAGCGCGACTTACTATGATGCTGGGGCAGATGGTACGCCAAATCTTGATTTATCTAATCCAGATTATTCACAAATCAATACTGACACTCTGCCATTAGATGCTTATCGTCAAGAGGAAGATATCGAACAAAGCCAACTTGGTTTTTATGTACAAGATGAAATGAAGTGGAAAGGCTGGACTGTAGTGGCAGGCTTACGTCACGATAATTTTGACAGTATCACTGAGCAAACCAAAGCCACTGAAGGCGTCATCTATAGCGACAAAACAATTGACAATGATGCCTCAGAAACCAGTGGTCGTTTCGCTGCTATTTATGACTTTGGTAATGGCTTCTCCCCTTATGCCAGCTACTCGCAGTCGTTCCAGCCTGTGGTCGGTAGTAACTTTATTACCAATGAACCATTTAAGCCAACCACTGCCGATCAAGTAGAAGCTGGGGTGAAGTACTTGTCAAAAGATCGTGCCACTCAAGGAACGCTTGCCGTATTTGATATCACACAAAAAAACGTCGTAGTAGCGGATGAAATCAACTACAGAAGCCAAACGCAAACTGGTGAAGTTGAATCAAAAGGCTTTGAGATATCAGGTAGTCGCATGCTCAATGACTGGGTAGATCTTGCGGCAAGCTACAGCTATACCGATGCTGAGATCACAGAAGATGAGTTCAACCCTGATGTAGTCGGTAACACCCCTGCCCAAACTGCCAAACACAAAGCCACGCTATGGGCAGACTACTATGCCACAGACAAACTCACTCTAAATGCTGGCATTCGCTACGAAGACGGTATGCAGATTGACAAGCAAAACTCAGATGAACTGCCAAGCGTAACGCTGGTAGATGTCGGCGGTAGCTATCAGATAAACCCTATGCTGGCTGTGGGTGCGAGTATCAACAATCTGTTCGATAAGACCTATGTTGGTGCTTGTTACGACATCAATAACTGCTGGATGGGACCTGAACGTCAAATATCAGTCAGCCTAAAAGCCAATTTTTAATAAATACTACAGACAGCGGGTTGGTTCTATTAGTAAGCTAACCCCTAACCCCCTAACCCGCTGTTAGAAGGAAAGCACAATATGGCAAAACCTACTCCAAGAGTACTAGAAGTTATTGGCACTAGATACATTACGCCAAATATGTGCCGTGTCACGCTTGGCGGTGCTGGCATGGTTGATTTTCCTATCGATCAAGAAAGTGCTTATATCAAACTGATATTCCCTCAAGATGCAGGTAGCCGCCCACTGATGCGTACTTATACGGTAAGCGTGCAACGTGATGACGCAATAGATGTTGATTTTGCTTTGCATGAGACGGAGGGACCTGCATCGGCATGGGCACGAAATGCTCAAGCCGGTGATCAAATTCTAATAGGTGGTCCAGGGCCAAAGAAACTCATTAACAATGAAGCAGATTGGTTTTTATTAGTCGGTGATATGACCGCGCTACCAGCGATTACGGTCAACTTAGCCCAGTTGCCTACTGAAGCTCGTGGTTACGCAGTACTTGAGGTGACGACTGAAGCAGACCGTCAGACGCTCAAAAAACCAGAGAACGTCGAGATACATTGGGTGATTAATGCGCATCCAAATGCAGATGATAGTCCTTTACTGGACTGTGTTAGATCATTAAATTGGCTTGATGGTCAACCTGCTGTATGGGCTGCGTGTGAGTTTCATAGCATGCGTGCACTGCGCCAGTACTTCAAAGTTGAGCGCGCGATACCAAAGACGCATTTGTATGTTTCTAGCTACTGGAAAGTCGATAGCACAGAAGATCAGCATAAAATCGTCAAAAGTCAGGATGCGCAAACGGAAGATCAGTAAATACGCATTTCGAAAAAAAAGGAGGGGCTAAGATTAGCCCCTCCTTTTTTTATCAATCATTATCTATCACGCTTCGACTACCTTTTCTTCTTTAACCCGACTAATCGTCAGCCCCGTAAACCCGAATAGCAGTGTCAACAGTAACGACAAATAACAGAAGAACGCATAAGGCAGATAATCTAATACCGGTACCCCTAACGCCTGACTGATAAACACCCCGCACACACTCCAAGGCACTAATGGATTAATCACCGTTCCTGCATCCTCAATCGTCCGCGACAAATTCTTTGGATGTAGATGTAAGCGCTCAAACGTCGAACGAAAGGCCGTACCAGACAATAGAATACTCAAATACTGCTCACCAATCAGCACGTTAATGCTCAATGCCGACATCGCTGCGGCAAAAATAGCTCGTCCTGATGTCGTGAGTGTGTCCTTAATACCAGATAGCAGTGCAGGCAAAATCCCTAATGCCGTTAGTAACCCGCCCAAACTCAATGCCAGTATCACAATCGCCTGTGTGAAAAACATACTCTGTACACCGCCGCGCGATAGCATACCACCTACTTCCCCTAGCTCTAATGACTCAGCAGGAGCATAGCCTGCAAACAAGTAACCACCCAATTGACCAAAGCTTGGTGAGCTATGTACATAAGTAATGATCAATGCCACTGCTATAGTACAGATAATCGTATAGATCGCATTGACCCGAAACAGTGCTAGCCCAACCAATACCACAAACGGCAGTACCGAATACCCATGTACCAAACCACTGTCTATCAGCTGACCTTGCAATATCGTCACTTGACTTAGATCAGCGCTAGTCGTCTGTCCTGAGAACATCCAAAACAAAATCACTGTCAATATCCACGCAGGTACTGTCGTATACATCATATTACGAATGTGCTCAAACAGATCGATACCAACAACCGAAGACGCAATGGTACAAGTATCAGACAAGGGCGACATCTTATCACCGAAGAACGCCCCTGATACTATCGCACCCGCTGCTATCGCCACATTGGCATCAAAGGCATTACTCATCCCAATAAAGGCCACACCCAAGGTAGCTGCAGTCGTCAAACTACTACCCAAAGCAATACCGATGATAGAGGTTAAGATAAAGGCAGAGATATAGTAGTACTCAGGTGATATCAGCTGAAAGCCTACATACATCAGTGTGGGAATCGCTCCTGACATCATCAGAGCCGCAACCATCAGTCCAATAAAGAAGAACAAATAGATGGCACCGATACCACGCATGACACCTGAGGCCATTTGCGCTTGCATGTCATCAAAGCTGAGTCCTTTATACATACCAATAGCCAGTAGCACACAGATAGCTAGAATAAGAGACAGATGAGGCACCCAGCCAAAGCCGATCATGGTGATGCCCATGATACCGATGACAATGGCGGATATGATAAAGGCGAGCTTGGCACTGATTAATGTGAGGGGTTTTGGTGGCATGACACATCCTTAAAATGCCAGTAAATACTGGCACTAAATTGGGTTTGATTTTAATTTTAATGGTAGAAGTATGGTTAAAGTGATTTGCTAGTGAAGCAACTTATTACTTACCCAGTAAGTCATCGGTCTTAGCTGCCATGACAAAATCATTGCGATGCAAACCCTTGATACTATGCGACCACCAAGTGACCGTAGCCTTACCCCACTCTACCAATATCCCCGGATGATGCCCTTCTGCTTCAGCGATGTCTGCCAGTTGATTGGCAAATGCCATTGCTGAGACGAAGTTTTTAAATTTATACTGACGCTGCAACTGCTGAATACCATCCACCTCAATTAATGACCAATCAGGAATTTGCGGTAATAGTTCTTGTGCTTCGGCTTCATCAACTTTCGGTGCGCCAATGCGGCAGGCTTCGCAGCTGTTTTGTGATAGTGCTGTCATAATAAAATCCTTTTATAGTGGCTGTTTTTGATGTCTGTTTTTAATGGTTGTTTTGATAGCTACTTTCTAATACTCGTACGTTCATGTTGATATAGCTGTATTGCTATCTCAATATTCCGCACTGAAGTGTTGGTTTTCATGTTTAATTTTGAATTGACGTCTTTAACGAGTTTTTTCTGGATAGGTCGGCTCAAATAGTCCAAGCGACATAGCTTTTTTGACCGCACCCATGATGTCACTATTGACGATATCAAATAAGGTATCTAATTCATCAATGACATAGTAGATCGGCTGTATCTGATCGATACGATAAGGTGTACGCAACACATCGAGCAAATCAAACGCTCGGTGCTCAGGTTGAGACTGAGGTTGAGATTGCGGCTTATTTTGAGCGATTGAAAGCTCTTGCGGCATCCGATCAAGTGCGTAGATCGTTTCAGAAGGTGAGCTCAATATACCGCCGCCATAGATTCTACGATTTTCCACGCGACTGCCGACCAATCCAAACTCAATGGTAAACCAATACAGTCGTGCTAAAAACCAGCGCTCCTCTTTCGTTGCGCGAAGACCAAGCTTACCATACGTTTCATTGAAAGCTGCAAACGCAGGATGGGTCAACAGCGGACAATGCCCAACGATTTCATGGAAAATATCAGGCTCTTCAATATAGTCCATATCATCGAATCGACGAATAAACGTCGCTACAGGAAAGGACTTATTGGCCAGTAATTTGAAAAATTTACCAAAGCTGATTAATGCAGGCACAGCGGCGGTCTGCCAACCTGTGGTCGCTTGCAATACCTCATCGATATCATGTAACTGCGGGATATGCGTCGTCGGTAAGTTCAACTTAGTCAAACCCTCTAGATATGCAGTACACGCACGATTGGGCGTTTGTTCCGCTTGACGTGCCAGCAGCGCTTGCCACATCGCATGCTCATCATCACTATAGTGAATATGACCATAACTATCTGGCTGGTGTGAGATATAGGGCTGTTTTTTATTTGTCGCGTTAGAATGACTGGACGCATCGTTGCTTTGCTTATTAGTCGCAACGCTATTGGTACCGATGGCAGTATTAAGAGAGTCTATCTGTGATAGGCGTTCCATGCCTGTATTCCTTTTATCGCAATGAGAGCATTACCTTTGCAATCGTACTGTTAGGTAATACTCCTATTAAGGACAACACAAACTCCTTTTGTCTTGTCCAATTGTTAGATGTGGTTTAAGCGTTAGATAATATTATAGGGTTTCAGTCTCTGGCTGACCGACTGTGCCGCGACGTACTTGATCGCGCTCTATCGATTCAAACAACGCTTTAAAGTTACCTTCACCAAAGCCATCTGCATAATCGCCTTTACGCTGAATAAACTCAAAGAATACTGGGCTACCTAAGATGGTTTCAGAGAAAATCTGTAGTAGCAGACGCGGTGCACCGCCTTCTGTCGTACCGTCCAACAAGATACCGCGCGTTTGCAAGTCAGCGATATTTTCACCATGGTTTGGCAAACGCTCGCTCAGCATTTCATAGTAAGCAGCATTTGGTGCGGTCATAAGCGGAATACCAGCCGCTTTTAGCTTATCGATACTGGCAAACAAGTCATCACTGGCTAGAGCAATATGCTGAATACCTTCGCCATTGAAGTGCATTAGGTACTCTTCGATTTGGCCACCGCCCTGCTTGGCTTCTTCATTCAGTGGAATACGGATTTTTCCATCAGGTGCGGTCATAGCTTTACTGGTTAGCCCTGTGTACTCACCTTTGATATCAAAGTAACGAATCTCGCGGAAATTAAAGATACGCTCATAGAATTTTGCCCAGTACGCCATGCGTCCACGATAGACGTTATGTGTTAGATGATCGATAACTTTGAAGCCATAACCGACAGGGTTTCTGTCGATATCTGCAAAGAACTCAAAGTCGACATCATAGATAGATTCTCCATCTTTATAACGGTCAATCAGATAGATTAGTGAGCCGCCAATGCCTTTGATAGCAGGCAACCTAAGCTCCATTACTCCAGTTGGTACGTCTACTGGCTGTGCGCCCATTTCAACCGCACGCTCATACGCTTTTTTGGCATCTTTTACCCGAAAGCCCATACTACAAGCACCTGCGCCATGCTCTTCAACGAAATAACTGGCTTGGCTTTTTGGTTCGCGGTTTAGGATAAGGTTGATATCACCTTGACGATATAGCGCAACGTCTTTTGAGCGATGATTGGCGACATGGGCAAAACCAAGCTGCTTAAACAATGCGTCGACTGCATCAGGTTGCGGAGAAGCAAACTCGACAAAATCAAATCCATTTAGTCCCATTGGGTTATCAAATAAATCTGCCATTGTAATTATCCTTAATTTCAATTGGTGGTGAAAAGTCGATCAATAGTAAAAGTCTATAAAACGATTAATAATCAATCTTTATTGTTGACGTTGTATTTATATTAGATTAGCTTTATTTATAAGACTAATTGTTTTTTATGATTTATTTATCAGGTTTACTTATGAATATAAGCATTCGCCAATTGACCGCATTTATCAAAGTCGCTGACAACGGCAGCTTTACTCGTGCCAGCGAACAGATGTATTTGACCCAATCTGCTGTTAGTGGATTGATTAAGGAATTAGAGACTGACCTCGGTATCGTGCTGTTTGATCGCACCACTCGCCAGTTGTCTCTGTCAGCAGTAGGACGGCATCTACTACCACAAGCGCGGCGTATCTTGAATGAGATGCAGCTGTTTGAAAATGAAGCGAGTAGCTTGACCAGCTTGGCCCAAGGTCAGGTACGCTTGGCGGTATCACAGTTTGCAGCATCTTCCCTACCTGCCGTCATCGCTCAATTTGCCAAAGAATATCCCAATATTGGTGTCTCACTATTGGACTGTTCAGCAGAAAACTTGCTTAAGCATATCCAAGATATCGAAGTCGATTTAGGGGTTGGTACCGAGCTTGGCTTTATAGAAACTGAAGATGACATCAGGGCTGACTTGTTATATCAGCTACCATTTTGCGTGGTTATGCCAGACAATCATGCACTGGCACAAAGAGACGAAATCACTTGGCAAGATTTATTAGAAACGCCGCTGATTACTTTACAAGGTCCGTTCCTAGATCAAGTAACCGCAGAGCTCGATGATTCTATCTCCGCTCATGTGCAACAAGCCCGCTACAAGGTGAATTTTATGTCCACCGCGCTTGAGATGACGCGCCAAGGCTTTGGTATTACGCTGTGTCTGCCCTATATGCCTGAAGTTATTGATTGGGTCAGCGCCAATGGTCTGCTGATGCGACCACTCACTCAACCAGTCAAAATGCGGCAATTTTTTATCTATCAGCGTGCCTCACGAGCGCTCTCTCCGGCGACAATTGCTTTTAAGCAGTTTTTGCAAACCTATTTTGCGACCCATTATAACGACCTACATCACTCTGACTCATCATCTAGCGAATGACGTATAGCATGTCAAATGCGCTTGATAAGTAGAGAAACAATCTATTTGGCTATTTATTTTATTAATTGCCACATATAACCCACTCTCGTGTTGAGTTCAGCCGCGATTTGCTCTATGATTTTCGGCTGCTCGATTTATATTTTTATAAGGAAATGGCATGTTTGAACGTATCGATTATTACGCTGGTGATCCAATCTTAGGTCTTATGGAAAAATACTCAGCAGATAGCAATCCTAACAAGGTCAATTTAGGTATTGGTATTTATTATGATGAGAATGGCGTACTGCCTGTACTCGACTGTGTAAAAACAGCCGAAGAGCGTATTGCTGATCCTATCGCACCGCGTCCATACTTACCAATGGCAGGTCTACCAGGCCACCGTAAAGGCTGTCAGGAATTACTGTTTGGTAAAGACGCCCAGATTTTAAAAGATGGCTTGGTCGCTACTATCGCTACAATCGGTGGTTCTGGCGCGCTAAAAGTCGGTGCTGAATTTATTCATGACTGGTTCCCACAAGCTAAGTGCTATGTGAGCGATCCGACATGGGGCAACCATATTGCTATCTTTGAAGGCTCTGATGTAGAAGTCGGTAAATACCCGTACTACGACAAAGCCAACAGCAGCATCAAATTTGATGAAATGATTGCGTTTTTTGAAACATTGAACAAAAATGACGTCATTTTGCTACACCCATGCTGCCACAACCCAACTGGTATGGATTTGACCCAAGCGCAATGGGATACCGTACTCAACGTCGTGAAGGCGCGTGAGCTGATTCCATTCATGGACATCGCTTATCAAGGGTTTGGCGAAGACATGGACAGCGACGCTTACGCTATTCGTAAAGCGGTTGAGATGGGCTTGCCATTGTTTGTCAGCAACTCATTCTCTAAAAACTTGTCGCTATACGGCGAGCGCGTCGGCGGCCTATCAGTCGTCTGCCCAACCGTAGACGAAACCGAGCGCGTATTCGGTCAGCTAAACGCAACCGTACGCCGTATCTACTCAAGCCCGCCATCACATGGTGGACGCGTGGTCGATATCGTCATGAACGATGAAGCACTACATGAGCAATGGGTTGGCGAAGTTTATGCGATGCGCGACCGTATCAAAGGGATGCGCCTAAAGCTAAAGTCAGTGTTAGAAGCTAAAATCCCTAACCGTAACTTTGATTACATCACTCGTCAAAACGGTATGTTTAGCTTTACTGGTCTCACGCCTGAGCAAGTCGAGCGTTTACAGACTGAGTTTGGTATCTATATGGTCTCTAACTCACGTATGTGTGTGGCTGGCCTAAATACCAGCAACATCGACTATGTGGCCAATGCCATGGCAGACGTCTTAAAAGACTAATTAGTCCAAGTTACTTAACATGTTAATCAATACGTAACTTGATAAAAAATAAACGCGTATAAGAAAGGCTGAGCGATTGCTCGGCCTTTTTTGTGCCTAGCATTTAATCAAAATTATTTCGTCAAAATTATTTTATTAAAATCATCTAGTCAGAACCGTTTAGCTAAAACACCAACAACAACTTTTAAGGCAGCCTTTTAACAAAAGACATTGCACAAAAAACTTGCAATCCATATATCAATAAATTACATTATACGTAAGTGATTAATTATAACGTAATTCATAATTTATATTAGCAAGGAGCAAATCATGTCAACGACTGACAGCACCCTCACCTCTTTTATCGATATCGCTGCTGACTCTGACTTTTCTATTCACAATCTTCCTTATGGCATCTTTAGCGTTACCAAAGACGCTGCTAGTGATAACAAGCGCCGTGCAGGCGTTGCCATCGGTGAGCATGTGCTCGACTTGTCTGCACTAGAGACAGAAGGGTTATTAAGTTTGGACGGTGGTCCTTATTTTGACCAGTCCACTCTAAATGCTTTTATTGATTCTGGTCGAGACAATTGGACGCAGGCACGCACAACCATTCAGACACTGCTGTCTAATGACAATGATACGTTACGTGACAATACAGACTTACAGAAAAAGGTGCTGTTTAAGCAAGCAGACGTCACCATGCATTTGCCAGTGCAAGTACCGGGCTTTACCGATTTTTATTCTTCTAAAGAGCACGCGACCAACGTCGGCACCATGTTCCGTGATCCAAACAACGCCCTGCTACCTAACTGGACCGAAATGCCTGTTGGTTATAATGGACGCGCCAGTACCGTCATCGTCAGTGGAACTGATATCGTACGTCCATCAGGTCAGCTAAAGCCTAGCCCTGATGAGCGTCCTATTTTTTCTGCCTGTAAGCGCTTGGATTTTGAGCTAGAGACCGCCTTTGTCGTTGGTAAAGGTAATCATATCGGTCAGCCAATCGCCGTAGATGATGCCTCCGATCATATCTTTGGCATGGTGTTGCTCAATGACTGGTCAGCACGAGATATCCAAAAATGGGAATACGTGCCATTAGGTCCATTTAATGCCAAGACCTTTGCCTCCGAGGTTTCTCCTTGGATTGTTACTATGGATGCGTTGGCTCCGTTTAAAACAGCTTGTCCGACTCAAGAACCCAAGCCACTTGCTTATTTAAATGAAAAAGCGAGCGATAACAGCTTTGATATCAATCTATCAGTTGAGTTACTGCCTGAAAATGCGGAAACAGCGACGGTCATTTGCGAGACCAACTTCAAATACATGTACTGGTCAATGGCACAGCAGCTTACCCACCACACCATCACTGGCTGCAAAGTTGAAATCGGTGACATGATGGGCTCAGGTACGATTTCTGGGCCAACGCCTGACTCTTATGGCTCGATGCTAGAGATTGCTTGGAATGCTACCAAACCAGTCACGCTAAAAGGTGGCGAAACACGCAGCTTTATCGAAGATGGTGACACGGTCATCATGAAAGGCTATAGCGAAAAAGACGGCATCCGTGTTGGCTTTGGTGAAGTACGCGGCAAGGTATTACCAGCGCTTAGCTTTGATTTTGACAAGTAGCATTTAAGAAATAACATAGATAGAGAAATAGCAAAATAGGCGTGAAAATTCTCATGCAGGCGGATAGGAAGACAAACGCATTCACCTACTCATCGTTATGTGAATACAGCCAAATGAGTAACACGTCTTATCAAAAGGAGTTTGATATGAGCTTTCAAATTGAGAAAATTCATCATGTGGCTTACCGCTGCAAAGATGCCAAAGAAACCGTTGAATGGTATAAAAAAAATCTAAATATGGATTTCATCTTGGCATTCGCAGAAGACCATGTGCCTTCGACCAAAGCCTTTGACCCCTATATGCACGTCTTTTTGGACGCTGGTAATGGCAATGTTTTAGCGTTCTTTGAAGTACCCAATCAACCTGAGATGGGCTTTGATCCAAATACCCCAAGCTGGGTGCAGCACTTAGCGCTAAAGGTTAAGGACCGTGACGAGCTAATCGTTGCCAAAGAGCATTTAGAAAATGCCGGCATTGATGTCATTGGCGTGACCAATCACGGCATCTTTCACTCGATTTATTTCTTTGATCCCAATGGTCATCGTCTAGAGCTGACCTATGATGATCCAACCTCAGAAGACAAAGTATCGATGATTACAGATGCCATCAAGCAAGACATGCTAGATGAGTGGTCTCGTACCAAACGCGCCCCAGCACATACACAGTTTTTGCATAGTGATGAGTTGGCTGAAGCACGCGAAGTTGCTCCTGTCGGCGAGTGACACAGAACATTAGAGTATCTTTAGAAATAAATTCTCTAAAGATATTTTAATTATGCAATTTGATAACGCTGTGCTATCGCCAGTATTTGCTTAACCACATTATGTTGCTCACTCATAGGCAATTGCTCTGTTGTTCCAATGATAGTGATAGCATATTCTAGCGGTAAATCTTTACTATCAGTTTTGGCACTACTCTTGGATGGTTTAATAGTACTATTGGCAAGCTGCGGCAATATAACGGGAATCGTAATGGCGTTGATCCCCATGAGCATATCGCCCGTCACTGTTGCATAGCCTTGCGTACGAATTTTGGCCTGTAGCTGGGTAAAGTGCTGCCACTTCTCGGCCATATTTGCGGCGGTATTACTCGTATGCCATTCAGCTGTGACCAATGGCTGAATGACGGTATCAGGTTGATAACTGGCAAATAACTGCCCTGTGGCCGATGTCGTCAGAGGCATACGTGAGCCGATGCGAGTGATGATGCTAATCGGACTGTCCGGCTCAACGGACTGAATAATAATAGGGCCTTCGCTAAACCATTTGGCGATTTGTACACCACAGTTTAAGGTGTCTTTGATTTCATTAGCCACTTGCGTGAGACGTACCAAAAGATTGTTTTGGTTGAGTTCCGTATGTCCTAGTGATGCCAATGCATTGACTCTATCACCAAGCCCATAGCGCCCATCATCAAGCTTACGCGCATAGTTTTTGCGGATGAGACTGACCAAGTAACGATGGGATTTTGCTGGGTGCATTTGCATGGCGTCAGCGATATCTTTTAGCATCATAGGCTCATTGCGGTCGATCAGCACATCGAGTATCGACAGCCCAATTTCAAGCGACTGAACCCCACTTTGATTTTTACTGGTGATAGAACTGTCTACAAGGGTTTTGTCTGCTGGCATGATTTGCTCGATTCTGGTGTGCTTGGTTATTTTTAATGATGGTTTGTTTGCTAATGGTTTTTTCAATAAGGGTTTGTTCAATAATGGCTTGCCCGATCAAATATCACTGAGACACAGACCTTACTTCATACTATTTATCTTTATAAAAATACATCAATATAAGGACATGAATCATGATGACACTTTATGGCTACTTTCGTAGTAGCACGTCTTACCGTACTCGTATCGCTATGAATCTAAAAGGCTTAGATTACAATGATATCACGATCAATCTGGCACAGGATGAACAGTTAGAGTCTGCCTTTAAAGCCATTAATCCGCAAGGATTAGTACCTGTCCTACAAGCTGACGATTTACTATTATATCAAAGTCCAGCTATCTTGGAGTGGTTAGAAGAGGTCTACCCTGAGCACGCACTATTACCTAAAGATGCTGCTGGGCGTATGCAGGTACGCGCGCTGAGTGCCATGATTGGTTGCGACATCCATCCAATTAATAATCGCCGCATTTTGCAGTACCTGCGTAATGAGCTGTCAGTAAACGAGGAAGATGTGATTGCATGGTGCAATCGCTGGATCAGTGAAGGTTTTGCCGCTTTAGAGACACGTTTGGCGGCGGATAACAATCGCGGACAATTCTGCTATGGGAACAGTCCTACTCTCGCAGATTGTTATTTGATTCCACAAGTCTCTTCTGCTCGCCGCTTTAAAGTAGACTTGAGTGCTTATCCCAATATCGTCGCTATTGATACTCATTGCCGTACACTAGAAGCATTTGCAGATGCCGATCCTATGATGCAGCCTGATGCGCCGAAAAGTTTATAATTATCAACATATTAAAACGGATAAAAGCGTAGACACAATACCGCAAACAAGTGTATAGTTAAAACCGACTTAATAAAGACATTATTTAGTTAATTGATATTTACAAACAATGTCGAGTCTTGGCCGTCCCATCATTTAAAGTTTCTTTACAAGGATCCGTATGAAACATACCACAAAGGCTCTAATAGCAGCGATAACACTGTGCATGAGTGCAAGTGCTGTTGCGTCAAGTCACCGTGAAGCCCCTTCTATTACCAAAACCCCAAAAGTCGATGCTTCTGACTTTTATATGTTCAATAGTTACGAAAATAACCGGGCAGATTACGTTACGATTATTGCTAACTACTTACCGCTGCAAGACGCTTATGGTGGACCCAATTATTTTGCTTTAGATCCAGATGCGCTCTATGAGATTCATATTGATAATAACGGTGATGCTGTTGAAGATATTACTTTTCAATTTGATTTCACTCAAGAGCTAAACAGCATTGAAATTGACTCAGATGGTGATCCATCAACGCCAAACGTTGCCATTCCTTTGTCTAACGCTGGTGATGCGTCTAACTCTGCTAATGTACAAACGAGTGAGAGCTATAACGTAACAATGGTCAAAGGCGACCGCCGCAGTGGTTCACGTACTTCACTAGGTAATTTTGATAAACCATTTGACTATATTGGTACCAAATCTTTTGCAGATTACCCTACTTACGCGCGTAGCTTTATTAAACCTTTGAATTTAGGTAGCTGTGGTCAGGGTAGAGTTTTTGTCGGTCAACGTGCTGAAGGTTTTGCTATTGATCTAGGTAGAGTGTTTGACTTGGTTAACCTAAATCCGCTAGGTGCCCGTGATGCTGGTACTAACGTATTAGCAGGGAAAAATGTTACCTCGATTGCAATGGAAGTACCGAAAGCTTGCCTCGTCAATAGCACAAGTAAAGATCCTGTTATCGGTGCTTGGACAACGGCCAGCGTGCGTCAAGCGACCTTGGTCAATGGCAATCCTGCTTCAGGCATCAGTACAACTGCCAAAAAAGGCGGTGCATGGACACAGGTTTCTAGACTTGGTATGCCACTAGTCAATGAAGTGGTTATTGGTCTCAAAGACAAGGACAAATTTAATGCCTCAGAGCCAAAAGACGACGTCGCAAAATTCGCACCTTATGTCTTTTATCCTACGCTCCCAGCATTGATTGAAACGTTGTATCCAAGCGCACCTGCACCGACAAACTTCCCGCGTCAAGATTTGGTAACCGCATTTTTGACAGGGGTTCCTACTGTCAACAAACCTGCCAACCCAAATATGGTACCGTCAGATATGCTGCGCCTAAATACCAACATAGCAGCAGTCGCAGCTGCCAACCAGAACGACTTGGGTGTGATTAGTATCATTGACGCTCAGAACGATGGTCGCCCAAGTACTGCTAACGATATAGCAGGTTTTCCGAATGGTAGACGACCAGGTGATGATGTCACTGATATTGCTTTGAGAGTATCAATGGGCGCTTTATGTCATGCTGGCCTACCAGCTGATGCAACTTGTGTTCCTGAAGATGCAAAAGCTGGCAAAGCGCTTCTTACTGATGGTGCGCTTAAACCAGCTACCGAGTTTGACTCAGTATTTCCTTATCTAACCACCCCTACACCAGGTAGCCGATAAGCTGAATATAACCCAAGGAGAAATACTATGCGCTATATAATATTAGCCGTATTGATCACTGGATCAGCTGCGCTTTCTGGTTGTTTCAATGATAATGATAGCTCATCCGATTTAGCTAAGAGTGATGTTGCAGTAGACCAAGCCAAAGCTGAACTAGCTGTTGACAGAACTTCTGATGTAATTGATGCCAGTAATAATTTAGATACCGATGAGCCTCAAGATATCGATCGAATTATACTGCCTGAGGCCAATTTGGCAGAGCCCGTTGTGGTGACAGACGCCAACGCCTCGCTTTAATGTGATGTGAGATAAATCCAGCACCTAATCAGCTTTCTGATTGGGTGTTTATTTATGTTCTGAGCCGAGAAATTTTATGCATTGGATTCAATTTTATATCAAATCACTCTTGCTATTACTCATTAGCATACAACTTATTCATGCTACCCCTTTTGTACCAAATGATGATCAACAAGTCCTTGCGATACTACCCGAAGATTCTTCACCGCCGCGCTATACAAGCTCAGCTGACTTTTCCTCTGACATGAATGAAAACTCTTTGGCGCAGACCAGCGAATTATTAGAGCGTGCCTATCTACAAGGAGATCCACGTGCATTAGGACAGGCGCGCGCGCAGTTAGATTTAACCAAAGATCAAAGTACAGAAACTTTGATGTTGCAAGCAAGGGCGCTTCAATCAGATCATAAGTTTGACGAAGCAAAAGAGGTACTGAGACAGATATTAAGTCGAGAGGCGGATCATCCAGATGCTTTATTGACTCTCTCATCCCTACTGGTCGTTCAAGGTCAGTTTTCGGAAGCCATGAGTTATTGCAAAAAACTTAATGATCCTGCATTACGTGTTTATGCATTGGCCTGTGAAGCGCAAGTAAAAAGTATGACGGGGAAGCTTGAAGCAGCAAAACAGACCCTTAAGGGACTTGCTGCTCTAGCACCTGGCCTAGATGCATCAACTGCACGCTGGATCTACCTGATCCAAGCAGATGCAGCATTACGCAGTGAAGACACTGCTCTATCCACTCAAGTTTTTGATGTGATGGATAATCAGACGGTGCCTGCACTTATGGCCCGAACAGACTGGCTACTAAGTATTGGTGAGTATCAGCAAGTACGCACACTTCTCCAGACACACACTGATAAAGATGCTCTACTCCTACGCCTTATCACTGCTCAAATCAAATTAGGCGATCCTCAAGCACAGAAAAACTTGGCCTTGATGAAAGAGCGTATTGATGTATGGCAAATACGTCAAGAAAATGCTCATATGCGAGAACAGGCAACTTATGCTCTGTTATCTAAGCAAGTAGACTTGGCGCTTCAATTGGCTAAAGACAACTGGCAGCAGCAACGCGAAACAGCTGATATTGTTTTATATGCAACAGCAGCTATCGAAGCTGGCAGCCAAGAAGATATCAAGCTGATACGTCAATTTATGACAGAAACAAAGTTTGAATATTCAGCGCTTGAACAGGCATTACGCTTGGGTAAAATCAATGGTTGTCTGCATTGCAGCGCTGATCATACACAAAACTTAACCACCCAAACATCAGGTGCGCAAATGATGAATAAGGACACCCCTTTATGAGCGCATCAAAAAAAAGCCTTTGGCATCAAACCTATCGTTACGTAATGCTGCTCTCTCTGCTACTGACAGCCACTCTCGTACAGGCGCACGAATCTAGTACAGCATACCTAAACCTGTCTACCAATGAAGAGCGTACCGTAAGCGCTGAATATGAGATCTCACTTCGCGATCTAGCATTACTGATAGAGATAGATCCAAATAAAGACAGCCAAGTTAATTGGGCCGAAGTAAAATCACAAACAGCTCTAATAGAGCAACTAATAACATCCAAGATAAGGTTAGAAGGTGATGCACAACAGTGTCAAATAACCGAGTTCTCACCATTGGCTATTAACACGCGCGGCGGCTTCAACTATTTGTATACAAGTTTTGAGCTAAAATGCGAGCAACCCGTCGATAGTCTTGATTACCAAATATTGACAGGTATCGATGCCAATCATCGATTAATTCTAACGCAGGCTAGTGACGATACGCCATTGCAAGTACTGACTGTAGGGCAGCATTCTATAGGCTCAGAGGCGAACAATGGATGGATGTCTACAGTAGCTAATTTTCTTAAAAGTGGTATACATCATCTATTGATTGGTTGGGATCACTTGCTGTTTTTGTTTGTGTTACTCATTCCTGCTGTATACATGCGTAAAGAGAAAACATTATTAGCCGTTCCTAAACCAAAAGCTGCCTTACTCGAAGTGTTTTGGATTGCGACGTCATTCACACTTGCTCATTCTATTACGTTGACGCTAGCAGCCCTACAAATTATCAGTATACCTGCCCGTTTTATCGAGTCTGTTATTGCGCTATCTATCGCCTTTGCCGCGCTCAATAACTTAGTACCGATGCTGAGAGTAAGAGCAATCTATCTGGCATTTGTTTTTGGGCTGATTCATGGCTTCGGTTTTGCCAATGTGTTAGTAGACTTGCCGCTTGCCACAAGTGAGCGTGTTTTGGCGTTACTGAGTTTCAATATCGGTATTGAGTTAGGGCAGCTAGTGTTTATCATTGCGGTATTCCCTATCGCATTACTGCTACGTCATACCCAGTTTTATAAATGGATAATATTTTATATAGGTTCTTTGATCAGCATTTTGATAGCACTGTGGTGGTTTTTTGAACGAGCCATTCAATAAAATGACGCCTAACGATACAATGCAAAATATTGAAAAATATAAATGAGTATTTTTAAATCATTCACTCAAGGCCTCTCATAGACCAGTGACATAGGGACGATGGCATCGACAACGTTGCCATCGTTTTTTAATGGATTCAATTGTCCTGCCCTAACTTGAGTGGTCGCTATCGCATCAATAATTGGGCTGCCTGATGACTCCAATAATTGCACCTCAGTAATTACACCTTCTTTGTTGACGTGCAACTCAAGCATAACGATAAAGACATCTCCTAGGCTCATATTGACACTGCGCCATACAAGTGATGGAACACTTGTCGTAGGTTCCCCTCCATCCTGCCAACTGCCATAATCCGCTTTAAACACTGTTTCTACAGTATTGTCCATTTCATTATCTAGCTCAGCTTGGTCGCCATTTTGCTTTTCTGCTTGATCAGCAGCTAACGCAAGCATCTTTTCAATTGCCTCACTAGCCGCTTGTGCTTGCCAGCGATCCTTTTCGACCTGTTCTTTGCTAGCCTGTTTTTTGGCTTGGCGCTTCTGTATGGCCTGTTCACGATTGAACTGAGCTGTCACTGCTCGAATCATAGCAGATAGATCGTCTTCGTTTTCATTACTATTATCAGATGAACGAGCAACTTTTCTTGATTCTGCTATTGTCAGATTTTGGACTGATGACGCAGCGTTGATAGTAGGTTTAGTATTTGTAGATGTTTTAGGTAGTGTTTTATTTTCTGCTGGGACGGGTGCTTTCTCTTTTGGACTTACTGGATTTACTGGATTTGATACTACTGAAGGTTCCATTACTGGTGCACGTTCGATTTCCTCTATCGGCGTTACTAACGTCTTATCAGGTATTAAGGCTTTGGGAGGTAAAGGTTGTGACTGAGAATTTTTGCTAAGCGTTTTTTCAGATGACGGTGGCAGTGTGATCAGCTCTAGCTGAATAGCTTTTGGTGTAATTTTTGTCTCAAGCGGTCTTGGGCTATCCACAGATATCATCGCCCACACAGTGATACCGTGCAATATGATGACAGCAACGGTCACCCAAGTAGTAATAAGACGAGTAAAGAGGTTTGGTATCATTATACCTCTTAGAATACTCATTAAAAACAACCCTGTATATGAGTTTGTCTAATTAATATTGAGGCACTGTACATATAATCTATATAGTCGCTGATACCTTAACGTAATTACTTAAGTTGTAGTGCTAGAGGGTCTACTAATTGCCAAGATTATTGTCAGCATTTCAATAAACATACTATTTATTCAATTTTTACAATATAATTTTTAATATATTCATATTAACAGTTGTATGGTGGGCGGCTGTTGGTTATTCTTTATATAAGCATTTGTCATCGCTCAAATTTGTACTTTATCAGCTGTAGAAAAAAGTACTGTCTTATTCATCACAATAAGGTTGAACAATATGAATGATATATCCTCAGCAGAGATAACCACCCTACCATCCGATGCAGCAAACAAGATTTATGCATCAGCAATCATGTTTAGAGATGAAACAGAAAGCGCTAGAAAAATTGCACCCGTGGTAGTCAATAAACTTTCAGAATTTGCATTGTTTAGAATGGGGCTGCCTAAATCGTTAGGAGGATGGGCAGGAAACCCAATAGAAACGCTAAAAACTTATGAGACGTTGGCCAGTGCTGAGGCCTCCGTTGCTTGGATCGTTTGGAACAACCATTTAGCCTGTACATTCGGTCGATTTTTGGACGAGTCCAGTATGAAAGAAGTATATAGCGACCCCTCTCATATTTATGCCAATTCCGCACGGCCTGAAGGCGTGGCCCAAACAGTAGATAATGGCTACATGGTATCAGGACAATGGACACTCGTCTCTGGATGCCAATTGGCTGACTGGTTTGTGCTACGTTGCCTCGTTATCTCCGAAGGCTCTCCTACGACCCTTGGCCCAGGTGCAAGTTTAAAGCTATTTTTTATTCCTAAGAAAGATGTAAAAATCATTGATACGTGGGATGTGGGCGGTTTAAATGGCACAGGTAGCCACGATATAGTCGTCAAAGACGCTTTTGTCAAAGAGGCTTATGCAGTTGACTTTGATAGTCCTGTGGCTATCGATACTGCCTACAGTCGTCTGCCTATCGGTTGTATCAATGCTGCTGGCTGTGCGGCGATGGCGCTAGGCGTATTAAAAGCCGCTATGGATGACTTGGTTGATATGTGCTTTGAGAGAGTAACACCGGGTAAGAGTCCAGATCTACGCGACCGTGCAACGGTACAGGCTACCATTGCTAAGAGTAAAACAGTACTGGCATCGAAACGCGCCCAACTGCATCATAGTGTCGAGGTACTATGGAAAGAGGCACAGCAGAAGAACACCTTTACTGATATACAGCTTGCCGATGTATGGGCAGCGTCTTGTGAAGCCGCAAGAGAAGCTCGCGACATGGTATCTGAAATTTACGCAGTCGCAGGCACGGCTTCCCTATATAAAAAGCACAAGATAGAACGAGCACATAGAGACATTCATGCGATTTTGCAACATGGCATCATTCAACCTCACTGGATGAATCAAGCAGGTATGGCCTATGTTGGACTGACACCGAATGGTGCAATGTTCAGAATATAAAAGCACCTTAATTATAAATAATAAGCGCTTGTAAGATACAACTTACAAGCGCTTATTTTTGTTTATCGACATCATTGTTTCATTAACTATTCATCTTTAAGCCGTAAAAAAGCAAGACATTGGATGTCTTGCTTTTTTATAGTCTATCGATAACTACAGTTGAAAAGCTCTGTTAGTCAAAATGGAAGCCTGCACCAACTGCACCGCCTACGTTACCTTGAGTATCTGCCGTACCATTTACCTTGATGACCCAGCGACCGTCATTAGATAACTTAGAGAAACCAATCGCTACAGCACTCTCTCCATTATAGGTACCAACACCGCCACCGATCAATGACTTACCTGCGATATAAGCCTGAGGCATTGCTGACATTGCCATCGCAGCTGAGATACCTGCATTTGCATCGTCTTCTACTTCGTCGATTTTGTAGCCAAGATCGCTCATGTTATTGTTGAGTCGACTATCAAGCGCGCTAAGCTGACTATAATTGACGGCGTCTGTTGCTTCAACCCCATCGGCGACACCAGTCATACGTTGGTTACCAGCATATAGACCTTGAGACGTCATACTTGGCCCATCTTGCATACTAATGCCCTCACTATTGATAACCGTTGTCCCAACTGTGACACTATCAACGCTGATATTACCGTTTAGATCAAACTTAATACTACTACCATCTGCTGTGGTGGTGATGTTATTACTACCAGTGAAGCTGAGGACGCTACCATCGCCAATTGGTTTGTTGATATTGGCACCACTGTCTGCGCCAAAATTGAGTCCAGCATCTAGCTTGTCCGTATTGGTTTCGATACTCGTAGTATTGGTCATGATATTGCTGGTATTCGTAGCAATATTTGTCGTATTGGTCGCGATATTGGTTGTATTAGTGGTAATGCTCTCTGTGTTAATTTGCACATTTTCACTAATTTCAATCGTACCTTGTCTGATAGAAGCAATCGCACCATCGATATTGCTTTCACCCGTTCCACCAATGTCGCTGTTGGTAAAAGTACCATCTTCGGCATTGTAAACAGTGTCACCACCGATAATACTGCTGATACCAGTGCCTTGGGCATAAAGCTGACCGCCATTTATAGCGTCCTGACTTGTCACCGAAACTTCCCCATTTTGAACGTTGGTAATTTTGGTATTAGCGGCATCAATACCAATTTTTGTGATGCTTGGGCCACCTGCAATGGTCAGTCCATTATCATTCATAACCGTACCACCAGTGGTTACGCTATTCAAAGTAATATCTGGGTTCAGATCAAAGCTAATATCATTAGCATTGGTAGGTATGGCTGCAGCTTGCAATGATGGACTACTATCGAAAGCAGCCACATCACTCACTGATTTCCTAGATACCTTGATATTACCGTCTTTACTGCTGAGGTCGACAGCATCTCCTTGTTTTACCATCGTAGCGATATCACCTTGAGCGGTAATGCCCCAACCTTGATCCAAGGCAATGGCGACATCTTTTAACTGCCCAACATTGACAGCATCCGTATTTAGCACACCTTCCCCAACGTTGCGAATGGTGTTGCCTCCATTGTCTAGACCACGGCTACTCAATGAGACCTGCGAAACCATTCTATTCACGCCATTTCCAACGAAAGTAAAGCCTGCATCACTCATGATGCTGTTACCTATCTGTATACTGCCATCATCTCCAAGGTCTAACTGATTATTCAGTTTTACTTGGACGCCAGTCGCAGAAGCGACAGTAGTCAGATTGTTATCTCCTGTGACATTGATGGTATCGCCTAATGCAAATTGCTGATCATTAGCAACATTACCGTCACCAATTTTGATACCTTTAGCAATTTCATCATTAGTCATAGTGAGCTGTGCAAAGTTTACGGCATCGGTTGGGGCAATTCCCTTATCAACTTTGATAATTCTATTATTACCATTATCAAGACCTTCGTTGCTTAACGTAATGGTCTGATTAGGACCATCAGTGATGGTGACGCCTGCATTATTAAGCACCGTGCTTTCCATTCTCACGCTACCGTTTTTACCAAGCATGACATCTTCAGCCAATCTAACATTTAGATTGCCCTCTTCATCAGCGATCACACCGATATTGTTTTCAGTTACGTTGGTAGCACCTCCTTGGAGTGTCAACGTTTGACCTAACTTGCGATTGACGACAACATTTGTATCATCTCCTGTAAAGTTCAGTCCTAGGTCCACTGTATTGTTGGTTGCATTTAATTGTCTAACATTGACAGCATCAGTATCTGCATCACCATCATCTACATTGATGATTCTGTTGCCACCATTATCAAGACCTTCACCACTCACACGAACTGTACTATCAGTAAAGCTAGCACTAGTGAAAGTGACATCCTCTTTTGTAGCGACTTTAATGCCACCATCCTCAGCAGTGAGAACAATATTATCTCCTGTTAGGAAATTCGCCGTATTGTCCGTTTGGTTAAGCGTTTTGACATCAATGCCATCTATTTGAGCAACAATGGTCTGCATGGCACTGTCCGCTTTTACCAGACTGGCTTTGCTATCTACACTTAAGTCAACGGCATAGTCGGTCGTGTTAGTCGTCTCGTCTTTTTCGCCTGCGGTAACTGTGACAGCTGCAGATCCTGCTGAAGCAGTAACGCCATCTGCATTAACAGTATAAACATCTTGTCCTGTATCACTGTCGATTGAGAAATCGACACTAGAGACATTGGTTCCCTTTAAAACTTTGGTTCTGGCAGCGGCAGACGAACTACTTAGCTGACTGACATTGACAGCATCATTTGGGTCTTCACCGTTATCAACATTGATAATCTTTTTGTTGGCAGCGTTGATACCATTAGATTTAGTAATACTTGGGCCACCAGCCATGCTTAGACCATCACTGGTCAACGTTGCATTGGATAGTGGGTGTGTACCCGTTACTGTCACGCCAAGCCCACTAACGGTAGTAACACCGCCCATTAGTAGACCACCAGTGACTATGCCCAAGCGATTAACTTGAGTGCCACCGAAAATATTACCTGTACTGACACTACCATTGTTACCTAGATCAAGATCGTTATTGAGCTTGACCTCGATTTTGCCATTTCTCACTCTTGTGTCGATGTTGTCATTAGAGCCAACGACTTCTACCGCTTGACCCAATGGTTTTTGCACGGTATTACCGTCAGCAGCTTTCAGAGCAAAGCCTTTGTTAATAGTAGTCGTGTTACTGTCGACTGCTTCATTGGTGGCATACAGCTGACTACCATTTATAGCATCTGTACTGGTTGCATTGACAGCACCTGCTGCTACATTAATGATCTGACGTTCACCACCAACGAAACCAACACTCGTTACACCTACTGGAGCTGCGCCTGCGTAAGTATAGGGCGTTCCATTAATAGTAACTCCTGTTTCAGTCGTGGCCGCACGATCAGTAGATAAATTACCTAACACAATACTGTTATCTTGAGTTGTTTCAACATTGTTACCTAAAACAAAAGTATTGTTATTAGCAACTGTGTTGTCATTGCCTATCACGTAACTGTCTGAGCCAGTGATGTTATTAGGATCACCAAATGCGCCTGAGTTGTTGCCAATAATGGTATGACCAGTACCTATAGCGATTGAGTGAGTACCACTCACTGTATTGCCCTTACCTATCGCTATTGACTCTTTTCCATCCACTACGCTTCGATCACCTAAAGCAACAGAACTAACGCCATTTGCTTGGGAACTAAAGCCTATAGACGTAGCCCATTGTTTGGTTGCCTTAGAACCAACACCCACTGCAGTGCTCTGTACTGCACTAGCAAGGGTACGCGAACCGATAGCAGTACCTGTCAGAGTAGTAGCTTGTGCGCCTTCACCTAAAGCTACTGAACGCTCGCCTTCAGCTTTAGCGTTAACGCCAACTGCTGTGGCACTCTTCTTAGTAGCCTTAGCGCCTTTAGCCATGGCAATAGAGTCATCACCTGTAGCTTCAGCTTGTTGACCAACAGCGGTACTATACTTACCTTGTGCACGAGAATTCACACCCATCGCAGTTGCACCATACTTATCTGCTCTGGCGCCAAAACCAACTGCAGTGGCTGAGCCTGCAAACGCCTGCGATGCACTGCCTAATGCAGTTGATTCAGAACTAGTAGCAGAGGCACCAGCTCCCATAGCAACAGCGCGATCGCCAACTGCTTGAGCATCAATTCCAGCTGCCATTGCATCAACGCCATTTGCACCATTATTATTGTAATTGCCACGGGTTGAATCCGTGCTATTGACACTATAGAAATGCGTTTTGTTGGCCACGACCGTAGTACTTAAATCTTTAACAGACTCATTGGTTGCGTGTAACTGACTACCGTTAATCGCATCGGTACTGACTGCACTCACCTCACCACTAGCAACATGCTTGATTTGACGCTCACGTCCTTCTGAGCCAACAGAGATCTGTGCCCCTTTATCATTTGTCTCACCAGCGTATAAATAATCCTTACTGCCAATAGTAAGTTTATCTTGGTAAGTCGCATCAGTGAATGTGGTTGAACCTGCACCTAATGCCACTGAACCTTTCTTAGTTGCTGAAGAACCCATACCAAAGGCAGAAGATGCATCACCTGTTGAGCTTGAACGGACACCCACAGCCGTAGACAGATTGCCTTTAGAGTGCGCTTTGACACCAATGGCAACAGAGGCCGCACCACCAGATTCAGTATGATTACTATAATCACCTACCGTAACAAGACCGCCTGTGATGCCTGTATAAGTGTTAAATAATGCATTAACTCCATTTACCTTTGAGGCAGCATCTAAATCATCACCGCCAATGGCGATAGATGAATGTCCTTTTGATACCGTGTTTGCACCAATGGCAATAGATTGCTGACCACTAGCTACGGTGTTCTGACCACTCTCACCACTACCAATGGCAATGGCTTGACCACCTGTAGCACTAGCGTTGCCACCCATGGCCATAGAGTTTGGTCCTGTTGCGCCATCGTTGTTTTTGTTTCCTGTAGCACCACTTTTTACACTGTAGTACTTGGTTTTATTGTCAGCGACTGCTTTGTTTAGATCACCAATATTGGCTGCATTGTAATCATCACCAACACCACTGGCCACATTTGTGATTTGGGTGCTGTTGGCATCAATGCCTGTTGATGAAACATTGATACCACCAATGTCGGCACTATCAAGACCGGTTAGGTTTTTCGCCAGTTTGATGGTTAAGGTGTTACTCATGTTATCTGCAACGACACCGATGTTGTTGTTCGATAATGCTGTGGTTGCACCGCCTTTGACGGTGAGTTTCTCACCATGATTACGTGTAATAACACCACCTGTATCGCCAGCGAATTTTAAACCAGACAAATGATTATTTCCGTTATTTCCGTTATTTCCGTTATTTCCGTTATTTCCGTTATTTCCGTTATTTCCGTTATGACCATAACCATTGCCGTTTCCATGGGAATCGTGTCCAACTCCGTTGCCATTCCCATGGCTACTATGACCATTACCCATGGTCTGATGGTTAGTATAATAAGTGTTATTAGAGTAGTTAAGATCTGCATTCGCCTGCATGCCAAAGCCAGCCGCTAGCAGCCCAAGCGCTATAGTGCTCAGACGTAACGTATGGATAACGGCCAGGTTAGACGTTGTATTGATGGTAGTGTTAGAGCTAACGCTAGATTTGGAAGATTTGCCACGTCCCTTCGCGTATTCACCAACGGCGGTAAAACAACTTAAGGCTTCATTCCAGATGACTTTATAAATGCGGTTCATGATGCGTACTCCCTTACAGACTTGTCAGATTTAAAAAATCAGAGATAAGATCCATGTCAGAGAGACGATGTGACAAAATAAAACGGGTTATAAGCTTATAATAACGAGACCTTGTTCAAATAATAGTTGTAGTAGTCTTTAAGGAATAAGACGTTTTGTTTTGTATAATCTTTATCACTCTCTGTATATATTAGTATTACCGAATATATACAGAGAGACAATACCGTTCATCCGTGTTTTGGTACCGTTCGTCGGTTATATTCATATAAACGAATATAATTACTTTTAATTTTTGTCTATTTATAATAAATTACATCGGTTTTAAAAAGAGTCAGCTTTTATCTATTACTAAATATGCGCTTATACACATTACAAATACATGATAAGCGCATATTGGTTACATAAATTATTTCTGTATTATTTATCTCTTTATCTGCTAGGTAGCACTATTTGAACCACCAACCCTTGAATACCATCTTGCCGATTATGAGCATTGATATATCCTTTATGCGCCATGACTACAGCATGGACAATAGCCAAGCCAAGGCCATAGCCGCCAGTATCACGATGCCGAGCAGTATCGAGCCGCACAAAGGGATGAAAAATACGCTCTAAGTCTTTGTCTGCGACACCGCCACCTTCGTCTGTTATATTAATTTGAACAGCTGGTGCCTTATTGTCCATTTGTATTGCCTTTATTTCAGCAATCACTGTCGAACTCGCTGCCGTGTGCATAAAAGCATTACGAATGACATTTTCAAGCGCGCTATACAATTGCTCTGCATTACCTTGGACGGTCCAAAAGCCTTCTACATCATCTAACGCTGAGGATACAGGCGGTTGCCATTGCCAATGTACGTCTTTATGTTGAAACTCAAAGCAGACATCCTCTCCGATATTACTAATGATGTCAGATATGTCGACTGCCTCACTCTCCAAATTATCGACGGTATATTGCTGCATTTGTAGGGATTGAATATGAATGATTTGCTCAATCAGCTCATTCATTCGTGTAGATTCTTTATCGATACGGTCTAGATAGCGATTGGCATTGGGCGCAAAGTCTCGAGTCAGCTCAGTCGCGACATCCAGACGAGCAAGCGGCGAACGCAGCTCATGTGAGATATCACTAAGCATTTGCTTACGTGCCAACTCACTGTCTACAAGCCTTGTCGATAGATGGGCGACGTCTTTGGCAAGTAGCCCCAACTCATCATCGCCCATCTTGGACAGTTCTGGGTTAGCTTGATAATTACCATCAATCATACGGTGTACGGTATTTTGTACACGGCCAATTCGCTGGGTCAGTGTACGACTGAGCCATATGCAGACCAATATGCTAAAGATAACAATCAATAGCAAACGTATTGGAAAATTGCCGTGCTGTATCTCTACTACGTCTGAAAAACGCAAGTGCGGACGCAACTGTATGATGATTGACTGACCATCAGGTAATTCAACAGACATGTCGGCCAGTTCAGGACGAGTATCAATATCAGCTACTGCGGCACTACTTGCCGTTCTTGGTTTTAAGAATTTTTGCCAAAAAGACGGCTCATCTTTTGGTATCTCATTGTCGTGTTCACGCAGTCTATTGTCAGCATTGCGGCCTTCTACGCCATAAACGTTATTCTCTACTCTAGGTGATATTTGCTGCAACGGTTGTATTGCACGATCCATTAGCTGCCGACCACTTTGCAGTTGTCCTTGCGCGCGATCGTCTTTGTCACGGTAACGCGGGAATATAATAGCGCCCTGCTCATCATAGACTCTGATTTGATTCATCAGCTGGCGGTCTTGACGATACATCTCCCTGACAGACTCCACATCACCAGCCCGTAGTGATGCGACCATCTCTTCACGCTTTATCAATAGGCTATCGATTTGCACATCCATACGAGAGGTCAGCTCTTTTTCAGCTAGCCAGCGCTCTACCACGATGGACAGTACAGAGGTAATTAAAATCGTCAGTAATAGGCTCAGGAACAAACGCCAAAACAGAGTAATGCGCACCTTAAACTTAGGTGATTTTTTGAGGGTCTGCTCAGAAGCTTTCATCGATATGTCCGTCATTACAGCACCAGTTGATAACCTTTACCACGCACCGCTTTTATTGGCTCATCGTGGAAAGGTTGAAGTTTTTTGCGTAAGCGAGATACGTGTACATCGAGGCTACGGTCAAATGGCTGCAACTCACGCTGCAAGACATTTTCTGACAGCCATGCTTTACTTACCACCTCCCCTTTTTGCTTGAGTAGAGCCACGAGCAGATCAAACTCTGTACCAGTGACTTGTAGCGTCACCCCATCTATCTGACAGGCACGTTGGTTTTGGTCAAGATGCAAACGACTCTCTGGCAACGGAGTATGCTCTGATGCGGTCGTATTGGTACGTTTAATCACTGCATTGATACGCGCTAGCAGCTCTCTAGGGTTACAAGGTTTAGTGATATAATCATCAGCACCAAGCTCTAGACCAATAATACGGTCAATCTCTTCCCCTTTTGCCGTCAGCATAATGACTGGGATATCGATAATATTTGGTAATTGGCGCAGGACGCTCAACCCATCCAGTTTCGGCATCATAATATCGAGTACGAGTAAATCATAAACCGTATCTTCGTGTGCCACTGCTTTGAGTCGTTGTATGACCGCTGCACCATCATGTACGCAGTCACAGCGAATGCCGTGATTGTCCAAGTACTCTTGCAATAACTGAGTCAACTCTTCGTCGTCATCGCCTATCAGGATGTTTGGCATACTTCTCTCCTTTAATTTTTATTTATCTTTATTTACTCAATCTATAATAATCATGACGCAGTAAGTCAGCGTACAAGTTTCATTTTGATATGGTTAGCAGAATTGTCGCCGTGGCATTTTTATTGCTCGTAGACGGTAGTTAACCATATTATCAGGCAAGCACTTGCCAATTCACCAGAAACGTTACCTTTCTTAATACTTCATAAATGTTCGTAACCTTTAACTGTCGTAATATACTCCTATCAACAGCAAGTATTGCATTTCTAAGATGGCTGACCATAACGAGCGATAACGTTCAACAGATGGTACTTGCAAGATAAAAATTTAGTACTTATGAAATCAAACTCAATGTAATCAAGGATATTATGATGAAAAAATTACTATTAAGCTCAGTATTAGCAGCGTCTAGCATATTTACAGTAACGGCTTGCACCAGCGTTAACGCAACCACTGATACAACGCCAACTGCACAAATGCAAAAGAACCACAAAGATGGCGCGATGAGAGGCCCAATGTCAAAACTGGATCTAACAGCGACACAGCAAGCGCAAATCAAAGCCATCATGCAAAACAAACGTGGCGATCGCACTGCTGACCGTGCAGCACATCAAGCAGAACGCGCGCAAATGGATCAGCAAATACAAGCGTTGACCAATGCCAGCACTTTGAACACTGCTGCTCTGAACCGTCTGGCCGATCAACGAGCGGCAAAAGAAAAGCAACGCTTTATCGAACGTGTACAAACACAACATGCTATCGCTCAAGTGTTGACTGCTGAGCAACGTGCAAAGATGGAACAAATGAAATCAGAGAGACAAGAAAAAGGTCGCAAGCACTCAAAAGACCGTAAAGGTCATGACAAACAGCATCAAGGTATGTAATAAGCCACTCCGGAAAAGTGTTATTTTACCTAGCTGTATACGTATAAAATGAAAAAGCGCGCCGTTAATAGGTGCGCTTTTTTTAATGCAAAATTATCCTGTTCAAAAACTAATAATGCTTTCTATCTACTTATTAATACTCTAATCAGTTACTCGACCGAACCAAAACGCTCTCTGACCATCGGCAACATGTTGAAGACCATTTTACCTACTGCCGTGCCATTACCATCTTGGTAATATTGCAGCAGCTCTGGAGCATACTTTCGTAAATCAATGCTATTGCTAGCGTTTGGCGACTGCACATTACTTGGTAGGTTAGGAAACGCCAAGTCTTTAGTGCTGATAGCAGAATACTGTTGCAACACATCTATCCTCATGCCTTTGTTGTTATTCGCTTCGCTAGTGTTATCTAACTGACGACGTAAGTGCTCCCATTTGAGTTGACCGCGTTTATCAAACCCGTACAGTTCCTGTACTTCTGTATTAGCAACAGTCTCACCTGTCGTTGCTTCCTCATTCATTTGATCTTTTATCATAGCCAGTATTTTTTGTACAATAGACTTACTGGTAAATGCCTTTGGATTTTGAATCGACTCAAACGCTGTCATCGGTTCGGGTTCTTGTACCAGCTCTGGGTATTTTTCACTGATTCGTTCGTAGAAAATCTGCATATATTTCTGTTGCGACGCTTGATAATCCTCAAAGCTTTGTACTCGGCGAATGATTTGATCGCTTGGTAGCATAGCCGATAACTGGTGCGCAGGCAGTTTTGGAGACAGGGAAGCAAGTGAGTTAGGGGCAACATAATTAAACTGGCTGACAGGCGCCGCGTCATAAGTCGCATCTAACGCTGCAAAGTGGCTTTTGATTACTTCACTACCAAACCCTTTAGGCAATGTACCATCATCAATGGCTATTTTTAACCACTTGTTTTGCCATTTTGTACCGAGTTTATCGTCTAACAATTCTGAGTTTAGAATCGCAAAGTTGTCTGCCCATAGGTAAATATCACCGTTTTTAAAATCCATATAAATAGGCTGGTTGATGCCGCTGTGATGATTACGTGCTTGATATTGCGCGCTGGCGAGCATCGTAGCCTTGCCTGCCATCGGTTGATAGATCCCTTGAGAATCGATAGAAAGCGGCTTTAATAGGTACTCATCTAATAACTGTGCTTTCTTCCTATCTAACGGTCTTTGTTTATCCTCATAATTATCAAATAGCGCTTGATAATCTGGTGCTACTTTTACATCGCTATCGTATTGATGGTCATCCCATGCATGATAGGCAGCTACGCACTCAAAATACGACTGCCTTATGCTGTCACGCTTAGTAACGTAATCCACCGCTAAGACATCTTTGTTTTGCTGTTCGGCTTGCAGGATTAGAGCCGCGTACGCTTGGTCATGTGCCTCTTCGCAATGTTCATCTACATAGTCTGATACCGCCATTTTCTCCGTACCAGTATCAGTATCAGCATCTGTAAATTGTTGGTTATTGCCAATCTCAAGATTGCTATGATAGCTAAATGACTGACGACGCTGTTTTTGTAGTGCTGTTTCTAGTGTCTTTTTAGCAACGCTAGGTGCTTGTTTTACAGCCGCCGTGTTGGACTGGCCCAAACTGGTAGACTGGCAACCTGTTAACAACAGTGCCCCTGTCAAAAATGCGCTGGTCACTAGCAGATTATTTTTAGTCTTAAATGGCAGACATTGTGCAATGGTGTAATGTACTGTTTTCATTTTTTATCCTTAATAGATATGAGCGTAAATGCAATAAGATGAGGTCATTTGACTTCTATTTTTCATTCATATCATCTTGAGCATCGTCAACTCGGCTCTCATCGACAGCGTCTGCGCCATTGTCATTATCGTTACTATACTCATCGCTGTTGTAAGCACCCTCGTTGTCGCTATCTTGATAGTCGTAGCGTGTATAGCGGGCCGTTTGTAATCTGTCTTTTTTCGCGCGCTGCGTAGCTATCCATGCATTGCCATCGATAGGAGGCGTAGCGTCTGGACCAAAAGACTCTGTAAGCAATGGTGTCAAGGCATGACGGTTAAAGCTGGCTTTATCGTAACGTACTTGGTTTAGCATGGTTGTGGTCGACCCCATAAAATCACTACCGATATTGACGCGTTGCTGCTTGGCCAGCAGTCGATCTGAGCTATCTAAGTAATAGTAGTTGATTTGATTAAACGAGATAGGACCGATAGCTTCGATAAGCTGCAATAGCGAACCGACATCCGCGCTTTGATAGCCTTTATTATATAATTGCACTTTAGCAAGTGCTGTCTTTAGTGCGGCACCATCAGGATATTTATCTGGATTGGCATCTACGTATTCTTGCAGTGATTTCGTTACATATTTAAGGGTCTTACCAATCACCTCACCGCTTTGCTGACTACCGAAATAGACTTTTATTGCACGAGTCGCACCGACTTCTTTGGCAAACGCGTCACCACTGATATCGACTGCGCTAAAATGCTCAGGCGCCAGCTCAGCCATGCTGCTCTGTATCGCATTGAGCACCGCATCGTAGAGCACCGCTGGTGGCAACTGTGCCGTGACACTTTCAGGCAAACCAAAGCTCACCGTGTGCGAGGTCATCTGTGCTGGTAATGGCGTATTCTCAGGGTTAACAAGTGCAACGATCGGCATGATGGCCGATGGATCTACTACGACACTGCTATTATTAAAATCAAATGCTAACGGTATCTGTATCGATGAGCTAATCGTTGGTGTGGCGTAGTCGTAGCTATAGACGCTTTGTAGTTGGCGCTGTTTGGGACGGTATTGACTGACGCTATTAAACGTTAAATGCTCATACTGATAAGCATTGGATGCAGCTATTTGCTCAGGAGTGCGGTGGAACATATCAAGTATATTGCCAATCATGCCTGTAGATGACATTGGTAGGCTGCCACGATTTACCGTCTCTGTCTTAGCTTGCTGTTTTGCCATTTGCATGGCTTCATATTTTGCAGCCATTGACTTGGGACTTAAACCCGACATCCCTGAGAGCATCCCTTCAGCGCTGCTGCTGTATTCATCATAATTATCATAGTCGTCACTACTGTAATTATCGCTACTATAGTCATCTGCTGTATCGTAAGCATACTCGTTATCGCTGTGGGTATCACTGCTCGTCGGCTCATTCTCCCCCGCTTCAGCCAATATAGCAGCAATAGCTCTTCTTTCTGCTTCAGCTTCTGCTCTAGACTTATCATAGTCACTAGGATAGTCGGACTCTATCGAATCTTTCGCATCATCATAATCGTAGTTAATACCCTCTACCACACAGACTTCATAAGCGTCATCATCTTCGTTTTCATTGCATTTATTCGACTCTACACCTACCGCTGCTAATTCTGCTCTAGCCTCAGCTTGCGCCTCATCATCGCTACTATCATACATACCCTCAGGCTGATACACATAGGTTTCTATGATCGTTCTGAGCAAGCTACTAGATCCTGCGTCAATACTATTTGGGTCAATGAATGGTGCTGAGCGATAGTTGGCTGTGGCGACTGCGACATGCTCGGTCGCCAAGTGTTGACGAATGGCTGCTAGCAAGTGCGATTTGGCTTGGTTTTCGGTATTTGGATACTTCTCTTGATCAAACAGATGCTCATAACGTGCGGCCTGAGCGTTTTGACTGGCCGTAAAAGCTTGACCCTGACGTTGGCTCTGTGCGGCATCTGCGACACTAAAGTCCATCATGGTACTAGAGGCGCTACTATTCGACGACAAGTTTGAAGATGAGCTGGCTGGAATTGATTGGCAACCTGCGAGGATGAGCGAGGCACTACCAACTAGCAATGCGATAGAAGTCAATTTACCGGCTGGATATAGATGACCGCTGTTATTATTGTTACCATTATAGTTTTTATGATCAGTGGTAGATAAATAAGCAGGCGCAGTCTCAGAGTAGCGCTGTCGATTGCGGTTATTAATATGGTGTGATGACATAGTAATCTCTTTGTATGAATAGACAGTCGATAATGAGTGTACAGTGGTACCGTTATTTATATCACAAGACGTTACAATTTAGTAATATTAGCGAATATTTTTAAAGAATTTCTTCATTCATAAGTAATTTTCTCTGTATAACAGCTATCTTATCAGTAGCTTCATTTACTTGAAAATTAGCCTCATTTATTTGAAATATAGCTGATACAGCCAAGCGCTATAAAAGCGTACACCACAAAAGATAATAAACAACTTTCTACTATTTCATATTTTCGTTACTATTTAGGCTTACCTACTTCCTAGCTCTATGCTTTCCACTCGCGTAAAAAGGACTTTGCGATGTCACAGTTATTATCTCGCCACCATCGAACCGCTCAGCAACGTAAACCAAAAATTAATACCTTACTCAAATCTAGCGTCGTGCTCATTACCAGTACGCTATTGCTATCTACATCCGCACAGGCTGTAGAGTCAACGACCTCAGTAAGTAATGCGACAGTCAACAATACATCAATCAATACCAGTGCCATAAACTTGGCTATCATGGCTGATAGTCCAACGGTACTCTCTGAAACCAAGCGCATCACGCGAGCGAAGGCCAATACCCTTAACACCACATCGAACAATGCTAACAATACTAATAGTGACCAAGCCATCTATTCTGAAGACGCCATTCATCATCCAGTTTGGGCAAAGAACGGCATGGTCGCTACCCAAGAAGCGCTTGCTTCTGACATTGGTCTACAGATTCTAAAGGACGGCGGTAATGCGGTAGATGCTGGCGTTGCAGTAGGTTTTGCCCTAGCAGTAACCTTGCCGCGTGCGGGTAATATCGGTGGTGGCGGTTTTATGATGATTTATGATGCCAAGCAAGGCAAAACGGTGGCGCTTGATTACCGTGAAAAAGCACCAAGTAGCGCCTCACGCGATATGTACCTCGATGAAGCAGGCAATGCTGTCAGCGACTTATCTCGCTATCATGGCTTGGCAGTTGGCGTACCAGGGACAGTAGCAGGACTACTAAAAGCATTAGAAGAGCATGGTACGATGAGCCGCGAGCAAGTTATGGCACCAGCGATAGCACTGGCTGAAGACGGCATAGAAGTCACCGCTGGCTTGTCAGAGTCACTCACGGCGTTGAGTGATCGCTTACAGAAATGGCCAAGTACCAAAAAAGTGTTTTTTAAGCCTGATGGCAGCGCTTATCAGCCGGGTGAACGTCTAAAACAGCCTGAGCTTGCGCGTTCGCTAAAGCGGATTGCGGTACAGGGTACCGATGGGTTTTATAAGGGTGAGACCGCTCAAAAACTGGTCAAAGCAGTCAATGAAGCAGGCGGTAGCATGAGCATGCAGGATTTGAGCGATTATGAAGCGATTGCTCGCGAACCTGTCAAAGGCGACTACCGTGGCTATGAGATTGTTTCTATGCCGCCTCCCTCCTCTGGTGGTATTCACATCGTCCAGATTTTGAATATCTTAGAAGGCTATCCGCTCAAAGACTACGGACAAAACAGCGCACAGACTATTCACTTAATGGCAGAAGCAATGCAGTTAGCGTATGCAGATCGAGCTGAGTATCTGGGAGATGCCGACTTTATCGATGTACCTGCCAGCGGCTTAACCTCACAAGCCTATGCAGACAAACTGCGTACGTTGATTGATCCCAATAAAGCCACGCCAGCAGCGACTATCAAAGCGAACAATCCTCTGCCCTATGAGAGTGATCAGACCACACACTTCTCTATCGTTGATAAAGATGGCAATGCGATAGCCAATACTTATACGTTGAATTTCTCTTATGGTACTGGTCTCGTTGCGGACGGTACAGGCATTTTGCTCAATAATGAAATGGATGATTTTTCTGCCAAACCTGGCGTACCAAATGGCTACGGTTTACTTGGTGGCGACGCTAATGCTGTGGAAGCCAATAAGCGTCCACTGTCTTCTATGAGTCCGACACTCGTATTCAAAGACAGCAAACCTTACATCGTCACGGGTAGCCCAGGTGGTAGCCGTATCATCACGACTGTCACTCAGATTATCTCCAATGTCATCGATCATGATATGAATATCGCTGAGGCAACACATGCACCGCGTATCCATGATCAATGGCTACCTGATGAGATTCGAGTCGAAAAAGCATTGAATAGTGATACTGTCAAAAAGCTCGAATCGATGGGTCATACGGTCAGTCCAAAATCTGCGATGGGATCTACACAATCGATCATGCTCACACCAAACGGTGTTTATGGATCGTCCGATCCACGCATTGTCGATGCAGCGGTGGTTGGTTACTAAAAAACTGACTTTAATTATCAATCACATAATAGCTCTCTATACCTCATTGTATTGGGGGCTTTTTGCTGTTGTCTATAACCGAGTTTTTATACCTTAATGACTTAACTTACGCAGATTAAACCCTTTGAACCTGTGGCTGTCTGTGGCAAATAATGCTATTATTGACGACCCCATTTAAAACGTATCAATATGGCTATCGAGGTCTTATCGGCCCCTAGATATCAGTATAATTGATTGATAATAATCAATTATTTTATCGGCAGCTTATTTCTTTGATCGTACCAGTAAGAGTCTTCTATGGCATTTGTACACCTTGGCATTCACAGCGAATATTCCATCACCGATTCTATCGTGCGTATTAAACCGCTGGTAAAAGCTGCTGCGGCTGATAATCAGCGCGCGTTGGCATTGACCGATTTGTCCAATTTATATGCCACGGTAAAGTTTTATCGTGCCTGCTTAGGTGCGGGTATCAAGCCTATCATTGGCAGTGAAGTCATCATGGATAATGAAGACACACGCCTCACCCTACTTGCGATGAATAACGAAGGGTATCAAAACATTACCCGTATTGTATCGCTTGGGTTTACCGAAGGTCGCGCTGATCCTGTCAATCATGGCACGCCAGTTATCAAGCGCAGTCATATCTTAGAGCATGCAGCAGGTGTGATTGTACTGCTCACAGAAAAGTCAGACGTGGGTCAAGCATTGGTCGGCTCGATGCCAGAAAAAGCCGATGAACTACTTACTGAATGGCAGGCAAAATTTGATGATCGTTTATACTTTGCGATCAAGCGTACCAATCGTTCAGGCGAAGATGCTTTTATTAGAGCAGCCATCCATTCAGGTGCCAAACACAACATCCCTATCATTGCGCATAATGACGTGCGTTTCTTAGAGCAAGATGATTTTGATGCTCATGAAGCCCGCGTGTGTATTGCAGGCTCTTATGTCCTTGCTGATCCAAACCGTCCGCAGACTTACTCGGATGAGCAGTATCTAAAAACACAAGCTCAGATGGAGCAATTATTCGCTGATATTCCGCAAGTCACTGACAATACTTTGCGCTTAGCCACTCGCTGCAATGTCACCTTAACGCTTGGTATTAACGTCCTACCTGATTTTCCTGTGCCTGAAGGCGAGACGATTGAATCTTTTTTCCGTGCCGAGTCACAACGCGGTCTTGAGCAGCGCTTAGATAAGCTGTTTCCTGTCGAAGCACGTACGGACAATTGGAACGATTTCCGTCAGAGATATGATGAACGCCTAGCATATGAGTTAGATATTATTCTATCCATGGGCTTCCCTGGTTACTTCCTAATCGTCATGGACTTTATCCGTTGGGCAAAAGCCAATGGTGTACCAGTAGGCCCTGGACGTGGTTCTGGTGCAGGTTCCTTGGTCGCCTATGCATTAAACATTACCGACCTTGACCCGATTCATTACGATCTACTGTTCGAGCGCTTCTTGAACCCTGAGCGTGTATCGATGCCCGATTTCGATATCGACTTTTGTATCGAAGGTCGTGACCGCGTCATTGATTATGTCGCGCAAACCTATGGCCGTGATGCCGTCTCACAGATTATTACCTTTGGTACGATGGCCGCAAAAGCGGTTGTGCGAGATGTGGCACGTGTACAAAGCAAGTCGTACTTTTTGGCCAATAAAATATCCAAGCTGATTCCAAAAACACCTGGTATTACCTTGAGCCAAGCACTTGAGCAAGAGCCACAGCTCAAAGACTTGATCTCTAATCCTGATAATATGGATTATGAAGATGCTATTGAGATTTGGGAGATGGCCATTAAGCTGGAAGGTGTCTGTCGAAACGTCGGTAAACATGCCGGCGGTGTATTGATTGCTCCGCACAAGATCACTGACTTTAGCGCCATTTACTGTGATGATGAAGGTCACCGTGTCAGCCAGTTTGATAAAGACGATGTAGAAGCTGTTGGTTTGGTGAAGTTTGACTTTTTGGGTTTACGTAACCTAACCGTCATCAATGCGGCAGTTGAAAACATCAACTTGCGCCGTGCAAAAGAAAACGTACCTGCCTTAGTTTTGGAAGATTTGCCGCTAGATGACAGCAAAGCCTATAAACTGCTGCAAGACGCTAAAACCACGGCGGTCTTTCAGCTAGAAAGTATGGGTATGAAAAAGTATCTGGCTAAACTGCAACCGACCAATATCGAGGATGTCATCGCCATGTGTGCGCTGTATCGTCCCGGCCCACTCGATGCAGGCATGGTAGAGATGTATATCGACCGTAAGCATGGTCGCGAAGAAGTCATTTATGACCATCCCAATCTTGAGCCAATTTTAGAAAACACCAATGGCGTTATTGTCTATCAAGAACAGGTGATGCAAATCTCACAGGTGATGGCAGGCTATAGTTTGGGCGGTGCTGATATGCTACGCCGTGCGATGGGTAAAAAGAAACCTGAAGAGATGGCAAAGCAGCGCGATATTTTTGTCACTGGTGCCACCTCACAAGGCATTGATGAAGTCACGTCAGGCGGTGTTTTTGACTTGATGGAAAAGTTCGCAGGTTATGGTTTTAACCGCTCGCATTCTGCGGCTTACGGTGTATTGGCTTATCAAACGGCTTATCTAAAACAATACTACCCTGCCGAATTTATGGCAGCGGTCTTAACTTCAGATATGAACAACACCGACAACGTCGTGTTCTTTATCAATGACTGCCGTGAAAACTTTGGGTTAACCGTAGTCAACCCTTCGGTCAATCGTAGTGAATGGCACTTCGTTGCCGATACTCCGACCAATATCATCTATGGTCTTGGCGCAATCAAGGGCGTGGGTGAAGGCGCGGTAGAGTCTATCGTAGATGCACGCCGCACGGATGGTCCTTTTAAAGACTTGTATGACTTCTGCCGCCGTGTCGACATCAAAAAAGTCAATAAACGCACACTTGAAGCGTTGGTCAGCGCTGGCTGTTTTGATGACTTTGCCGCCACGCTACGACCTGACTTGCCAGCCGACGAAGCTTACGAGATTCGCGGTGCCTTGATGAGTCAATTGCCAAGCGCCGTACAAGCCGCTGAGCAAGACCGTCAAAACCGCGAAATCGGTATGATGGATTTGTTTGGTGAAATGGACGGTGTGGTCGCAGCGCCGCCGTTAGTGATGACGCCAGAACTCATCTGGGGTGACAAACACCGTCTAAAAGCGGAAAAAAACACCTTGGGACTGTACTTAACGGGACATCCAATCAATGAGTATTTGGATGAGTTAAAACGCTATACCTCTGGTGCGCGTCTCGATAAGTTAACCGATACAGGCTATAACGGTAGCTGCTATTTTTCAGGGCTTATTATAGATATTGCCAACTTTGGTAATCGCAACGTGATTACTTTAGATGACGGTACATCGAGACTCGAGGTCAGCTGTTATGCTGAGCGTTTTAACCGTGTCAAAGAGCAGTTGAAAATCGATGAAGTCGTCATTATCAAAGGCAGTATCCGTGAGCGTGATGGACGTTTGTTTGCACGTCTTGATAGTGCCATGAGTATGGTAGATGCCAGACTACGTTGGCTCAAAAAAATCAGTATCAAAGTTCACGGTAGTGATATTAATTTGCTCACACGTCTACAGCCATTACTCAAATCAGCCCAAGCTGACATTATTCCTGAGCCGCGTCTGGCTTATAACCAAGAGCAAGACGAGCAAGGTGGCAGCGGTAACAATGTCTACGATCCCGCAATGGGTGGCAGCTTGTATGATGAAAATGGTAATGATTTATTGGCATTAGAGAGCGACATGAACCATGACGCGGCCAATCAAAACGGTATGTCAGCCAGTTATGCCAATAATGCCCTGAGTAATACTGACGCTTCTATCAATGATAACTGTCTGCCGCTTGGACTAAGCATTTATGAAGTCTATGGCATTGCAAATGTTGGACTGTCTGAGCACTGGCGCGTTTATCCAAATGACGATAACCTTCAGACATTAAAGACTTTGGTCAGTGAAGAGAACTTACATTTCCATTACAGCTAAGACGTACATTACGTTTTAAAAATTCATTATAGTAATCTTATTGCTTTAACTTTTATAAATTGGACAACCACCATGGATGACACTACAAATAATAATATGCTCGGACAAACTGATGAAGAAATTATCAATCATGAACAGTTCGAGGACATGCGTGACCTGCTCGAAGAAGACTTTGTTGATTTGATACAAGTATATTTTGCTGATAGTAAGCAAAGAGTTGCAGCGCTGCGAATTGCTCATCAAAAAGACGATAACGCCAATGGCTTTGAAACTGCTCATGCTTTAAAAGGTGCTAGCGCCAACTTAGGTACGACTCAATTAGTTCGTCTTAGCAGCCAGCTACAAGAATACTGCCGTGAGCGCCGTATCAATGAGCAAGCCGTCCTGATCGAAGAGATTGCCATTGCATTACACCGTGCTGAACAAGAAATCAATCAGAGACTGGGACAATAATGAGTAACGACGCTTCATTAGCAATATCATCACGCACAGTGAACGACTACCTTGATTGCTTGCAAGTGGTCATGGTTAATACAACCTTGCCTGCCAATATTGGTTCGGCTGCCCGTGCGATGCATACCATGGGCTTGTCTCGTTTAACGGTAGTCGATCCCAAATTACCGATTGACGAAACCAGTGTGTCTCATGCAGCAGGTGGCAGTGAATTATTATCGTCAGCTTTGATTGCACCCACTTTAGAATCTGCTATCTCTGACTGTCAGTTGGTATTTGCTGCTAGCAGTCGTAGCCGTCATATGCCGCGCCCTGTGGTGACACCTACGCAAGCCGCTAAGATTATGTTTGACTTTATCGATGCACAGGCAGCTTTAAGTGCAGATGATAGTAGTGTTGATACCTCATCTGCTGCTACTTCTAACAAACCAAATATCGCTATATTATTTGGACGTGAAGACCGTGGATTGACCAATGAAGAATTGGCTTATGCCGATTATCATATTCAAATTGACGCCAATCCTGCTTACCCTGTGTTAAATGTCGCATCAGCGGTGCAAGTCATCGCCAGCTTTATTTTTGCTTATGCTCAAACGCACACTCAGACAGCTGATAGTCTAGATTCGGATACAAGCACAGACGCCCAATCGACAATCAATGTGAATTTGCGTCAGCAATGGGATGAGCCTGCTATTAATCAGCAGCAGCTGCAACAGCTCACTCAGCGCACCACTGACCTTATGGTGCAGCGTGGCCTAGCAAATAGCGAACATCTAAAATCATTGCCATCGCGCTTGTCTAGACTTGGGTCACGCCTACAGCTTGACCAAAAAGAGTATCAGCTATTAAGCGCTTTGATTGCCAAACTATCGAAAGACTAAAACAAGCCGTAGTTTATGAGCTTGCCTTTATTTGACAGCTTTTTACTGTATTTTGCGGTATAAAGCTGTTATAACTTGCAGAAGCTTAGCGAAAATATATATTCCTGATTATCCGAACTTTATGACCACAGATTAGAGGCATCGCTGTTTTCGCGACGACACTCTACCGACGAATAGATAGGACGCTTTATGTCATTGCCATCCAAATTATTCAAATCGCTTGTTACTATCAAGAATGATTTGAAAGAAGATATTGATGCAGTATTCACCCGAGATCCTGCGGCGCGTAATAGTTTGGAAGTGATCCTAACTTATCCGGGCATACATGCGCTTGTTTTGCATCGCGGTGCACACTGCCTTTGGAACAATGAACAGAAACTAGCCGCTCGCGTGATCTCTTACGGCTCGCGTATCATGACAGGTATCGAGATTCACCCTGCTGCTAAGATTGGTAGACGCTTTTTTATCGATCATGGTGTTGGCGTCGTCATCGGTGAGACAGCTGAGATTGGTAACGATGTGACGCTATATCATGGTGTTACTTTGGGCGGTGTGTCTTGGAATAATGGTAAGCGTCACCCAACATTAGAAGACGGTGTAACAGTCGGTGCTGGTGCAAAAGTCTTAGGGCCATTCACGGTCGGTAAAAATGCTAAAATCGGCTCGAACGCAGTGGTAGTCAAACCAGTACCAGCAGGCGCTACGATGGTCGGCAGTGCCGCGCGTATGATCTCAGATCATCACGATGAAAAAGGCAATCCAATCGCAACAAAAGTACAAGACGCCAAGCAACAAGAAAAAGTTGCGCAAGCTGGTGAGAGCAACGATCAAACTAACGACACTACTCCTACCGCCAAACGCACCAATACCTTCCGTGCTTATGGTATCGATCCTTATTCACAAGACCCTGTCGCAGAAGCTTTTGCCAAAATGCTTGAGCACATTCAACAATCAGAAAATCGTCTCGATCAACTGCAGTCAGCGATGTGTGATATTGATCCTAATTTTTGCAAAAAAGAATATGACAAGCTATGTCTAGAAGATTTAGATGTGATTGGTCGTGCTGATATCAATGACGTAGATAACGAACAGAAGTAACTACTAGAACTTCAGTAAAAGAGATAAAACTAAGGGGCGTACAATATACTGTACGCCCCTTAGTTTTATCTACTGCAAAATATTAGATGTTTTCATTGTCAGTTAAAATAAGTCATCTTACTAACTGTCTATTTACTATTAATTTTTCCCCAAAATACTATTTGAAAGCTTAATCGATAGATACGGGCAATTCTCTAACTCCCGCTTCCTCATGCGCTTTGAATGGATAACGATCGGCCATGACAATCCAATCAGACATTGATTTAGATATTGAATTTTTGCTTAGGCTATTTTCTATATTAGCCAATTTAACCATCAAAATATCAATATCCATCGTCACTCGCCGTACTTGATTCGGCTTAGTCTGTCGACATCTATTACAATCACCTTCAAGCGTTCTAAAGGTTTGCTGTAGTTGTTGTAGGCTCACAGGTGTGGTCAGTGCTAGATGGACACATTGATTGGTATAGTCAGGCTTTGGCTGTTCCAAGGTTGCAGTAAAATCAGGATTTTGAAAAGCTGTAGATAATCGCACTTCACCTAGCGCTGCTAATCGCTGCCTAGCAAGCAGGAGATACTTGTCGGCTTGATAGTTACTACCTAGCGCTAACACTAGCTCTACCACGGGCTGCGCTTGCACAGTCTCAGGTGCGCATTGTGTGAACGTTGTCAAATTCAAATCCACGGGCTTTTTATGCATCATCGACTTGGCTGTCATTAACTTCTTTGGCAGCTTCTTTAGTAGCTAGCTCGTTGGTTGATGCTGGCGCATAGCGCGTTATTTGCACCCCTACCGCATCCGCTTGAGCAATAGCAGTAGGCTTAGCAATGCTCAACGTTATTTTTTGACAGTCATATTTTGCAAATATCTTATCAGAGATCTGACCAGCTAAATGCTCAAGCAGCTTTGCTTGAATCTCTTTGCACCACTCGCTCACATCATCGCAGACTTCTTTATAACTCAGGGCATCGCTGACATCATCTGACACAGCAGCACGGCTAATGTCAGTCTCAAGCGCGATATCAATGAGTAATGGCTGAGTAATGGCTCGCTCCCAATCAAACACACCGATGACCGCCTCAATTTTTAGACCTTTTATAAATACCACGTCAGACTGAGTATGAAACATGCTTTCATCCTTGTTTGCTAATTTTTTTCGTGTTTTTAATGTTTACTTAACCGATTGTAGCGCTTCTTCACGTAGGCGCGCCGCTTTTAACACTTTACTTGGACGATGGCGCCACAGGTCGATGCTGAATAATAACAGACCTAACCAAATCAAACCAAATACCGCCAGACGATGCAAATCGAATGGTTCTTTATAATAGAACACCGCCAAAAAGAAAATAAAGGTCGGCGTCAGATAATTCATAAAGCTCAGAATACTGTATGCCACGAGCTTGGTAGATTTATTGAATAATAAAAGCGGTATTAGCGTAATCGGACCTGCGATCATAAGCAGCCAAATATTTGAGCTAAACCAAAAGCTCAGTTGATGACTTGCCACATCAGATTGCCAAAACCACCACAGACATAACGGCACCAACATCGCAGTCTCGACAAACATGGCATCGACAGCAGTCAATGGCGTTTGTCGTTGAATCGTCCCGTAAGTACTGAAACTAAATGCCAAAATCAACGATATCCACGGCAGACTGCCAAGCATCACCACTTGAATGACCACAGATAACAGAGCAAATCCAATAGCTACCCATTGTAGCGTGCGCAAACGCTCTTTGAACAAGATCATGGATAGTGCAACGCCAACCAATGGCCCGATAAAGTAACCCAAACTGGCCTCAAGGATACGGTCTTGATTGACCGCCCATACATAGGTCAGCCAGTTGGTTGCGATAATTAACCCAGAGACGAGTGATAGCGCGATCCATCTTGGGTTTTGCTTGAGCGTTTCTATCCACCCCCAACGTTTGGTAGCCACCAACACAATCAGTAGGCAACAAAACGTCCAAACGATACGGTGACCAATGATCTCCGTCGCATCATAATCAGATAGCTGTTTGAAGTATAGCGGAAATCCACCCCAGATAAAAAACGCGATAAGCGCAGTAATAATGCCGCGTCTGGTTGTGGTTATCGGGGCAACGGGTTTTTTGATGACATTTTGGGTAGTCATAATATAGGACAACTTTTTAGAGCAAAGCGCGCTCCCACCTAATTCTAATTATTATTGTCAATCGAATCGTGAAAGCGCAGGGTTACTACAGTGAGATTATAAGGTAAAAAGCAATGTACTCATGCCAATAGTGACATGAGTACATTGCTAACGATGTTAGATTAAATCTTTAAGAGTTAATGGTAGCTTAGCGACTTATTCAGCACCAGTATCCACTTGGATAGACATACCGATTTGGTTGGCAAGTTCAGCAAATCCTGGGAAGCTGGTATTAACCGTTTCAACCCCTTCAATGGTAATTTGCTGGGATGCACGTAGACTGGCAACAGAGAAGCTCATTGCAATACGGTGATCATGATGCGAGACAATATGACCACCACCAAAGACAGGCTGGTCATTGTTGACTTCACCGCTTTCAGTAGCGGCGCCTTTGCCTTCGATAATCAGACCATCATCAGTTACAGTACAATCAATACCAAGCGTATGTAATCCTTCTGCCATCACAGCGATACGATCTGACTCTTTGACACGCAGCTCCTTGGCACCAGTCAATACCGTACGACCTTGGGCACAGCTGGCTGCGATAAATAGCACAGGGAATTCATCAATCGCCAGTGGTACGAGATGCTCTGGTATTTCAATACCGACTAGGTTTGAGCTGCGAATCGTAATATCAGCAACTGGCTCGCCGCCCACATGTGTTTCATTGCTTAGGCTAATATCTGCATTCATTAATTTTAGAATATCAATGACGCCAGTACGCGTAGGGTTGATACCTACTTGGGTTAAGGTCAGCTCGCTGTCTTGACTGATGGCTGCTGCCACCATAAAAAACGCTGCAGATGAGATATCAGCAGGAACCGCGATATCGCCGCCTGTTAGTGTGCCGCCACCGGTGACACTGATACGATTGCCTTCTACGGTTACCGGATAACCAAAGGCCGATAGCATACGCTCAGTATGGTCACGGCTGATCTCAGGCTGTGTGACCGTTGTCGTACCCTCGGCCCATAGACCTGCTAGTAGCAAACAAGACTTTACCTGAGCTGAAGCAACTGGCATATCATACTCAGCACCTTGTAATGGCTTACCAGCTGTATCACGACCAGTGATACTCAGCGGCGCAGTACCACTATGACCAGTGCTCTGAATCACAGCTCCCATCGTGCGTAGCGGTGCCGCCACGCGCTCCATTGGGCGTTTATTCAAGCTAGTATCACCTGTCAATACACTATCAAACGATTGCGCCGCCAAGATACCAGACAGCAGACGCATACTGGTGCCAGAGTTACCCATGTACAGTGGCGTTTTGCTAGGTTTTAAACCATTCATACCGACGCCATGAATGGTCAAGTTGCCATTGTCAGGGCCTTCGATAGTCACACCCATATCACGGAATGCTTGTAGCGTTGCTAGCGCATCTTCCCCTTCCAAAAACCCAGTCACATTTGTCACGCCTGTGGCAAGACTGCCGAGCATAATGCTGCGATGCGAGATAGATTTGTCACCAGGAATGGCGATAGTACCAGAAACAGTATTGCTAGGGGTAATATTATAAGAAGCTGACATAGCAGAAGTATCCGTATAAGGGGTGCTGGCTAACATATGGCCGAAATGTCGCCGTGCGGCTTGCGCACGGCCCAAAAGTCCCATCAGGGCAGTTGAATCTTTATCAATGATAAGCTGGCGCATCGTCTGTAAATAGACACCATACTCATCAAGGGCGCTGACAATCGCGCTTTGATTGGCAAAAAATATATCATGCCACATTTTAGGGTCACTGGCAGCGATACGCGTAAAATCGCGGAACCCACCAGCGGCATAACGAAACATATCTAAATTGTCATCATGGCTTGCCAATTGCTCAACTAAGTTGAAGGCAAGCAAATGTGGCAAATGGCTGGTGTGCGCTAATATGCGGTCATGATGCTCAGCATCCATTGACATGACATTTGCGCCTACTGATTCCCATAATAGTCGCAACTTTGCAATAGCGGCTGGACTGGTTGTCGGTAGCTCGCAAATAATGACACTATGATTGGCAAATAAACTGGCGCGGCGCGCATGATACCCTGAATTTTCAGCCCCAGCAATTGGATGCGCTGGCACTAATCCTATCGGCAGCGAGCCGAACACTGCTTTAGCGGCATCAATGATATTGACCTTAGTACTACAGACATCCGTCATGATGCAATCACTGGCAAGCTGTCCGTTATCCATCGCTTGCTTGATATCAACAAACACTGCTTGAACAGCCTGTACTGGCACTGCAATAATAATTAAATCACTGCCAGCGATAACGTCCTGTAGGTTTGCACTACCTGCATCTAGCAGACCATGCTCGATAGCTTCTATGATACTTGGCGCATGTCTATCGACTGCTACCAGACGCGCGCATAAGCCATTATCTTTAATAGCTTGCGCAAAACTGGCACCAATCAGCCCAAGTCCAATCACACAAACTTGTTTAAATATAGGCAGCGTAGTATTTAGAGACGATTGAAGTTTATTATTTTTCTGACTACTCACGGCTTTTCTCGTTGGACACACTAAGACATAGATAGGGCCAGTCTTAGTGTTATAAATTTTAATGGCTAATTAAGAACAGTTTTTAAATTACAAAGCACTTATGGATGCGCTTAGTCTTCAGTCAAAATAGAACGCAAAGTATCGATCAAACGTAGGTTGTCTTCAGCCACACCTACTGTGATACGTAGCCAGTTAGGTAGTCCATAAGCATCCAACGGACGGACAATAACGCCTTGTTCAAGTAGTGCCTGATGAATCGAAGCAGCAGTTATATCTTCCATCTCAACCTGCACTTCGACCATAATAAAATTGGCATGCGACTTCACAAAACCCAATCCTAGCGCGTCAAACTGCTTTTCTAACCAACGCATTTGCTCATCGTTTATCAGACGAGTTTTTTCGATAAAGTCTTGATCGGCAAGTGCGGCAGCAGCAGCAGCTAAACCGACACGGCTGACGTTAAATGGCTGACGAATTCGGTTTAGTAAATTCGCCACTGCTACCGAGCTTAGAGCATAACCGACGCGTAAACCTGCCAGCCCATAAGCTTTAGAAAAAGTACGTACAATAATGACATTATCGAACTCATCTAGTAAGGCGCGGTTGTTACTCTCAGGACTATACTCGATATAAGCTTCATCTAGTACCACCAAGACTGAGCTTGATACACTGGCAACGAACTGATACAGCTCTTTTTGCTCTAGCTGCGTACCCGTTGGATTGTTCGGATTGGCAATAAAGACGATTTTGGTATTCGGATTATCTTGTACCGCTTGGCTCATGGCTTTTAGATTATGCCCAAAGCGCTGAGCAGGCACTTCAATGCCCGTGGCACCTTGCATCTTCGCTAGCATAGGATATACCACAAAAGCATACTGGCTATAGACGATGGCATCATCAGCACCCACAAAGCTACGTGCCAAAATATCGAGCAAATCATCAGAGCCATTACCCAAGGTAATTTGATTGGCATTGACATCGTTAAAATCAGCCAGCGCTTGCTTTAGATAGTAACCGTTGCCATCAGGATAGCGCGACAACTGCCCTAGCTGCTCGGTCACTGCTAGCGTCACTCGTGGGGAGCATCCCATTGGATTCTCATTGCTAGCCAGCTTGACCACATCTGAGACACCATACTCACGTGTCAGCTCCTCAATTGGCTTACCGGTTTGATAAGGTGCCAATGCCAAAATACTGTCGTAAGCTGGCGTTAACGGCGATAGATCTGACGCGGTCAATTGAGTAGTCTGCATGGTTTATCCTTAGATGGTATCTATAAATGCTTTTTTTGAATACTATCTGCAAAAGCTAAGACCCATCTATTATGTATGAATACCAGTGAATAAGCCTATAGTTATCTATAGGTAGTTGCCTATAGGACAGCTTTTGGATATGAGCCCAATATGCGCAAATCTTTGACCAATGGACGAATATCATTGACGGCAGCGCTAACGTTTGGATCATTAACATGACCGTTCATATCGATAAAGAATACGTATGCCCACTTGTTAGGACGCTCAGGACGCGTCTCAATACTGGTCATCGATACGCCATGATATGACAAAGGTTTCAAGATTTCGATCAGTGCGCCTGCTTTATCGTGAGCTGAGACGACGATAGAGGTTTTGTCTTGGCCAGATGGTGCAATCGCTTCATGACCGATAATAAGGAAGCGTGTGGTGTTACTTGGATTGTCTTCGATGTTTGAGTACAGCTTATGCAAGCCATACTCTGCAACAGCGACGTCACCTGCAATCGCAGCTGAATGCCATTCGTTTTTGAGGCGGCGAGCGGCTTCACCATTGCTTGATACAGCAACGCGCTCAACATTAGGGAAGTTTACATCTAGCCAATGACGGCACTGAGCAAGCGACTGCTGATGCGAATAAATACGGCTCAAGCCATCAATCTTAGTATGTTCAGCGACCAAGAAGTTTTGATGAATTGGCAATTCAACTTCGCCAATGATTTTCAAGGTAGAAGACAAGAAACCATCTAGAGTATGGTTGACGACGCCTTCTGAAGAGTTTTCGACAGGAACCACGCCATACATCGCTGTACCCGCTTCGACTTCGCGGAACACATCAGTAATGGTTGTCATCGGTACGGTATCCGCGGCTTTACCAAAGTGCTTGAGCGCAGCGGCATGCGTAAAGGTACCGACAGGACCTAAGAAGGCAATACGCTGCGGCGCTTCTAAATCCAAGCATACTGACATGATTTCACGGAACAAACGCGCCATTTTCTCATCAGCGATTGGACCTGCATTACGCTCCATGACAGCTTTTAGTACCTGCGCTTCACGCTCAGGGCGGTAAAAGATAGGATTGCTATTGTCATCAGCAGCGGTATGATTTTTCTTTACCATGGCTACTTGCTGAGCCAACTTTGCACGGTTGTTGATTAACGTTTGGATCTCACAGTCTACTGCGTCAATATTTTGGCGAATATTGTCTAAAAACTCTTTTTCAGTTGCGGTATCGCTAGCGCCTGTAGTGGTTTGATTTAGATTATCCATTGTTTGCTCTGGTGACTGCTCGCTCATTACCGCCCATCCTTTTTAGATTTTATCGCTGTTAGATATTACTATTATTTAAATTCTGCTATTACATTGCTATTACTTAGGTAGCTCTATTGCCAAATCTGACTGTTTTTTGTTTTTAGTTAAATACTAAGCCTGATAGTAGAAACTATATTCAAAATCAACCTCAAAACAGTCTATCAAAAACACCCTATATTGCTAGTGCCATTTGGCGTTAATGCTATATTTACTGCCAAATACAGCAGCTTGATACATAGCCGGCTCTACTATAGCAAAAACTAAGGTCAGTGCCCATGCGTAAATGCGTATAAATATACCAACTGTTATTAATATTAGCACAGCTGAGCCAGATAACATCGACGCATAGCATAACTATGAGGCAACACCTGCCCAAAACTGTGTTACAGTTCCAGTTCAGCTCCCTACCCTGCTATATATAAGAGGAGCATCACGTGATTAATAAGAAAAAGGATAACTGATGAGCGCATTACAACAGCTACGCACTATGACTACGATTGTTGCTGATACTGGTGACCTTGCCGCTATTGCCCGTTTAAAACCTATCGATGCAACTACCAACCCAAGCCTTATTACCAAGGCTCTGATTCATCCTGATAACCAAGGCATGTTGTCAGAGACCATGAGTCGTCATAATGGTGACGTGGATGCCGTGATCGATGCGCTGACCATTCAAGTTGGCTGCGATATTTTAGAGCTGATTGAAGGCCGAGTCTCTACTGAAGTGGACGCTCGCTTATCTTATGATACTCAAGCGACGATAGATAAGGCACTGGCTTTTATGGATGCTTACCAAAAAGCGGGCGTCGATTCAGAGCGAGTATTGATCAAAATGGCGGCAACTTGGCAAGGTATTGAGGCGGCGCGCTATCTTGAGACTCAAAATATCCACTGCAACCTGACCTTACTGTTTGGACAACACCAAGCGATTGCCTGTGCAGATGCTGGTGTGACCCTGATATCGCCTTTCGTTGGCCGTATTCTAGATTGGCAAAAACGCCAACAAAGCCGTCAAAACGTACCGGCTTCTGATGACATGGGCGTACAGTCAGTCAAGCTCATTTATCAGTATTACAAACAGCACGGTTACCAGACGCAAGTAATGGGCGCTAGTTTCCGCTCTACCGAGCAAATTTTGGCATTGGCAGGTTGTGACTTGTTGACGATAGCTCCCAACCTCATTGATGAATTGGCAGCCATGGATACCGAGGTAACTCGCCAACTGTCTCCGAGTATGTCGATGGATATGAAGGCGATGACTCAAGTAAGCTTAACGCATGAAGAGTTTAGTGCTGCATATCAGCAAGACAAGGTTACACAGGACTTGTTACCTAAGGGTATTGATGGCTTTATCGGGGCGCGTGACGAGCTGGCTAAGACATTAGCAGCCATTCGCGGACAATAATAGCCACACGACAGAGTACGACGGATACTGGGCTGGCACAAAAGATATTTGCCTACTAATAGTAAGTTGGCTATCATTACCTACTTCAAATGACAAGAAGCAAGGCTTATATGAAACGGCTATCAATATTATTGGCAGGCAGTGCTTTAGCGATCAGCGCCCAGGCAGTCAACTGGGTAGAGGTGTCCGAGAGCAGCTCTGGATCAATTTTTAGTATAGATTTGGATTCTATTGAAAGCTCTGACATCAGTATCATAGATGAAAAAGACGTCGAAAATATCACGGTATCTATCCTTAGAACCTATCCTAAAGACAAAGACACCAAGTCCGATGACCAGAAGGAAGAAAAAAGCAATATTGACCATAGTGAGCAGCAACTACTCATTTCATGCAAAGATGCCAGTTACTATAGACGAGCCTTCGTTAACTACGATGCTGAAGGCAAAGTAACCAAATCATGGCAGTCAGAAAAACCAATATTGACTACAAAAGACTTTAAAGTCACCACCCCAAAGACAGTCGGTCGTACGGTTATAGAGCAGTCTTGTAAGGACTACGAACAAGACGAAGAGCAATAAACACAGCCTACTTAACACAATACTAAAAAATATCAATACAGTATCAAAAAAAGCGCCCTGACATAGTATCAGGGCGCTTTTTTATTTGGAGAATCGTTTAATTATATCGACAATACGACGTGTCTAGTAGTCAAAAACATAGCAATTCATTTTAAGCTTTTAGTACCGTATAAACAGGTACTGGGAACTCGCCATGCAAGTCGACCAAGTCCAGTAACACTAACGCACCGACTACAGTATGGTCAGCTGATTGACACAGCTCGTAAGCAGTAGTCAACGTACCACCAGTCGCCAAGATGTCATCGACCAATAGTACGCGCTCAGGCGGCAGGTTATTTTGCATCTCAAGCGTGTCTTTACCATACTCCAGTGCATAGGCTTTGTTGGCAACAGGTGGCGGCAGCTTACCTGGTTTACGTAGCAAGATCATGCCTTTGCCCAAGCGGCCTGCTAGCATACTGGCAAAGACAAAGCCGCGCGCTTCTACCGCACCCAGACAATCTACCTCTTCCATAAGCCCTTCTGGCAATGCGGCAAGTAGCGCGTCAATGACAGCGTCAATATGACTGCGCAGTAACGGGGTAATGTCATAAAAATCAATGCCAGCTTTTGGAAAGTCTGGTACTGTGCGAATAATCTGCCAAAACGGATGGTCAGTATTGAGCACATGAGACGTCTCATTGGTGGTGGCAGATGTGGCGGCGGCATTGGTACTCATGATGACCCTTAGCTTATGTATTTAGATGGTTTAGTTAGTTTAAATAAGACAACAACTGGATGAAATATCAGCGATAAATGCTAAGCATTACTGTGAATTTAGCGGCGACTATTATAGCATAATTGGTTTTCGTGTGGCGGGCTGGCGTCCAGTCTTGTTATTAAGCGCTAACAAGGTAACGTATGTGATTGACTTGATAAAAGAAAAGTCATCTCAATATACAAGTGTAAACTTAACTATGAAAATTGCGGTTATATGCTAAACTACGTGCGTTTTTGCAGTCTAATATAATAGCTGTAATATTAAAAATGAGCGTTTATAGCACGCTGTAACTGTAATACTGGTAATGATCGATAGGACTATTTATGAAACGTTATGAATGTATTGTCTGCGGCTGGATATATGATGAGGCGCTTGGCTGCCCAGAAGAAGGTATCGCACCTGGTACTAAGTGGGAAGACATCCCTGATGACTGGACTTGCCCTGAGTGCGGTGTCGGCAAGCTTGATTTTGAGATGCTTGAGCTGTAGTAGATGACCCTCTAATTAGGACACTTCATGACAAAATCAAATGACATCAATAGTGCCAAATTGCCTGAAACGCTAGATAACAATCTAGAAGATCATCTGAATAACTACCCTACTCCTGAGTGGCGCAAATTTGGGGAGCATCAATGGCGCGACTCTGACTTGAGTAAACACCTTCGTCAAGCAATGATTGACATCGGTGATGGTATTGAGTTGTGTGTCGAAGCTGGCGGTAACCCCAATAATCCACCGTTGCTGATGATCATGGGGCTAGGCTCACAAATGATATTTTGGCCAGACAATTTTATTAAGCGCTTTATCGATGCTGGTTTTTTTGTGATTCGTTTTGATAATCGTGATATCGGCTTGTCTTCTAAAGTGCAGATAGAAGGTTTGCCGCGTATTAGCCAGCTTAAAATGATGGTACGCCTACAGACAGGGCTGTCTAACAAAAGCACGCAGGTTGCTTATAACTTGACGGATATGGCTGAAGACACCGCACGTCTAATTAAAGCACTAAAGCTTGGTAAGACACATCTGCTTGGGGCTTCGATGGGCGGTATGATTGCACAAATCGTGGCGGCACGTTATCCAAGCTTAGTGCAGCGAATGGCGCTTATGTTTACCACGACCAATCGTGCGTTTTTGAAGCCGCCCAAGCCCAAACAGCTATACACCCTTATCAATCGTCCAGAGAGCCACTCTGAGCGTGATATCGTGCGTCATAGCGTTTGGTTTATGAAGACCGTTGGTACACCAGGTCATGTGAATGTGCGTATGGTTCGTGAAATCGCTAAGATTCGCTATCAGCGCAACTTCCACCCGCTTGGTACGGTGCAGCAGCTCAATGCTATCTTGGCATCAGGCTCCATCAGTCGGTTTAGTAAGCAAGTCAAAGCACCAACGATTGTATTACATGGTAGCGCTGATGGACTCCTACCTGCCTCGCAGGGCCGAGTCGTTGCCAAGACTATCCCTAATGCTACGTTCCATCTCATCGAAGGTATGGCACACGATATTCCAGAGTATTATCAGCCTTATATGGTTGACTTAATCAGTAATCACTTATCGAGCAACTAGCTTTAAAAACATCAATGTCAAAAAAAAGAGTGTAAAACCTATCGCTAACTCACAGGTTTTACACTCTTTTTTATTGTCTATTTAATCCTAGGGCGTGTCCTCAATTCAATCGATAGTTATCTAAATGGGTTAAAAATGGCTAAATCTTGCCAAATGGCGTCAAATAGCTGACTAATATCTCGATATTATCTGCGCTATTTTCCTTGTTTGACTGCGATTTATCTCATTTTTATCACCATTTTTAAAATGAGGACACGCCCTAGCAATTGCATCAATCACAAGCAACGCCAGCGCCTTCCTTATCAATACACATTTTATTCCCATTCTTTAGGTTACCAATCCACGCCTTACCACCTGTAAATACAAAGGATGGTTTCCCCTGATAGCTATCGTTAGCGTTCACACCATTATTAGCAAAGCGAAAAGGAATCACCAGCTCACCGCCTAAATTGACAAAGCCCCACTCTTCACCAATACGCACGCCAGCATATTCCTCAGAAAACGGACGCACTTCATCAAATGAGTACGTAATCATGGTGACATTATTGTCATCGACGAAACCCCATTTACCATCTTGCTGACGCGATTGAAGCGTCGTAAAACGCGCCGGTACAGACTGTGATGCTGTGCTAGATTTTTCGTTAGAAGAAGTAGGTTTATTCACTGCCTGAGTGTTATTCTGGGCATTTGAATCATTCGCTGCATTACCGTTTTTATCCACCCAACTGGTTACACGGCCTTTGCGTACACGCGCTACTCCATTACGATAATTATCGATATCATCAATCGCTGCAGAAAATGAGACAACGGTACTATTGGCTGTGTTAATTACACCATAGTTACCCTCTTTTTTTACCACGATACGCCCATCCGATACAGGCCGCGCCCAACCTTGACTCTCTGTCAATATATCGTACATGGCAGGCACGACTTCGCGGCCCTGCATATTGAGATAACCGACGCGACTGTTGCGCAGTACAGGCAACAAACCGCCCGATAGTTTATCGGCATCGACTTTTTGATAACGTGACAAATCAACGACTCGTTTGCCTTTTTTATCGATTAAAGCCACTGGCGCACCAAAGTCTTTGATCGCCAAAAAGTAACTACTACTGGCCGTGCAGGAGACGTTTTTGTAATAACTTTTTGGGATTTTACAACTGGCGGCGTGTGCGCTAGGCATCAAAAACAATGCGCTAGATAGCATCGTCACGACGACACTGTATTGCGATATTTTTGGTAGCAAACCAGACAATGTATGTGGCTGTTTTTTTGATAGCAATCGTTGAAGCATAAATAAACCTAGGCAAATAATATAGATTGTTTGGTATAACAAATCAGACGTTAAGTACATTATATCGTCAATCTACTATACATGTGTTGCCGCGTTAATGTCGCTTAAAGTGCTACACACATATCCTCCGTGCAGAAATATCACTTGCATACATTATGCGCTTTCATACTCCTACGAATCGTCGCTCTGATACAAATATTTTGATATAAATACTATTACCCAATTATCATAAGTCTATTGTGAAAAACGCAGCCATATCAAACACTTTGATTATTTATTTGCGTCCAACATGCCCAATAATTTTCCTTACAGCGATAGCATCTGCATTCACCGTAATAAATTGTGGTTTTGCCATTTCATTTTGCACTTAAAACCACGACAATATGGCTCTATGTCAACATAAGTTCTGACATGATGCAATGATAATAAGAATGCTGTTATTCAAATACTGTTATAAGGACAAATTATGGCTATTGCTTCAACGCGATCTGCACCTATTGGCTTAGTCATTGGTTGTATCATTTTTGGATTGGGCAGCTTAATTGTCGCTCACGTCGATATTGGTGGTTGGGCCATGTCGTTTTGGCGATTGGCTGTTTCTGGTATTGTATTTGCGGTATTGGCTAAGATAATGGGCCAACGTATGCCCAAATCAAGACGCGCCATTTTTTATGCGCTACTATCAGGGGCGTTTTTAGGATTGGATTTAGCGCTGTGGCATGAGAGTATTTATGCGGTTGGGCCTGGTATTTCAACGCTGCTTAATAGTCTGCAAATATTTTTCTTGGCCGCGATTGGGTTTATGTATTTCAATGAGCGTCAGTCTATCGTGCAGCTTATTAGTTTGTTCTTAGCCATGATAGGCGTGGCGATGATAGGTAGCCCTGAATTCGCACACAACACTGCTGCGACTTGGGGCTTTGTCACTGGTATTGTATCAGGAGCAATGCTAGCGGCATCAATGACCTTTATCCGCAAAACGCACGATACTGAACCGACGCCTATATTTATGCTAATGCAACTGATTAGTATCGGCGGCGTCTTAGCCATGATTATACCGATGTTTGTATTTGATACAGGTAATATCCTACCCAATACATGGTCTGAGATTGGCTGGGTGCTTATCTATGGTACGGTGATGCAGTGCTTGGCATGGGGATTGATTGCCTACTCTATTCCTAAGCTATCTCTAGCACTGACTGGACTGTTATTATTGACTGAACCTATTGCAGCCCTTGTCATTGACTATAGCTGGCTGGACAAGCCGATTAATACTTTGCAGTGGAGTGGCGCATTACTAACGATGTTTGCTATTTACTTAGGCTCGTTGAAACCAAAACCACGCGCCCTTCGCCGCTATCGATTTTTTTCAAGATTTTATAAGCGCGATTATAAATAGTTCCGATACTGTTGTTCGCTACTACTGTTGCTCAACACTGCCATACAAAAAAGCGCCCATACTATCGATAGCATGGGCGCTTTTTGTTAGATGAGATATTCTTTGACCATCTTTATCTGATAAGCTCAAACTTCAATCTCATCAGCCTTACTTATTTAGTTTCAGAGCTTTGGTTAAACAAAGCATTTAACACGATAGCGGCTAAAGTAGCCGTACCGATACCGCCTAAATCAAAGCCGCCTAAGTGCAAGCTAAAGTTACCAGTACCCATAATGACCGTCACTGCCGCGATGATTAGGTTGCTGTTTTTACTAAAATCAATATGGCTATCGATCCATATTTTTATCCCAGCAACCGTGATAAGACCGAAGACAACAATAGAAGCACCGCCCAATAGAGCCGCTGGGATGGTCTGAATGATCGCACCAAACTTTGGTGACAGTCCCAATATGATAGCAACCAATCCTGCTACGACAAATATCGTCGTGCTATACACTTTGGTAACCGCCATGACACCGATGTTTTCAGCGTAAGTAGTGACACCTGTACCACCAAATCCTGCCGAAAAAGTCGTGGCTAAACCGTCTGCCAAAAATGCTCGACCCATATAAGGGGTCACACGAGCCTTGGTCATGCCCTCTACTGCCTTAAAATGCCCTAGGTTTTCAGCCACCAAAATAAAGGCCACAGGTGCAATTAGAATAATAGCGCTCATCTCAAAGCGCGGCGTATGAATGCTTGGTAATCCAAACCATGAAGCGGCAGCTACTGTACTAAAATCAATCGCAGTACCAAAGCCTAGAATATTGGTCATGACAAAATAAGCAACGTACGACAGTACCAGACCGACGAGTAGCAATAGACGACGCAACATACCGCGAGTAAATACTGCAACACCACTAATGAGCAGTACGGTCAAGGTGGCCATCCAAGCATCAAACTGATTGGCAGACACGCCTTGAATGGTCACTGGCGCCAAGTTAAGACCGATAATCATGACAATCGCACCCGTCACGATAGGCGGCATCAAGCGCTCAATCCAACCTGTACCCGTCTTCATCACTAGCAGACCAATCAATGCATAAATGATACCGCAGGCCATAATACCGCCTAGCGCAACATTTAGATTGTCATTGAATCCTGCGCCTGCATAAGCGGTCACCGCGATGACTGGACCAATAAAAGCAAAGCTTGATCCCAAGTAGCTCGGCATGCGCCCACCGGTAATCATAAAGAACATTACCGTACAGATACCAGACATCAAGATGGCTAAGTTAGGATCAAACCCCATCAATAAAGGCGCAAGCACGGTTGCACCAAACATCGCAAATGTATGCTGTATACCGAGCAATACGCTTTTTGACGGAGGTAAATAGTCGTTGATACCGACTGGATCACGATCCAAGTCGCCCTTATAAGGACGCCATGTCGGGAACCAACGGCCATTTTCGAAGTCTGGATTGTGCGGGTAATTGATAGCGGCTGAATCAATGCCTGCAGACTCCAAGGCATTTTGAGTCGATAGATCTTGAGCGCTATTGTCTGACGCTGATGAAGGGTCTTTTTGAGATGGCATGCGCGCTTGTCCTATGTGAGCTAAGCTAAAGTAATAGGCTAGAATAACTGATAAAATAAGAATATTAATAAATGGACATATTTCTAAGGGCTTGTATAAATAGCAGAACGCTAAGTCTTCCTATCTATAATATGTCATCCCAATTCATTCATTTATGTTGTAATATGACAAACCAAAAGTATTATTTGGTATGATAGCCATATCTGCTAGATGTATGAATACGGATATGTCTGACTGAAAAATTTAGTCTTTTTTAATCCGTCTTATTTTACAATGATAACCAACTTACAGGATGTTACATAGTTGTTGACTGCGAGCATGATAACGGAGTTTCAAAATAAATAAAAGTTATTATTCAACTGCTCTCAGTGCTCATTTACCTTATAACCTTCATAAATAGTGTCTCGCGCCCACCTATCAACGGTGACTAGGAGCGACGGCTGTCTATTATATTTTTCACAAAAGCGCCCAATGCCATAGATAAAATAGGCTAAAGCGCTTAAAATTTTTGGTGACTTATTATGATCAGTGTTTTTGATTTATTTAAAATCGGCATCGGCCCATCCAGTTCGCATACAGTCGGACCGATGGTTGCTGCAAATTTATTTTTGACCTCGCTAACTGAGCAGATGGAACTGACTGCAGTTAAGACCATTGAGATTGAGCTGTATGGCTCTTTGGCGGCGACTGGAAAAGGCCATGCAACAGACACCGCTATCTTGTTAGGACTGCTTGGACATACGCCTAGCACGATAGATACACGTATGACCAGTAGCTACCTATCTCCTATCTTCTCTGACAAGATTCTCAATGTATCAGGCACGCATACGATTGCTTTTGATACAGAGCAAGATATCTACTGGTATGACGATACTGTGCTGCCTTATCACCCTAATGCATTGACGCTACGTGCTATTTCAACTGAAAGCGTTCGCTATCAGCAGACGTACTATTCAGTCGGTGGCGGTTTTGTCATCAATGAAGAAGATGCGACTAACCCAGACGAAGATCATGCTAGCCCGACCATCGATAGAGTTCCCTACCCGTTCAATAACGCAGCAGAGCTACTAGAGCAATGTCGTGAGCATGACTTGAGCATCAGCGAGTTGGTACTGGCAAATGAATGTCACTTCCATGCCAAAGAAGAAATCTTTGCTTACTTAGATAGTATTTGGGAAGTGATGCAAGACTGCGTCAAACAAGGCTGCGAAAATGGCGGTATCCTACCGGGTGGATTAGATGTAAAACGCCGTGCCCAAGATTTGCATACGCAGCTGTGTGCTGAAAAAGACCAACCTATCACCAAAACTGATAAGTTAGCCGCTATGGACTGGGTCGATTTGTACGCGCTGGCCGTCAATGAAGAAAACGCAAATGGCGGCAAAGTAGTCACAGCGCCAACCAATGGCGCAGCAGGTATCATTCCTGCCGTACTGCATTACTATCGTGATTTTTTGCCCAACTACAGCCAAGATGGCGTTCGTAAATTTTTGCTAAACGCCACTGCTATCGGTAGCCTTATCAAACAAAATGCTTCAATCTCTGGTGCTGAAGTTGGTTGCCAAGGTGAGGTTGGTTCTGCGTGTGCAATGGCAGGCTCTGCACTGGCAGAAATCATGAATGGCACGCCAGCCAAATGCCTAAATGCGGCAGAGATTGGTATTGAGCACAATCTAGGCCTTACTTGCGACCCTATTGGCGGACTGGTACAAGTGCCTTGTATCGAGCGTAATGCGATGGGTGCAGTTAAAGCAATCAATGCAGCACGTCTAGCCTGTAGAGGTAATGGTCAGCACTTCGTCTCTTTAGACAAAGCGATAGAGACGATGAAGCAAACAGGTGCCGATATGTCTGATAAATATAAAGAGACGGCACGAGGCGGTCTGGCGGTCTATGCTGATAGTAGAATCCCTACAGCAACGCGCGGTGTTAGCGTCAACTACAGTCAATGCTAATTTGACTTCTCAAAAACTAATTTACTAACAATAAACACGTAAAAAAGCCTCTAATTCGTTAGAGGCCTTTTTGTCATATATAACTGCTTTTATAACTGGTTTATCGTCTATATATTGACATCAATATTATTCAGCAGTTTTCGATACCACTTCGTTTAGAATCCAAACTGGCTGCACGACATTTGAGCCTTCTGCTGTTACTGCTTCTTGGCGTACATCTAGGACATAACGGTAGTTCGGCTCATAGGTAAAGCCTTGAATATTACCGTTTAGCGTAGTGTAGTTTTTCTGGTAGGTCTGACGATACTGCAAGCACTGTGATTCGACCATGCTGCCATCAGTAGCAGTCAGGTCACATACTGCTTTACGCGGTGCAATTTCCACTTCAAAACTTGGAATATTAACTACTTTTACATTCATAGGTTGTCCTTCAACAACCATCGTGCGCTCATTGTCCATACCCATCGTAGAGCAGCCAGAAAGGGCAAAAGTTGTCATCAATGCTGCAAGTGCTAATTTCTTCATTATACAATCCTCAGATAATTGTTATTAATTCTTTATTGATAGCTTAGTTACTGACTTATTTATTGATTTAGCTAATAATTCATTGTTACTTAGATAAACTTATTATTTTGAACACCTTATCTTGCTTTGCTACAAGCTAATAAGGTTGTCTGCTTTTTACTGAAACCAGTATAGGTCGCTAGTCGTCTTGCCCTCTATAACTGCTTTGTAAAGTAACGTCAGCTTTTGCAACTGATGTTAATGAAGCGTATTGAATAGCGGAGTTATTTGCTACTGAGGAGATGATTGACATCAAGAAGCCAGAACAATATTTGTTCTGGCTCTTATACAACTATGCAAATTCTGTTTTGTTAAGAATGACTAGCTACGATAATCAGCGTTTATTTTGACATAATCGTATGACAAGTCGCAGGTATATACGGTATCGCTAGCATCACCACGTGCAAGATCGATATGGATAGTAATCTCAGGTCGACTCATGACTGTTTTGCCCGCCTCTTCTGTATAGTCAGGTGCAACACCGCCATTTTGGCAAATCATTACCTCATCTAGATATACATCGACTTGCTCTGTGTCTAGATCTTCGATACCAGCATAGCCCACTGCTGCTAATATGCGTCCCCAGTTAGCATCACTAGCAAAAAATGCCGTTTTTACTAAGGGTGAATGTGCGACTGCATAAGCCACATCGCAGCATTCTTGCGTGGTTTGACCGCCAGTCACTTTGACCGTCATGAATTTAGTAGCGCCTTCTCCATCACGTACAATCAGTTGTGCTAGACGGACAAACACATCAGCTAATGCATCGTATACAGGCTGATAATGTGGATGCTCTGGACTATCAATCACCTCTGAGCTAGCAGCACCTGTTGCGATTAACACACAACAATCATTGGTTGAGGTATCACCATCGACAGTAATGCGGTTGAAAGACTGCTCATTGATAGCGCTTAGCATCTCTTGCAATAAGTCAGCAGCGATATTAGCATCTGTCGCCACATAACCCAGCATAGTCGCCATATTTGGGCGTATCATTCCTGAGCCTTTAGACATACCAGTGATATGATAGCTAGTACCTGCTACATCAATTTTTTGGCTGGCCAATTTAGGAATAGTATCTGTTGTACGAATGCCATTAGCAGCAGATAGCCAGCTATCAGGCGCTAGGTTAGCCAATGCATTATCCAGACCTGCGATGACCGCATCACTATTTAACGGCTCGCCAATCACGCCAGTAGAGAATGGCAATATCGTATTGGTATTTACACCGGCCTTTTCAGCCAATGCTGTACAGATATCAATAGCGCGGCGCTTGCCATCAGCGCCCGTACCTGCATTTGCGTTACCCGTATTGGTGACTAAATAGCGCGGACTAACCTTAGCAAAGTGCTCACGCAATACTCGCACTGGCGCGGCGCAAAAGGTATTTTTAGTGGTTACAACTGCAGTAGTGGCCTTATCCGATATTTCAATGACTACTAGATCATCGCGGTCTTTGTAGCGAATGCCTGCCGCTGTGGCACTGAGTTTGATACCATCGATAGGATAGATAACGTCAGGTACTGATACATTTCCAACAGCCATAATAAAATCCTTATTTTTCAATTTTTATCGTTATTTACGGAATACGAAGTGATAAATATACAGTCAGTTCAAGATTATTCAAATACAAGAAGAACTAGCTACAGCACTACAATAAGCAGACTGAACAAGCTAATCATCGTATCTAACTGACATGAGATTGACTATATATAGGTATCACGTATATAGGTATCACGTATATACGTATTACAGTTTCTTTAGGTCAAATGCCGACCAAATCGGTGCATGGTCAGATGGTTTTTCCATAGCACGTAGCTCATAACTGATACCAGCATCGATACATTTATCGATTAGATCTGATGTGCATAGGATATGATCAATACGTAATCCGCGCTTAGGTTCATCATTGAAGCCGCGACTGCGATAATCAAACCAACTATATAACTCGGTACTCTCTGGATAATGCAGACGGTAAGTATCTGTCAGCTCACGTGACATCAATGCTGAATACCATTCGCGCTCTTCCGGCAGAAATGAGGTTTTTCTGTTTTTCAACCAACGCTTAGCATTGACTTCACCAATACCAATATCGATATCTTCTGGTGCAATATTCATATCACCCATGACGATAATCGAACGACCTTCAGATTTTAGCGTATCGATATAAGCCATCAAATTGGCATAATAAGCGCGCTTCATTGGAAATTTAGTCGGGTGATCTTGGCTCTCTCCTTGCGGAAAGTAACCATTGAGTACATCTATTTCACGACCTTCAAACTCATAACGTGCATGGATAAAGCGCTTTTGGGCTTCTTCATCTTCACCAGGAAAGCCCTTTTGTACAAATACAGGTGCAGCTTTGGATAATAGTGCAACGCCGTAATGCCCTTTTTGCCCAAAATACTCGACGTGGTAGCCTAGGCTTTCGATATCGCTAAGCGGAAATTGATCATCATGAACCTTGGTTTCTTGTAGGCCCATGACATCAGGATCGATTACCTCACGCACCGCCTCGAGCTGATGCTGTCGTGCACGGATACCATTGATGTTAAAACTGACAAAACGGGTCATAAACTGTCCTATACTGATTGGTTAGAATATAGCGCTCTATAAATGGGTGAGATATAAACGACTATGATAACAAATGTAAGCGGTTCTAGCGGTTGCATGGCCTGAAATCTTGAGCTAGAGTAACTCTATTATAAGCACTATCTATTATTGGTCTATCTGAAACACTTTTATTCAACAATACTTATTAAAAATATCGAGCATCACTATGACAACAATTAAGCAAAAAAATACGACATCAGCCATGAATGATGACACCAAACCATTATTTGCTAAAGATTATAACGTCTATATTAACCATACTGATGCTGGCGGTATAGTCTATCACGCCAATCATTTGGTGTTTTTTGAAAACTGCCGACGCGACTGGTTTACTGAGCTGGGCTTAAATGGATATTTTTTGCAGACTGACAGTGGTGAAGTACAGCATTTTGTCGTGAGTCAGGCAGACTTGCAATACAAAAGAGCCATTCTATTAGATGAAGTAATTAGCGTACGTATTGATAAAGTAGAGCTAAAACCTGCCAGCATCATATTTTATCAAAGTATATATCGCAATCTACCAAATCATAGTACTACCGAAACAGATGATAGCCAGCTACTAAGCAGTACCAAAATTGTCATTGCCTGCGTACAAAATCTCGTCAAACCAGAGCCAATGAGTAATGATGAAATAGGCAGCGATAAACCAGATACTTCAGCGACAACCCCACCAATGCGTCCTATTCGTGTACCAAAAAAACTGCGCGTTACGATCGAACAAGCTATCGCTGAGCAAGTAAATGGTCAGCAGTAGAACTGCTATGAGCATAGATACGGGTAGAGTGTTGCTTGAATTTGATAATCTATGTGCACATAGCCAACGGACGATAAATGATCAAAGCATTAAAAATAGCAAAGAAGCACTGAAAAAACCTTCTATGCCGTCTAGCATTTATCAAAAATGGACAAGCAATCTAACCGGTAACGCTTCACTGGATAAAGAGCCATCAACTCATGATCGAACGCTAATAAGCGGTGCGAGCGGTACGCTATTGTCAGGGCAAGTCACTGTTTTGACTGGAGCGTCTGGCAGCGGTAAATCCGTACTGCTGCGAGTATTGGCAGGATTATTACCAATGAGCAGCGGTACTGTTCGTTTGAGCGATGGCACGTCAAGTAATGTTTATCACGATATTCATAAGACTGCACCTGTACTGTGGCGCAAGCAAGTTGCCCTACTCGCTCAGCATCCACAGCTGTTAGACGGCAGTGTCCTTGAAAACTTACAAATGCCTTATCAATTGCACGCTCACCAATCGCAGATTTTTGATAGAGACTGGAATGTTGCTCAGCTTGAACACTTAGATAGAAGTGCAGATTTTTTGCAACAAGACGCCAAGCACTTGTCTGGTGGCGAGCGCCAACTGGTCAATACGTTACGTCTATTACAGCTTAGTCCACAAGTGCTATTGCTAGATGAACCAACTGCTGCTTTGGACATTGACACTTCAACACAGCTCGTCAACTTACTTATCAACTGGTTGCACGCAGATGCACAGCGCACACTCCTATGGGTAACTCATGACACAAAAGATATCATGCCTTTAGCAAATAGACACTGGTATATGCAAGCAGGTGTGCTCACTGCGGACTCTTGAAGAACTTTTATCAGAAACATCTAATCAAATGAGTAAGTCATCGCTTAGTTGCTAAGAAATTTGGCTCGTTAATAACCTCAACCCTCACCGTGTATTATTACTATAATTACTTCCTAAATAAGCTCATACGAGTGGTACGAATGATATGCAAATATTTCTCACTTATAGTGATATCGCTCTTGCTAGCAGCCTAATTATCATTGTATTACTCATCTCTTGGCGATTACGTTTAAAGCTAAGCAAGACCCTTTTAATAGCGGCACTTCGTACGATTATACAGCTTAGCTTTATTGGGCTGATACTGGCGTGGATTTTTGCACGTGAACAATGGTATGAAGTACTACTTATCTTAACGGTCATGACTCTAATTGCAGGAAGTGCCGCCAAAAATCGCGTTAAACGCAGCTATAAAGGGTTGTTAACAGATACGTTATTGGCAGTTGGTATCTCAGCAATACTAGTAACGACGATTGCGATTATCGCGATTTTGAATGTTGAGCCTTGGTATACACCGCAATTCATTATTCCTATATTGGGTCTGATATTAGGAAACTCCCTGACTGCCATTTCGTTGACGAGCAATCAATTGATTGAATCCTTTCATGAGCAATCAGGGCGCATAGAAATGATGCTCAGTCTATCTGCTAGGCCATTCGAAGCCGTCCATGAACAGATAAAGGCAGCTATCACTAATGGCATGACTCCGACTCTAAACTCTATGCTAGTCGTCGGCATTGTTAGTTTACCAGGCATGATGACGGGTCAAATCCTAGCGGGCGCCGATCCTACTCAAGCAGTACGCTATCAAATAATTACTATGTTCCTGATATGTGTCAGCAGCACGCTTGGCTGCACCATCAGTGCATTACTTATTTATCGACGTTTCTTTAATAAAAAAGATCAATTCATTTTACCGCAATAGTCTTAGCATCTACATTCCTGCGTTTTTTGTTAGCTCATCAATGTTAATTATCTAATCCTTCTTTTGTCAGCTAACAAAGTTAATATATTCTTATAAGTTAATATATGTACTGATCAGTATCGCTTACTGTTATTGTTTTAGATTAAATTCATGCTAATGTATTGCTCAAATGTATCGTTTTTTTGATACTTTATTTGTAAGCAGCAGATAAATAGTTTTAGAACGAGCATTATTTTTATTACTGAACTTTTTATTTATTTGTTTTATTTGATGCTTTATATAAATATTTATTAAATAAAATGCTGTGACAGCAGCAAAAAAACTAGCTATTGATCAATAGACAGGGATGCTATTGAATACGGTAGATACCACCTAAATAAGTGGTGGTTTGTACCATTGATAGATTGACAACTACCTTTTTAAAATACTTTAGCCTATATCAAATCGCAAGGATGCTAACTATGATATCGAACAAACCTTGGCTTTCTCAATATCCAGCCGGTGTGCCAAAAACCATTAACCCCGATAGATATAGCAGCATCATGGAGCTATACGAAGAATGCTTCGATCGCTTCCGTGGACATCCGATGAGCATTTGTATGGGAGTGACTCATACCTATGGTGATATCGATAATGCTTCGATGGCAGTTGCTGCTTGGCTACAGAACCAAGGCTTGCCAAAAGGCAGTGTCGTCGCTCTCATGATGCCAAATATTCCACAGTATCTGCCAACCATGATTGGGATACTGCGTGCAGGCTATGTATGCACCCCTGTCAACCCACTATATACTGGCCGAGAATTACGCCATCAGCTTAACGACTCAGGTGCTCAAGCAATTTTTGTGGTCGATAACTTTGCCCAAGCACTTGAGCAAGTTATTGAAGAAACGGCTATCAAACGTGTCATCCTATCGAAAATGGGCGATATGATGGGTTTGAAAGGTATTTTGGTCAATACGATTATTCGTCAGGTCAAGCGCTTAGTACCCAAGTACAATCTTAATGATCCTAAGTACCATGTCACTAAGTTTCCTGAAGTATTGAAAAAAGGTAAAAACCTACCTTTTCAGCAACCAAAAATGTCTTTGGATCAAAAAGCATTTTTACAATATACAGGCGGTACCACAGGACTTTCGAAAGGCGCTATTTTGTCACAGCGTAATATCGTAGCAGCAGCGATGCAATCAGAAGCATGGACTCGCCCTATCACATCAGAAATTAACGAAGTGTATATCAATATGGTAATGGCTCTGCCGCTGTATCATATTTTTGCATTCATGCTTAGCCTACTTGGTATGCGTTCAGGCTATACTTTTATACTAGTACCTAATCCACGTGATATTCCTGGATTTGTTAAAACTTTATCAAAACAACCGTTCCATATTTTCCCTGCGGTTAATACCCTCTTTAAAGGATTGCTCGATAATCCTAATTTTAAAGATTTGGACTTTAGCTCTTTACGTATCTCACAAGCTGGTGGTATGGCGGCTACTGAGCAAACTGCGAATCGCTGGTTAGAAGTGACGGGCTGCGCGATGATCGAGGGTTGGGGTATGACAGAAGGCGTTGCAGTTGGTACCGCCAACGTTATTACCAATCGTGAGTTTAACGGTACTATCGGTGTACCAGCACCTGGTGTCGATGTCATTATTATCGATGAAGACGGCAAGCATGTAGGTTTAAACGAAGGGGGCGAACTATGTATTAAAGGCCCTAACGTAACCTCTGGATATCTGAATAGAGACAGTAGTGCTGACTTTACTAGCGATGGATACTTCCGCACTGGTGATATTGTCAGCATGGATGACAAAGGTTATATTAAACTGCTAGATCGTAAGAAAGACATGATCTTGGTTTCAGGATTTAACGTATTCCCGAACGAAATCGAATCTGTGATGCTTGACTGTGATGGTATTCTTGACTGTGCGGTAATTGGTATTCCTGATAGTCATCAAGGTGAAGCGGTCAAAATATACGTAGTACCTGAAGACAATAATGTTACCAAAGAAGTGATTACAGATTTTGCGTTAGACAATCTAACGGGTTATAAGTGTCCACGTCACATTGAGTTTGTGAGCGACTTACCAAAGAGTAATGTCGGTAAAGTACTTCGTCAAAAATTGCGTGAAAAACACAATGCAGACCATCCACAAAGATAAACGAACATCAAAGTTTTAATTTTTTAAAAATTTGATTTTATTTTCACTAAAGAGCATTTTACATTTAATGTAAGATGCTCTTTTTGTATATTCATTTTATGTCATTCAATTATAAAATTTCTCTATTACCATTACTACAAATCTACCTTTATATTGAGTTATATGACATTTTTTGAATAAATTTCATGTTAATTACTTGATAAGAAAGTAAATTACTTGTCTAGGCATTTTATAATTATTCAACATATATTTTTTCATTTATCAAATTTAACTGTAAACTATCAAGTTCTTGTATAAGCATAACAGGCACGGTTGTAGTTATGTTAATGTATTGCCAAAATGTGTCACTATACTTTCTGTTATTTTAATCTTATATAATTATGACTCATATCGATTGATTAGCAGTATTACTAGTAGCTATTTTCATTATCAAAACATTAATTAGTTTTTTAACCTGATGAGATATCTATGCTCTGTGGTTGAATCAAACTTTATAAGGGCCTCGTATTTTAGCAGTATGTGAATATATAGGATAACACTCGACAATTTCTTGCTAACGGAACAGCAATATAAATTGTTGACATGGATGTGACTACTTTTTTATAGAGCCTTAATTTATTTTAATATTTAAGGACGCTAATCATGACTGTAGATAAACCTTGGCTTTCTCAATACCCGGAAAACGTACCTAAGACGATTAATCCGGATCAGTATGAAAGCCTCATAGAGTTATATGAAGAGTGTTTTAACCGCTTTCGTATGCATCCGATGACTATCTGTATGGGTGTGACGCATACTTATGGTGATGTTGATAACGCTTCACTGGCAGTAGCAGCATGGTTACAGGCTCAAGGTTTACCTAAAGGCAGCGTAGTGGCTCTTATGATGCCAAACGTTCCCCAATATCTACCAACTATGATTGGTATTCTACGTGCAGGTTATGTTTGCACTCCAGTAAACCCACTATATACGGGTCGCGAGTTGCGTCACCAATTGAATGACTCAGGTGCTCAGGTTATCTTTGTCGTTGACAACTTTGCTCAAGCCTTAGAGCAAGTCATTGAAGAGACCAATATCAAACGTATCGTGCTGTCAAAAATGGGCGATATGATGGGTCTAAAAGGTATTTTGGTCAATACGGTCATCCGTCAGGTCAAACGCTTGGTTCCAAAGTACAACCTAAACGATCCTAAGTATGACGTTACTAAGTTCCCTGAAGTTCTAAAGAAAGGTAAGAATCTACCGATTCAAGCACCAAAAACCACCCTACAACAGAAAGCTATTTTGCAGTATACAGGTGGTACGACTGGACTATCTAAAGGTGCTGTCCTAACACAACGTAATGTCGTCGCTGCTGCTATGCAATCAGAGGCATGGTATCGTCCTGTGACCTCAGGTATCAATGAAGTATATATCAATATGGTTATGGCCTTACCGCTATATCATATTTTTGCCTTCATGCTGAGTCTACTTGGTATGCGTTCAGGTTATACCTTTATCCTAGTACCTAATCCACGCGATATGCCAGGGTTTATTAAAACTTTATCAAAACAACCGTTCCATATCTTCCCTGCTGTAAACACTCTATTCAAAGGGTTACTTGACCAGCCAAACTTTAAAAACTTAGATTTTAGTTCATTACGTATCACTCAGGCTGGTGGTATGGCAGCAACTGAGCAAACTGCAGCACGTTGGTTGGAAGTAACTGGCTGCCCTATGGTAGAAGGTTGGGGTATGACGGAAGGTGTTGCGGCAGGTACTGCTAACGTGATTACTGATCGTAAATTCAACGGTACTATTGGTATACCTGTTCCTAGTGTCGATATCATTGTAGTAGATGACAGTGGCAAACGTGTGGGCCTAAATCAAGCAGGCGAAATGTGTATTAAAGGCCCTAATATTACGTCTGGTTACTTTAATAAAGACAATACCAATGATTTCACAAGTGACGGTTACTTCCGTACGGGTGATATTATCAGTATGGACGAAAAAGGCTATATCACCCTACTAGATCGTAAGAAAGACATGATCTTGGTTTCTGGATTCAATGTATTCCCGAATGAGATCGAATCCGTTATGCTCGACTGTGATGGTATCGTCGATTGCGCAGTAATTGGTATTCCTGATGACCATCAAGGTGAAGCGGTTAAAATTTATATCGTACCCGCCGATAACAACGTCACTAAAGAAGTCATCAAAGAATTTGCGCTGGACAATTTGACTGGTTATAAATGTCCCCGTCATATTGAGTTTGTCAGTGAGTTACCAAAGAGTAACGTTGGTAAAGTACTACGTCAAAAACTGCGTGAACAGCATATGTCAAATAATCCTCAAACGTTGTAATACTTGTCCTGCTATTTAGAGTAAATAAAAGAAGAAGCCCACTACAATAATAGTGGGCTTCTTCTTTTCTACCTTAGGAAAACCAATTTGCTTAGCTTAGTTTATTCATTACCTGTAATGGCAAGTGCTTCATGGCATGACTGACCATGGACCAAGGTAGGCTCGGCACACAGGCTTCATCCACACCCGCTTCGATAGCCGCGACAATGGCTTTAGTACCAGTATCTGTATCGACTTCAAATGGTAATGGCTTAGAGCCTTCGTTGATTTCAGTGCGAATATAGCCTGGGTAAATCGTAGAAACTTTGATAGGAAGATTGGTCAAGAGCATATCGGCGCGAATGCCTTCTGCTAAATGAGCCAAGCCAGCTTTACTTGCACCATAGGTTGTCAGATGCCTAGGTAATCCACGCATGGCTGACATGCTCGATATCACGACCAAATGCCCACTATTCTGAGCACGGAAGATATTCATGGCGGCTTCACACTGTGCCAGCGCTGCTACAAAATTGACATCAGCAGTGCGACGGTTAGTTTCAAAATGCCCTTTACCAATGCGGCGACTATCACCAATACCTGCATTGACCACTACTCGCTCAATGCTACCGAAGTCATCTGCAAAAGCATCAAATATTTGAAAGACCGTATCGTAATCACTCACATCTAGTGCTTGGTATTCGACTCGGATATCAGGATACTTGTCCATCATTTCCGATTTTAGATGCTCTAAACGATCAGTGCGACGCGCACATATGGCCAAGTTGTAGCCAAGGCTAGCAAACAGTCTGGCCATGCCCTCGCCCAGACCTGAACTGGCACCTGTGATAAGCACCGTTTTACCTGTGCCTACTTGCTGCTGACTCAGGTCTTTTAGATAGCTTGCAGGTCGAACCGCGCCTACTATCTGGTTTTTGCTATGGCGCGCACTTTTAGCAACCAATTTTATTAATTTATTTTGCATGTACCGTCCTTTGTATATCGATATTGCACAGAATCAAATCGGTAACTTTTTAGTATAAACGTCGATAAGGCTCATACTTTAAGCAGATATGACACTATATTATTCGCAAATCATGTGTAAATTTATCGCCATGTCACGAATGGTTTACCATCAGAGAATAAATGACTATATTCATTCAAAGACAGCAAGCGAGAGCTTTGATTCTTTAAAGTAATAGAGGTCACCCCCGTATTGACCAAGCTTTTATTCAGCTGATAAGCGGTCTGACTGCCTTGTCGCAATAACTGGGCAGTGATTGCAGCGATGACACCACCTGAAGTGAATACGAGCACGGTGCTGTCCTGATCTAAGCTCATGTTTGCTACTTTTGCACGTACCTGTTCAAGGGCTTGTTGTGCACGATTATTAAACTGTGGCCAACTTTCAAGATAATCTTGATCATTGTCACCAGCATGCCAGCGCTGCATCGCTTGATCAAATAGCTCAGCCAATCGCGTGGCTGGCGATTCTGCTTTGGCGATTTCAGCTGAGATGTCAGATCTATTTCCCGATGCCTCTGCTGACTTAACGAACACGTCTTTATGATTAAACTCATCAAACTGCGGCAGAATATAACTATCTGGCTGATCAAAGTTGATTGCGGGCGCAGTAGCTGTGCCATTGCTATTATTGGCATGTACAGACGATTGGTAACGCTCCCAAAAATGACGTGCTGAGTCTTGCTGTCGAACCAACCTACCAGTAAATATGGCATCAATGCGGCGCTGTGTGGCTGCATAGTGCTGACCTAGCATTTGGGCTTGGATAGTGCCTAGTTCTGAGAGTTGATCATAGTTTTCTTGTCCAAAAGACGCTTGGCCATGACGTGCTAAAAGTATGGTTGTCATAGATTCTTACCTTTTATCATATTGGCTAAAGTACGGTTTGCTGAATGCTTACGCTTCAGGAGAGTCAGGTGCTTTTGCAAAATAACCTTTTGGTAAAATACTTTTGACCACTTTTTGAACAGGGCTTGGTAACTGCTCGATAGCAGCAGCATCTATGCCTATGTCTTCTAAATGTGGCTGAACGTGCGCATTGAATAAAGCTTCGCCTTCATATTGCGCAATTAGTTTCAAACATTTAGCATGCATGACATGTATAACGAGCCAAGCGCTTTTGAACGCTGGATTGGTAGTTTGCTTATGATAATAACGATAGTAGATTTGCTGAATAATGCCTGAGAGGCGGAACAATCCAAACACTTCATAAAAGGTCCAATTATCTATCTCTAAACCTGACTGTTTTAGATAATATTCAACCACTTCATCGCGCGTCATCATGCCTTCTACATGTGTTGGCTGACGACGGAACTGTTGCATGATAATATTATCATCTTCTTCAATCCAGTAAGCCAATGCACTACCCAAGTCCATCAATGGATCGCCAAGGGTTGCCATCTCCCAGTCGAGCACGCCAATAACTTTGGTCGGCTCATCCGCATCAAGTATGACATTGTCAAAGCGCCAATCATTATGAATGATACAAGTTTTGCTATCAGCAGGCGTGTGCTTAGCAAGCCATTGTCTGACCAGTGCAAAGCTTGGTACGTTTGGCGTCTTTGCTTTGACATAACGTTTATCCCAACCACTGATCTGGCGTTCACAGTAGCCTTCGCCGCGGCCCAAATTGACCAAATCAGGATGCTCGGTATAGTCTATCTGGTGTAGCTCTACCAAAGCGTCTAATACATTGGTGCAAAGCAGACGCGTTTGCTCAGGATTTAGATCAATACCTTCTGGCAATTCTGCACGAGGGATAATACCCTCCATACGCTCCATCACATAAAAGTCAGCGCCGATAACAGCTTCATCCGTACATAGCGCAATCATCTCAGGTACATAAGGATAAGCATCTTTTAATGCTTTTTGAACGGTGTACTCACGCACCATGTCATGGGCAGATTTTGCCTTGGTACCTTTTGGTGGACGACGTAATATGAGATCTTGGTTTTTATCTTCACCTTCATATTGTAGTCGATACGTCCAGTTTGATGCGCCGCCTGAGAACTGAGTGACCGTAGGCTCGCCTACCACGTCGACACCTTGATCGCGAAGCCATGCGCTTACTGCTTTGGCATCAAGCTCTTCACCTTCGCGTACGGCACCGCCTTTGTCTAGTACTTTATTATCAGTTGCCATGAGACATTCCTTATCATGTGGTCATTTATTTTTATAACAGATATGCGAGCTAGTTCTCAATTCAATTTATCTCATGCTTATTACCATTTTTGAGATGAGGACTCGCTCTAGTGATGAAAAATTCACTACTAAGTCGTTAATAGTGAATTCTTAATTAGCATGTTGATTGGCTTATTCTTGATAGTTGCGTGAGCAAATCGAAACTAACTCACACAACCGTTTGTTAAGATCAAACTTAAGACTAAGCTTTGTCAGATTTAGCAGAACGACTAAAGCCCTGACGTTTTAACTCTAGCTTAGCAATCATAGTTTTATGTACTTCATCTGGACCGTCTGCTAAACGTAGTACACGTGCTTGCGCGTAGAAATTCGGTAGCAAGGTATCTTGGCAGACGCCCATACCACCATGAATCTGAATCGCCATATCGACCACTTCTTGTAGCACAGTTGGCGCCACTACTTTGATAGCAGAGATTTCCGTCAATGCGGCTTTGGTGCCTTGAGCATCCATTTTTTGAGCGGCGTACAATGTTAGCAAGCGTGCTTGGTCAATTTTGATACGAGCCTCGCTGATACGCTCAAAGTTACCACCCAATTGTAGTAACGGCTTACCAAAGGCAGTACGCGACATACCACGCTTGACTGCTAATTCAAGAGATTTTTCGGCAGCACCGATACAGCGCATGCAATGATGAATACGACCTGGCCCTAGACGACCCTGCGCAATCTCAAATCCCTTACCAGGTCCACCAATAAAGTGGCTGACTGGCACACGCACATTTTCAAAGCTAATTTCACCATGGCCGTGCGGTGCATCATAATCACCAAACACTTTAAGCATACGTTTAATATTTACACCTGGTGTGTTGACTGGCACAAGTACCATCGAATGCTGATGATGACGGTCTGCACTTTCATCCGCGGTATATGCCATCACAATTAAAACATCAACCGCTGGATCGCCAAGACCAGATGACCACCATTTGCTACCATTGATGACAATCTCATCACCATCTACTACGGCGGTTGCTTGCATATTGGTTGCATCACTTGAAGCCACGTCAGGCTCAGTCATACAGAATACAGAGCGTGTCTTACCTTCTAGGATTGGGGTAAGCCACTTGTCTTGCTGCTCTTGAGTACCGTAACGCCATAATAGCTCCATATTACCGCTATCAGGTGCATTGCAGTTAAATACATGAGGTGCTAGCAAACTACGACCAGTCAACTCTGCAATAGGCGCATAATCAGTGACTGACAGTCCTGCACCTAGTGTGTCATCTGGCAGGAATAAATTCCACAAGCCCTCTTCACGTGCTTGTTTGCGCAGGTTTTCGTAGGCTTCTGGCCACTCCCAGTTTTCCCAATTACCATCAGGGTTTTTCTTATGACAATCTTCCCAGAATTGGGCTTCGATGGGTTCAATATTCGTTTCGATGAACGCTTTGACTTTGGCATGCATGGCTTGACCATGTTCTGTTGCGGTAAACATTAAATTGTCGTTAGACATAAATGACTTCCTTTTCTTTATTGATTGTCTAAATCAAATGTTGATAAAAAGCTCTACTAGAGCTTTAGTGCACGCACGTATACTGTTTTCCGTGTGCTACATTTATAACACAGCAATTGTCAATAAACAGCAAAAAGGCGCGACCAGCTAGGCCACGCCTTTTACAAAATATAAACAATGTATCTAAAAATTCTGAGCACTAAAATACCATTATTCAACTATCACAATGATAACTAACATTATTTCAGAATATTTAGGCGACTATTCAAATCAAAACGTGCAAGTGCATCAGGTAATTTATCTACAGCCATGCTCAGTGTCGCTTCTGCTGCCTGAGCCAATCCTAACTTTTCTGCTAATGTCGGCTTCTGACGTGAATATAGTGCGTATACTTCGTTGTCTTCCATACGTTCCAAAATATAGCTGTCTGAAGTCTGTAGACTATCAATTAAGTTAAGCTTTAACGCATCTTCGCCATACCAATGCTCACCCGTAGCTACTTTGGCAACATCAAGTTCTGGACGATACGTATTAACGAAATGCTTGAATAGCTCATGCGTCTGCTCTAGCTCTTCTTGGTATTTGGCACGGTCTTCGGCATCATTTTCACCAAATACAGTTACCGTACGTTTGTAGTCACCAGCGGTAAACATTTCATAATCGACGTCATGGTTTTTTAGCCATTTATGGAAGTTTGGCAATTGCGACACCACACCGATTGAACCAATGATAGCGAATGGTGCTGCTATTACCTTGTCTGCAACACAAGCCATCATATAACCGCCGCTTGCCGCCACCTTATCAACACAGACAGTCAATTTTAAACCAGCATCTTTTATGCGAACCAATTGCGCTGCGGCCAAACCATAACCGTGTACCAAACCGCCGCCTGATTCAAGACGTACGATAACTTCGTCACCTTTATTTGCGGTACTAATTAGAGTACTGATTTCTTCACGCAAATGTTTGACCGCAGTTGCTTTGATATCACCGTCAAAATCGAGCACAAAAACTTGTAACACAGTGTCAATATTTTTTTTCTTATTTTTGGTTTTTGCTTTCAATGCTTGCTTGGCTTTTTTGGCCATGACTTTTTTGAACTGTTTGAGAGCAGCTTTGCCTTGGGTGGCTTCCATCAAATCTTCGCGGCGCTGCTTTTGAGCATCATTCAAGTGGCGTATTTTAAGCTCAACAGGGTTTTTAGGGGGATGAAATAGCATGGTTACAAATCCTCAAGTCAGTAAATATATTGATATGGCTGTTTTTATTAGCGTGCGGTTGATATGTGCACACTAAGCGGCGTTTTCAAGCATGATGACAATATTTAACCCAATATAAATAACGCAGAATAAATACCTCAAATACTTACAGACTCCCGTTCTTTGATTGAACTCAGCCGGTTGTATAACAAAGGCAGATTAGGCATAATATGCGTTTATATCAAATTTTCTGCAGCCAACGTGATGACCATATGTCTTAATCGCGTTGTTTGTGTGTTTTTTTTGCAAATAGCTTGAAACGCACAACAATGGCTGCATTATTGTACTTCGAATTGGGCTGATAACTGGATAACCATATTATGACGCAAAGCACTATGACGCATAGCGAATACCGAGACGAGTATTGCGGAGCCGTAACCGAGAGCTTGCTTGAGCAAACCATTAGTATCGTAGGCTGGGTACATCGTCGTCGCGATCACGGTGGCGTGATTTTCTTAGACATGCGTGACCGCGCTGGTATCTTACAGGTCGTGGTCGACCCTGATACCCCAGAAGCTTTCGCAACCGCTGATGCGGTACGTCCTGAATACGTGCTAAAGATAACTGGCCGCGTACGTCGCCGTTATGAAGGTACTGAAAATAATAATATGACCAGTGGCCAAATTGAGCTATTGGGCAAAGAAATTGAAGTACTGGCTAAGTCTGAAACGCCGCCATTCCCATTGAATGACGAAAAAACGACTGTATCTGAAGACTTGCGTCTAAAGTATCGTTATCTTGATATGCGTCGTCCGCAAATGCAAGAGCGTATGGTATTTCGTGCCAAGGCAACTTCAGCGATTCGTCGTTATTTAGATGATCATGGCTTCTTGGATGTTGAGACGCCTATCTTGACTCGTGCAACGCCTGAAGGTGCGCGTGATTATCTTGTACCATCACGTACTCGTCCAGGTAACTTCTTTGCCTTGCCGCAGTCACCACAGCTATTTAAGCAATTATTGATGGTGTCAGGTTTTGACCGTTATTATCAAATTGCTAAATGCTTCCGTGATGAAGATTTACGTGCCGATCGTCAGCCTGAATTTACTCAGGTGGATATTGAGACTTCTTTCTTGAACGAAGAAGAAATCATGAACATCAACGAAGGCCTTATCAAGCATTTGTTTAAGACAATGATGGACGTTGAGTTTGAGCAGTTCCCACGCATGACTTATGCAGAAGCAATGCGTGACTATGCATCAGACAAGCCTGACTTACGTATTCCACTAAAGCTGGTCGACGTTGCAGATTTGATGAAAGACGTTGACTTTAAGGTATTTGCTGGTCCTGCTAACGATCCTAAAGGTCGTGTCGCTGCCCTACGTATTCCTGGTGGCGCATCATTAAGCCGTAAGCAAATCGATGCTTATACCAAGTTTGTTGGTATTTATGGCGCACGCGGTTTGGCTTATATCAAAGTCAATGACGCTAGCAGCATCAATAACGGTGTGGATAAAGAGTCTGGCCTACAGTCTCCAATCATCAAAAATATGACTGATGACGTGCTTGTGAGCCTAATCGAGCGTACTGCTGCAGAAGATGGCGACATTATCTTCTTTGGTGCGGACAAAGCAAGTGTCGTGAATGATGCGATTGGTGCATTACGTCAAAAAATCGGTCTAGATCTTGAAATGACGACTTGTGAATGGGCACCTCTTTGGGTGACCGACTTCCCGATGTTTGAAGAGACTGACGATGGTCGTTGGACGTCGATGCATCATCCGTTCACTAAGCCTAAAGGCTCAGTTGAAGAGTTGAAAAACAACCCAGAATCTGCCCTTTCTATCGCTTATGACATGGTATTGAACGGTACTGAGATTGGTGGTGGTAGCTTACGTATCAACACTTATGATATGCAGCAAGCTGTACTTGAAGCCTTGGGTATCGGTGAGCAAGAAGCTGAAGACAAGTTTGGTTTCTTACTTGATGCTCTAAAATTCGGTGCGCCACCGCATGGCGGCCTAGCATTTGGTTTAGATCGTTTGATTATGTTGATGGTAGGCGCAAGCTCTATCCGTGACGTTATCGCCTTCCCAAAAACCAAAACGGCTGATTGCCCATTGACTCAAGCACCTGCTGGCGTTGATAGCAAACAACTACGTGAGCTTGGTATCCGTGTGCGTGAAAAAGCACAGGCTGATACCAACAAGCCTGCTGAATAAATCGTTTGATGATGCGCGGTTGCTGTCTACAGTGCTTGCTACGTGATTCATTACCATGTGAGTGGTCATGAATCCGTATCATATTTTCAAAGTCGTGCCATTGTCTGTACTGCAGATGCTGGCACGTTTTGTTGCGTGGGTTATCATTAAGATACCCAGTCTAAGTATCATGCGTACCATTCAGATCAATATGGCGCTGATTACTCATACACTGTCTGAGCAGCAAAAGCGTGCATTGACCAAAGACATTATTTATCATCAATGTCTGACCAGTATTGAATCTATAAAAAGCTGGGCGATGCCACCTGAGTGGAGTATCGCCCAGATTCGTGATGTCCATAATAAAGACATTCTTTTAGAAGGTCTTGCCAATCCAAATGGCATGCTTGCTATCGTACCGCATCTCGGCACTTGGGAGATGATGAATGCTTGGCTCAACCAGTTTGGTGCGCCAACCATTATGTATAAGCCAGTTGACGGCAAATTCGCTAACGAGTTTATTCTTCAGGGTCGAGCGCGACTTAACGCGACTTTGGTACCTACTGATGGTAGCGGCGTTAAAGCCGTGTTTAAAACGCTCAAGCAAGGTGGTTTTAGTATTGTACTGCCAGACCACGTTCCAGAGCCATCAGGCGGTGTTGTTGTTCCGTTCTTTGGTATCAAAACATTGACCAGTACCCTTGCCTCTAAACTGGCGAGCAAGACCAAATGTGCACTGGTTGGCTTATCTTGTATTCGCCGTACCGATGGACGCGGTTTTGACATTTACTGCTACAAACTCGACGATCCAGCCTTGTATGACCGTAATGCTGAAGTGGCGACTCATGCTCTCAATCAGGCTATGGAGCGTATGATTACAGACAATTACAGTCATTATATGTGGGGCTATCGACGTTTTAAGCGTATTCCAAACTTAGGCAATCCTTACCGAAAAGATAAAGAGACTTTAGCAGCTTTTATTCAATCTCACCATTCTAACGTTTCTAGTCGTTCTGCTAGCGATATCAACGATAGCGTTCGAAATAACAATGTTAAAATCGACAATGTTAAAAACGATAGTACTGTTAAAAGCGATAACACTAAGTTCGGCAATCATTAGTCATCACCAATCTAGTGTTGCCTATTTATACATACCATCAGTTTAGACGTACCATCAGTCACAGCTATGCTAATATTGGCTGAACTCTATATCCTTTTACTTTTATTAGTCCTTCATTTATCTGACTATTATCTCAATACGAGTGCATTATGACATCTGACGTAACTAAGACTTCATCTACAGATCCTAATCAGACCAGCACAAATGCTGCTGAACAGCGTTATATCATCTGTATGAAATGGGGCGACAAATATGGTCCTGAATACGTCAATCGTCTCTACAACATGGTTAGTCGACATCTAACCTTAGATTTCCAAATGGTTTGCTTGACCGATGACAGCACAGGTATTGACCCTGCGATTGCCTGTTACCCGATACCCGATATGGATTTGCCAGCAGGTCCTGAACGTGGTTGGAAGAAACTGACTACCTTTAAGCCTGAGCTGTATGACTTAAAAGGTGTGGCCCTATTTTTAGATATCGATATCGTCATTGTCGATAATATCGATGCGTTTTTCACTTACCAAGCAGAACATGAAGACAGCGTCGTCATCATCCGCGACTGGAAAAAACCTTGGCGCATGATTGGCAATAGCTCTGTCTATCGCTTTAATATTGGTATGAATACCTATCCTGATTTGCTGTCTAATTTTGAGCGAAACTTTGAAACCATTCGCACCCAAGTACGTCACGAGCAGGCCTATCTCTCTAACTATTTGCGTGAGCATCATCACCTAGAGTATTGGGACAAAACATGGTGTGTCAGCTTTAAGTATCAATGTATTGCGCCGATTCCTTTTAACTTTGTACGCACACCTACTCTGCCGGATGATGCAAAAATCGTTATCTTCCATGGTGAGATTAACCCGCCAGATGCAATTGCTGGTAGTGGCGGTAAATGGTATCGACATGTGAAGCCAAGCCCATGGTTAAAAGACCATTGGCAATAGATGCTTAGCAATTAACCATATTTAGACAATTTATAATTAGCGTAAAGGCCGTGTATTAAGATATAAGATAGGTGAAATAAACGACTGGAAAATAGTATGGCGCTATATTTAAGATTACCTGCTACTGCTGGGTTCAATATTGATAATGAGCTCATCATTATCAATGCTTTTAATGCCAATGAACCAGCACAAAGCCTGCATGGAAAAGACGTCAATATTATCGCCTCAGGGCCATCTATACAGCAGCTGCCGTTAGCAGAGCTACTAGATACGCCTACTATTTTTGTCAATGGCAGTATCAGCCTGATTGGGCAGCATCAGTTTACCGATATTGCTGGTTACGTCATCAGTGATGCGCGCTTTATCAATCATCAGCCTGAGATTTTACAGCAGTACTATACGGGTCAACCTTTATATGCAACGCTAGCTGTCTTTGAAGCGATGGCCACCACGCACTCTGACATTATGCAAACCTACCATCATGCCATGCGAGTGTTGTACCCAGTAGATAGGCCATGGGGAGTCAAGTCAAACAAGCTATCTTTTAATAAGCTTATCTTTAAGAAAAAATTACTCAATAAAAAAATGCCGCTATCGTACTTTATCAATAATCCAAACTTCATTATTGATAGCGATCATAAAGCGGCTGACATCGGCGTCTCTCTTAACATTACTCATGGATTTGTGGAGGCAGGAACCGTTGCTTATGTCGCGGCGCAGTTGGCTTTTTCGCGTCAAGCAGCGAGTATTCATCTGTACGGTATTGACCTGCTAAACAGTAAGCAACCACGGTTTTATGAAAATAAAAATAATAGTGCGCCAAGTACGCTCAGCAAAGTCATGAACGAGCGCATTATCCCTTCGTTTAACTTACTCGGCAGAATCTATCAATCGCATGGTGTACCCGTCGTCAATCACTCTCCTATCTCTAAACCGCTATTCGATACTTTCTAATTAATGACTTGCAATTAATAACCTCTACTTGATGGCGTTTAATTAAGAACCACTACACGTTATAAACCCTCATTTTTATCTGAATCTAAAACAGAACCAAACGCTAAGTACTGTCTTGCAATATGTTCAGGAAATAACTGCTGGTTTAGCGGCACTATATAATCTGTAAGGTTATCTATGGCTTGGTCGATAAGCATGGCCAATCCATCAATATCACCTACCGCAATCAAGTTCTGCTCGGGTAATAGCTCTCGTGGACCAAAAGGACAATCCGTACTGATTACTGGTACACCCAGTGCCTGCGCCTCTACGATGACATAACCAAAACCTTCAAATTTAGAAGTAAGCACCATCAGTGCAGCTGATCTAATTAATGAATAGGGGTTGGTCTGAAAGCCTAAAAACTTAATACAATCGCTAATATTTAGTTGGACAGCCAACTGTTTAATCTCTGCTTCAAGCCTACCTTTACCTACTAGTACTAACGGCAGCTTCCGTTCTGTTTTGGCATATGCCTGTAGCAAGTCTCGATGACCTTTCATGCTATCAAAAGAGGCAACATGTATAATGTACTCTTTATCTACTAAGCCGAAATGTTCAAGATGGCTAGACGCTGCTGCTTTGGTATTTATACCAGTAACATCACAAGGATTATAGATTGTTGTGGTTTTGGTGATATCTCCTATAATATCAATCAAATCTTGGCGTGCACCCTTACTTACACAGCTACAAAGATGAACGCCATAAACCATTTTCAAATGATTTATAGTCTGTACTGGCGCCTCTAATAATTGATTTTGGAACTGCTTTGATAGCGCTGTATGCAGTACATTTACGATGTTTGGCAACTGGCTATATGCCATAATCCAGTTTATTTTATAGATATTAGCCAGTATCAAATCTGGCTTCCCTATTTGGTTAAGCACATAAGTATCAATACGTTTAGCAACTGATTCGTAGGCTTGTGCTTGCGTAGATTCTAGGTCGAGATTCTGCTCAGAAAACACCTCATCATATGGCACGATATGATATTGAACACGAGCGTCTAGTAGCATATCTTGCGTCGCTTCCAAGCATAGGATATGAGTACGATAGCCCATATCTGCATAAGTGCTTGCCAAAGTCGTAACCATACGCTCAGCACCGCGACCTTCAAGCGCTTTTAAAATAAATAGAATAATAGGTGGCATTAGTGTCTCAGCTTGATTTTTTAACGGTATAGACATGATAGGTTAGCCAAATGAATGCAACTATGGTCATAATTATTGCAGCGTTCTGACTTTATATGCTAGTCTCACCTACCGCTGGTGCTCGGCATTTACTTAGCAAAGTACGAGCAGGATTTAACGGTATCTCTATAAAAAATTATAATAAGTCTAACTATCTAAATCGATTAAACCTTGTTAATAATCCCATCAGCAAATATCATAGCTGGTCTAATATAGCTACTAAAATAGATGCATATCCGATGAGAGCAGGATCAGTTATGAAGCAGCCTAATGAAAACACATTAGACATCGTCATTGCTTGGGTAGATGGCGCAGACCCTATACTCAAGCAAAAGCGAGAACAGTATAAGCCAACTAAAAAAGTGGCATCTGACGCAATAACTGACACGCGTTTCGCCAGTGACGATGAGATATATTATAATATTGCTTCTATCATCAAATATGTGCCTTTTTGTCGTCATATATATATCGTCACAGATCAGCAAAAGCCAGCGTTCATCGATGAGTTTGCCAAACAAGGTATTTGCTCAGCAGATAAAATACGCATCGTTGATCATAAAGACATATTTTCAGGTTACGAGCAGTTTTTACCTACGTTTAATACCCGATCGATTGAGTCGATGATATGGAATATTGAGGGGCTATCTGATTACTTCATCTATATGAATGATGATTTCTTTTTTAACCAACCAGTAAAAATAGATGACTTTTTGGATGGTAAAAATCTGAACATTAACGGCCACTGGCGTAAAAGTGCGGCATTAAATGCTAAGCTTAATTTCCGAAAATCGCGCTTTAAATTGTTTGGCACACCGATTCAACCAAGGCATACTATCGCCCAAATGCTAAGCGCCAAAATACTCGGTATGGATCAATTCTTTGAAATTCATCACTATCCTCATATCGTCGATAGGAACATACTAAAAGATTATTTGCTAAATCATCCTCAGCTACTGACAGAGCAGCTTAGGTATAAATTTAGAGATGTGGCTCAGGTGAATCCGATAACCCTGATGAATCATCTGAAAATTAAAAAAGATGAAGCAAATATAAAACCCGATACCTCTGTCAACTATCTAAAAAATGAAAGTAGTATCGAGGATTTTATTACTGCTTTAGAAGATAAATCTATCAAGTACGGTTGTATCCAAAGCCTAGATCTTCTGGAACCAGATTTACACAACAAAATCAGCCAAGCTATGAAGCATAAATTTTTAGCGTATCTCCCCGTTTCTGTGACGGCAACACCAGCTAGCTGAGCTGACACGGTAGCATTATTTTGAATCATATTTGGCATGAACCAATTTTGGATTAGAACCCTCAAAGCATAAACATCAATTGGATATATTATGAAAATAGCAGTAGTAGGTACAGGCTACGTAGGCCTATCAAATGCAATGCTATTGGCACAGCACAACGAAGTCGTCGCTGTCGACATTGTTCCTGAAAAAATCGACTTATTGAATACTCAGCAGTCCCCTATTGAAGATGATGATATTGAGGACTTTTTATCAAATAAAAATCTCAACTTTTCTGCGACACTTGATGCAGCGGCAGCCTATGAAGGCGCTGATTTTATTATTGTGGCGACACCAACTGATTATGATGCCAAGACCAATTACTTCAATACATCAACGGTAGAAGCAGTGATTGAGCAAGTACTTTTGGTCAATCAACAAGCAATCATTATTATAAAGTCTACCGTACCAGTGGGATATACGACGAGTATTAGAGAACGTTATGCAACTGACCGTATTATCTTTTCACCCGAGTTTTTGCGAGAAGGTAAAGCGCTGCATGACAACCTTTACCCTTCTCGAATCATCGTAGGTGAACAGTCAGAACGAGCTCAATTATTCGCTAACTTACTCCTTGAAGGCGCGATCAAAAAGGACGTACCGCTACTATTTGTAAAGCCCACTGAAGCTGAGGCAATCAAGTTATTTTCTAATACTTATTTAGCAATGCGCGTGGCCTACTTTAATGAGCTTGATACTTATGCTCAAACATTTGGGCTCGAAACCAAACAGATCATAGAAGGTATTGGGTTAGACCCGCGTATTGGTGATCATTATAACAACCCATCATTTGGCTATGGTGGCTACTGCTTGCCTAAAGATACCAAACAGCTATTAGCCAACTATGACGAGGTGCCAAGTAACCTAATAAAAGCCATTGTCGACTCCAACAGAACTCGTAAAGATTTTATCGCTGATAAAATTATTGAAAGAAAACCAAAAATTGTAGGTATACACCGATTGGTTATGAAAAGTGGATCAGACAACTTTAGAGCTTCTGCGATACAAGGCATCATGAAACGTATTAAGGCTAAAGGTATTGAAGTCGTTGTTTACGAACCAGTATTGGAAGAAGAAGAATTTTTTAATTCACGAGTAATTACGGACTTAGCAGAATTCAAGGCAATAAGTGACATCATCGTTGCCAATCGCTTGTCTGCAGAGATACAAGATGTATCTCATAAGGTCTTTACGCGTGATTTATTTGGGAGCGATTAATGAATATTTTAATTACTGGTGCGGCAGGTTTTATTGGTTTTCATCTAATCAAAGCCCTATTAGAAATAGAGCTACCTGATAGCAATAATTGCATCATTGGTATTGATAACATCAACGACTATTATGACGTGAGCTTAAAAGAAGATCGCTTAAAACTACTAAACGAAATAGCAGAACCAGAATACTTTACTTTCATTAAGCTAGACCTTGCTGATCGCGAAGCTATGTCTGATCTTTTTTCTACCTATCAATTCGATATTGTCATTAATTTAGGTGCCCAAGCAGGTGTCCGCTACTCTATCGAAAATCCGAATGCTTACATTGATTCAAATGTGGTTGGCTTTGTTAATATCTTAGAAGGGTGTCGTCACCACGATATCAAGCACTTGATTTATGCCAGTTCGAGCTCTGTATACGGCATGAATATCAAGCAGCCATTTACAACTTCGGATTGTGTTGACTTTCCTATCAGCTTATATGCAGCTACGAAAAAATCAAACGAGCTGATGGCACATAGCTATAGTCATTTATACAATATCCCTACCACAGGTCTGCGCTTTTTTACGGTATACGGCCCGTATGGTCGACCTGACATGGCATATTTTTCTTTTACTAAGAAAATTTTGGCGGGTGAGCCAATCAATGTCTTCAATAATGGTGATATGCAGCGTGACTTTACCTACATTGATGATATTGTAAAAGGTATTATTCGGATAATGGATAAAGCTCCCTCTCCTCAATACTCTACTATCACTACAGCGGCCGCCCCTTATAAAATATATAACATTGGCAATAACCAACCAGTAACTTTACGCCGTTTTATCACTGCCATCGAAAACGCTTGTGGCAAAAAAGCGCAAGAGAATTTATTGCCGATGCAAGCAGGTGATGTGCCAATTACTTATGCAGATATAGACGAGCTAGTAGATGATATTGATTTCAAACCTGATACCAGTATTGAAGATGGAATCACAAAATTTGTCGAATGGTACAAAGCCTATTATTTAGGCTCGATATAGTATAAATTCTTGCTCATAGGACTCTATTATTTCTATTTGATACTTTGTACAAAATGAAGATATTTCTCAGCGATTTTAGCAGGTAAAAGCGCCTCATCAAAAGGCGCTTGGAATTGTTTTGGATTCTCCATAGCTTGACTCAGTTTGTCAGCAATAGCATCAACATCACCCATTGGCATCAGATTTTTCTGAGGTAATAATTCACTTGGACCTGATGGACAATTGGTACTGATGACGGGCGTATCTAGCACCAAAGCCTCTGCAATAACCAGAGCAAAACCTTCCCAATCTGAAGTCAGTACTTTCAGTTGTGCATATTTGATATATGGGAAAGGATTTTCTTGAAAACCTAGGAAAACCACCTTGTCCTCTAGTCCTAAATCTACAACTAGTTGTTCTATGTCGTTTTTGTATTTCCCCTGGCCTAAAAGCAATAAAAGCATAGACTGATTAGTTTGTGCGTAAGCTCTTACCAATACATCATGCCGTTTTGCCTCTTTAAAGCTACCCACATGAATAATATAGTTTTGGTATTCAGGGACGAAAGCATCTGCTTGTTCTTGAATACTCTCTTTATCAATTGGATTATGGATTGCAGTGGTTGGCGTAATTTGACCGAAGCTCTCTATGAAATCCTTCTCAGCACCTCGACTAACACATATACAAGGATGTTTTGAATAAATTTTACTAAACTTTATTTTTTCTCATTATTATCATTTTTATTAAAGCCATATAATAACGACAAAGTATTGTGGATAACATAGGTAATGTTCGGCAAGCGACTATAGCTTAGAATACTGTCAGCACGATCAAGGTTGGATATGATAAGTTCTGGCTTTCCAATTTTCTTCGATATATACCGATCGACTACATATGCAAACACTCTATCACGACGGTCTAATTTTGGTATAAGTTTGAAATTCTTAAACTTGAGTAGATGATAGTTTAAATTTGGATTAAGGCTGAACTCTATTTGAGGTTTGAATGTTAAAACATGAACTTCATAGCCTAAATCATGGAACCCTTGCCCTAAAGTCAATACTACACGTTCAGCACCACCGCCTTTCAAAGAATTCATAACCAATAATATTTTACTTTTTTGTTTTTCGACAAAATCTATGTTCATCTTATTAGTATAACCTCTCACTTTTACTTTCTTATTATTTGGGTTTTTAAAAAACATAGGATTAAAAACAGGTTATTTCACTACAGTTATAGATTTTTAAATAACTATTTAATATTTTCTCATAACACCAATGAAAACAAGCACTATTCTTTCCGAATAACTTTTGAAGCTAAATATATTTATATCTTTCTTTCGATTATATTTACATCCATTTGTTTATCAAAATATTATAACTATCTACTAAGACGTTAAATAGTCAATATACTGTTGAGCAATATTCTTAGGCAGAAAACTTTCATCTAAACTCACTCTGAAAGATTGTGGCTCAGCCATTAATTCTTTCATTTTGATTGCTAAAGCATCGATATCGTCTACAGGCACAAGACTACTTGCAGGTAGCATCTCACTTGGTCCTGATGGACAATCAGTACTTATTACTGGCGTATCTAAAGTTAATGCTTCTGGTATGACTCTCACAAAGCCTTCAAAACGTGAAGACAATACAAGCCCTCTTGAATGTTTCATATATGGATAAGGATTTTTATTAAATCCTAGAAAGATCACTTTATCGTCTATTCCTAAGCTTTTAGCCAATGCTTTAGTTTCATCAAACATTTTACCTTTCCCTAACAATACCAAAGGATAGGCCTTAGAGGATTGAGCGTAGGCTTTTAACAAAACATCATGAGCTTTTTGATACGTAAAGCTACCCACATGAACTATATATTGATTTGGCTTGAGTACACTATGAGGCGTACTGTACAACTCATTGCTCATTTGTTTAATCAGCTGCTTATCAAAAGGGTTGTAAATCGTCGTACTAGTGATATGCGGTCCTAGCCTTGCCTGTAAGTCATTTTCTACACCCTTTGAAACACATACGCAAGGATGCTTCCTATAAATATTCTGTAGCTTGCTAATTTTATTTTCTAATTTATTATTATCAGTTAGTCTGAACTTATTAGAAATATTATTTCGAATAATATACATAATATTGGGTAATTTGCTATGAACCATAACTCTATCCGATGGTTCTAAATTAGATAATATAATGTCTGGCTTTCCGATTTTTTTCTCAATAAAGTTGTCAATAGCACGCGCAAATAACTTATGGCGAAAGCGCTCATTAGGAATTAATTTATAGGGTTTAAATTTAAGCAGATGATAAGCAAGGTTGGGATTTAAGTCATACTCTGTAAGAGACTTGAACCTTAAAATATGCACTTTATAACCTAACTCATGAAAACCTTGCCCTAAAGTTAGTACAGAGCGCTCAGCCCCACCTCCTTTTATAGCGCTAATAATAAGTACTGCTATTTTATCAGTGCTCTGTTTCATGATATATGACCTACTACTATATTAGATGTTATTATGGTTTTAGAGTAAAATTTTAAGGTTAAAACTTATTCTTTCCAATATTTCTCAACCCATCCTACCGGCAAGATAAAATGACGCAAATGGCGCAATGGGCGTTTCAAGTTTTTAGGTTCAGTAAGTCTTTTTAGATGGTCTTTAGCATTATTGGCGGCGTTTTTATTGTATCTGCCTTCAATAGCGTGCGTAGGATACAAATCACCTGGGAAGATAACAATACGAGCGCCTTTAGGAATCTTCGGTTCTTTGATGTAGTTAAGCGGAAACGGTTGACGACATTTACGTCTAAAGTGTGCGACCCAAGCTTTTGGAAATAGTTTTACACCGCCTGGTGCATTGCGGGTGACAAAGCGTTGCTCAAAACGATATTCATCAGCGATACCTTGTGGGTCAGCTTTGAACTTCTCTTGAAGTGAAACAAGTGACCCTATCTGAAATCTAAAGCAAGAGGTCTGTCCTAAGCGCTCTAATGGATTGCTTGGATTGTAAGACAAAATAACATCATCTGGCTCGCCATATTCAAAGAAAGGATCGAGGCTATCGACGATAATCACATCCAAATCTACAAACAATACCGTCCCTGTTAAATCACCGAGCTTCTCACCCCACAAACGAGATTTTGGCCACTTTCCTAACGTATTCGTCGGCATGGTGACATCTAATGGTGGCAGTTCTTGACATTCGATTTCTGGACGTACATCAGTCGTATCATCCGTAAAACATACAAAACGAAATGGCGGGGTGATATTACGAGATACCATGCCATATAGTTTATTGGCGTAATCAGCACCGTACTTTGTACCCCACTTAATACAAATAATTTGTTTGATATTTTTATTATCGGCTGTACTAGAATCTATTGGCATTGACTGCTCACTTTAATTGTATGAATAAATATGATGGCTATATTAGCATAAAAAAAAGACTGAACAATTATGTTCAGCCTTTTTGGTCTTTAAAGTAACGTCATTATCAATCAATAAAGCTTAACCAGTCCATATATTTCTCATTACGACCATGAACCACATCAAAGTATAAGGTCTGTAGTTTTTCAGTCAATGGACCGCGGCCACCATTGCCGATGATGCGATCGTCATATTCACGAATAGGTGTCACTTCAGCAGCAGTACCTGTCATAAATATCTCGTCAGCCAAGTAAAACTCATCACGAGTGATACGGCGTTCGATAACATTGATACCTAGGTCAGCCGCGAACTGTAAGATAGTACGACGGGTGATACCGTCTAATGCTCCACCTGATAGGTCTGGCGTATGTAGCTCACCATTTTTTACCAAGAATAAGTTTTCGCCTGCGCCCTGACATACAAATCCTTGTGGATCCATCAAGATAGCTTCGTCATAGCCATTGCGCGTCACTTCTTGGTTGGCCATGATAGACACAGGATAGTTACTAGAGGCTTTAGCCTTACACATAGTCACGTTTGGCATGTGATGCGTATATGATGACGTTTTTACACGGATACCGTTTTTGATGCCTTCTTCACCAAGATAAGCACCCCAATGCCAAGCAGCCACCATTGCATTGATGCTATTGTCACGTGAAGACAAGCCAAGTTTTTCTGCACCTACCCAGATGAGCGGACGAATGTAAGCTTCTGCCAAGTTGTTTTGCTTGACCACATCCTTGTGTGCTTGCTCTAGAGTGGCAGCATCAAAAGGTACGTCCATTTGAAAGATTTTGGCTGAGCCAAGGAGACGCTCGGTATGTTCTTTTAAGCGGAAAATAGCGGTACGATTATCCGCTGTTTGGTAAGCGCGTACGCCTTCAAACACAGCCATACCGTAATGCAAGCTATGTGTAAGCACATGAACTTTAGCATCTGGCTGTTCGATCATTGTGCCATTCATCCAAAGCTTACCATCTTGTGTTGCCATATTCATTTCATTGTCCTTATGCTAGCACTAACGTCTAACTTTTTTAGGTAGGTTTTATTTAACAGTATTGATCAACATCGTATGATAACACCGCAGCGTCAATTTTTATTGCCTAAACAACAGCTTCATTATGACGAACGACTGACAGTGCTATGATGATGTGTGACCGATTATATCACTGGCCGTCTTGGCAAATGAATTCTTTTGGTTTGGCACTATATGGTTTTTAATTATATCGTTCCTAGCTACCGATTCAATCCATAGTTTTTGTTTATAGCTTCTATTTATCGTAACGCATGACAGTTTAAGCGTCTCTTGGACTATCGGCAAGGCCTTAATCATACAAGTTTCGATATTACTCGTCATCTGTCTCCACGCCCATGAGATGCTGCCATTGTGACTGTACTAACGCTCGCGTCTCCTGCCACAATGACTCATCAACGAGCAAAGACTGCTCTGATAGTGCCAATTGATGAGTAGCAGCACGTATTCTTAGATAGGCATCAGTCAAATCCTGACAGACTTGGCCATCCCAGATATCAAGCAAAGCAACTTCTGCAAAAATTCGCACATTATCGCTCCATTTGGTCAAACTCGGATATTCATGCGAGTAGGCCAATACGGCAAACTGTGCTAAAAACTCAATGTCTACAATCCCGCCTGCATCTTGCTTAAGATGAAACTTGCCCGCCTCCTGTTGCCATTGACTTGTACCTAGATGCTTTTGCATTTTGATACGCATGCTGGTGACTTCACTACGTACTTGATCCAGTGTCCGTGGCAACGACAATACATCGCGGCGAATATCACAAAAGCGTGCAGTGACTCGTCTGTCCCCGCAAATCGCGCGAGCACGTACCAACGCTTGATGCTCCCACGACCATGCTTTATCCATTTGATAGGTTTCAAACGCATGACAAGACACTACCATCATGCCAGCATTTCCTGAAGGCCGTAGGCGCATATCAATCTCATAGGCACGGCCATCACGTGTTTGAGTATTAAGATAATTCATCAGCTTTTGTACAAGACGCGCGGCAAACTTCATACCACTGACTGATTTTTCACCAGTGGTCATGCCTTGCTCTTTTATCTTATGTAGGAATACCAAGTCCAAATCTGAAGAATACGATAACTCTAAGCCACCAAGCTTGCCATAACCGATAATCGCAAAGCCGCAGTCCGCTTCAGTGACTGGGTCGCCATCTTGGCCAATAGGATACCCATAACGATTAACAATCTCTGCAAAAGCGCGCTCTAAGGCTGCTTCTAGTACGACTTCAGCGATATAAGTCAATGAATCTGACACTTTCATTATCGGACGCTCAGCCAATACATCACTAGCAGCGACTGCCAACACTTGATTCTTTTTGAACAGTCGCAGGACGGTCAACAGCTCTTCTTCATCGTTTGGCTCGACGCGTAGCAACTGTTGGCGCAAGATATCACGCAGCTCGCGCTTATCTGGCAGATGACGATAACGCTGCTGCAAAAATGTGTCTAATAATACAGGGTACTGAGCCAACTCTTTTGCGATCCATGGGCTGGCAGATAGCATTGGAATCAGCTCAATCGTTGCATTGGGGTTTTCAGCAATCATGACCAAGTAGATAGAACGTCGGCAAATCGCTTCAAGCAGTGAGATCAATCTTGGTAAAGCAGTATTGGCAAGTTGCTGCTGTTCTTGATGCGCTAACAACGCATGGACAATGACAGGATACGCATTATCTAAGCGCTCTCTGGCCTCATCACTTAAGTTAGCCACCATTTTTGATTGCCAAAAATTCTGTAGTAACTCGCGATTTTCTTCTGTCAGCACTTCATTTAAACGAGCAATTTGCTCATCTAAGTGCTCTGGTTCTAGGTCGGTATCTTCATTATCAGGTACTTGGCGCTCAGTGACCATACGCTCAAACGGCACATTAACACTCTCGCGATGACGATTAAGCTGGTCTAATAAGGCATGCCAGTTTTCAAAATTCAGTGTCACTGCTAGATTATGTTGCCATTGCTCATCGTGTGGTAAGCGCTGGGTCTGTTGGTCATTAATCGCTTGAATAGCGTGCTCAAGCCGGCGTAAAAACCGATATGCTGCCTGTAGCTGCTCGTAAGTTGAATGTTCCAGATAGCCAAGCTCACATAATACTTGCATCGCTTGCAAACAAGGTTTGATTTGCAGCTGTGGATGCCGGCCACCATATATAAGCTGAAAGGCCTGTACGATAAACTCAATATCTCTAATGCCGCCCGCGCCAAGCTTGATATTATCCAAGTCTTCACGCTGTGCAACTTGGTTTTGAATAAGAGACTTCATCTCTCTCAATGCCGAAAACGCACTGTAGTCCACGTAATAACGAAAGACAAACGGCTTAATCAGCGCTTGTATCTCTTCATAAAATGGCTGGTCTATTTGTCCGATCACGCGCGCTTTTAACCAAGCAAAACGCTCCCATGCACGCCCATGCATCGTAAAGTATTTTTGCAATGCAGACAGATGAATGGCCAAATCACTTCCATCACCCCATGGACGTAAGCGCATATCTACTCGAAAGACAAAACCATCAGCGGTCTTGTCATCAAGCAGTTTAATAATGCCTTGACCCAATCGAGTCATAAAGCGTTTGTTATCTATGCTACGTGTGCCTTTTGCTTTACTACCATTGGTCTCGCCGCGTGCTTGATGTACAAAGATTAAGTCAATATCACTTGATAAATTCAGCTCTTGCGCACCAAGTTTACCCATGGCCATAATCGCCATATCATCAATCTGCACATTGCCTTGTTCATTGATAAAGGTCGGCTCGCCATATTTAGCAACCAAGTGCTGATAAGTATAATCTTTAGCAAAAGAGATACAGCCATCTGCAAACTCAGACAACTCATCGGTCAGCTGCTCTAGACTGATCGTCTGCAAGGCATCTTGCCAAATCCAGCGCATCATTAGTAGCGTGCGCAAGTGACGCAAACCACTCATGACCTTGATTTCATCAGCGAGTTGATAGTTCTCATCTAGCGTATAATCTTGTATCAGATCATCGATTTGCTGGCGGGTCAGCGTACTATTCAATGGATAGCTACGCAAAAACGTCTGACACGAAACGGTCCGACTTTCCCAAATCTGATAAGCAAATTCGCTCGCTGTCTGCAGGACTTGCAGTTGTTCTACGGTAGGCTGATAATCTGTACCATTGTTCATACGTGAGGGCATAGCAGGTAACATAGTGACAAAAACTCCTTACATAGAATGGTAAGACTACGTGAACCTAGCTCATAAGTTTATTGTTTTTTCTTACGAGGCAGTCACAGCATCAGATAATAATAATACTCAGTGTGCCTACACTTGAGATAAAACCACGTTAAATAACAGTGACTCTATTTGGTTTGCGGCGCTTTATGTTAGCATAAACATCTTTGATAGAGACGACGCACCTCTCTTTTATGACATAACGATATTTGATGTGACAGTATGATCCGCTGTACGTTGCATTATCAGTATAAATTCTGTTGTATGTCACGCAAATTTGCACACAAGCACTATAATAATAACGACCAAATTACTTTATACAAAGCATTTATAGCAACTCGGCCATAATTTTTAAACTCTTATTTATAATATGTGATACCGCGCCTTATGACGACCACTACCCCGTTACTACTGATTACTGCTGACCCTAGTCACCCATTGGCACACTTGGCGTTACGCTATGCACGCGCTTACCTGAATAGCGCAGCGAATAGTGATGATATTGGTAACAATGACACTAATAGCATAGGCAGCAGCGATAATGCTACCTCTGAACAATCCCTGCTCAACGTCTTCTTTTATGGGGATTCGGCTCATATAGCCAATCGATTGCGTTGGCAGTCAGCCGATCAATTAGACTTGACCAAAGAATGGCAGTCTTTGGCTGAGCAGTATCAATTACCCCTGCCTGTCTGTGTCAGTACAGCACTTAGTCGCGGTGTGAGTGATGTAGACAACAGCTCACGTCATCAGCTTGACGGTGCCAATCTTGCGACGGGGTTTACCTTAGTGGGACTCAGTGAGCTTGCGATGATGATGCAGGACGACTGTCGTTTGATACAGTTTTGATAGCATGTCGTTTGATAGTTTGTCTATTAAGATCACTGGTAGCGGTAACTATTTTTAGGAATACATAATGAGATTATTAATTCAGCTGCACACGCCCACTGAAGCAGCAAGCTACGAAGGTTGTGCGCTTGCACTAACTCTAGCGACATTTGGTCATGAGGTGCAATTGTTCTTAGATGCGCCTGTCTTTGGCTTATTGATGCAATCTGACTCGCGGCTACATGGCATGATTCAGTCACTTGAGCTTTACGATATGCCTGCAGCTTGGCTACCTGATGATGTCTTTAGTGGCTGGGTCACCGGTATGTTGCCGGCAGATCTAGCATCACAGCTCATACTCGTGCCAGAGGTCATCAACTCACAAGACTTTGAGCAGATACTTACCTTTTAAATCACTATATTACTTAGATTTATAAAATAATAAAGCACGTAATCGGACACCTTTATGGCAACTTTATATCAATTGCATAGCACGATGGCTACCCTTAGACGCAGTATTGAAGAGATGTCTCGCACTTGGCGCACAGGTGATAGTATCCTTCTGCTTGGCGCCACCCCTGCTTTTATCGACTGGCTCAATGCTTATTTAAATGATAGCGATATCGAGGATATTTCTGGTATTTACGCATTGGCAGATGACATCGCACAGCTAACAGCAAATACAACTGGCAAGCTTAATTTAGAGACTAAGTTGACTGCTATTTTAACCGACGCAGAATGGGTGAATCTGACTCAGAGCAGTCAGTTTGACAAAGTGGTGGCGATTGCCTTATGAGTAATGACATGACCACTCACAACGCTGCGTTATCAGCGGCTGATATCGAACTAGATCAAGACGGCCATCTGTGTGACCATACGATTTGGACACCTGCTATCGCACAGCAATTGGCAGACACGTTAGAGGTTAATCTGAGCGATGAGCATTTAGAAATTTTGCAACAAGTGCGCGCGTTTTTTGACAAATTTAATCACGCGCCTGCAACCCGTCCATTAATCAAATGGTTACAAAAGACTTTACCAGAACTCGATATTAGCAATCAAAAGCTACAGCAATTGTTTAATACAGGTTTGGTTGCGCGTCATGTCAATCGCTTGGCAGGCTTACCCAAACCACCAAACTGTTTATAAGTGCTTTATAGTCGATAAGATACAATCAATGTCGCATTAGAAACTCATCATATGTGCATGAGCAGTATCTAAGATTTTACTGCTCATTGAGTACGCAAATACTTTTAAGTCTATAGTTATTGTTTAAACACATAGCTATTTTGGGTCATAGACTGTCAATGTCTCATACCCAATACTACGACCTTCATCACCTGAAAATCCTTGCTGTCGCCATATCTCGTACAAACAAATGGCTACGCTATTTGATAAGTTCAAACTACGCGAGTCGGCTAGCATGGGCAGTCTTAGCCAGTTATCAGCACCGATATCTTCACGTATATCATCTGCCAGACCTGCTGTTTCAGAACCGAATACTAGCGCAATATTGGGCATAGCAGCCTTATCAGATGCTTCAGAGTCCGAGTGTTTACCAAAGTCATAATCGTAGAACGGTTTGCTCAACTTAGTCGTCAATGCGGTAACGACATGGCAATCAGCGGCTTGTAGAACTTGTCTCGCAGCTGTCCAATCGTCATGCACTTGCAAATGAGCATATTCATGGTAATCGAGACCTGCGCGGCGTAGCTTTTTATCATCAAGCTCAAACCCTAACGGTCTGACTAAATGCAGCTGTGCTCCGCTATTGGCACACAGTCGAATAATATTGCCAGTGTTGCTCGGCATTTTTGGTGCTACTAGCACGATATGGATGGTCATTCTTACTCCACAAGTATTCAGCGCTCTATTATTTAAATTTATGAGCGGTAGGTAATCGAAAGTTACAGTTTACTGCCAATAATTACATTTTGATACTGTGCAGCGTTTTTAACTTTCACTATGATGTCTGTATTGGATAACGCGATAGCATTTAAGTGTGACTGTCTCATCCTATACCCCTTCAGTGACGCTTAGCATCACTGTTGTTATTTATAACCATTCATTTATCTTTGAGGATACTATTATGAAAAAAGTAATCATCGCATCTTTAACTGCTATGTTCGTTCTAACTGGTTGCAACACGTTCAAAGGCTTTGGCCAAGACGTATCAAGCGCTGGTGATGCTGTAACTGGCGGCGCACAAGAAGTACAAAACAAAATCTAAGGTCTGCTTTTTTTAGATTTTCAAAAGGGCTTATCATTTATTTGATAAGCCTTTTTTGTGTTCTTACTTCGCTGCTGTTAAACAATCACCCAAGCAAACTTTTATAAAAACGCGCGTAATATCTGATTGAGATAACGCTGACCTAATACGGTCGGTTGCAACTGCGTATCACTATCTACCAACAACCCTTGTTTGACAAGACTGTTCACTTGTTCAGTAATACTATTAAGCGTTAATCCAGTTCTCTTTTCAAACATAGACCAAGCGACACCGCCATGTAAGCGTAATGCATTTAGCATAAACTCACTAACCAATTCTTCTTGATCAATCGCTTGCCAGCCAACCATTTTTGGTGTGATTTGGCGTATATCAGACACCTCTGTGGTATCTGGATTTATTACCACATAATCTTTTGGCAAACGTGATTTACTAAAGCGATAGATACCTGACGCTACTAACAAGTCATCTTCCATTTTATCTTTTACGTCTGATGAATTATCACCATTGCTATCGTTACAACCAATCGTTACTTTGCCATGAGCTCCAGCGCCAATGGCTAGATAGTCGCCAAACTGCCAATAGTTGATATTATGACGGCATGGTTTGTCTAACGCACCTGCCCACGCAGACACTTCATAATTGCTATAGCCTAATTGCTGTAATAACGCTTGCCCTGCTTGTTCAATATCTGCCAAATTGTCTTCATCGGGTAAAATAGGCTGGCTACGGTAAAACACGGTATTTGGCTCAATAGTCAGTTGATACCAAGAGATATGCGTTGCACCAGCATCATGCGCCATTTGGATATCTTCTAGCGCCTCATTCGTGGTTTGCTGCGGTAGACCGTGCATCAGGTCGACATTGACTCGTTGAAATCCAGCCGCTTTGGCAGCGCGAATTGCTGATAACGCTTGTACAGGATCATGGATACGTCCAAGTACTTTAAGCTTGTCAGCAGCGAAGCTCTGTACGCCGATAGACAGACGATTGATACCAACCTCTAAATACTGCGCAAATGGTGCATGCTCAAGCGTGCCGGGATTGGCCTCCATCGTGACTTCGATGTCTTCTGCAAATTCAAAACATGTACGTAACCCAGAGAACAATCGCTGATACTGAGAAATGGGTAGCAAAGACGGCGTACCACCACCGATAAATATCGAACCAATTTTTCGGTTCTGAGTTAAAGGTTGCTGCATCGCGGCGTCTAACAATAATGCATCGACGTATTCCTCATACATGGATAGCTCACTGTCTATCGGTAGCTCATGCGAATTAAAATCGCAATAAGGACACTTCTTCACACACCACGGGATGTGAATGTAAAGAGACAATGGAATGTCGGTCACGTTTACCGCGATAGTATCCGTCGTTGGTTCAATAAGGCTTAACGTATTTAGGTCGTTTGGCATGCTGTCTGTATTCACTTTGGGCATAAATAAACTTATTTTGTAGTGAGCAATAATGATCGATATTAAAAGTAAGGCTAGGATAGCGACTAGATGAGATAAAGAAAAGCCTATCTATCATAAAACTATTAACAAAGCCATGCATAAAGCCATGTACAAATCCCCTATTCACCATGGCAACTTATGGGCAATATATAGAGACTCTATTAAAAACAGCCTCTACTAAGAACAGACACTATTAAAAACGGGTTTGAGATTGAGTCAATAGAAACTAACCCTCATAACTTTAAGAACCAATTAAAGAATAAAATAAAGAATCGAAGGACAAATATATGGCGTATTGGTTAATGAAATCCAACCCTAAATTTTTTGGTATTGAAGATTTGCAGCGCTTGGGCACCGACAGTTGGGACGGCGTTCGCAACTACCGTGCGCGTAATTTTATGCGTGATGATATGAAAATTGGTGACAAGGTATTCTTTTATCACTCTAGCGCCAAGCCGTCTGGAGTCGCTGGTATAATGACAGTCACTACAGCAGGGTATCCCGATCCTACTCAGTTTCACCCTGAACACCGTCACTATGATCCTATTGCGACTGAAGATGCACCTCGCTGGTATATGGTCGATCTCACTTTTGAGCAAGCTTTTACAGAGGTGTTACCACTATCAGAGCTAAAATTTTTGCCAGCTTTGGAAGATTCGTTATTACTAAGGAAAGGCTGTCAGCAATTAACAGTGATTCCATTAGAGCCCAAACATTGGCGGGCGATTATGGATATGGCGGAGACACTTGAGTTGTTACCGGAGTAAACTTTTTAAATTGGCTATTGGCTATTGGCTATTGGCTATTGGCTATGAAATAGAGTACAAAAAACCTAAGATTAATACCTGCATAGCGGCGCTAAAGCGTTGACATCATAGTGTGGCTTCTTTACCATCTTACTATGTATATGACCTGTCAATCCACTACTTGGATCGACGGGTTATTTTTATTTTGGTGTCTTTACTTTTATTTTCATACTCTGCCTATCTACTTATGCAACATTATAAGCTTGCTCATATTATTTATCGGAGTATTATCGTCGGCACTACACTCTCCTTGCTGCGTCAATCTTAGTCGATCGATAGCAGTGTTTGTTTATTAATAATAATTACCTTAATAACAATTACCGCAAAGAATAAAAAGTTGCTTACCATGGTTTTTCCATTGTCTTTCAAAGATTTTAAAAGCTACAGCTTACGTCTAGGCGTACTCGCCCTCCCTATCTTAATCACTCAGTTTTGCCAAGCCGCACTTGGCGTGGTAGATGCCATCATGGCAGGTCAAGTATCGGCGCTCGATTTAGCTGCGGTAGCCGTTGGATCTGGTATTTGGCTACCGCTGTTTTTATTGGCCACAGGTGTGCTTATCGCAACCACACCTCTAATTGGTGAAGCGATTGGTCAAGACAAGCATGGCCAAGTGCCGCATATCACGCAGCAGTCTCTATGGACCGCAGGCGTCATTGGCATTATCGGTTTTATCATTGTTAATTTGGCTCCCAATGTTCTTGGCATTATGGGTGTCCCAGAAAACATTCAGCCGATAGCGACACAGTATTTACATGGTGTCTCATTTGGTTTCCCAGCGCTCGCTGTATATGCTGTTCTACGCAGTTATTGTGAGGCATTGGGTCGTCCTGAGCCTGTGACTGTCATTAGTATCATTGGCCTACTTGCAGATATTCCCTTGAACTATATTTTTATTCACGGCTTATTTGGCATGCCAGAAATGGGCGGTGCAGGCTGCGGGGTGGCGACAGCGCTGGTATTATGGATAAATGTCCTATTATTGGCGGCCTATACTAGCTTCACAAAACGCCGTGAATTTGTGAGCACGCGATTTTTTTATGGCTTCTCTAGCCCTAATCGTACACAGATTAAAAAGCTATTGAAACTTGGCATCCCTATTGGTATCTCTATCTTCTTTGAAGCCAGTTTATTTAGCTTAGGCGCACTCGTTATCAGTCCATTGGGTGAGCTAGCAACAGCATCGCATCAAGTGGCGCTGTCAGTGACCTCACAGCTATTTATGATACCGATATCGGTCGCCATGGCGCTCACTATCATGGTCTCCAATCGATTTGGCCAAAAAAACCTATTAGCACTGCGCCAAGTGCAAGCTACTGGACTGGTATGGACCGTATTGATCGCTTTGACTTGTATGCTTGGAATATGGCTATTCAGACCAGAACTGGCAGCAGCATTCACGGATAACCCAGAGGTTAGAGCCCAGTCTATGCATTTGCTTATCTTTGCGCTTGCTTATCAGTTGTTTGATGGCTGGCAAGTTAACGTCGCTGGTATATTGCGCGGTATGCAAGATACCACCATACCGATGTGGGTAACGCTCTTCTGCTATTGGTTAGTGGCCCTACCACTTGGCGTATATCTGGTGCGTTTCACTGACGTTGGCGCACAAGGATTTTGGATGGCGTTGATTACAGGTTTGTTCTTATCATCTATTTTACTTACTTTGCGTCTACGCTATCAGCAAAAACGCTTAACTATGCTATGGGGTTAAGCCAATTGCTTATGGATTGGATTTTATAATCATTGTTAGCGTCATTTGATCATACAGACTATGAAAAATCGTAGATATTTTCTTGCTAAAAAGATGGCTTACGTCAAAATATGTAAAAATTCTCAGTTAACAACTGTACATTGATTGCTCATTGCCCTGAATCTAGGTATCATTAGCAATTAATTAGACAATATTTAGTTACACTATTTCTCGAATTTAGTACAAGGCCAGATAAAAACTATGGATATTGAAAAAATACGCACCCTCATCGCCCTTATGGAAGAAAGTGAACTGGTTAATTTAGAAATCAGTTCTGACGACGAGCATATTAGCTTAACTCGTCATTATGACGCCCCTGCGCCAACTATGATGGCTGCCCCAGCTGCGAGCGCTGCTCCTGCTGCCGCTGTCGAAGGCAAACCTGCAGAAAAAGCGGGTAGCGTTGAGTCTTCACCAATGGTTGGTGTTTTTTATTCAGCACCAAGCCCTAATGACCCACCATTTGTGAAAGTCGGTCAAAAGGTTCAAGCAGGTGATACTTTAGGTATCATCGAAGCCATGAAAATCATGAACCCGCTTGAAGCGACTCAAAGTGGTATTGTTGACGAAATCTTGGTAGATAACTCTGAAGTCGTACAGTTCGGTCAACCTGTCATACGCTATAAAGCGTAACGATATTTGCCATACTTTATTTAATTATGGCTGACTTTTGGTATATATACCGCGTCAATGCTAAATAGCATGATGCTATGTATCGAAACTCAGTCCATGACTGACGCTTCGACAAGGATGAACCCATGATAAAAAAATTGCTCATTGCCAACAGAGGTGAAATTGCCCTGCGCATCGTCCGCGCCTGTAAAGCGCTAGGTATTGAAACGGTAGGTGTCTACTCTACTGCTGATGCCAATTTGATGCACTTGCGCTTTGTTGATGAGGCAATTTGTATTGGCAAGCCTAATGCTAACCAAAGCTACCTTGATATCAATACCATCTTAACCGCTGCTGAAATCACTGGTGCAGATGCTATCCATCCTGGTTATGGATTTTTGTCTGAGAATGCTGAATTTGCTGAACAAGTAGAAGAAGCAGGATTGACCTTCGTTGGTCCTAATGCTGATCATATTCGCCTTATGGGCAACAAAGTTTCTGCCATCAACGCCATGAAAAAAGCTGGCGTACCAACCGTACCTGGTTCAGTTGGCGCTGTGACCCTGCATAATGCTGAAGAGCAAGCACGCAATATCGGCTTCCCACTATTGATTAAAGCGGCTTCTGGCGGCGGTGGACGCGGTATGCGTGTGGTTGAACGCTTTGACGAACTAATTGGTCAAGTACAAGCGGCCAAACAAGAAGCTGAGCTCTGGTTCGGTGACGACACTGTCTATATGGAGCGCTATCTACAAAACCCGCGCCACGTAGAAGTACAGGTGTTGGGCGATGGTAATGGTAATGCCATCCATCTATATGACCGTGATTGCTCATTGCAGCGTCGCCATCAAAAAGTCCTAGAAGAAGCACCTGCCCCAGATATCCCAGATGATGTACGTGAGCCAATTTTAAAAGCTTGCGTAAAAGCATGTGAGCTTGTTAAGTATCGCGGTGCTGGTACGTTTGAATTCTTGTTTGAAAATAACGAATTTTTCTTTATCGAAATGAACACTCGTGTACAGGTTGAGCATCCAGTGACTGAGATGATTACCGGTATCGATGTTGTGGTCGAGCAGCTCAAAATCGCAGCTGGTTACGGCCTATCTTATCGTCAAAGCGAGATTGAGATCCAAGGTCATGCGATCGAATGTCGTATCAATGCCGAAGATGCAGCGACTTTCGTACCATGCCCAGGCACTATCAGCCAACTGTTCACGCCAAGTGGTTCTGGCATTCGCTTTGACTCTCATCTATACCCTGGCTATGAGATACCGACCTATTATGACTCATTGATTGGTAAGCTTATTTGTCACGGTCAAACTCGTCAGCAAGCTATTGCTAAGACAGTACATGCTCTTGATGAGCTGATTATCGAAGGTATCAAAACCAATATACCTTTGCATCGCGATGTGATTTTGGCGGATGATAACTTCACTCGTGAAGCGCAAAACATTCATTATCTCGAAAGAGAGCTGCTGACTGCGAATAAAGCTAAAAAAGACTCGTAAGCTGAATTACTTATATAGTTCATTAAACTTAATAAGTTTAGTCGCAACTTTAATTAAAACAGACATAGAAAAACCGCTATTAATATAGCGGTTTTTTTATGTCATCAATAAACTGTCAATTATACGTAAAGTACAAAGAGCATATCTGATTACGGTAATACTCTATTGAAGTTCATAAAGCATTCGTTACCATCAGGATCAGCGCACCATTGCATCTGATTACCATTATGATTGATAAATGCAATCAACGCTTCATCAGTCTGGTCGATCTGATTGCCTGAGCAGTCTACTTCATTATTATCATAAACGGTCTTAATCGCAATAACTGGCAGCCCTTCTTCACGGTGAGTGACCAGATAGCGGCCGTATGTCCACTCTTTGCCACTAACAGACCACATCTCATTATCCGCACTAAAGTTATATAGCTCGCGGCACTGGTTAGACTTACCAACTGACGCAAGTAAGTTCTTACTAGTAGAAGGTTGAATGTTTAGAACCCGCTCTTCACTTTGAGTCAGTACGCCGCCGTCCATGCCCGTCATCACCTTAGGCTCTACACTGCTAGGCTGTTGCGCACTATTTGATACAGACTGGTTAGCTTCCGCTTCCTTGGTCATCATGGCGTGAGTAGAAGGAGCGCTGCTGTCCAAGTCTATTTCCCACTGTCCGGCAATAGCTGGACTAATATGAGTGGTGATGGTCGGCTTGGTAATAGCCTCACCATTCGCAGGCAACGAGGCTAAAATAGATGCCAGTGTGAATGAAGCAAATGAGATAGGTTCCATAATTAACCTTTTATTTATAATATTTTAATATATACATTAGCGTAAGTCTTAGACACTAAAAACACAAGTAACATTATGCTATTGCTCATAAACCTGTAGTCGGAATTTCATAGGTATTGATAGCAAAAAATAACGCCATCGCTTTACTTGCTAGAGACAAGAAGCGATGACGTTATTAGCATACAGAATTTTGCGTAATATCAATGACTACTTAATATTAAGCAGCTTCTGTATTTAGCGCTTGAGCAAAAGCTGATAACGCCCCTTTTAGCATGGCTGACACCGTACTGCTGCAAGTACCGATGCCTGAATACACTTCGCCATCAACATTTAACTGAATGTAAGCAGCAGCGTTGGCATTGGTTTTGTTATCACTATTGGTATCATCATCGATACCATTACCACTGTTATGATGCGGGTTAATCGCATGCTCTGCATAGTTAATAATATGTAGTGATTTGCCCGTATGTTGCGCAAGTCCGTCAATAAACGATGACAATGGGCCGTTACCAGTACCATCAATATCGATGGTGTCGCTATTCATTTGTACTTGACCACTAAAGTAAACCGCACCGCCTTTATTGTTGACACTATAATCTAGCAGTTCAAACTTGCCTTGCTGCAAGTAAGTATCTTCAAAGGTCTGCAAGATTTCATCATTCTGCAACTCGCGTGCAGCCGCTTCAGCTTGCTTTTGTACCACACGGCTAAAGTCAATCTGCATCCAACGTGGCAAGTTAAAGCCATAATTACGCTGCAAGATATATGCGACGCCGCCTTTGCCCGACTGGCTATTGATACGTACCACATCTTGGTAGCTACGACCAATATGCGCAGGATCAATGGGTAGATAAGCCACGTCCCAAACATTGTCTGTTTCGCTCTGATTGCTTTCATTGTAGTCGAGAGATTTTTTGATAGCATCTTGATGTGAGCCACTAAATGCCGTGAAGACCAACTCGCCTACATAAGGATGACGTGGGTGCAATGGTAAGTTATTGCATTCGCTCACAACCTGTACGATTTCGCTCATGTTGCTAAAATCAAGCTCAGGATCGATACCTTGGCTAAACAAGTTCATGGCCATGACCATGATATCCATATTCCCTGTACGCTCACCGTTACCAAGCAATGTACCTTCGATACGATCTGCACCTGCAAGCACGCCCAATTCAGCTGCCGCTACCGCACAGCCACGGTCATTATGGGTATGCAAGCTCACAATCACGTGCTCACGCTGCGCTAGATTGCGGCAGAAGTACTCTACTTGATCAGCAAAGACATTAGGCATAGAAGCCTCGACTGTCGCTGGCAAGTTAAAAATAACTTCCTGACCCTGCTGTGGTTGCCACACGTCACACACTGCATCGCAAACCTCTACGGCATATTCAGTCTCTGTCTGACTAAAGCTCTCTGGCGAGTACTGAAATACCCAATCTGTTTCAGGGTACTTTGCTGCATATTCTTGTAATAGCTTAGCGCCTGCGATAGCAATCTCTTTGATTTCAGCTTTATCTTTGCCATAGACTTTTTCGCGTTGTACACGGCTGGTTGAGTTATAGACATGGACAACCGCACGTTTCGCACCTTTTAATGATTCAAAAGTACGGGCAATCAAATGCTCGCGCGCTTGTACCAATACTTGTAGCGTTACATCTTCAGGTACGTGGTTTTCTTCGATAAGCTTACGCGCAAAGTCAAACTCTACCTGCGCCGCTGACGGAAAACCAATCTCAATCTCTTTAAAACCAACATCCACTAGGGTCTTAAAGAAGCGCATTTTTTGTTCAATGGTCATCGGATCAATCAGTGCTTGGTTACCATCACGCAGATCCACACTTGCCCATATCGGTGACTTCTCAATCGTCTTGCTTGGCCAAGTACGATCTGGCAGCGATGGCGCAAATGCAAATGGACGGTATTTACGGAAGTCAAAAGCGGCACTTTTTGGTGTAATCTTTGCAGTCCCTGTGGCTGCAGTGTGCGTGGCTTGGTCAGACATAATCAATCCTTAGATGATATGGTTATTTATATATTTAGCTAGGCGATTAGCTGTTGATTAGATCAGTATTTATCATACGAGATAACTAGTGTTCATACCATAATAATATCAAAGTTTAACAGAGAGAAACCTGCTTTCTTTTACTTTATTTTCTGTTATTTTAGTGGAAAAACACAATTTAGACATTATAATCGAATAAATTCACTATTAGGGCTTAAGAAATGCCAGATAATCATATTGATAGTACAGGGACTGCAGATATAGACGAGATAGATAGACAGTTGCTGCGCTTATTGCAAACGCAGGCGCGCATGAGTATTACTGAACTTGCTGAACGCGTCAACCTGTCTGCCACCCCTTGCGCACGTCGTATCAAACGCCTAGAAGATGCGAACATTATCACCGGCTACCATACCAAAACCGATGCGCAAAAACTTGGCTATCCGCTAGCCGTGTTTATCGCTATTAGTATGGATCGACATACAGCAGAACGTTTCGAGCAGTTTGAACGCAAAGTTCAAAGCTTTGAGGAAGTCATCAGCTGTAGTATCGTCACAGGCCGCACAGAAGACTATCTGATTAAGGTCAGAGTACGTGATATGACACATTACGAAGAGTTTTTATTACATCGCCTCAATCGTATCGAAGGCGTAGCCCAAGTTCATACCAGTTTTGAATTACGAGAAGTGTTTAGCCGTAGTGTGATTTAGACGATCTAAACGATCGTTGGTGACTGTCGACGGAACCATACCAATAGTACAAACCCGATCATCAATCCGATAGCAGCGACAAGTAACCCTGCATTGAAATTACCATCCTGCCCTGCCAGCGCCACTGTCACCAAAGGTCCCAAAAACTGCCCTAACGCATAGGCCAATGTTGCCAAAGCAATCAGTAAATTAGAATAGGCAGGATTGATATTTTTAAATAAAGTCAGTGTCATCGATACCATACCGACAAAGGTCAATCCTAAAATCGCAGCATTGCCATATAACCCAAGCGCCCCATCAAACCATATCGGCAAGCACATATCAAATGCTTGCAATACTGTCAGCCCCATCAAGGTGTTTATCTCACCGATACGTTTGGCAAGCGCGCCCCATAGTGGGTTTGACAACATTGCAAAAATACCAACGACCAACCAAATCATCAATCCAGCATACGTCTGTGTCGTTAGACGCTGCGCGGCCATAACGGGCAAAAAGGTTGCTGAACTAATATAACCAAATCCTGCCAGTACGTAGCTGACGAAAAGTAAAGCAAGCGCTTTATGGTGTCCAGAGATTGCTTCATATAAGGAGCGTTTAAAGTTTAAATAAGTCTGGTGCACTGACACGTGCTGTTTGACATCAATCTGCTGTGAATCAACAGCCCGTACTTGTCTTGGCTTTATCGCATAAAGTAGCCACACAAGCGGTAAACTGGTGACGCCTGCGACTAGCCAAATTACATCGAAGTGATAGCCTAATTTTAATAGCCACCACGTTACGATGGCAGAGGCGCTGATGCCGACACCAATACCTGCATAGTGGACTGCTGATAATACAGAACGGCGCTCAGGGCTAAGGGTTTGAATTACGAAAGATGAGCTCAATATCATCGCTACGCCACTTGCAATACCTGCGATTAAGCGAATGATATACCATAGAGTTAACGACATATCAGGCACAACAAGCAGCATCGTTGTAATAACACTAATAATCGCCCACAGCGTCATCGTCTGCCATGTCAAGCGCTGAGGTACAAACATGGCGATAAGAGCGCCAATAAAATAACCGATATAATTGATTGATGCCAGCCAGCCTGCAATCGTCGTTGATAGCGACAATTGCACCATAATATCAGGTAAGGTGGCGGTAAACAGAAAGCGTCCATAACCCATAACGACTGCCATGCAGTACATACCGATACAGGCAATAGCGGCTTCGTTAGTAATCGTCGGGATCATACGGCTTTTAAAAGCAGTCATCATGACAGCGCCATTTTTGTGGCAATTAGCACACAATCCTTTGTGTTAGACAGTCAAAAGCAGTAATAAATAAAGGCAGAAATAGAGAAGTTATCAGATATATTAGGCCAGCATAAAGTTATTAGCGAAAACTATGATACGTCTAACGTTGGCGTCTCTACTGTATCCTGCCCTAGCATTTGTACCCGCTGATCGCTAAACATATCCATGTCTGGAGCTAGCGTACGCATAAACCGATCAAAATACAACATCTGTTTGGTCAATAGAGCAAAATCGCGTGGAAAGTGAATACCATGACGTTTGCCAACTTCAACGATTTCAAGCATCATCTTATTAAGCTCATCGGCTTGCTCTTTACTATTGAAAGGTACACCGCTGGTAAAGGTTTTATCTTCTGCCATGATGGTTGTCATCATGCGTTGCAAGTCATTCCCCAGTGCAGCCACATCGACTTTATTGCCACCATGCGTCATTTCCATATCAATCATATGGCGAGCCATGGCTTGATAGTCACTGTCTTGCATGGCTTGCATCATGCCCATGCACGCACGCCAGCTCTCAGCTTTGAGCTTACCGACAATACCAAAATCCAAAAATCCAATACGGCCATCAGTCAATAGCATCAAATTACCAGCGTGTAAATCCGCATGGAAACTATTGCATAACATGAGACTGGCAAACCATGTGTTTAACGTGTCTGCCATGACTTGGGCAGGATCTGCACAGTACTGACGCATGAGTGACTCATCGACCATAGAGACGCCATATAGACGGCTCATCGTTAGTACACGCTTAGTAGTCAGCTCTTCATAGACAGTTGGTGCAACGACACGAGTATTGCCTGATACTGCTAAGAACTGCTGAAAATCGCGGATATTTTGGGCTTCAGCGATAAAGTCCGTCTCGGCCAGCATACGTAGACGAATCTCATCAATAATCGGCGCAATACTCGCAAATTTCATCGATGGCATCAGGATCTCAAGTAGCTTAGTCACGCCATGTAATACACCCAAGTCGGTCTGCATGATGGTTTCGACGCCAGGCTTTTGTACCTTTAGCACCACTTCATCACCATTGTGCAATCGTGCCGCATGCACTTGAGCGATCGAAGCTGATGCTAGCGGCTCTGAGTCAATATGCGCAAACGTATCATCAAGGTTCATGCCATCAGTCGCAAGCTCTTCTCTTAGCACTTGCTCGATATAAGCATAAGACAATGGCGTGGTTTGATCCAAACAGCTCTGGAATGCCTTGACATAGTCACGTGGAAACAGCGACGGTGTACTAGCGATAAATTGACCGATTTTGATATAGGTTGTACCTAACTGCTCAAAGGTTTCTTTGAGCAGCATCGCGTCAGGTTTCTCACCTTTTGCCACTCTTAGCGCAGACAGACCTGCTACACTCGCTGTTTGGCGAACACGGTTCATGACATTAAAAGTATGCTTTAATAAATGCGGACGATGAATTTTCATAAAAAACAACTATGGTAATAAGAAGGAGGTTTGAAGATAGGCAATACACTATAAAAATGCGTTAAAATTAGATTACTCAGTTATAGTCGGTTCAATATAATTTGGATATAAGGAAGGCGAGTGAAAGTACTACAACTCGTAGACTAAGCAAGCCTGACACTTTATCTAATTTATAGAGGATTGACTATAGGAATGCTACAGACAGGACACTGCGGGTCTTTTCGATAGCCCATTAGTCGCTGCTGCATCTGACTACCATCCCATATGAGCAGTTTGTTTGTCAGTGGATTTTTGGTTAATCCCAAGTATTGCAACGCAGCATTGGCTTGCAAATTACCCATGACGGCAGTAGTACTGGCCAGCACTCCTGAATTGGCACACGTACGTTCGTCAGCGGCTTCATCAGTTACTACTGAGCCGAACACGCAGTGATAACAACCAGTATCGAGCTGAGGTTCGAACAGTGCTAACTGCCCTTGCATCGCAATCGCTGAGGCAGATAACAGGGGAATCTGATAGCGTACACTAATACGATTGATGATGTCGCGCGTGGCAAAATTATCCGTACAGTCTAAGAGTAAGTCAGGCTTGCCTGCTGCTATATCGAGCAATTCATAAGCGTTGTCTTCATCTAATCGTGCGACTGTGCCGCGAGCCTTTATCAAGGGATTGATGCGTTCTAACATATGCGCTGCGGTCAGTGCTTTAGACTGACCAATATCTTCTGGCAAAAACAGCGTCTGCCGTTGTAAGTTGCTCGCCTCAATCTCGTCATCATCAATCAGATGGACATAACCCACCCCAGCACGTACCAATGTCTCAGACGCAGGACAGCCAAGGCCGCCTGCCCCTATTATGACCACACGTGCTGTCTTTAATCGCAGCTGAGCGTCCATATCCCAACCGTCTAATAATACTTGTCGAGCATAACGCAGCAGCTCATCATCCGATAGCTGTACCATCTCTTCTACCATATTCATCTACAACCTATAATCAAAGAAATCTACTATCAAAAAACCATCTACCGGACTTGCCCTAGCGTGACGCGATCATTACCACCGTAGTCTTTTACAGTATGTACTGACTTAAACCCATTGTCTAGAAACAGCTTGCGAACAGCATCACCTTGATCGTAGCCATGTTCAATAGCTAATAACCCACCTGTACATAGGTATTTCGTCGCTTGCTGGACGATATGCTCGATATCAGCCAAACCCTGATTAGGCGCACTCAAGGCGCTGATCGGTTCAGCTGTTAGACCCGTCAAATGCTCGTCTGTCTCGTCAATATAAGGAGGGTTTGACACGATGATATCAAACTGATGCTCATTATCAGTAGGTAGAGTTTGATACCAACTGCTTTGGATAAATTCGACATTGGCAACATTATTACTCACCGCATTGTGCTGAGCAATCTTAAGAGCCTCTGACGATAAATCGACTGCCACGACTTGCCAATTAGCTTTCTTAAGTTCATGGGCAAGACTGATAGCGATACAACCTGACCCTGTCCCCAAGTCTAGCAATCGCTTATTACTAAGTTGCGCTGGCTGAGCGTTTATCCAGTTTAACACCTGCTCGACCAGCACCTCGGTATCGGGCCGAGGAATCAAGGTATGCTCGTTCACCCTAAAGTTAAGCGACCAAAACTCCTGCTGCCCAGTCAGGTACGCAAGCGGTATGCCTTGCTGCATTTTTACCACACCGTCATTGAAACGTGCAATCTCACTATCAGTAAGCTGATAATCTTCATCAGTCATCAACGCTATCGCAGGCTTATCAATGACGTGCAACAACCAATCCGTTAGCCAAAACGACGGCAGCTGATTATCTGACTCACCATTCGTCAGTTGTTGAATCTGCTGCTTGATTTGACGAATGGTTGATACGGTCATAGATAGCTCTTAAAAAACAATGAATGGATAAAGGTAAAATACTGCTTAGCCTACTCTGATGCGCGTGGTGGCTCTTTGGTATCGGTCAGGTTAGGATTGGTTTTACTTAGCTTGTCACCTACCCCGTTACCACCGTTTCCATCATTATTGTCATCGCCATAAATGTCATCATTATCACCAATGACAATATGTCTATCGACAAAGTAAATCAGCGCCAGAATTGGAATACCAATAGCAAAGGTAAAGATAAAGAAAAACGGATAACCCATATTATCGACGATAGCACCTGAGTACCCACCCATTACTTTTGGTATCAGGGTCATCAATGAGGAAAAAATCGCATACTGTACAGCAGTAAAGCGAATCGAGGTTAGTGCGGATAAGAAAGCGATGAATACAGCGCTCGCAAGGCCCGCAGCCAAGTTATCAAATATCACTGCCATATACATAATTGGCAGGCTACCTGGGTTGTATGTCAATACCACAAACAACAGGTTGGTCGCACACGCTAAAATTGCACCAATCATCATGGCATGCATGATACGGAAACGCTGAGCCAAAATCCCGCCCAAGAAGCCACCTGCAATTGCCATAATCACACCGACCAGTTTTACGGCATTGGCGATATCAGTTTTGCTAAAGCCCATGTCTTGATAAAAGACGTTGGAGATCACGCCTGCGACGATATCTGAGATACGGTATAGACCAATCAATGCCAATAGCAGCAGGGCTTTTTTGCCATAACGTCGGAAAAAGTCTAAAACAGGCTCGATCCATGTTGCCATGGCCACTTCTTTTTTCACCAGTCCTACTTGTACCAGGGCATAACCTGCTGCCATCGCCGCGCCTAGGCTTACTAATAAGTGCAAGGTTTCTACAAAGAAACTAGAAAACGCGCCTTCGAACTCGGGTAAGACTTGCCCCATCAATATATAAGCAGCGATAAAGGCAATCACTGAAAATACAAACAACGCTACCAGTCTGACGTAGTCTTCACGAGTTTCAGCGACCAACGGAGCTTTGTTAATGATTTTTGGTTGATTGATAATAAAGTACAGCAATAATAATGGCGCGCACGCGACCAATGCTAAAAAGTAAAATTTAATCACTGGCATTATTATTAGTGGTATCAAGGCCACTGTGCTATCAAATACTGTATTGATCAAAATATTAATCAGGTAAATAACACCGAACAGTAGGCCTGGGATAAGCAATAACGCTGAATAAATCAGGAATACTTTTAAGTTACTCTTCTGCTTTTTACTTTGCAGGGTCTCAGCGGTTGGCTCATAACTGGCAAACGTCGTTAACACCCCTAACGTCATGACCCCTGCCATGATGTAATAGGTATTGCGCCACGCTTCATAACTATAAAACGTCTCATTTGAGCCAAAATAATCAGCCAAATATAACGCGCCTGCCCCTGCGACAATCATACCGATACGGTAGCCTGACACATAGATAGAGGACAAGATAGACTGCATAGACGGCGGTGCAAGCTCAATACGGTACGCATCAATCACGATATCTTGTGTCGCAGAAGAGAACCCCAACAGAACGGCCGCGCCTGCCATATAAACCAAGACATCTTCACTGACAGGGTTTACCCTTGCCATTAAAAAAATAGCAAGCACGATAAGCAGCTGTGATACCACCATCCAACTACGACGACGCCCCAGCCACTTGGTCAAAAACGGCACAGGGAGCGCATCAATCAATGGCGCCCAAATAAATTTGAACGAATAACCCAATGCCGCCCAGCTGAACATAGTGACGACACTACGATCAATACCTGCTTCTCTCAGCCATAGCGACAGACTTGAGAAAATCAGCAGAATAGGTATACCCGCTGAAAACCCCAAAAACAGCATAATAATGACACGAGGGTCGAGATAAGCTTTTGTAGCCTCGCCCCATGACTTTTTGGCAATTGGTTGATTGGGCGGTACAGATTTGACAGCAGACATAATAACTCACCAACAATTCAGACAAAGAACACAACCGCGCACAATTTTTATCAATCTTTAGAATCAGTTATCGACAAAAGGATCGATAAAAATTGCTCTACGTTGCACCAATATTATCATTACAACAAAATCCAGTTATGGTACTTGAGAACCTTTATCTTGACTAGATGTTTTTGCATTAACTTAGCGATTGCAGGCCATGTGCAATCGCTTATATTTCTTAATCGTAACGCAAAAAACTGCAGTGTTTTACCAAGGTTATCTTAGCTCTCTTTTTTATTACTAATTTCTATTTTGAAAGATGTCTGACAATGACATCGTTTATAGGTAATATAAAGGTAGTAGTAAAATTGACGCAGGCTTCATTGGTTGGGTGCACACTCTTGGTTTATGCTTAACTGGCGATAATAAGCACGGGCGTTAATGATGATTGAGATAAACAAAACATCAAGTCTTTTACGATTGGTAATTTAAAACTTATAATTCTTATATATTAGTTTTCTAAATCCACTCAGCTTAGTTATGCTTTGTACATAAACAACGACTACCGAGATTCACGGTTTGTTCTTTCTATTATCATAGCCTAGGAGTTATACCATGTCCGACTCAACCAATAACCCCACTGACAAAAACACTGCCCCAGATGCTGCTCGTTGTCCTGTAGATCACGAAAGCAACAATAATAATGCGCCTACTAACACAACCTATGATCAGGGTGACGGTCAAGGTCCAACGATCCATAGTGAAAACGTTGATAACTCGCACGAGCCTCAGCGTCCTAGCATGGGTGGCTGCCCTGTTATGCATCAGGCACATACTACCACTGCTTCTGCTGCGACAGATTGGTGGCCAAATGCACTGAACTTAGACATATTGCACCAGCAAGACAAAAAGACTGACCCAATGGGTGAGGACTTTGACTATGCTGAAGCTTTTAAACAGCTAGATCTAGAAGCGGTCAAGACTGACTTAAAAAACCTAATGACTGAGTCACAAGAATGGTGGCCAGCGGATTGGGGTCATTATGGTGGCTTGATGATTCGTATGGCATGGCATTCAGCTGGTACGTACCGCGGTGCTGATGGTCGCGGCGGCTCTAATACTGGTAACCAACGTTTTGCACCATTGAACAGCTGGCCTGACAACGTCAACCTTGACAAAGCCCGTCGTCTATTATGGCCAATCAAGAAAAAATACGGCAATAAATTGTCATGGGCCGATTTGATGATTTTGGCAGGTAACATGGCTTATGAATCTATGGGCTTCAAAACCCTAGGATTTGCTGGCGGCCGAGCTGATATCTGGCATCCAGAAAAAGACATCTATTGGGGTTCAGAGCGCGAATGGTTAGCCGCTACCAAAAACCGTTATGACAGCGACGAAGACCGCGCGTCACTAGAAAACCCACTAGCAGCAGTACAAATGGGCTTGATTTATGTCAATCCTGAAGGTGTCGATGGTAACCCTGATCCACTAAAAACCGCTCAAGATATGCGTACTACCTTTGCTCGTATGTCAATGAACGATGAAGAGACCGTCGCTCTAACCGCTGGTGGACACACCGTTGGTAAATGTCATGGTAATGGTGATGCGACGATACTAGAAGACGAGCCAGAAGCTGCTGATATCAAAGAGCAGGGTCTAGGCTGGCGCAACCCTAAGGGTCGTGGTAATGCAGGTGATACCGTTTCAAGTGGTATTGAAGGCGCATGGACCACCAATCCTACCCAGTGGGACCACGGTTATTTCGAGCTACTATTGAAACATGAATGGGCACTAACCAAAAGTCCAGCTGGCGCATGGCAGTGGGAACCAACTGATATCAAAGAAGAAGATCGTCCGTTAGATGCTCATGATCCAAGTGTCCGTCGTAACCCAATCATGACTGATGCAGATATGGCATTGAGCAAAGATCCTATCTATCGTGAGATTTCAGAAAAGTTCCATAACAATCCAGAGTACTTTGATGAAGTATTTGCCAAAGCATGGTTCAAGCTGACTCACCGTGATTTGGGGCCGAAATCTCGTTACTTAGGTGCCGATGTACCAAGCGAAGACTTTGTATGGCAAGACCCTATTCCTACAGGTAATGCGGACTTGACTGCTGATGATATTGCAACGCTAAAATCGAAAATATTAGACAGTGAGCTTAGTCGTCGTGAGTTGATCATTACAGCATGGGACAGCGCTCGTACCTTCCGCGCTTCGGACTATCGCGGCGGTGCCAACGGTGCACGCATCCGTTTAGCTCCACAAAAAGACTGGGCAGGCAATGAGCCAGAACAGTTACAGCGTGTACTTGAGACATTGACCAGCATTCAGTCTGGCTTTGATAAAGACATTAGCTTAGCAGACCTTATTGTATTAGCTGGTAACGCTGCGATTGAACAAGCAGCAAACGATGCAGGTGTAGATATTACTGTACCGTTCAATCCAGGTCGCGGCGATGCTGACGCTGAAATGACTGACGCCGAATCTTTCGCTGATTTAGAGCCGCTACATGATGGCTATCGTAACTGGATTCAGGGCGACTACGCGGTATCACCAGAAGAGATGCTACTTGATCGCACACAATTAATGGGATTGACAGCGCCTGAGATGGTCGTATTGCTTGGTGGTATGCGAGTCCTTGATACCAACCACGGTCAGAGCCAACATGGCGTCTTTACTGAACGTGCTGGCGTGCTTACTAACGACTTCTTTGTCAATTTAACAGACATGAATTACACATGGCACCCTGTAAAAGCAGCCGACAATACTGCTAATAGCTACGAAGTACGTGAGCGTGGTACAGGAAACGTCAAATGGCAAGCAAGTCGTGTAGACTTGGTATTTGGCTCTAACTCTATATTACGTGCTTATGCTGAGCTATACGCGCAAGATGATAACTTAGAGAAATTCGTTCGTGACTTCGTCCGCGCTTGGAACAAGGTTATGAATGCAGATCGCTTTGATATTGCAAAATAAACCAAGTTTGAAGTTGGTTAATATCGACTAATTACCAGTAATAAATAACTTTATAACTAACGAACAGCTATCTTTTAGAAGGTAGCTGTTTTTTTATACTCAATAGTGACTGTTCTTTATAAGTTGTTAAGTCAAATGGTTTCACTGACTAAGTAGCATTTATTGAACGAATAATTTTTTAGCATTGCAAAATACAAATTCTATATTCATAATTATCATAAATTGATAGCTATTTATTATATACAAGAATAATAGCTTTGTTTTACACTACTTTATTACTGTATGTTCAGACATTTTTACTTTCATATACAGACGAGGTTTGTATATTTATACAATAGGATTAAGTTATGGCAATCGACGTAGTGGTCAACCAACGGCATTTGCAGATTCAGCTCAAACAGCTAGAAACAGTATGGCATACGGTGATTAACGGTTATAACTTAAGCCAAGCGGCGACCGTGCTACATACCAGTCAATCAAGCTTATCAAAGCATATTGCTGCACTAGAAAACCAGTTAAAGACGGAAGTGTTTGTGCGCCAAGGCAAACGTCTGACAGGACTGACCACTATGGGCACAGCGCTTATGCCGCATATCGAGTCTATCTTTGCTGAAATCCGTACCATTGAAAACCTCAGTTTAGATTTTAATAATCCTAATATCGGTACGCTGACGATTGCCACCACTCACACACAAGCGCGTTATGTACTGCCGCAAGTGGTTAAAGAATTCAAAGATCGTTTCCCTAAAGTAAATTTGATTTTACAACAGGCAGATCCTGAGACCATCGCTCAGATGGTCATCCGTGGTCAAGCCGATATCGGTATTGCCACTGAGTCCTTGCTACATAATAATTATCTTAGATGCTACCGTTACTATGACTGGACGCATCGCGTTATCGTACCGAGTGATCACGAACTGGCTAGCCAAGAGTCTATTGACCTGCCCACACTTGCCAGCTATCCGATTGTTACTTATCACGGTGGTTTTACAGGACGCGGCGCGATTGACAAGACGTTCGACGAAGCAGGATTAGAGCCAGATATCGTACTAGCGGCGCTCGATGCCGATGTGATTAGCACCTATGTCGGTCTGGGCTTAGGTATTGGTATCATCGCAGAAATGGCCTTTGAGCCAAGCCATTATCAAAACCTGACTGCCATACCCGTCGATCATTTTGGTCGCTTTACCAGTTGGATGGCAGTACGTGATGATGCAGAAATCCGTCAATATGGACGTGCGTTCATGGAGCTATGCCAAAAGCAATTTGCAAATTAATGAGCATTTGTTAAATAAAGTATCTCAGACTTGCTCACCCTTACTAGACTGAGCTGTGGATGATAAAATATATTCTAGAACGTTATTCAATGTTTCTTTTATATATTATTCACACTTGTATTGATATTTGGTCGAATGAAATTGACTAACGACTAAATATCAATACATATTAACTTGCTCTTTTGTAAACAGGTGATACCGCTCATGGAAAAATTCGTAGCGATCATTATGGCAATTTTTGCCGCCCCTCTACTCATTGGCGGCGCTTATTTATTGTCCTTAGGCGGTAGTCCTTACTACCTCATTGCTGGCGTTATTATACTAACGACAGCTTTTTTATTGTTCAAAAAACACTGGAGTGCTTACGGGTTATATGCGCTATTTATCGTAGCAACCATGGCTTGGGCACTTTGGGAATCTGGGTTCTATTGGTGGGCGTTAGCACCTCGTGTTGGCTTCCCACTCATCTTCGGTTTGCTCATGCTACTGCCATGGGTATCCAACAAAATGCGTGGGCCTAAAACTCAAGTAGCTTCAAATAGTACACCAACCACAAACAACGCTAAGAAAAGCCCTCTGTATTATTGGGGTCTGCTCGTAAGCGTAATCGTAGGTGCCCTGCTCTCTTTTGGTAGTTTAGCTAACAATGCCACTGACAAACTCGGTGAGCTTGATTTGACTGCTGCAAATGATGACGAGCAAAACGTCAGCTCAGATGAGACGTCAGCTAACCTCGGTGATCCGTTATCAAACGGTCAGCAAACGCCAGATGGCGAATGGAGCGCGTATGGTCGTACTGATTATGGTCAGCGCTACTCGCCTCTAGATAAAATCAATACCGATAATGTCAAAGATTTAGAGCTAGCATGGCAAATCCAAACAGGTGATGTCAAAGGTCCTAACGATGTCGGTGAGACCACTTATCAGGCAACACCATTAAAAATTGGCAACGGCTTATACTTATGTACCCCTCATAACTGGGTACTAGCGCTAGATGCCGACTCTGGTGAGACACTATGGAAGTTTGATCCTCAAGTAGAGGAAAACTTACAACGTCAGCATCAAACCTGTCGCGGCGTATCTTATTATGCTGGTCAAGCGACCAGTCCTGATACTATTGCTAATAATTCAGCAGAGAATAGCAACAGTACAGGTAGCCCCGTGCAAGTACAAAAAATTGCTGGCAATACCTTTGAAAACGCATCTAAGCAATGTGATGCCAAGATATTTATCCCAACCTCTGATGCGAAACTATATGCACTCGATCCAAATACTGGGCAACGCTGCCAAGACTTTGGGGATGATGGTGCATTAGATTTGATGCATAACATGCCGTTCAATCAAGCAGGTTACTATTACTCAACGTCACCACCAGTTATCGCGGGTGATACCATCATCGTAGCTGGTGCTGTCAATGATAACTATGACGTCAACTCGCCTTCTGGTGTAATCCGTGCGTATGATGTCAATACCGGTGAGCTTCTTTGGAACTGGGACTCAGGTGATCCTGATAATACAGCGCCTTTCGATGTTAATGATCCAACCCAAACTTATAAGACCAGCTCACCAAATTCATGGTCAGTTGCCACTGCCGATGAAGAGCTTGGATTGGCCTACTTCCCTATGGGTAACCGCACGCCGGATCAGCTAGGTAGCTACCGAAATGCCGCTGAAGAAAAGTATGCAACGTCTGTTGTCGCACTAGATATCGAAACTGGTGAAGCACGCTGGGTTCAGCAGTTTGTCCATCATGACCTTTGGGACATGGATACGCCTGCACAGCCAACCTTACTCGATCTAGATACGGCCGATGGCGTACAGCCTGCATTAGTTGTACCAACCAAACAAGGCGATGTATACGTCTTGAACCGCGCAACGGGTGAGCCTATTGTACCGATTAAGGAGCGTCCTGCACCGCAAGGCTATCTCATAGCGGGAGAGCACGCAGCGCCAACTCAACCTTATTCTGGCTTGAGCTTTGAGCCTGAACCACTGACTGAAAAAGACATGTGGGGTGCCAGTCTCGTTGATCAAATGATGTGCCGTATTGAGTTTAATCAGCTCAACTACGATGGTCGCTATACCCCACCATCAACCAATGGTAGCTTGGTCTATCCTGGTAACTTTGGAACCTTTAACTGGGGCGGTATCGCGGTCGATCCTGAGAATGGCGTGATGTTCGGTATGCCGACTTACTTGGCATTTACCTCAAAACTCATTCCTAGAGACACGTTGGGCGATGCAGAGACCAATAAAGGTGAGCAAGGCGTCAATGCCAATGAAGGTGCAGATTATGCAGTAGAATTAGGTCCCTTTTTATCACCGCTAGGCGTACCTTGTCAGCAGCCACCATGGGGCACGATCGCTGGTGCTGATCTAGCCACAGGTGATATCGCTTATCAACGCAAAAATGGTACGGTACAAGACTTGTCTCCTATTCCTATCAAACTGGAATTGGGCGTACCTGGTATCGGTGGACCTATCATCACTAAAGGCGGCGTCGCGTTCTTGTCAGCGGCGACAGAAAACAACTTCCGAGCTTATGACTTAAAAAATGGCGACGTGCTATGGAATGTCCGTATTCCAGCAGGTGGTCAAGCCACGCCAATGACTTACTTGAACTCTAAAAATGAGCAAATGGTCGTATTGGTCGCAGGTGGTCATGGTTCAGTTGGAACAACCATTGGTGATTATGTCTTAGCTTACAAGCTTGGTGACCAAGACAAGTAGTATTGCATTCGGTTCTTAAGATAATGATAAATTAAATAACTATTATCCTATAATCGACTAATTAGAGAAGCAGGTAACCTAGGTTGCCTGCTTTTTTTGATGCCATAACATAATGCCGCGAAGTTCTCTTATGTCTCTTATGACCTTACTTACAGTTTATTTATCGCTTATTTTGACCAACGATAATCTTTATAAATACACCTTAGTAATTGTTAAGTGAGCTTAAAAACAGAGTTAGCTGGCTTTGTTATGATTCATTAACAGTGACTAGCGGCACTTGAAACTACCACTGTCTATTAGCATATCAGTAGAAAATAATTTACACACTACTGGAACATTTATGAGTAATAAAATCCCGTTATCTTTCTTAGATCTTGCGCCTGTCCCTCAAGGCAAAACCATCGCTAAAGGCATCGCCCAAACGGTGGAAACCGCGCAGCAAGCGGAAAAATCAGGCTTAAACCGCTATTGGATGGCAGAGCATCACAATATGCCCGGTATTGCCAGTGCAGCTACTTCAGTACTACTATCGCATATCGGTAGTCAAACCGACCGTATCCGTATTGGTGCTGGCGGCGTTATGCTACCGAACCATGCCCCTCTCGTGATTGCTGAGCAGTTTGGCACTTTGCAGGCACTATATGGCGACCGTGTAGACTTAGGTCTAGGCCGTGCACCTGGTACTGATGGAGCGACGTTTCAGGCACTTCGTCGACAAATGAAAGATGCAGAACGCTTTCCACAAGATGTGCAAGAGCTGATGTATTTCTTAGGTAATGATACAGATGGCAGTCCTGTACAGGCATTCCCTGGCGCAAAATCAGGCATACCGATTTGGATATTAGGCTCTTCTCTATTTGGTGCGACCTTGGCTGCACATTTAGGACTACCTTATGTGTTTGCCTCTCACTTCGCCCCGCAAATGCTTGGGCAAGCAATTGAGGCTTACCGTGAGCAATTTAAACCGTCTGTCTATCTAGATAAGCCTTATGTCATGCTGGCTGCAAACTTGTTACTGGCGGATGATGATGCGACCGCGCAGTATCACTTTACCTCAGCACAGCAGAGCTTTGTACGTCTTCGCCGTGGTGAAACAGGTCAAATGCCTAAGCCTACTCATGATATGGACAGTATCTGGAGTCAAGCGGAAAAAATGATGGTAGACAATGCATTGTCAGTATCGTTCATTGGCTCTGTCGACACGGTCAAACCAAGACTCGCTGCATTTTTGGCAACCTATCAGCCAGATGAGCTGATTGTGACGGCCAATATATATGACCAAGCTGCCCGTATCCGTTCACTTGAACTTACACCGGAGCTAAACTTATTTACTTTACAATGAAATGAGACAATTGCATAATTATTGATGAACCTTAACTGGATTTTTGACATGGAAGCAACTCCCATTATCGGTGCATCGCTCATGATTGGCTCGTCAATATTTATGTATATCGTCGCCTTTCTTGCAGTTATGGCTATCGGTGGTTATTTGACCTATCGTACTAGCCCGAAGCGCAAGCAGCGCCGTGAAGACAAGCGTAATAATGAACGCTAAATCAGTACAAAAAGCCCTCTTTTCTTATTTGAAAAGAGGGCTTTTTTAATGCTGTCAAAATTAGATAAAGCGAAAGTACTTACTTATTTAAAAATAGTACAAAATCTGCATTACATCAATCCAAGCGCACGTAACGTCGCTGCCCCAATCGCCATACCAAACATACCGACAACAGTAGTAAATGCCAAAATATTAGCCGCTAATACGTCATTGCCACCCATTGCTTTTGCCATGACATAGCTGGCTGCAGCTGTTGGTGATGCGACCATCAAAAACAACACCCCCATATGCACACCTGACAACCCAAACCCGAGCCCAACAGCGATCGCAATCAATGGTGCAATGACAATTCGCCCAATACTCGCCTGCATGGATAAGCCCGAAGGATGCAACATAGATTTTAGGTTAATACTAGCACCTGCACAGATCAGTGCTAGCGGCAGAGCCACCGCTGCCAGTAAATCACCAGTGGTATGAATTACACCAGTGAGTGGCGGTAACGGTAGTGCCTTATAAACGAATGCCCCAACCAATGCCAAAATCAAAGGATTGGTCAGTAACTTTTTCACAATCATCGTACCGCGACTAACCCATGTGTCATCCACGCTTTTGGATACACGGCTTAGGGTAATGACCGCCAAAATATTAAACAGTATCGTCACCACACCCATATAGACAGCACCGATACTCAATCCTTCTGCGCCGTAAGCATTGGCCACGGTTGCAAGGCCAATAATGGCCATGTTGCTACGGAATACGCCTTGTACAAACACGCCTTGGTCTTCAGGACGCTTGACGAAGCGTTTGGCATAAAACTCTGCGCCAATAAATAATATAAACGTCACCAAGATACCAACAAGGATAAGCGTAATTTGCTTACCATAATCGACATCGCTATCGACCACGCTAAAGAACAATAAACACGGCAAGCAATAATTAAAGACAAAACTTGATGCCTGATCGATAAAAGTTTGGCTTGCTTCACCCCGTCTTTGCATAAAAAAACCCAACCACATTAAGGCCAGGTTGGGTAAGACAATAGTAATAGCAAAAACAATAGCATCAATCATAAGTAGACTCAGTTCGGTGACAAGCCCATGAATATATGGACATCAGCGAGACAAATTAACAAGTAGTAAGAAAATTTACTGACCTAGTATAGAGACAAAGTAGCAAGTAGGACAAGGTTACAGGTGACTTTCTTTTAAAACTGACTGTTTTTTTGACAAACAAAAGCCCGTAACGAAATGTCGTTACGGGCTTTTTATACTATAAGTGCTTTATTATAAAAGGCTTTATTACATAGCTATTATGAGTCCAATGCAGCTTTTGCTTTTTTATGCTTTTTAACCGTCATCGCCAACAATTGAATGGCAGCAGGGGTTACACCGCTTACGCGTCCCGCTTGAGCTAGCGTCGCAGGACGAACTTGCGTAAGTTTCTGCACTATCTCATTTGATAGTCCAGATACGACGCTATAGTCAAAGTCCATCGGTAGTGCGGTATTCTCGAGACGTTTCATCTGATCGATGTCTTCTTGCTGACGATCGATATAGCCGGCGTATTTGACAGAAATCTCTATCTGCTCACCCACTTGTGCATCAACGGTTGAGTCAGTTATAGCGGCGATATCAGCAAAATGTATCTGCGGACGCTTTAGCAAATCGAAGGCAGTCGACTCTTTAGACAACACTTCACCTGTTTGCTCAGTCACTTGCTTACCTAAAGCATTAGCAGGCGTTGCCCACATATCTTTTAGGCGTGAAGTTTCTGTGGCGATGGCTTCCATTTTTTCTTGATACGCCTGCCAGCGCACATCGTCAACCAAGCCAAGCTTGCGACCTGTTTCAGTCAAGCGTTGATCTGCATTGTCTTCACGTAGCAATAGACGATACTCTGCGCGGCTCGTAAACATACGATACGGCTCGGTAGTACCGTGGGTAATCAAGTCATCGACAAGCACCCCAAGATACGCTTCATCGCGGCGCGGTGTCCACGTGTCAAACTCGCTATTGTTGGTAGTGACCAATGCCGCATTGGTACCTGCGAGCAAACCTTGTACGCCCGCTTCTTCATAGCCTGTCGTACCATTGATCTGACCCGCAAAATACAGACGATCAATAGACTTGGTTTCAAGCGTTGGCTTTAGGTTTTGTGGGTCAAAGTAATCATACTCAATCGCATAACCCGGACGAGTAATATGCGCGTTTTCTAAGCCTTTCATACTATGAATAAAGTCTAACTGCACATCAAATGGCAAACTGGTTGAGATACCGTTTGGATATAGCTCATGCGTGGTCAGACCTTCTGGCTCGATAAATATCTGATGACTGTCTTTATCCGCAAAACGATGAATTTTGTCTTCGATAGATGGGCAATAACGTGGGCCTACGCCTTCGATTTTGCCAGAGAACATTGGTGAACGGTCAAGGTTTTCACGAATGATATCATGAGTACGCGCATTGGTATGGGTGATATAACAATTGACCTGCTCAGGATGCATAGAAACATCACCCATATAGCTCATCACTGGCAACGGCGTATCACCCGGCTGTACCGTCATCACGCTGAAATCAACACTACGCGCATCGATACGTGCCGGCGTACCTGTCTTTAGACGACCAACTGGCAGCTTAAGCTCACGTAAACGATCTGCCAATTTGATAGAAGGCTGATCCCCTGCACGGCCACCCTTTGAGTTCTCTAAACCAATATGGATAACGCCGCCCAAGAAAGTTCCTGAAGTCAATACCACTGTTTCGGTCTTAAAGACAATACCTGTAGAAGTAACGACTGCCGTCGCACGACCGTTTTCAACCAAGATATCATCAGCAGCTTGCTGGAATATATCTAAATTTGGCTGGTTTTCTAGCGTATGGCGGATAGCTGCTTTATATAAGATACGATCTGCTTGCGCGCGCGTGGCACGAACGGCAGCCCCTTTGCGACTGTTTAGTACGCGAAACTGGATACCTGCTTTATCTGTCGCCAGCGCCATTGCACCGCCTAACGCATCAATCTCACGCACCAGATGCGATTTACCGATACCGCCAATCGCAGGGTTACAGCTCATCTGCCCGAGCGTCTCAATATTATGCGTCAACAATAAGGTCTGTGCGCCCATACGTGCCGCCGCCAGAGCAGCTTCTGTACCAGCATGACCACCGCCGATCACTATCACGTCGTAATGTTTTGGGTATTGCATGTGTGCCTCACTTGACTCATAACGCTGCTGATAGCCATATCTTATGTTCAAATAAGAAAACAGTCAGCAAATAAACGTCAGTCGAATTTATAAAAGATAACGACTCAGATAAGTCGTTCATAATTGAGTAAATAACCTATCATTATAACAATTTTTTCACGCTTAAAAAACGCTAGGACAAAAACTATTATAATTAAGCGCAAAGATATTTATGCCATCATCACTTTGGTTGCTAGCTTTTGAGTTCGTGATGATGTCTTAGTTATTACTGTTTCCACGGCTAAGCGGTACGATCTGATCTGATTGACCACTAGACAGCATATGATGGCTACCATACCCTTCTGGATTGATCTGTAAATAGGCGTTCATTTGACCGATCGCCTCACCATCATCACTGGCTAAAATCTGCTCTTTGATAAGCTCAACCGGTGGTAATGGTAAGTTTTTAAGTAATGCCAAACGCTGATGGTTATCACCCTTGTTGACTACCAATTCGATAAGCTGACGAGCATCAATTGGCAAATCTGGTGTGTTCTGTGCCAATAATGCCAAATGATAAGCACCTGCGGGATCTTGGTCTACAACGATACGCTGCTCGATAGCCACATATGTCGCTTCAGTTGCACCACCTGCCACACTAAGCTGATGAATACATTTAAGTGCTGAGTATGATTCATTGTTGGCAATCTCAATAATGCGTGTCGATTCATTTTTCAAACGTTCACGGCGCTTTTCAATCGCCGCCTGCTCAGCCGCTTCTCTTTGCTCGTTTAACTGTTCACTGGTTTCGTTATTCATAAAGCTCTCTTACTCATCTGATAATTATTATTTGTATCGCTGACATCTTGGACACTATATGGGGGTAAATCCTATAAAAACAACGAAGCCTAATGACATAGGCGCGTGGAAATACTAATGGGGACAATAATAAATACGGTACTAACGATACTAATAGCGACAATAAAAAAACCCAAATAGCCATCAAATGACTATCTGGGTTTGCTGTGCTCGTCTCTTGCAAAGGCTAATTGGACATTAAAGACATCCAATTCACACTTTTAAGTATTAAGCAGCAGGGCTGTTTGCTTCAACCAATGGCTTTAGCTCGCCTGACTGATACATTTGCAAGATGATGTCTGATCCACCCATTAGCTCGCCATCAATCCATAACTGCGGGAACGTTGGCCAGTTAGCGATTTTTGGCAACGTTGCACGGATTTCTGGGTTTTCTAAAATGTTTACAAACGCAAATGGACGACCAATCTGTGTCAACACTTCGATAGAGCGCGCTGAAAAGCCACACTGTGGAAATTGCGGTGTACCTTTCATGTAGATAATAACTTTATTGTCACGGATTTGATCACGGATCAATTGTTCAACGTCGTTTGCAGAAGTGTTTGGGGTTTGCTCACTCATAAAAGCTCCTATTGATAAAGCGGTTCATTAAAATGATTATTTATATAAAATAAATGTGTAAAGACGTGGCTGATACATGGGGCGACTGCCGCTGTATTACAAGCACGAATTTCTATCTATATAGGTTCGATAGCATTAGGGACTAATAATACCACGGCATTGGCCATGATGCCCTCTTGACGACCCGTAAATCCCAATTTTTCAGTCGTGGTGGCTTTCACACTGATATTGCTAATATCTGTTTGCAGGTCACTAGCGATATTAGCGCGCATGGCTAGATTATGCGGCGCTAACTTTGGACGCTCACACATCACCGTAATATCAGCATTGCCTAGGCTATAACCAGCCTCTTGCACTTTACTATAAACATAACGCAGCAATACTCGTGAATCCAATCCAGCATGTGCCGCATCGGTATCGGGAAAATGTTGCCCGATATCGCCAAGTGCTAAAGCACCAAGTAGCGCATCAGCAAGTGCGTGCAAGACCACATCCCCATCAGAGTGTGCGAGCAAACTGTGAGTATGCTCAATAGGCACGCCCGCTAGAATGACATATTGTTGCTGCTGACCATTATTATGAAAAGCATGAACGTCGATACCTTGACCAATTTTTATCATTATTATTCCAAGATGAGTTAAAGGTGATTAAAATAATTCAAAACCACTATCTGAATTTTCAAAGTGGTTTTACTAGTAGCCAGACACCATCGGTCGCCACCAGTTTCAATTAACTGGTATAATATGACGTTTATTTTATCATAATACCAGATCCAAAAGACAAGCTGACGTTGTTGTACTGAGACTACGTATTGTAGTAATTGCATAACACTTGGCGTCGGCATGTACTTTGGATAACGTATAAATAGTTGAGCCGTTTTATGTCAGCCATACAAAATACCTCAAGCACAACCGTTTCTGAGTCTTTTAATGCTCATCGCCCTTTAACACTTGCTGATGTCGAAAATCCTAGCACCAAGCATGTGATTGTCGGTATGTCAGGTGGGGTCGATTCTTCTGTATCAGCCGTATTACTTCAGCAGGCAGGCTTCAAGGTCGAAGGCTTGTTTATGAAGAACTGGGAAGAAGATGACGGCACCGAATACTGTACGGCGATGGATGATCTAGCAGACGCGCAAGCCGTATGTGACAAAATCGGTATGAAGCTACACACGGCTAACTTTGCTATGGAATATTGGGATCGCGTATTCGAGCATTTTTTAGCGGAATATAAAGCAGGCCGCACCCCAAACCCTGATATCTTGTGCAACAAAGAAATTAAGTTTAAGGCGTTTTTGGACTATGCGTTGACGCTTGGGGCAGATTATATCGCGACCGGTCACTACACGCGCCGCAGTGTGAACTATACCAATGCCGAAGGTGAAGAGGTTGCGCAGCTATTGCGCGGTCTTGATAATAATAAAGACCAAAGCTATTTCTTGCATGCGGTTGGCGGTGGCAAAATCGCCAAAACGCTATTCCCAGTTGGTGAGCTTGAAAAGCCAGTGGTACGTCAGATTGCTGAAGAGCATGACCTAGCGACGGCTAAAAAGAAAGACTCTACGGGTATTTGCTTTATTGGTGAGCGCCGTTTTAAAGACTTCTTACAGCAATATCTGCCTGCCCAAAAAGGCGAGATACTTACTGATGATAATAAAGTCATCGGTACTCATGATGGCCTCATGTATTACACACTGGGTCAACGCGGCGGCATCGGCATTGGCGGCGTTAAAGACCGTCCTGAAGAACCGTGGTTTGTATTGGCAAAAGACTTAGAGAAAAACCGTTTAATCGTCGGTCAAGGGCATGAACATCCCATGCTAATGAGCAACGAGCTAAAAGCCTATAAGCTCGATTGGATTGATGGTTTACCACCTGCGGATGTGTTTAGCGACGAAGGTCTAGCCTGTATGGAGAAGTCTCGCTATCGCCAGCCAGACCAAGCGTGTCGCGTATTTGCGACCAATGCTGATGGCAGCGAAGTACGCGTGGTATTTGATGAGCCACAGCGCGCTGTCACTCCTGGACAGTCAGCGGTATTTTATATCGATGAAGTATGTCTGGGCGGCGGCGTGATTGAATCTATTGATGCACCTTGCGGATTTTAATTGATTCCTAAGACCCAACTTAAAGCATAAATGTTGATGCAGTGCATAGATTGATTTTAACGATCGTCAACATCGCTTTATTTGCATAGACCGCTTTTTTAATATCATATTTCTGCTATATTACGCGCAACGATTTCGACGTCGTTTTTTATATGGTAATTTTTTATCTAGACTCTTGCAGTTTTTTATTTCATAACTACTGAGGCATAACCATGACCCCACTTACCGCTCTCTCTCCAATTGATGGTCGTTACGCATCAAAGGCTGACAGCTTACGTCCTTATTTATCTGAATTTGGTCTAATCAAAGCTCGCGTTACGGTAGAGATTCGCTGGTTGCAGTCTTTAGCTGACAACAGCTCAATTGGTGAATTAGCAGCATTTGATGACCAGACCAACGCTTTTTTGAATGCAATCGTTGATGACTTTAGCGAAGCAGATGCTCAAGCTATCAAAGACATCGAAGCGACGACCAATCATGATGTAAAAGCGGTTGAGTACTTTATCAAAGACAAGTTCCGTGGTCAGGATGCCTTAATCGATTCACTTGAGTTCATTCACTTTGCCTGTACCAGTGAAGACATCAATAACTTATCGTATGCATTGATGCTCAAAGACAGCCGCGAGCTAGTCGTTGCCAAAATGCAGCAAGTGACTGACAGTATCGTTGACTTATCTATTGCTCACGCTGATCAGCCAATGTTATCACGTACACATGGTCAGACAGCCAGTCCAACGACACTTGGTAAAGAGATGGCAAACGTGGCCTACCGCCTAGCCCGTCAAATCAAGCAAATCAATCAAGTAGAGCTATTAGGTAAAATCAATGGCGCCGTCGGTAACTATAATGCGCATTTTTCAGCGTATCCTGACGTCGACTGGCAGAGCCATGCTGAAGCGTTTATCAATCAGCGTCTTGAGCTAACATTTAACCCTTATACGACTCAAATTGAGCCACACGACTATATCGCTGAGTTGTTTGATGCTGTTAAGCGCTTCAATACAATATTGGTCGATTTCAACCGTGATATTTGGCAATATATTAGCTTAGGCTATTTTAAACAGCGTCTAAAAGACGGTGAAGTTGGCTCTTCTACCATGCCGCATAAAGTTAATCCAATTGACTTTGAAAACTCTGAAGGTAACTTAGGCGTTGCCAACGCTATGCTAGCCCATTTGGGTGAGAAGCTACCAATTTCGCGTATGCAGCGTGACCTATCGGACTCAACGGTGCTGCGTAATATCGGTGTTGGCCTAGCACAGAGCATGATTGCGTTTGACGCTTGCCTAAAAGGCGTAGGTAAACTTGAGCTAAATGCACAGCGTTTAAATGATGATTTGAATCAAGCGCAAGAAGTGTTGGCAGAGCCGATTCAAACAGTCATGCGTCGCTACCGTGTTGAAAACCCGTATGAAAAACTAAAAGCCTTGACTCGTGGTAATGCCATGACTCGTGAAGCCATGCTAACGTTCGTCGAAAGCGATGAGCTATCGGCAGTTAGTGATGCAGACAAAGAACGCCTACGTGCATTGACGCCTGCTACTTATATCGGTAATGCCGCTGAGCAAGCACGCGCTATTAAAGAATGGATTGCCAAGCTTTAATAGCTAATAAGAGCATACTGATAATAAGATCAGACTAGAAAGGTAGGAGCGCCTAGTATTATTTACTCGCTCCTATCTTTCTAGCACTTTTATCTTATTCAGTTATTATCTTAATAGCTATTATCTTAATAGCTATTATCTGAACAACTATTATCTGAATAACTAGTAACCTTACTTTGAACGCTATGATTGGTTTTGATTCGATTGCTTTTGATTCAAAACCCATAGTCGATAAGTAAGGTTTTATTTTTTATCATCATCGTCATCACTGTCGCCCGGTATGATGGCTTTACCTACAGCAACGGTTCCTTTGACCACGCCTTTGGTAGTTTTATAAGCGATTTTTGCGGGTACTGTGACGATTTTATGGACACAGGCTTGTAGCAAAAACACGCTAGCGATGATGACAACAAAATGCAGCTTTTTCATAACGTTCCTACGATTGAGTGGATGCTCTGATGACAGCTATTATTTTGATAATCGTGATTGCTTATATGTACTATATAAACGTCACCAAAATAATAGACATCAAATAGATGACAATCTTAAACTATTAAAACCCTCCTATAAAGCATCCCTTATTATTAATCTTGTACACCGCCAAAATATGGATTTATCAATGACCTCTATCCCTCTTTGTTTACCCGACTCTATCACGCCTGAGCAATTCTTATCTGAATACTGGCAAAAGAAGCCACTGCTTATCAAGCAAGGGTTGCCGCAGCTAGTTAATATGTTTGAGCCAGATGACATGATTGGTCTTGCGCTTGAAGAAGATGCTAGCGCAAGACTGCTGACTCAAGCAGCCAGTAAAAAAGAAGGTCAGGCACAGTGGCAACTTAAAAAAAGCCCGTTGAATGAGACTGATTTTGAAAACTTGCCAGAGCAATGGACTGTATTGGTACAAAATCTTGAGCAATGGTCACCAGAGCTTGGCCAATTGTGGCAAGCATTTGACTTTATTCCGCAGTGGCAGCGCGATGACATCATGGTTTCTTACGCGCCAGCAGGTGGTTCGGTCGGTAAGCATTATGACGACTACGATGTGTTTCTGGCACAAGGCTATGGCTCTAGACGTTGGCAACTAGGCAAATTCTGTGATGACCAGACAGAGTTTGTTGCTGATGAGCCGCTGCGTTTATTTGACGACATGGGCGAGATTATCTTTGATGAGGTACTAGAAGCAGGTGATGTCCTTTATGTCCCGCCTAAATTATCACATTTCGGTGTGGCACAAGATGACTGTCTGACTTTCTCGTTTGGTTGCCGCCGTCCAAACCTGATGCAAATCATCGATAGTGTGGCCGATATTGCGACTAATGACAGCAAGCTATTTATCCCGATGCTACTACCGCAAGCACTACAAGCGTCAGGTGAATTGCAATCAGATAGCATTGCGGCTATCAAGGCGCAATTGCTAGAGATGCTACAGTCTGATCGCGGTGATGACATTATTCGCCAAGCAGTCTCTGAAGTGGTTAGTAAGCGCCAATATGATGCGCTGATGCCAGAAGAAACGTTAGATACCGATGAGCTAATACAAGCCCTATCAGAAGGAGCTACACTGCAGGCGGACTATAGCAACCGCCTACTCTATAGCCAGACCACTGATGGCACCGTGCTGTATGCCAATGGTCAACGTATCGATGGGCTTGATGAAGCTGCGATAGCAGTACTAGTACGCTTGGCCAATGGTGAAGCATTACAGTATAGCGACGTCGCAGATGTTGATGCAGATGATCTAAGCGAATGGCTAGAGAACGGTTGGGTATGGGTTGATATTGCTGAATAATATCTTGTCATCAGGCTTCAGTTAAATAGCATAAACAAAAAAACCGCTACCTGATAATTACTCAGATAGCGGTTTTTTCTTATACATCTTATGCAATCACTAGTTTGGTAGTTATAGCGCTACCAAACACCGCTTAGCCTTTATAAAAGTTGATATAAAAGCGAAGCGGATTCGTAATTAATGCAGTGATTCTACTCTGTACCAAGCTCAAGCAAGCTCGCGTTACCACCGATTGCTGTGGTATTGATAGTCTTGACTCGCTCAGTGACAAAACGATGCAGATAATCAGGCGTTAGCATTTCTGACAAGCCTTCCATATCAGTGACGCTGATAACCTGTGTCAAAATACCGTCAGTATTGGCAAGCTCTTGACTGATAGCTTGCACCTCGCTGCGGCTACCAGAGACAGCCACTTGTGCTAGACGATCGATGTATAAAAGCGTGACCGTTTGCGAATCGTTAGCCACACTTAATACATCTTCGCTGATACCTGTGTCGTGCAGTATCTTAGCAGCTTCATTACACATCTCATCTTGGCTTGGGCAATGCAATATAACTTCATTACCTGTTAGGAGTGCCGCGATAAGCTGACCTAATACTGCCATGGCTCTAGCAGTTTCGCCGCCGATGACCATCGTCTTACCACGACCAGTCACATACAAGTCATTGGACTCGCCTGTTGCCCCTGTCATACGATGCATCTCATCCAAGCTAGGCGCAGCGCTCAACAAATGGTTGAATAAACGCTTTGCTTTATTGGCATCACCAGTGAGCAATGCCAGTTTTGGAATGGCTGCTTGTAGATACGTTGCGCGATTGACTGCGCCGAGTAATCGCCAAGATTCACAAACCTGGGCATGATTTTTTTTGAATTCAGTCGCCATGTTGCTACTCCTTATGCGAGTTCTGTTTGAGTGGTAGTTTGGGTTTCAGTCGCAGTCATATGAGCAGCTGACTGTTCAGCATTGACTGTTTCTGAGCTAAGTTGCATCAGACGCGCAACATAGTGCGGGCCACCAGCTTTAGGGCCAGTACCAGATAGACCACAACCACCGAATGGCTGTACGTTTACGACCGCGCCGATTTGGTTACGGTTGATGTAAGTATTACCGACAAAGGCACGGCGCTCAATGTGCTCAACAGTATTTTCGATACGGCTATGGATACCTAACGTCAAACCAAAGCCTGTGTTGTTGATGGCATCAATCAGCTTATTCAAATCACGTGCTTGATAGCGCAGTACGTGTAGAATTGGGCCAAAGTGCTCACCACCGATCACATCGATGCTCTTCACTTCGATTGCGGTTGGCAATACAAAGGTAGACTTCTCTTGACTGACGACTGAGCTTGAGCTCATCGGCGTCTGTGCCAAGATAGTAGCAGTCGGCTCAGCACTCATACGTTCGATATGCGCCTCTAAACCATGCTTAGCATCTGCATCAATCACTGGACCTACATCTGTGGCAGCATATAGAGGATTGCCTACAGACAGCTCAGCCATATTCCCTTGCAATAGCTCGATTAAATCATCCGCCATTTCTTCCTGTACACACAATATGCGACAAGCTGAACAACGCTGACCTGCTGAACCAAATGCTGATAGTACCGCATCTCTAACGACTTGCTCCGGCAATGCTGTTGAGTCAACGATCATCGCATTTTGACCGCCAGTCTCAGCGATAAAGACAGGCAATTCGCCACTGGTTTGTGCATGGTCGTTTAGGCTTTGGTTGATACGTTGGGCTGTTTGAGTCGAACCTGTAAATATCACACCTGCGATATTATCAGCAGCCGTCAAAGCACCACCTACGTCGCCTGCACCAATGACCAATTGCAATGCTTCTGCAGGTATACCCGCTTGATACATCAACTGTGCACCAAAGTGAGCTACCAAACTGGTTTGTTCAGCAGGTTTCGCTACTACGGTGTTACCTGCAGCAAGTGCAGCTACAATCTGTCCCGTATAGATAGCCAATGGGAAGTTCCATGGACTGATACAGACAAAAGTACCGCGTGCTTTATACACTTGACGAGACTGCTTGCCAGCCAAGTCTGTAAATTCATGCACGACATCATCTAGGCGCTCTGCTTCGTCAGCATAGAAACGACAGAAATCAACGGCTTCTTTGATTTCATCGATGCCATCTTGCATGGTTTTGCCCGCTTCAACTTGGCATAGTGCCATTAGCTCAGCGTAGTTTTCTTCGTATAGGTCAGCAATCTTACGTAATATCTCAGCACGCTTAGCAGCTGGTACATTTTTCCATACATCTTGACCAGCAACAGCAACGTCAATCGCTTGGCGAGCCACTTCAGCGTTGGCATAAGTTACTTTACCAGCACTCACTTCGTGGTTCCAAGGCGCAAGTACAGTCTGCGTATCAAGTTGATTCGTTTGACCATCTACTTCATAGGTATCAACCGCTTTACCATTAATGATAGAGGTTGCTGACCATGTTTTGTGTAGATGGCTATCAATAGCTGATTTGAACGGCAGCCATTGTGACTCTACAAAGATATTAGGGCCAAAACTTGCACGACGTTCACCGTAAATCTCTAACGGTAACGGGATGTCTGGATTGTGCAATGTTGCATTACCAAGCAGCTTGTCATATGGATGCACTGTTAGCTTTTCGATTGGGTAAGACTTGTCTAGCAACTGATGAACAAACGAGCTGTTGGCACCGTTCTCTAACAAGCGGCGTACCAAGTATGGTAGCAAGTCTTTATGCGCGCCCACCGGAGCATAGATACGTACAGGAATCTCATAAGCTTGCAAAATGTGATCATAAAGCGCATCGCCCATGCCGTGCAGACGTTGAAATTCAAAGTCTCTATGTGCACTCATGGTCATGATTGATGACAATGTATGCGCATTATGCGTCGCAAACTGTGGCCAGATTAGCCCGCGCAGATGGTCTGACAATAAGAAGCGCGCGCAAGCAAGGTATGCAGTATCCGTACCTTCTTTACGTGTCCAAACTGGATAGCCTGATAGACCTTTTTGCTGAGCAAGTTTGATCTCAGTATCCCAGTAAGCGCCTTTTACTAGACGTACTGGAATACGATCACCGACTTCAGTAGACAAACGAGCAAGCCATGCTAATACAGCGATAGCGCGTTTAGAGTACCCTTGTACAACGATACCTAAACCATCCCAGTCTGCCGTTAAATTATCGCGGTACAAAGACTCAAACAGTTTTAGAGAAATCTCAAGGCGATCTGCTTCTTCAGCATCAATACTGATATCGACATTGACTTCACGTGCCGCTTCAATCAATAGCAGGCAGCGCTGACGTAATAGGCCCATTACTTGCGCTTCTTGCGTTGCTTCATAGCGAGGATGCAGTGCTGATAATTTGATAGACACTGACGGCTTCGGCATGCCTTCTTTGACTTTTACGTTGGCCGTAGCTCTGATCGCATGTAGATAGTCATTGAAGTATTTTTCCGCATCTTTATGCGTGATAGCCGCTTCACCTAACATATCAAATGAATAGGTATAGCCTCTATTACGATATGGCTGGCTGTTTTTATTGGCGTCTTCGATGGTCTCGCCCAATACAAACTGATGACCCATGATACGCATGGCTTTTTGCATCGCACTACGAATGACAGGCTCACCCATTTTCTTAGTCATGCGATCCAAGAAACCTGATGCAGTGGTACTGCTGTCAATACTGACAACGCGACCAGTCATCATCATGCCCCAAGTAGAGGCATTGACCATAAAGCCGTTGTCATTTTTGATGTGCTTTTTCCAGTCAGCCACACTCATTTTGTCATGAATCAACGCATCAGCCGTATAGTTGTCTGGTACACGAATCAAGGCTTCTGCCAAGCTCATGAGCAAGATACCTTCTTGGGTATCGAGGCTATACTCAAGCAATAATGAGTCAACCATCTTGACGGCTTTACCATCATTACGTACGTGCTCGACCAGTTTGCGCGTTTGCTCAGCAGCAGCATCGCGTTCTTCTATACTGGGTTTGGCAAGTGGCAATAACTCAGACAACCAACGTTCTTCATCGGCGCTATATAGCGGCGAAATACGCTTATTTAGCGCTTCTGCTGACTGGGCGAGATACTCAGGCGACAGCATATCAACAGGATTAAACAAGATCGGCTCTTGCGGGGTAAACTGGTCTACTGGGTTCATAATAACTCCATAACTATCGTTTAAAAACCATAATAAATGGTGCTTTAGGAAGTCTGATCGTCCTGTATAACTGCTCATAACCGCTATCAAAAAATAGGGGTTATTGACGGATATTCACAGCAATAATCAAAAGACCAAACGGCGCCATCACAAAACTAAAAATCCAGCATAGGCTGGAGACGGTTAAGTAGGTCGTTCGACTGTTAAACGGGCTACGTTAACAATACAAAGGCAACAACGAAAAGCTAAGCGGCATTAGTGCCTTCTTCTTGTTAGTAGTGAAAGGAGTGTGATGACCAAATATCGCCTTATTGAACCGAAAAATCGCTCTAATAATCACAAATCTGTCATCTTTGCTGATGCTAATTCACTGTAAGAAAAACCTCTACGGCGTTGATTGAGGTGATGCGCTTAACTCGGCTATAATATCACGAAAGTTTTTTTCAAACTAACGAAATTTATTATTTTCATAAATTAATATATATCTAAATAACAATAACTTACAAGCACTTTATTGGCCATGACGCTTTGGTTACGTTTTTTTGTTTACTATTGCTCATAGTTTGGCATCACCCTACTTAATACTGGTATCAGAAATACTAAACATTACCCCCAAGAATACTGAGCTCAAATTAAGACGATAGGCTTATAATGCTGACAAAAAAACCCTCTTTATCATCAGATGATAAAGAGGGTTTCTTGTTTAAGACACTATTAATGTCTTACTACACTTTGCATTATAAGAAAATAATCTTGAACAACAATATAGCAGTCAAAATCCAGACAGCGATACTGATATCTGCAAACTTGCCTGCAATTGCTTTTACAGCCGTAAAGGTGATAAAACCAAGTGCGATACCGTCAGCGATAGAGTATGTAAGCGGTGTGAATAGCAATACCACGACTACTGGTGCCGCTTCTGTTAAGTCGCTCCAGTTAATGTCCTTTAAAGTACCCATCATAAGTACGGCTACATAAAAGATAGCGCCCGCCGTTGCATAAGCTGGAATCATACCCGCTAGTGGCGAGAAGAAAATACTGAACAGGAATAGCACACCTACCGTAACAGCCATTAAGCCTGTACGGCCACCTGAGGCGATACCAGAGATACTTTCAATATAACTGGTCGTCGATGAAGTACCTAGTAAAGAACCCGCTACTGTCGCTGTTGAATCAGCGAGTAGTGCTTTGCCCATGTTCGGGATATTGCCATCTTTGTCCGTTAGCTTTGCTTGGCTAGTGGTAGCAATCAAAGTACCAGCAGTATCAAACAAATCGACAAATAAGAAGGCAAAGATCACACTGATCATGCCCACATCAAATGCACCAGCAATATCTAACTGCATAAGCGTCGGTGCAATAGAAGGCGGTGAAGAGATGATACCTGTGAACTGTGTATAGCCCATTAATAAGCTAATCAGTGCAACCAATAAAATACCAATGGTTACCGCACCTGGGACTCTCTTGTAAGACAGGCCAATGATAACAACAAAACCGAGTGAAGCCATGACAGGACCAAACGATGTCATGTCACCAAGACCAACTAAGGTTGCATCATGATTAACGATAATACCTGCGCTTTGCAATGCAATAAACGCCAAGAACGCACCAATACCAGCGACTACGCCGTTTTTGAGAGACGTTGGAATGGCATTAATGATTGCTTCACGAATCTTAAATAGACTCAATAGTACGAAGATACAACCAGACAAGAACACCGCACCTAACGCTGTCTGCCATGCGTAGCCCATACCAAGCACCACACCATAGGTAAAGAAGGCATTAAGACCCATACCTGGTGCGAGCGCAACTGGTAGTCGGGCGTAGATACCCATGATGAAACAACCTACTGCTGCTGCTATACAGGTCGCTACAAATACGGCCCCTTTATCCATACCTGCATCGGCTAAGACGTTAGGGTTGACAAAGATAATATAAGCCATCGTCAAGAACGTGGTTATACCAGCGATGATTTCTGTTTTGATCGTGGTATTTTCACCATTAATCCCAAAATAGCGTTCAATTGCATTCATAAGTGTCGCCCCCGACTGGCTAATAAAAAGTCATCATTACCTAAAATTAAACATGACCTCAGCGAAAAAATAACGATGCCACAATAAGAATAATGTAGTAACAAAGCGTAACATATTAGACCAGTTATCTTACAAACTCAATCGTTGATAATGTCTATCTCGTACAAAATGCGATTTTGAGAGACTTCAAGACTATCGGTCAGAAAAACCACATGAAAAGCTATATACAGTCATGTTGCCCTACGCTATTTGAAAAACTACTTTCTATTCGTCATTAAGGTAATGTTCGGTTTGAGTCATAAGTTTTAGGTAATAAGTGTTTGCTCTGTCATTATCCATGTTATCCAACCAACTAATGACTTAATCAATAGCAGCCCAACTAAATAGTCGTTTAACACATTAATAATGACCTTTCTCTAATTTAGAAGTAAACTAGGGGGTTATTATACCGATACCTAAATCGCGATACTTACTGTTGCAGCACTTTTCTAAGCACAGTTACAAATTTTTAGTGAAGAATCGTGCTGCGTGTTAAATAATAAAAAGTAAATAGTGTTTGTTTAGGGGTTGTCTGGTTCGGATATCACTATTCCAGCCAGCTGTTATCAATTATTCGTGAGTCCATTACATGCCTGAATCATTAAATATTGTCGATCTTATTACCCAAGCCAGTCTATTGGTGCAGATTGTGATGGCACTATTGTTATTAGCCTCTTTACTCAGCTGGGTTATTATCTTTCGCATGAGTGCGCGACTTGGTACAGCCAAAAACTTTGATCAACAGTTTGAGACTTGGTTTTGGTCAGGCGAAGACTTGGCCAAACTATACCAAGGCATTCAGGGTTCTCCTGATCGTCAAGGACTTGAGCAGATTTTTTATGTGGGCTTTTCAGAATACCTAAGAATGCACAAAAAGCGTCAACCTAAAGATGACATTATCGATGGTGTTGAGCGCAAGCTACGCGTCGGCCTAGGTCGTCAGCAGCAATTGCTCGAGTCAGGACTGACGACGCTAGCCAGCATTGGCTCCGTTGCTCCGTATATCGGACTGTTCGGTACAGTATGGGGCATCATGAATGCCTTTTTGGGACTGTCTCAAACTGAGCAAGCTACCCTCGCCTCTGTCGCTCCCGGTATTGCCGAAGCACTGATTGCCACAGCCATGGGTTTGTTTGCCGCTATCCCTGCCGTATTGGCATACAACCACTTCACAGCAAAATCGAGCCGACTATATGACTCGCGTGCCTTATTTTGTGATGAGATGACGGGCATGCTGCAGCGTGAGACCAGCGTACAAGCCCCTATTAGCAAAGAAACCCAAGTTAATGCAGGTCAGGTGACAGGGCTATGAAACCAAACCCCTACGGCCGTGAAAAAAAAGCCCTTAATGCAGAAATGAACGTAGTTCCTTACATTGACGTCATGCTGGTGTTACTGGTGATATTTATGGTGACAGCGCCGATGCTGATTACAGGCGTCGATGTTGATCTGCCAAAAGAACAAACCAATACCATGAGTCAAAGCCAACTACCTGTGATTGTTTCTTTAACTGACAAGGGTGATATTTTTATCAGCTATGAAAGCAATGTCGATGTGCCAGTAAGTGAGCCTGAGCTGATTAATACTTTATCTAATCTGCAGTCTCAGAGCGATAATAGTAATGCTGAACCAGTACAGGTGATGATTAATGCCGATCAAAACAATCAGTATGGTGCCATCATGACGCTGATGGCAACCTTGCAACAAGCAGGTATCGAAAAAGTTGGATTACTGACCGGTGCACCTCTACCCACACCTTCTTTATAGTGATAAGCGTCCTTTAGTAAATGTCTTATATCATAATAGCCAATCCTAGTAATCAATCTGACAAATCACGTTCATGAGTATCCTTACCATGCATAATGCTCCTGCCGTCTATGTACCTACCGAACCAGAAAGCAACGGGCTAACACTGCCGACGTTGCTAAGCTTACTGGCGCATGGTCTTATCATCGGCATACTGGTTTATAACTATCAAACCACTGAAGTTGAGACTGCTGGTAGTATTGAGACGGTCATGGTATCCCCTGAGCAACTTGCTGAAATGCAAGGACAAATACTGGCCAACCGTGCAGCAGCTAGCGCAATGCAGATAGATAGTAGCACTAGCGACTCGTCCAGTAGTGCCCAGCCAGAAGTGTCTGGTAGTAGCGTCAGTGCGCAAAATCCAAGTCAGTTAAGCTCTCAGCGCGTACCTGTATTTGCACGATCTGAGGAGCCAGCTGGTCAACCCATACTGATGAGCGAAGACCATCAACAACGTTTGCTTGAGCAAAATCAAGAATATGAGCGCAAAATGGCTGAGTGGGCAGCACAACTAGACGAGTCAGCTATGGAAGAGCTTGACCAAGTCGATCAAAGCAAACGTGATCAGCTCATAGAAGAGCAAAAAAGGCTGGGAGAGTTTCGTCAAAAGCAGAACAATCCACCCAAGATAAAACGTCCCACTGCTAGCGATCGCAATATTGAGATTGATACTGCTGGCTCTGGCAATGCAGGAAAAACCTTTAGCCTATCAGATGGGCAGTCTACTATGTCTGGTGATACGTCAACCTCTAGTACGTCCAAGGGCAGTAGCCGCTCTGCATCCAGTGGCAGTCGCGGTGCCAGCAACAGCGAAATCATCAACTTAATTAAGCGCAACTATACGCCGCCTACTGCTGCGCGAGGCTCTACTCAACGTGCCACCCTGACCATTACTGTCAATGCAAATGGCGATGTGATCAATGTGACGGCCTCTGGACCTGATAGCACGGTCAACGAAGCGGCAAGACAAGCGGTACTCAATACTGGCAGCCTCCCGATTGATGCTGATGACCCTAAATACCCGACTTTTACCATACAGTTTAAAGGCAGCAATTAATCAGTTGCTAGGTCCTTGTAATATTGGTAACGTGACGTTAAGCGGCTTGTCTCGCATAGGTTGCTGCCTCATCTAGATGCTTGTCTCATTAAATAAAAAATGAATATCATACTAATTTTAGGAGCTCCATTTACTCATGCGTACCCACAAAAAACTACTAGTCTCACTACTCGCCAGTACCTCAGCATTGCTGGTATCGCAAAGCGTGCTCGCTGCACCTGTTGTACTAGAATTAGACTATGAAATTCCTGTTCAGCAAAACCAAGTTGCGTTTGTATCGTTTGCGGGTGACTCTGTCTTATCACCGATTATATTAAATGACTTGAGTAAAACCGAGCTAAAAGTAACCAGTCAAGATCTACCGCAGCAGCCGCACAGTAGTAAAGAGCTGACAGGTACATTACCTGTTTGGCAAAGCATGGGCATACCGTATCTGGTTGTCGGAAGTACGCGCACCAATCGTGGCAAAATAATCACCGATTATGAAGTCATCGATGTCAAATCTGGTCGCGTGATAGAAGGCAAGCAAAGCCTAACCGCCGACAACAATAGAGAAAGTATGCGTTATGCTGGTCATGTCATCGCAGATAAAGTGTACGAGCTGATTACTGGTATTCCAGGGGATTTCTCAGGGCGCATTGCTTATATTGAGGAAACAGGAACAGGCAAGCAAAAGATCTCTCGTCTCAAAGTGATGGACGCTGATGGCGAAAATGCTAGAACCATTACTGAAGTGGCGGGCTCTATTTTTTCACCAGCATGGTCACCTGATGGCAACCGTATCGCCTACTCAATACAGCGTGAAAAATCATATCCCGTCATCTACGTGCAAAACGTCAGTGGCGGTGGCGCAACTGCTCTGACGCCTTTTTCAGGTAGTAACCTAAGCCCTTCGTTCTCTCCTGATGGCAGCAAGATATTATTCTCTAGTAGTTTTGAAGGTAGCGCTGATATCTATGAGATGAGCGCCAGCGGCGGTACACCTAGAAGGCTCACTAATTTACCGAGCAGTGAAGTGCAGCCAAGCTATGCACCAGACGGCAAATCTTTTGTGTTTGTCAGTGATAAAACTGGCTTTAACAAGCCACAAGTCTATCGCTACGAGTTTGCTACGGGCCAAACGACTAAAGTGTCAAACGGTGGTTATGCAACCAGCCCGCAGTTTAGCAGTGACGGCACACAAATTGCCTTTTTGAGTGGACGCTCAGCGGCTATTATGAATAGTAACGGTGCTATCACTACCAATCTTGGCAATACAGGTATCGACGAAGCACCAAGCTTCTCACCAAACGGTAAACGCGTGGTCTACGCATCGACCCAAGGCGGCAAAGGCGTACTGACCATCAAATCTCTCAACGGTGGCGAAGCGTTTGGTAAGTCAGGACAAGGTGTTATCCGCTCACCCGTATGGTCATCAAGCCCAAAATAACTAGTCGTACACCAAAGTAGCAATTCTGGCTATAGTAGAATAAATATCAAGCAAGCAAAATTTAAATGCCCCAATCATAGTCGTTATGGTTGGGGCTTTTTTTGATTAAAAAACAGCAATAGAAATAACGATAAATCTTAGTATTTATATATTCTCAATGGTCAGCACCCTTCGTCTTTGATCTACCTTCCAATGTTACCTAACCCTCCCTCCTTCGTAATAAACCTGTAAACGCACTAGTACCAAAAAAAACATTGCAATGACTTGTATTTTACCTATACCCTAAATAGACCTGACTAATTGGTCAGGTTGTTCAAATATTAGCCAACATATATTAGCTATTTTCATTGTTTATCTTACAGACGGATGTGTACCCCTTATTGTTTACATCGATAAAAAACAAGTCGAAGATTGGGTTAAAACTTTGATCTCGTGATTTACCACATTGTCTGATATCTACAGTCAAGCGGGTACTAAGCAGTTATTTTAGGAGGAAACCACCATGAGTGAAAACGTTCCAGCGAATACCGATTTACTGTATAGACTGCATGACCGTCCTACTCCCATCAAAGCATTTTTAGGTGCTATACAGCACGTACTTGCAGCGTTTGTAGGTATCATCACACCCTCTCTTATCATAGGTGGCACATTAGGTTTAGGAGAGCATATCCCCTATCTTCTCAGTATGTCATTGATAGTATCTGGTGTTGCAACCTTTATTCAGACTCGTAAAGTAGGTCCTGTTGGCTCTGGTCTTATGGCATTACAAGGCACCAGTTTCGGATTTTTAGCAGCGGTACTGACGGCAGGGTTTGTGGTAAAAAACCGCGGTGGTGGTCCAGAAGAGATATTATCCGTTATTTTTGGCGTCTCATTTCTCGGTGCATTTGTTGAGATATTTTTGAGTCAATTTATCACCAAACTCAAATCTTTTATGAGTCCTATTGTTACAGGCTGCGTAATTGTCACGATTGGTTTATCATTAACCAAGGTAGGTCTGACCGACTTAGCAGGCGGGTTTGGTGCTGAAGATTTTGGTAGTATTCCAAACTTACTCTTAGGTGGTGGCGTACTGGTGAGTGTGGTGCTTATTAGTATTATTAACAATAAGGTTATTCGCTCAAGCGCCATCTTTATCGGTTTGATGCTCGGCCTTATCGCGGCCGTATTTATGGGACGTATCGATTTCTCACTGGTTTCTGAAGCGGCTTTTTTACGGTGCCAATCCCTTTTAAGTATGGCTTTGGTTTTGATTGGCAGGCTTTTATTCCTATTGCCTTTATGTACATCATTACCAGTATCGAGACCTCAGGCGATCTGACAGCTACCTCAATGATATCAGGTGAACCGATCAAAGGCCCTCTCTATGAGAAACGCATCAAAGGCGGCGTACTAGGAGATGGTGTTAACTCTCTGATTGCAGCGGTATTCAATACCTTCCCCGTGACGACCTTTAGCCAAAACAACGGTGTGATCCAAATGACGGGTATTGCCAGTCGCTATGTGGGTTTCTATGTGGGCGGCATCCTATGCCTGATGGGACTGTTCCCTGTCCTTGGTGCTATTTTTACCCAATTACCGAAGCCTGTCGTTGGCGGCGTCACGCTACTGATGTTTGCGACTGTGGCGACTGCGGGCATTCGTATTTTATCTACCGTGCAATTTACGCATCGTAATGTCTTAATCATTGCCACCTCACTGGGTCTGGCAACGGGTATCGCCTTCGTCCCTGACGTACTGTCACAAACGCCGCAGTTCTTTCAGAATATCTTTGGCTCAGCAGTAACGATGGCAGGGATTGTGGCTATCACGCTTGATATGATTTTACCCAAAAACTATGGCATCGAGTTTGATACCAAAGCACAGCATGCTGACGACGGTTTAGAACCAACGCAAGAAGTAGCGTAAGGGTAAGAAAGAGCTAAAGTTAAATATATCGAAATGTTTAGCCGTAAACGAGGTGTAATAGACAAACAAATAGCAACAGTCTATGCACCTCGCTTATTAAGCACCTGACTTATTAAATAGGCACTCTGTCAAATAAGCACCTTGTCGAATAGCTATCTTGTTATCATTCAAGGCCACAGCCTTTTAGAATAAAAGGCACCAGAAAGTCTGCCGCACGTGCTTCATCTGCTGCGTCATACGCCGTCTTATCCATTAATCCAACGATTTCAATCTCAAATTCAGCATAACGTTGGGTAGTCGCCCAAATCAAAATCAGTAGTTGTAGAGGGTCAGTAATCCCAATTTTGCCTTGCTTGTGCCACTCTTTCATTACCTGTGCTTTATCGTGTACCCACTCCTTCATCGTGGTGGACATAAATTCATGCAAATGTGGTGCACCGCCGATGACTTCAATTGCAAACAGTTTATGGCGACTTGGATTGACAAAGGCTTGATGTAGCTTGGTACGGACGAATTTTTCAATGACCGTTTTTGGGTCGCTATCTACCGTCATGGTTACCAAACCTTCGTTCCATTCTTGAATGATCGAGCGCAGCACTGCCATGTAGAGATTCTTTTTATTTTTAAAGTAGTAGTGAACATTGGCTTTAGGTAAGCCTGCTCTATCAGCAATACCCTGCATCGTAGCGCCGCGATAACTCTGAAGCACAAACTCTTCTTCAGCTGCCGCTAAGATAAGCGCTTGATTCTGTGCGCGAATGGCTTGTTGGCTACGGTGCGAGGGCGTATCAGTCACTGAGGTTTCTTCCTTTTGATTGTTTTGAGTCATAGCAGTGGTATCTCACTTTAAGAGACAGGTTCGACAAAATAGTCGCTATATTTCGCTGTGTATTCTTATATAAATACATAGATTTGAGCAGCATAACCTGTTAAATAAAAATATTTCGCATAAAACAGTTGACCAATTAGTCAGGTTTTAGCAAAATGGGAACTGTAAATCAATTACGCCGTCATTAATCACCTCTTGCCAGACGTTTTGGACGGCTAAAATATCAGTGTTTCCTTAGCAAATCTGTTTCATATTGTCAGTTCACTATAACTTGAAATTATGCAAAGCGTATATAAGCGCCAAAGCTCTGACTACGAACACATAGATTATCGGCTTTTGATGTTAAGCAAATTAGTAGCGACTAGCTTCATCAAATCAGCCATAAAGCTGAAGCAATCACTACTTATCAAGATTACTGCTTATACCTATAAGTTTATGCAAATAATCATAAGGTATAAACCTCTATCAAACATTTATCGCCCGATACAGATAGCGGGCTACCCTATTAGAAAAGGATGTCATCGTGAGCTTAACCTTAGCGCAATTCAACGATTTATCACAAGAAGTCGCCATCGCTCAGCTATTGACTTGCTGCACCAGTAAAAGCTGGGCCTATAAACTTGCAGACGCCCGCCCTTTTGCAGACGTTGACGCACTGCTAGCAAGTAGCGACGCTATCTGGAACAAAGTGCAAAATGATGAGGCTAACTTATTAGAAGCGTTTGATGGGCATCCACAAATCGGCAATGTGGCATCTCTAAAAGAAAAATACCGCAACACACAAAGTAGCGCTGCACACGAACAATCAGGCGCTAACGATGCGGCAGATGAGGTGCTCGAAGCACTTGCCAAAGGCAATCGCGACTATCTGGATAAATTTGGTTTTATTTTTATTGTTTTTGCGACCGGCAAAAGCGCGCAGCAAATGCTCGACCTGTTATTGGCGCGCCTGCCTAATGATCGTGCTACTGAACTAGCTAACGCAGCCGCTGAGCAAAATAAAATTACGCGTTTACGTTTAACTAAATTGCTAGGTAATGCTGAGACAAGCAAATAGTAGTCGCAGAGTTAGACTAGCATGTTCACCCGATTTATATTTTTCACAAATTTAAAGGAAGCATTATGTCTGCCACCCTATCATCACATATCTTAGACACTCATCTTGGCAAACCTGCCGCTGATGTCGCCGTTACCTTACACCGCGTACAAGACAATGGTGTCGCCACATTATTGGCACATGGTACAACCAATCGTGATGGCCGTGTCATACCAGATGCTTGGCAATTTGATACAGCCATCGATAGCACAGAGCATCAGCTAGATACCGGACGCTATACCATAACGTTCGATACTCAGTCTTATTTTGATGCTCAGCAGCTGACAGCATTTTACCCGCAAGTGGTTATCGACTTTGTGGTAAACGATGCCAGTCATTATCACGTGCCACTTCTGCTTAGTGCGCACGGTTATAGCACCTATCGCGGATCGTAACTTTGGTGCTATTTAGCTCTCTGCGTTGTTATTAGTGTTCAAGAAATACTATCAAAAGAAATTACTAAGACATTTTATTAAGACACTGTCATATTAAAGGACATTTATTACATGGGCGCCTATCTTCTCGAATGGTTGAGTTTATTTTTCCGCTGGTTTCATGTTATCGCTGGGGTAGCATGGATTGGTGCATCGTTTTATTTTGTGTGGCTAGATCTAAGCCTACGCAAACCGCCACAGTGGAAAACAGACAAAGGCATTTCGGGGGATCTTTGGGCCGTCCATGGCGGCGGGTTTTATGAAATTGCCAAATACAAACTCGAACCAGAAGAGATGCCAAAGACGCTACATTGGTTTAAGTGGGAAGCTTATACCACTTGGTTGACGGGTGCGGCGATGATGTCTATCGTCTATTATGCCAATGCAACTGCCTACCTAATTGACCCAAGCAAAGTGCCTTTTACCAGTATCGGTGCCATTGCCACCAGCTTGCTTTTCTTATTTGGCAGTTACTTCATTTACGAAGTTATCGTACGCAGTCATTTGGGTAAAAACGCGTTTATCTTTAGTACGCTGATTTTTATCTTGCTGGTCATCGCGAGCTGGGGTTCTTATCAGCTGTTTAGTGATCGCGCTTCGTTTATTCATATCGGTGCCATCTTGGGCACGGTGATGGTAGGTAACGTATTCTTCGGTATTATGCCGGCTCAGCGTGCGCTCGTTGATTGTGTGCGGCGCGGCGAAAAACCGGGTAAAGAAGTGGCTGAGTTGGCATTACAAGCCAAAAATCGCTCACTGATGAATAACTATTTTACCCTACCGCTGATTTTTACCATGATCAGCAACCATTACCCAATGATGTATGCTCATGAGAAAGGCTGGTTGGTATTGGTCTTCGTCGGTATCATTACCGCGACTGCCCGTCATTACTTTAACCAAAAGCACTTAGGTCATAAAAAACCACGCTACTTGGTCATCCCAGCCATATTAACCGTATTGTTGATTATTTGGATGCGACCTGAGCCGATTGAGCCAGCACCTGCAATGCCTGCTACTGCCTCAGTAGCACCTACGACAAATGATAGCACCCCCATAGCTACAAGCGCGACTACTGACTCAAGCACTGATACCGTTGCTAATGCTAATAACAGTATTAGCACTGATGCAGCTACTGCTGAAGCCGTACCCGTGAGCGCGTCAGCAGATGACGCTATGATGAATGTCGTGCATACGCGCTGTAGTACTTGTCATGCGGTACAACCGACGCAACAAGGCTTCGCCGCGCCGCCAGCAGGTATTATTTTGCAAACACCAGAAGACTTAAAAATTCATAAAGCGAAAATCGTCACTGCGGTACAGACTGGCTATATGCCGCTTGGTAATATTACTCAGTTGACGGATGCTGAGCGCCAACAGCTTGTGGCATATGCGGCATCACTTTAATTTTTGATAAAAAATAACTGTCCTTTATGAGCAATATTCAAACAAATATTTAAGGCTCTAAGCGATATAGGAATATAGATAATGAGCAAAAAAATTACCAGTGACTTTGATATCAGTACGTATCCCCGCGACCTAAAAGGCTATGCTGGCAACCCACCAAAAGCGAACTGGCCAGGCGGCGCAAAAATCGCCGTACAATTTGTATTAAACATCGAAGAAGGTGCAGAAAATAGCGTTATCCATGGCGATGGTCAATCAGAGCGCTTTTTGTCTGATATCTTAGGCACGCCAGAATTTAACAACCGTCACCAGTCTATTGAGTCTGCTTTTGAGTACGGTAGCCGTGTCGGTGTATGGCGTGTGCTAGATGTATTCAAAGAGTACGGCGTGCCAATCACCACTTTTACCTGTGCTGCCGCTGCTGAAAAAACACCGCATATTATCGAGCGTGTATTAGAAGACGGTCATGAGATTGCCAGTCATGGTCTACGCTGGATCACTTATCAGGATATGTACCGTGAGACGGAGCGCGAACACATTCGCTGTGCTACCCAGATATTTAAACGTATGCTCGGTGGTCAACCTCTCGGCTGGTATACCGGACGCGACAGTCCAAATACTCGCGAGTTGGTCGCTGAGCAAGGCGGCTATGTTTACGACTCTGACTCATATGGTGATGAGCTACCCTACTGGCTCAATGTAAAAGTCCAAGACGGCAATATGATTACGCGTAAACCGCACTTAGTCATACCTTATAGCCTAGAGACCAATGACATGCGTTTTTCTTCTAGCCCGGGGTTCACCCATGCTGAGCCATTTTATCAGTATCTTAAAGACAGCTTTGATACCTTATACGAAGAAGGCGCACACACTCCTAAAATGCTGACCATTGGCTTGCATTGCCGCATTATTGGGCGTGCAGGACGCATCAAAGCGCTAAAGCAGTTTTTGCAATATATCACCAATAAACCCGACGTATGGATATGCCGCCGTAATGATATCGCTAAACATTGGTACGAAAACCATCCTGCTACGCCAGACAATACGGCTAACTGGATGTAAGCTAGGCTATCGTCCTAGTACTCATTCTACTTAGCTGAGCGAGTGCGAATTAGCATAGATTAATATATAAAATAAGCCATACGTTATTAATAAACACCATTATTAAAAAAGGAATCATTGTGAGTCAAAACACTTCAGAAGTTGGACAAATTATCTCCGCAAATAATCTACCTGATACCCTGCCAGCATTTACCAAAAAATCAAACGTCGCTGACAGTCGCTTGGGGGCAAAATCACTATTCGCTACCGACGATTTCTTTGCGGATAAAAGCCGTATTCTAAATCCTGATGCACCTATCTTTATCGTGGGTAAATTCGATGACAACGGTAAGTGGATGGACGGCTGGGAAACTCGTCGTAAACGCCATTTGGGTTACGATTATTTAGTTATCCAGCTTGCGCGCCCAACCAAAATTGCTGGTCTCGATATTGATACCAGTCACTTTACGGGTAACTTTCCCTCTTCAGCTAGTGTCGATGCCTTGTACGCGCCCGAGCTGCTGCAGCAAGATGAAGCTGAACTTACTAGTCTAAGCAAAGAAAACTGGGACAATAAAAACTGGCAGGCGCTAGTAGGTATGACCCCGCTTCAAGGTCACAATCATGAGCTTGTCGAGATTGATCATGGGCAAACGGTAACCCATATTCGTTTAAACATTTATCCAGATGGCGGCGTTGCCCGACTACGTGTCTATGGTGATATCCAACTTGATGCGAGCCTAAATACACAAGGCGAGACACTTGACTTGGCGGGCGCATTAAATGGTGGTCGTGCGATTGCTAGTAACGATGCGCACTTTGGTGCGGCTAGTAATTTACTGCTACCAACTAAAGCGCCTAACATGGGTGATGGTTGGGAGACTCGTCGTCGCCGTGAGCCAGGCAATGACTGGTGCATTATCGCACTAGGTCAAGCAGGTATCGTTGATTCCATCGAGATAGATACTGCCCACTTTAAAGGCAATTACCCTGATAAAGTCTCGATCCAAGCCGTCTACTCTCCAAATACACCAGAGCAAACTTTAGTGACTCAGAGTATGTTTTGGGAGACCTTGCTTGAACCACAAAAAACCAACGCTGACGACGTTCATACTTTTAGTAAAGATAAGCTTAAGGTAGACCAGCCTATCACCCATATTCGGGTTAATATTTTCCCAGATGGTGGCATTAGCCGTGTTCGCGTATACGGCAAAATTGCTGAGGCTAATATTGACACTGATACTGGTGCTGACACTAATAGTAAAGAGGCTAAATAATGAGTGTCACTCTAACGGCTAGGCCTTTGACTAAGGCAAACTTTGCCCCCTATGGTTCGGTCATCGAGCGCTATAGTATTGATGAGCAAACCGCTGACAATACTTATGAGATCAATAATGGCTATGCGGTTCGTCATCATGCACTTGCCGAAAGTAAGCTTGATGGTGGCTCAGTTGGCATGAGTATCTTTCGCGCTAAGAAACGTGAGAATCCGATTGCCCTTTCGGTCATGGAATACCATCCGCTTGGAACACAGGCATTTGTATCTATGGAAGGCCAAGACTATATCGTCGTCGTCGCTAAAGCTGGTGTGCCGCCGCAGTCGCCTGATGACCTAACAGTGTTTTATGCGAAATCTCACCAAGGTGTACAGTACGATGCTAATGTCTGGCATCACCCTCTACTCGCTCTTGGGCGTGACAGTGACTTTTTAGTTATTGATCGTATCAATGGCGAGGGTAATAATTGTCATGAGGTTGATATCACGGATTGGCATGTGTCTATTGAGTTAAAAGGCGAATGCAGTTAACTGAATAAAAAATAGTCGCATCCAACAAGTACAAACTTAACGCCAGCTAATGTCTATTAGCTGGCTTTTTTATGTTCATTTAGTTGTTAAATCATATGCCTATCAACTGATTAAAGCCTGTCAGACGACCCAATTTGGGGCACATGGATATCCATTTTGGTGCTTTCATGACGCATCTGATCCTTCGAAAAACATTGTTTGCCACATATATATAAATGCACAGAAATGGGCTCTCTCATTTGAGAAGAGTTAAGGACTATTTTGCTTATTTCTACCCTTATTAATGGTTAATAAGACTAAAAGTTAGACGACTCTGTAGATGACAGCCTTTTAGGGCATTTGTGGCACGGTTATTGAATGCTCTTTAGTAGTAAGCATTTAAGCGCTATCAACCAACCGTTGTCTAACGAGCATTGGATTAATAGTTTGTTTACTAGCAAATAATAACGATGCAGTTTTGGGTCAATCAACAATCAATTGTACATAAAGGGGTCATATTTTGCGTTTTGATTTATTAACGAGCTTATCCTGTCATACCAATTCATCTAGCCAAAAGCTAGCTTTACTCAAACCTTTGTCGATGGCAGCTGTTGCTATCGCGGCTTTATGTAGCATGTCGAATATCCATGCTAAGACCTTTTTTACTGATACGAGTGTCTCCGTACTTTACGGTGATGACTATGAACTTGTAGAAGACGGAGAGCTGACGACCGTCACATTAGAGCATGCTTCTGCGCATGACTGGGGCGGCGTGTTCTTCTTTGTCGATCGAAACCAAGGTGCCGATGACATTGAAAACAATAGATTTAGAGAAACTTATGGTGAGCTGTCTCCTACATTCAAAATAGCCACTTTTAATGACAGTTTTATCAAGCAGGTTAATTTAGCCGCTACTTATGAATTTGGTTCGAACAGCACTGGCTTTGACCAAGATAATTATCTGGTTGGTATTGGTGCAGATCTCAATGTCCCTATTCCAGGTACGACATTTGCTTCCGCGACGCTATATCATGCGTTTAATGACAATACTGACGATGATCAGCAAATTACCTTAACCTATGGTTGGGAACGCAACAACTTCGTGGTGGATGGTTTTATAGATTATTCATTCAATAATGATGACATTGAAGATAATATTCATATTAATCCGCAAATTAAATACAACTTACAAGAAGTGCTCGGTATTGATAACCGTTTAGAAGTCGGCATGGAGTATAGTTATTGGAAAAATAAATACGGTGTTGATGGCGTAAATCAAAACTCTCCTAGTGCGTTGGTAAAATTCCATTTTTAATACTCAATAGAAACTCTCTTGGCAGTAATAAACCCTTGTTTCTGTAATATAGGAACAAGGGTTTGTTTTTTATATCTGAAAGAAGTCTCACTTGTTCCTGATTTAGGTACAGCGTTTATTTACACCTATAAAGTTGATTTACGATAGCGACTTACGCCTGCGATGACTGTCTGATCAATTACTCTGTCATCTCCTAGCATCATTAGTACAAACAACTGCTCTTCCAGTGTTTTGGTCTGCGCCATACGTCGCTCAAGCAATTCCGTTGCACCCATATCGATGACCACAAAATCCGCTTCTTTATTTGGCATAAAGTTACCGATTTTATCGTCCAATAATAGCGACTGGGCATTACCCAACGTAATTTGGTACAGCCCTTGATGAGCGGATAGTTGATTGCTTTGTAGTTGTTGGATTTTATACGCTTCTGACAGAGTCGTCAGCATCGACAGACTTGTCCCTGCTCCAACGTCAGTGGCGATACTGACACCGGTATAACTTAACGTCTTGGGTAAATTAAATAGTCCACTTCCCAGAAACAGATTGGACGTCGGACAGTGTGATATCTGCGTACCAGTCGCACGCAGACGCTCATACTCAGATATTTCAAGGTGAATACCATGTGCCAAGGTGGTGCGTCGACCCAGTAATCCCATCGTATCATAGACATCGAGATAGCCTTTATGATTGGGATACAATTGTTTTACAAAGGCAATTTCATCATGATTTTCTGCTAGATGCGTCTGCAGATAAACACTCTCGTAACTGGCATACAGCTCACCTGCCATTTGTAGTTGCTTGGGTGTCGAAGTAATAGCAAAGCGCGGGGTAATCGCCACATGCTGACGGCCGCGCTCATGCCAATTATCAATGATGTTTTGGGTATCTCGAATGCCCTGCTCAGCAAGCACACACAAATTATCAGGCGCATTTTGATCCATCAATACATTACCCGTGATCATGCGGGTGTTGAGCTTGTGACTTTCCGTAAAAAATGCGTTCACTGATTCAGGGTGACTGGTAGAAAATACCATGGCACTCGTCGTACCATTGGCCAGCAGCTGATTTAAAAAGAACTGCGCTGTGTCATGTGCTACTTTTGGATCGCTGAAGTTGGCCTCAGTGACGAAAGTATAGTTGTTAAGCCAATCGAGCAACTGTTCACCGTAAGCGGCGATCATATCTATCTGCGGATAGTGTACGTGGGTGTCAATAAAGCCTGGCATGACAAGTTTGTCACGATAATTATGTACTTTGACTACTGGCTGTCCTGCTTGCTCAGAGGTATTAGTATATTTCGCTAATATTGTCTCATTATGACCATACTCTACAATGCACCCTGTCACATCATCTACGACAAGCGCACCATCAGCGATATATTCAGGATAAACCTGTACACCTTCAATCACTGGTAGCAACGTTATGTCTTGTTCAATAGTCAATGTCTGTGAATGATCAGAGGTTGCACGCTCAGTACGATCGCTTTCGGTCAAATAGTGCAGCAGTCGAGCTTGATAAATATGTAGGGTCATTCGTAGATCTCACAATGGCTGGGTAATGCTGAGCGTTTTGATAAATAGTACTGAGCGTTTTAATGTTTTAATGTTTTGATAAAAAGTATAAAAGTTATATGGAGTGAACCGTTCAAGAAATAGCTTGATGATACTGCTGCAGGAGCTGTGCCACGATAGAAACCGCCACCGCCATCGGCTCTTTTCCGCCAATTTGCAATCCAATTGGCATGACCAACTGATTGACCAGTTGCTCACTGTAGCCACGCTGAATCAAACGATCTCTAAAACGCTTGGCTTTGGTTGCCGAGGCAATGCAGCCTATGTAAGGTGCTGAAATATCTGAGCGTTTATCATGAGGTGAGCTAGTATCAGAAATAGTATCTAATGCCGCCCGTACTAACTCAAAATCAACACTATGGTCATGGGTCATAACCAGAATAAAACGCTGACCACCCTGCTCGATAAATGGGCGCACAAAATCTACAGGCTCATCATCGATATGCGGACGGATATGCGCTGGTAAGCTATAAGGTTTGGATTGATTAGTAGTAGATTCATCAACTAAGTAACGCTTAAACATCTCTGGGCGACTGTCCACCCAATCTACCTGACAAGGTAGCTCAGCGAGGATGGTCATTAGCGCTGATGCCACATGTCCTGCACCAAACACTAGTACTGACATCGGCGGCGTTACATTGAAGCATTCGAACATAACGGTGACGCTACCACCGCAACACTGTGCCAACTTCGCACCTAGCGGATAATGCTTAGTATAGACAGAATCACGGCGCACCGCTTTAGAAGGTGGTATTAACGTGCTTTCACTGTCAGTTTCAGCGACTTTTGATTTTGCTTCTTTTGATACCGTTGCCGCTATTTCACCATTCAATAGCTGCCGTGCCGTATTGACAACGTCGTGCTCTAGACCGCCGCCGCCTAGCGTATCCACGATACTATCTTGCGTGACAATCATTTTTGCCTGTAGCGCTCGAGGAGCAGATCCATTCACAGCCACGACCGTCGCCAACACGTGAGCGATGCCGCGCTGCTGATATCGCGCTAGACCTTCATACCAAACGACTGGCGGTGCTAACGACTCATTCACTGTGCGCAGGACCTCTTGCCCCTGCTACATTCGGATGCTCTATCGCGTTAGGCTGGTTATCGGTTTGTTTGCCTTCGACTTCTTTTGGATCGATATCTTTGGCATGACGTACGTCTTGTGGCATTGCTTTTTCGTTGAATAGATCACTGTTCTCTTCTGCGCCTTTGACTAAACTATCAACCGTATCTGTATCTACTTTAGTTTTTAAATCCCACGACGTGCCTTGCATACGCATGACTGCTTTTAATACCGCTTCTGGCGTCGCAGGCATGGTCAGTTCTGGATTATTTTTATAATCACCAAGGCTAGCCACTGCATTATTAAGGGCACACCAAACACTGGCTGCCAACATAAACGGCGGCTCACCAACGGCTTTAGAGTTATAAATCGTTTGTTCTTCGTTTTTGCGATCATACAATTTGACATTCCACTGCTTAGGCAAGTCATGCGCAGTTGGGATTTTGTAATTGGCAGGACTATCAGATGCGAGCTTTCCTTTATCATTCCAGATTAGCTCTTCTGCCGTGAGCCAACCCATACCTTGCACAAAACCCCCTTCAATCTGACCAATGTCAATGGCAGGGTTGATCGATTGTCCTGCATCATGCAGCACATCACAGCGTAGTACTTTGTACTCACCTGTCAACGTATCAATCTCTACCTCAGCGCAGGCAGCGCCTAAGGCAAAGTAGAAGAACGGACGTCCCCATGCTTTAGAGCGATCATAAAATATCTTAGGCGTTTTATAGTAGCCAGTAGACGACAAGCTGATACGGTTCTGGTACGACAGTTGAATCATCTCAGCAAAAGTCAGTGTTTCTTTATCGCCGATATAGACGTGGTTTTTTTCAAAGCGTATATCTTCTTGCGCTACGTCGAAATGCTCAGCAGCAAATTCAAGTATACGCGCTTTGATATTCAAGCAAGCGTTTTGAGCTGCCTTACCATTGATATCTGTCCCTGATGACGCGGCGGTTGGTGAAGTATTAGGCACTTTGTCGGTACGCGTCGCTGATACTTTGACCGTGTCCAAATCAACGTCAAATTCATTGGCAACAATTTGGGCGATTTTAATATATAGCCCTTGCCCCATCTCCGTACCGCCGTGATTGAGGTGGATACTGCCATCGGTATAAATATGTACCAATGCGCCTGCCTGATTAAGCGTCTGCACCGTAAATGAAATACCGAATTTTACTGGCGTTAAAGCAAGACCCAGACGTTTATCACTGCCTTCAGCGGCAGCTTTTTGATTGGCTTCTAGGATTTGCTGACGGCGATCGTCATAATCGCAATCATCTGCCAACTTAGTCATGATGGCGGCCAAATCAAAATGCTCAATAGTCTGACCGTAATGCGTGCTTTGACCATCTTGATATAAGTTTGCCAAGCGTACTTGCAATGGATCTTGCCCCAGCGTATAGGCAATATGGTCCATCATATATTCAGCAGTCATCAGACCTTGCGGACCACCAAATCCTCGATAAGCAGTATTGGATACCGTATGCGTCTTGCAGCGATGACCTGCCACATGAGCAGCTGGATAATAATAGGCATTATCACAATGGAACATCGCCCTATCGACAATGGCATCAGACAAATCTGGCGCATAGCCACACAAGCCAGCTAGTTGCATGTCTACGCCCAATATACGACCAGACTCGTCTAAACCAACCTCATAACGGTTGGCAAACTCATGACGCTTACCCGTCACCACCATGTCATCTTGACGATCTAGACGCATACTGACTGGAACGTTATGACGTTTGGCGATGATACCGCATAGACATGCCCAAGCAGCGGCTTGCGTTTCTTTACCACCAAACCCACCACCCATACGGCGCACGACTGTGTTTACCGCATGAAATGGCAGATCTGTCACTTCGGCGACCAGCTGCTGTACTTCGCTTGGATGCTGTGACGACGTGTACACTTCTAGCCCGCCATCGTCACAAGGCACTACATAAGACACTTGGCCTTCGAGATAAAAGTGCTCTTGCCCGCGCATATGAATATGACCTTCAATGCGAATCGGTGCGTTCTCAAGCGCAGTCGCCGCGTCACCACGCTTCATAAAATGACTCGGACGCACAAACAACTCTTGCTCTAACGCTTTATCAATACTAAGTACTGCTGGCAATGTCTCATATTCTACCACTGCCTTAGTAGCCGCTTTTTTGGCAGCGCGATGGCTGGTCGCCACCACCACGAATAGCGTCTGACCCACATACTCTGTGATGTCATCCACCATCAGTGGCTCACCGTCGAACACCGCACCGATATCCGTCTGCGCCGGTAAGTCTTTAAAACTTAAGACATCTACCACCCCATCCGCATCTCTAACAGCGCTCAAATCCATACTCAGTACACGTGCATGAGCGTGGCTGCTTTTACCTACTGCCAGATGTAGCGTGCCTTGCGGTTTTGCAATATCATCCACATAAGTCGCCGTCCCCATGACATGGCTAATCGCACTATCATGCTTCGCCGAGGTACCAATTTTGTTTTTTGGCGGACGCACGCGGCGGATACTATAACTGTCAAATAAGGACGAATGATGGCTCATGGCGGATCTCTTCTATTAGGACGCTTTTATTAATGCTCTTTTATTCTTGGCAAATATAACGATAAGGTGGTATTAGCAATTTACAACTCTGCTAATTAAGCAGTCTCAGTCTGTCTACCTGCTACCAACTGCTTACCGCACTTCACCAACAGACGCTGTACCACATGTGAGCGATATTCACGGCTGGCTCTAACATCAGTCATAGGCGTAACGTCTGCAGACAATACTTGTGATGCTTGCTCAAAACTCGCAACTTCAGCCGCTTGCCCAATGAGCGCTTGCTGACAGGTTGTGGCTAATAACGGTATGGCAGCCATGCCACCAAGCCCAAGCCTTGCATCCTCTATCGTCATGCCATCTACTGACACATCGATTCGCGCAGCCAATAGACACGCTGAAATATCATCCTCATAACGTTTGCTAATTTTATGAATAAATAAGTGCTGATTGTCATGCATCAGAGGAATATGGATAGCGACTACGTAACTGCCTGCTTGCAGTTTGGTCTTTTTATAATCTAAGAAAAATTCTGATAAAGGTATAATCTCATCCGTATAAACCGAATCACTATTATCTAAATCATTACCTGACTCTTTAGAATTAGAAGCACAATGACGCAAATGAATTGACGCATCTAACGCCAATAAAATCGGTGGCAAGTCACCAATCGGCGACGCGTTGGCTATATTGCCGCCGATGGTGCCCATATTACGAATTTGCGGAGAGGCAATGCGCTCAAATACTTGCGCGAAACTTGGAAAATACTGCTCAAGTACAGGCAACATCTGCTGATAGCTCATGCCAGCACCTAGTACTAGTGATTGGCTAGGAGCTTGCTCGTTATCTGACCCTTCATCGCTTGAGTCAGACTTTGTGTCAAGTAATGACCATGACTTTAACGCCTCGACAGCTGAGAGCTGGATAATGACCTCGTGATCAACCAAATGCTGGGTTACGCTCAATCCCAAATCCGTACCGCCTGCCCAAATCGTTGCCTGTGGATTGGCCGCTAATACCTGATTAAGCTCATCTAGTGACTTGGGCATATATAACTGTCGCCCAGCATCACTGATTGCAGGGGCAATAGCTTTCGACTCTGCATTGTTTAATTTAGTTTCAGCTGGCACATGTTCAGAGACTATCGACTCTTTTGTACTTGCCATAGCATCTGTTGCGAGACTGATCGTCAAGTCTTTCACCGCTGACTGCTCCGCCTCTCTCTGCTGACCGATATCGCTCATCAGTAGACCAGCTTCGATAATTGGCCTGTACCCTGTGCAGCGGCATAGGTTGCCAGATATTGATGCAACCACTTCATCATAGCTTAGTTGCTTGGCATCGTTCTGACTTGCTGTCTCTTGACTTGTCTGCATACGATTGTTTTCGTAAACACAAGCTAGCGACATTACAAACCCAGGCGTACAAAAACCGCACTGCGATCCGTGACATTCAACCATCGCTTGCTGTGCTGGATGCAGCAAAGCACGTTCTGGATGATGCTCAGGATTATCTGCCAAGTAAGAAGCCGTCATCAGATGATGACCATCCATAAGCGACACTAGCGTAATGCAGGAGTTGATCGTATAGAACGGTGGCGTAGCATTTTTTTCGTCGCCATTTTCATCATTAAGCGCTGACTGGTTAGCGTTAGGCAGGCGCTGAACCATCACAGTACAGGCTCCGCAATCACCACTACCACAGCCTTCCTTCGTATCCATTTGGCCTTCATGCAATCGTAGATACTCAAGCACCGTCGTATTAGGGTTAAGCTGGGTTAGCTCGTGGCGTTTCCCATTTAAGTAAAAACTAATCATAGCAAGACTCGGCTAAAATAAAATAATGAAGATAAGCATAAGGCTTAAGGAGTTTGACGGCTTAAATGCTGAAAGTAAGCACTTGGTTTACATCATGCTGCAACCGTTCAAGTACGGTTATTCTGTTTTATTTGATAATACATTCTTAAGAGATAAAAAATCAGCACATCGCGCTTTTTAATATCAGGTAAGCTGGTTGCAAATATCAGCAATCATCGAACAATTTTGTTAGAAAAATCGTACTATAGGACACTTGACTATTTGGTCAGCTTTCAACATATTATCACTATTCTTATTTATAACACAACCCGTTAAAATGCCTATAGCTACTATCGAATAGTTGGCAAATAATTGATGAATACCTTAAATCTAAGGGAATATCTATACGGTTTATAGATTTTATTCATTACTCAGCCACTCAAAACTAGACGCTGTTTTTATAAGTAGCTTTAATCTTATACATGATAAATCAAACGAGGCGTTAGATAAGCCGTACTATAAACAGCGAGATAGTCTGCGTAAGAACAGTACCGAATATATATATCGCCTTTAAACTGCTATGAACAGCTGATTTTTATATATAATGTCTGCAAATAAGCCCGACTCTTCACTACTATTATTTCTAATGATGAGTAATCGTGAGATGTTGTTGGGCTAGAATCGTTTTTGAGATATTACTATGAAGTCATTCGCCTTTACCTATTTGCTAGTAGCAACGATGCTATTAGGAGGTTGTCAATCGTTCCAATTTGTTGACAGTCCTATCCCCGTGAATCCTGCCCCTACTAAGATTGCCGCTCCATAAAGCAGCCTTGCTATTAATAGCACTGATCGCTCAATAAAAATTGGCACAAAAAAAGCAGACATCGACAATGTCTGCTTTTTTATTCGATCGCTCTGTCGGTTCTAGCTGTTTTTATAGCTTAGTGTCAGTTGGTTGATGCTTAATAATCGTTTTGGCCAGATGATCACCAAACCAAATAGCAGTATCAATATCTCCTGAACCTGGTGTCTCTTCAGGTGGCCCATCAAGCGACTGAGTCATCAATCCCAAAAAGCTAGACAGACGGTTCAAATCATGACTCTCATGACCTGTCGGCATCAATGGCAGACCAATCCAATTCATACCATGTTGCATCGCATATAGAGAAATCTGCTGCAATACAGCAAGTTTATCACCGCTCAGGCCGCCCGAATTGGCAAACGCTGCTGCCCATTTACCCTCCCATTTACGATGATACCAACGCTTAGACGTCTCATCCATAAAGGTCTTAAACTCAGCCGTCACGCTACCCATATACACTGCGCTGCCGAAAACCAGCAAATCTGCCTGATCTAAGTAGTCCCAATCAACATCATAAACATCGACAGCCTTGGCTTGCGCGGCTGGCAATTGCTGATGCGCACCTTGTACTATCGCCTCAGCGACACGCTTGGTATGACCATAATTACTATGGAAGATAACAGCGATTGAGACATTAGGCGTGTTATCAGTAGGTGTAGAGGTTTCAGACGATTTAGCAGGTGTATTCATACGTACTCTAATAATAAATAATTGGTTGAATATAAAACTTATAAAATATTGGATACTTAGCCACAGTCGATAGCTAGTGACTTCACTTTCACTGATAAGTACTTATCGATAGATCAAACTCTCGAACTATCAGGCGATACAACAGAACCAAGCAACGCTTCGTTTAGTCAATCTAATTGGCAGAAATATCAATGACGATGGAGCAATCGCATAGTCTCTATACGTCAGCGTATACATACCAGTATATATGCGATGAACTTCATTGAATTCAAGTCCATTGTATCAGACGTATTTTTGTTTTTAAGTTATTTATTAAAGTCTGGCTAATCAGAGCACATATACTTTTAATATATTTTTTAGAAATAGGTAAATCGCATTAACTGATAAAATAGTAAAAATCACTCTTTGATAACTGATAAATCTATAATTATCAGTATTATAGATAATCATTAACATAAGGTCATATACACAGTAGTCCATTTATTCCATATCATCATATACTAATTCTATTTCTTCTAATCTCTCCGTATTTACATTAATGACAATAGGATTATGATGTAACGCTTCTTACTGCTTAACCAAATCAATCGAATTAACAGAAATACAGTTTTCAATTCTGCAAACCTGCGCAATTATACTCATATAAATTCTTATAAAAATGATATCTGATAACATCATCGGATAAGGAAGCTATTACCTTGACTACTCTCGTTCAACCTGTAAACGACACAAAAGATCCTATCATTAGAGATGATCTGGCCTTAAATGCACCGCAAAAACCCTTAATTATGGGTGGTGGTATCGTAGGATTGATTGTGCTTGCGTATCTATTAGCCACTCAACACATCTCTCAATCATTGCTACTTGGCATAGGTCTTTTGTTAGGCTATACCCTTTTTCATGCCCGCTTTGGCTTTACCTCTGCTTTTAGACGTATGATGGCAGTGGGCAACGGTCAAGCGATGCGCTCTCACATGCTGATGTTGGCAGTTGCTGTTACGCTATTTGCACCAATCCTTGCTTATGGCACGACGTTATTTGGCGGTCCTGTCGCAGGTTATGTCGCGCCATTAGGGGTCAGTCTAGTCGTAGGCGCGTTTGTATTTGGTATCGGCATGCAACTTGGTGGCGGCTGTGCCTCTGGTACGCTCTATGCGGTAGGCGGTGGACGCTCTGTTATGTTCATCACCTTTATTTTTTTCATAGTGGGCGCCACGATTGGTGCTTATCACTTGCCATTCTGGACAGAAGAAATGCCCGCTTATGCGCCTTTCTCTTTGGCAACCTCTACAGGTCTTGGCTATACAGGAGCGTGGCTGGTGTCGCTTGCTATATTCGGCATTATCGCATGGGTGACGTTAGTCGTTGAGAAAAAAAGAAACGCACCGAAGATGGCACCTGTACCTTCTGAGTCTGGTTGGAAACGAATCTTTCGTGGTTCTTGGCCGCTATTTGCTGCCGCAATCGTCTTAGCTTTACTTAACGGTCTAACATTACTTACACGCGGTCAACCGTGGGGTATTACGTCAGCATTTACATTATGGGGCTCTAAAATTGCAAGCGGCTTTGGCATGGATGTGGCTAGCTGGGGCTATTGGCAAGGGGCTAATGCAGCGGCGCTTGAGGCTTCTATATTTGCAGATTCGACCACTGTATTAAATATCGGCATTATCATTGGCGCGTTTATCGCCTCTGCTGCGGGTGGTTTGTTTAAGTTTACTAAGATTACTGCTGGTAACTTTGCAGCATCGGTCATTGGCGGATTGATGATGGGGTACGGTGCACGTCTCGCGTTCGGTTGTAATATCGGCGCTTACTTTGGTGGTATCGCTTCTTTTAGCCTACATGGCTATATCTGGGGCATACTGGCAATGGCAGGTACGTTTTTGGCACTGTATTTACGTCCTCTATTTGGCTTATCGGTACCAAAATCTAGCGACTCCGTTTGTTAATACATATAGTGTACTAATACAGACCTTATGTTAATAAAAATGTAGCACTCAAACAAAAAAACAGCAGAATAATCTGCTGTTTTTTTATTGTTTATCACTTCGTTTCCACTACCCATTATTATATAGCCAAAGAAATCTAAAACAGCTACAAGGCAGCCGACCGTAGATTGTACATATAGTACATCTAGGGAGGGTAACACCGTAGCGGTTTAGTAGTTCGCTGACTATAAAGCTGCTAACGACGGACGATGACTAGTGCCATCCGACCTGTGGCAGGCTGCTGCATATGAGTCTGGCGGCGATACGAGTAATAGTGAGTATCAGCGTAACTACAATCAACAGGCAAGTCATTCACAACTGTAGCACCAGCAGCTTCTAACTGCATGGCAGCAAGCTTTGGTAAATCCAACTTTATCTTGTCGTCATAAGACGATATAGAAAATAGCGACACAAAGTTATCGATTTCCGTTTTTGGCAACGTCTGATTGGCTATACACCCAGATAATAGCTTATCGCGAACGTCTGTATTTACTTCATAGTTTCCCTGACTGATACAAACGCCTATCCAAGCTTGTATAGGGCCTGAATCAGTAAAGCGATTAACAGTCTCTTGTATCACACCGCAGGCCAATCCTTGCCAGCCTGCATGAATCGCTGCGATTTTACCACTGGTTGGCTGATATAACACGATAGGTACACAGTCCGCCGTCATGATTGCCAGACCGCGACCACTTTGTTGACTGACCATCGCATCAGCAGACAGTGGCGCCATATTCAACGTAGTAGCATCGACATCATGAATATGTTTACCATGAACCTGACTGACCCAATGTAAGCGATTAATAACCGCATGCTGCTCATTCTGTGCAGACGTATCTGTCAGTTGCTTATTGATAGCAGCCAATAGACTCATGCGGTTATCTAATACTTGCTGTGCATTATCATTGACATGAAGGCCTAAATTCAGCTCACCGTAATTTGACTGACCCTCAAACCCTGTATGCTGGTTTTTAGCAGCAAAGTCATCAATATTACCAAATGCAAAAGCTGCCGTCTGAAAAACGGCCACATCATCAATTTGCGCAATCATCGTCATCGGGAACGTGTTCGTCATGGCTGCTCGCTCTCACCTCTCATCTAGTAAACGTTAGCGTTTACTCTTCATAATAACCGTCGCTTAGTACGGCCATCAGTTTTTGCATGTCTTCAGGTAGTGGCGTCGTTACTTCAATGTCCTCACCTGTCGTCGGATGCACAAACCCTAGCGTATAGGCATGCAATGCTTGACGTGGGAAATTATTGATAGCTTGGCGCTGAGCTTCTGTCAATCCAGAACGCAACTGACGACGGCCACCATAGACACGGTCACCGACTAGAGGATAAGTAATGTGACTTAAATGCACACGAATTTGATGCGTACGTCCAGTCTCAAGCCCGACATCTAGCAGACAGTAGTTTTCGTTCAATGGCGTGACATTTAGTAGATGCGTTACCGCTTCGCGGCCAGCGGTCATTACCGTCATTTTAGTACGCTGATTGCGATGTCGACCAATCGGCGCATCGATACGACGATGACGAGATAAACTTGCTTGGTCCCCTGCCACCACACACTTATAGTGACGATAAACAGACTTGTCTTTTAGCTGTTCCATCAGTGCCATCTGAGCAGGTTTGGTTTTGCCAATCAATAGCAACCCAGAGGTGTCTTTATCAATACGGTGCACAAGACCTGCGCGCGGTAAATGATGCTGCTGAGGATAGTGATATAGCAATGCATTGACCAAAGTGCCGTTTTGGTTACCAGCGCCTGGGTGAACCACCATACCGACAGGTTTATTAATTACCAATACGTCGTCATCTTCATAGACAACATCGATATCTATGTTTTCTGGTTGGTCTTCGCCATGCTGCTGTAACGTCGTTGATAGATGCAATACGTCATCTGCTTTGACACGGACTTTCGGTTTTTGAACACTGCCGTTATAGAGCAGACTACCATCAGTAATCCAGTTCTGGAGTTGTACACGCGAAAAGTCCGAAAACGCTTGTGAGGCGACCTTATCAATACGCAGACCAGCTTGATCTTCTGTGACCACATGCGTCATGTCTACAATCACTGGTACAGCTTGTCCCGCTACTGGAGCTTCATCGTCGTCGCCGTCCATATCGCTGTCATCAATATCATTATCATCAATGTCGCTATCGTTCAGATCATTACCATCATCGGTGAGCATCTCTTCATTATCAAGCGCATCATCATGCACTTGCTCATTTGTAATTGTTTGATTATCAGGTAGCTCATTATTGTTCAAAACATCATTTGGCATTGGTGACTCTTGTGCTGATGAATCAGTATCTAGCGATTGATTCGGTGATAAATTGGTAGTCATGGCATCATTATTCATAGCGCATTGATACATGGCAAAGTCCCTGACAGTGTTGTGTGAGGTGACTTCGAAGATAGTATTATAAATATCAGTATAAAAAATTGTCGTTTTTTTATTATAGTCTTTGCCTATAAATGGCAGATAACCACCTTTAAGGTACAAAAAAGCAAAGACAATACTGCTCTAGTGTATCATGTCGCACGCATAAGCCCTATAGAAGCTGCATGCTATCTGTTAATTTTTGAGCATACCTTTGGGCTGTAAGATGCCTCGCTTAACTCTCTAGAACATGACATTGCTGTAATTTACTGTATATTTACTCATGCTAGCGACATTCGATATCGCTCGTAACAGCCGCTCATGTTAAACTGCCTATACAATATAGATGGCGAAAAAATAGACGTAGCAAATGTTATTCTATAAAGTATAGCCATGTTTTGCTGTATGCTATGGCACTGTATGCGAATGCCGTATTTAGATACAGTATAAAAATAGCATTGAGTTTTGTTGACCGTGTTTGCCATTTAAGCCGTTTGATTATGGTTGAATGCATGTGGTCTATGACTGACTTACTATACAAGCGCTATACATCAAACCCAATCTATCAGTACAATACGTCATAACAAAAACTGCATTCGATAAAAAATTTTTGCTGGTGGATCGCTGACTATTTAGCGTCGTTTTTTATCACTAACCTTTTATATAGCATGATAGCGCCGCTGCTATTATGCGTCTTGTGTCGGAGAAGAAGTATGCAAGCTGTTGGCAATACGTTTATCAAACTGTCCTCAATAACCCTACTGGCGCTTAGCGTCAACCTAGTGGGTTGCCAGACTTTCAAAAATCTAACTGGCGCCAAAGATGGTGAGGCAGTAGAAACAGCTGAAAAATCAGAGCAAGGATATTATAACGAGGCCGTCAATCAGATTGACAAAGGTCACTATATCCAAGGTATCGAAGAGCTGACCAATCTGCGCACATTCTACCCAACCGGACAGTACGCTGAACAAGCCTTGCTTGATATGATGTATGCACAATACGAAGGCGATAAGTATGAGATGGCGGCGGCAAGTGCTGAGCAGTTTATCCGTCTGTATCCGTCTAACCCCCAAGTCAGCTACGCCTACTATGTGCGCGGCGTTGCCAATATGGAAGGTTCATCTGAAAGCCTAAAGTTATTTAAACTGAACCAAGCTGAGCGTGATACCGCTTATTTGCGTATTGCCTTTGCCAATTTCCAAGAGCTTATCAATAAATATCCAAACAGCCCATATGCGCCAGATGCCGCTCAGCGTATGACGTTCATCTATAACCAGTTTGCTGAGAGCGAAATGAGCGCGGCCAATTGGTATATCGAGCGTGAAGCTTATGTAGCAGCGGTCAACCGTGCCAAATGGGTATTCCAGTATTACCCGCTGAGTGAATCAACCCCAGACGCTCTTGCAGTACTAGCCTATAGCCATGAAAAACTTGGTCTAACCGATTTGGCCAATGAATACAAAACGCTGTTGCAGATCAACTACCCAGAAATGCTAACCAGCAACGGTAGTGTGAAATTAAGCACCAAACGTGATCGTACTTGGCTCAACAAGATTACCTTTGGCAAGCTTGGTCGTTCGAACACGACTGACAAATCAGTCGCGTCTGGCGAGTATAACGGCGCAACTAAGACACAAATGATTCGTAATGCAGCCCAATTGAGACTAGCAGGGACTAACACGACGCCTGCCAATACTCCAGTCACCAATAGTGCTGCTGCGCGTAATGGTATTAGTGTGGGCTTAGGTCTGCCTGAAGCGTCAGCTGAGCGCGTGACCAGTCAATCAAGTACTGGCTCGACTGCAAGAGAAGCCAACGTCGATCCATTAAATACCAATCCAACACGTCGCACTACGCTAAATGACGACAGTGTGAGTGATATGGATAATAATTGATTACGTGAATTCTTTTAGCCTAACTAACACAGTCTGTATTCATTGATAATAAGGTCAACATTATGTTGGCCTTATTTTTCTAGCAGTATCTTATTACCTCTGCCCCAATATAATCGACCTATGGTAAACTGTTTTTTGTATGAGCATTCCTAACCATATTCTTGAACAACTAAATAGCCAAGCTGACCTGATCAGCATCATTGGCAAACACACCACGCTCAAACGCGCTGGTAGTGAATATAAAGGCTGCTGCCCTTTTCACGGTGAAAAATCGCCTTCCTTTTATGTTAATCCACAAAAAAACATCTATCACTGCTTCGGCTGTAGCGTCGGTGGCAATGCCATCAGTTTTTTGCGTGATTATGAAAATTTGACATTTATTGAAGCGGTCAATGAACTATCAAAACAAACAGGCATCGAAGTACCGAAAGAAGAACAGCAAAACGTTAGTTATCAACGTCGCGCACCCAAACCTATTGCACCGCCGCCTGTGCACAATGTGCCCAGCCCAACTGTAGAACATAGCAAAGTAGGTCAAGACGGTACAAATCAAGACAACCATCAAAAAAATGTTACCCAAAGCGACCAAAATTATATAGAGCAGCCTAGTTACGAGGACAATCAAGGCTACGATGACAATCAGGGCTACGAGAACTTTCCACCATTAGAGGCGTATGATTCAGCACCCTATTCAATGGACTCGTATTTCTCAGAGCCGTATTCACCAAACCATGCAGATGACAGTGGCTATCCGCCAGCATGGCTGACAGATACCGATACTGGCACTGGTATGCAGGACGCTCATGGTATTGAGCAAATCGCTGATAAAGATGGCAACCTGTATGAACTACTAGAGCAAATCCAGCAGTTCTATCAACACAATTTGACCACGCATCCCCATGCCAAGCACTACTTTTTATCACGCGGTATCACCGAAGACATCTTTGAGATTTTTGGTCTTGGCTATGCACCATTTGGTTGGCAGCATCTTGAGCATCAATTTCCGCAGGATATTGAGGGTCTAAAAGCCTTAGGATTGGTACGTCAGTCAGAGTCTGGCCGCGACTACGATCTATTGCGCGACCGAGTCATCTTCCCAATTCGTGATAACCAAGGCCGTACTATTGGTTTTGGCGGTCGGGCACTCGATGACGAAGTAAAGCCTAAATATATTAACTCCTCAGACTCGCCCGTCTTTCATAAGCAGCATGTACTATACGGCTATTATGAATCACGTCAGCAGCGTGCAGACAGTTGGCTAGTGGTCGAAGGTTATATGGATGTGATTGCCCTTTATCAAGCGGGTATCTATGGGGCAATCGCCTCGATGGGCACAGCGATTAATGAAAGCCAAATATCGCGTCTACTGACACTAAATCCAACGCTTACTTTGAGCTTTGATGGAGATAGCGCAGGACAAAAAGCCGCTTGGCGTACACTTGAAGTTGCCCTGCCTGTATTGGCCGACGACAAAGAACTGCGGTTTTTAACCCTGCCGAACAATCATGATCCTGATACTTTTATTAAGAGTCAGGGCAGCGATGCCATGCGTGAGCAAATCGCTAATGCCATGCCGCTATCACAGTATATTTTTGCGTATTTGAGCGAGCGTTATGACATGAGTCTGGCTGAAGGCAAAGCCAAGCTTATGTCCCAAGTACGATCATTGACGACCGCCTTGCCCAAAGGCAGTAGCTTTCGCTATTTGCTTAACAATGACGTTTATCAAAAGCTTGGCGGTAAACGCAGTCAGAATGTCGAGGCCAAAGATGCGCTGCTAGACTTTGATGGTGATATGACCATCAGTCAGCAATTGCAGCTTTGCTTTTTGTTTCAGCCGCGCGCGTTAATTGACGACCCTATTGAGTCGATTTGGCAACAGTCAGGGATTAATGGCTTACACCTACCTGCTCATATCAAACAAAAAGCATCGCCTGATACCCTGCGTCCGCTTGCGTGGGAAGACTTGCAAGATGCTGCTCTGCTAGACATCGTAAGCACGATCAAGCGCTGTCTTAATTACCTACCAAAAGACGTCAATGCAGCGGCGCATTTTATCTTATCGAACGTAAAACCTGCGACCCAAGACATGCTCAGCCGTAATTGGGGCGGCTTCTATAAGGCGCTAACTGCGCGCAATATCTTGGGGCTTGATGGCCTAATCGAAGAGCTAGTCAGCCAGCTGCTTGAGCGCAACATGAAGAAAAAAATACAAGAGCTGATACAGAACCCTGATCATATTAAGCTTGCGATCGTCCGCAAACAAACCCAATTATTGAATGATTGGCTACGGGCACAGCAGGCAGAGCAATCTGCCCAGATGGTCACTGTACAGTCTTAATGTTTAATTTCAAATGTTGACCCTTTAAAAGTCTAGCAGCTGCCCCCACTACTAATGATTATGCCCAGTAGCATGAGTCGCTCCAAAATCATTTAGCTGATGGCAAATAATCAGTAAAAAATGGTTGGTAGCTATCACTAGCTCGTGCTTGACGACTGTGGTCTGTGTTAAACTGTGTCGCTGTATATTGACAGCACTGCTTGGTGAATGATTGTGAGCATGCATCGTTAAGCACAAATTTTAGGTATTATTTTTACGTATCAGCTTTTAGATACTATTTTTGAGTATTAAATTTTAAGTACTGTATTTTTTAAGTACCATATTGAAGTCTTTTTAGCTTTTCTAATTTTTGGCTGTTTATCAGCATTGTTATTGTAGTGTTTTGAGCCTTTATTCATATCAACTCATTTTTGATATTATTGACAACCTCTACGCCATATTTTGATCAATCGATTGATAAGATCAACGCAAAGAGCGAGCGATAGCGAGTCACAATATAAAAATGTCCGATGCAAGTAAGCGAGTATTTATGAACGATAAGTCAGTTTCTAAGTCCACATCTCAACTGGCCACCTTAATCCAAATGGGCAAAGAGCAAGGGTATCTTACCTACGCTGAGGTGAATGACCAGCTGCCCGACTCTATTACCGAAAGCGATCAGATCGAAGACATTGTGCAAATGCTGACCGATGTCGGTATCAAAATCTTTGAATCAGCTCCTGATGCCGATGACATCTTGATGAACGATGATTCAAGTGATGATGATATGGCAGCAGATGAGGCAGCGGCAGTACTCGCCTCTGTTGAAACCGAGCCTGGTCGTACCACTGACCCTGTACGTATGTATATGCGTGAGATGGGTACGGTTGACCTACTGACTCGCGAAGGCGAAATTGCTATTGCTAAGCGTATCGAAGAAGGTATTCGTGATGTACAGCATGCTATGGCTTATTGGCCTGGTACCGTACAGTTTGTCCTTGACGAATATGAAAAAGTACAAGATGGTGAAAAGAAACTCTCTGACGTCATCACTGGTTTCCTAGACCCTGAGACCGAAGAAGACAAAATCGCAGCCCAAGAAGCAAAAGAAGCGGCGAAAGAAGAGCGCGAACGCATCAAAGAAGAAAAGGAAAACCCACCGGTTATCAAAGCCAAGGTCAATGCGAAAGCAGCTGCACTTGATGATGATGAGGAAGACGAAGACGACGTTGAAGAAGAGGCCGAAGAAGAAACCAGCGGTCTTGACCCAGAAGAAGTTCGTTTACGTCTAGAAGAGATCGAGCATCTATTTATCAAAGCCAAGCAAGCATTGATTGATTATGGTCGTGGTAGCGTACAGGCTGATACCGCGTATGCCCTACTTGCTGAACGCTTTATGATGCTAAAGCTAAACAATCGCTTGTCAGACCAAGTTATGGCTATCATGCATGACGTCTACGACGACGTGCGTAAGCAAGAGCGTCAAATCATGCGTTTGGTGATTCGCCGTGGTCGTATGCCGCGTGAAGAGTTCCGTAAGACCTTCCCTAGCAATGAAACCAACGTTGATTGGTTGATTGAACGTATCAAAGGTAAGCCTGCATTTGCTGGTACGCTAGAAAAAGTCACTGATGACGTAATTTTGTTACAACGTCGCATCCGTGATTACGAGCAGCAGCTCGACATGAAAATCCACGATATGAAAGATGTGGCACGTCGTATGGCGGTTGGTGAAGCAAAAGCTCGCCGCGCGAAAAAAGAAATGGTTGAAGCTAACCTACGTCTGGTTATCTCTATCGCCAAAAAATATACTAACCGTGGCCTACAGTTCTTGGATCTTATCCAAGAAGGTAACATCGGTCTGATGAAAGCCGTTGATAAATTTGAATATCGCCGTGGTTATAAGTTCTCGACCTATGCTACTTGGTGGATTCGTCAGGCGATTACCCGCTCTATCGCTGACCAAGCGCGTACCATTCGTATCCCTGTACATATGATTGAGACGATCAATAAAATTAACCGTGTTTCACGTCAATTGCTACAGGAAATGGGTCGCGAGCCAACACCTGAGGAATTAGGCGAACGCTTAGAGATGGACGAAGTTAAAGTCCGTAAAGTGCTGAAGATTGCTAAAGAACCTATCTCTATGGAAACCCCTATCGGTGATGATGAAGATTCACATCTAGGTGATTTCATCGAAGATGGTACAATCTCAAGTCCTGTGGATGATGCGACGGCTGCTGGTCTACAAGAAGCGACGCGTGATGTATTGGGTAACCTGACGGAGCGTGAAGCACGTGTCCTAAAAATGCGTTTCGGTATCGATATGCCAACGGATCATACTTTGGAAGAAGTCGGTAAGCAGTTTGATGTAACGCGTGAGCGTATTCGTCAGATCGAGGCAAAAGCATTGCGTAAATTGCGTCATCCATCACGTTCTGAGCACTTGCGCTCTTTCCTTGAAAATGACTAAATTTTCAGAGAAATACTGAGCCTAGCTAATAGGTTTCAGATAGCTGTTAAAAATAAAAAAGCTGAGTATATCTCAGCTTTTTTTGTGCCTGCTTTTTAGTTCTAGAATTTATTAATCACTGTGTTTATTAATTACAATTTTTTTAATTGCAAAGCTGTTTAATTATAAATCTTCTTAATTACAAAACCTCCTAGTCATAAAATCCTTCAATCTAAGAGCTCCTCGTTCAATATACACCCCTATTTTCTTGACCTTCTACTGTCTTCTCTTATTCAAAATTACCTAACTGTAGATACAGACGCTCTTTCAGAAACCACTTTATAGTTGACACTATCAACCTTATTCTATATAGTTGCTTCTATCAACTATATCAAAGAGTTTTTATGTCTAACAATTCATTGAGCGAAACACTACATCAATTAATGCATACCTATACCAACCTGCTGCTAGAAGGTATTCGCCAGCAAGGTGTCGAGTTGTCAGTGACCAATATCAGAACCTTAAAAGGCGTTTGTTATAACCCAAATAGCACTGCGCTATCTATCTCTAAACACATGCAGCGAGACAAAGCCCAAATCACCCGCGCCTTAAATGACCTATTGGCGGCTGAGCTAATATTAAAGACAGACAACCCGCTTGATGGTCGCAGCCAATTACTACAGCTGACCCCTAAAGGTGAAGAGGTTATGACAAAGCTTGATGCAGCAGAAGAATGGACAAGACAGCAATTAACGAAAGATTTAAGCCTCGTAGAGATTGCGTTATTTTTCCGTGTCAGTCGCACCATGATAGACAACGTTGGCAGCAGCAAGACTACCGATAAATAAGTAAGGACAGATCCGTATGAATAACACAATAAATCAAAAACCAGTACGCGAGATCATGACCGTGGCTCACAAGCAAATGATTACTCCGCACTACATCCGTATATACCTCACAGGGCAAGCAGATACTATTGCCAATATCGCGACCATGACAGTTGGCGCAAACAATAAAGTACTTATCCCTGTCGATAAAGCTCAGCCAATTGACCTAAATGACAATACTACATTCGTTGTCCGCACTTATACTCACCGCGGCGCTGATGTGGCAAAACAACAGATCTGGATTGATTTTGTCGCTCATGGTGACGAGGCCCCTGCTTCAGGCTGGGCCACTCATGCTGAGGTTGGCGACGAGATTGGTATCTTAATGAAGCCTAAAACCAAAGCCCTTTGTCCCGATGCAGATAATTTTCTACTGATTGGCGATGCCACAGCGATACCAGTGCTAGGTTCAATATTAGAAAGCTTGCCTGCCAGTGCGACTTGTCAATGTATCATCGAAGTGCATGGTACAGAAGATGAGCAAGAATTGCCGACAGCGGCCAATATCACCATGACATGGTTACACAACCCAGATCCAACGCAAGGCAGTCAATTAATCGACACAGTAAAATCTCTCGATTTGCCAACTGCAGAGCAGAGACGTTTTGCTTATATCGCTAGCGAATTCTCATCTGTCAAAGCCCTGCGACATTACCTAAAAGTCGAGCAACAGTGGTCTAAAGACGAGCTATATGCCTTTTCTTACTGGAAAGCAGGTGTTGCAGAAGACCAATCTGTAAGCGATCGACAGGCAGAAAAAAACACCGACTAATCAAACGCTCTTTATGATAGGAAAATAACGATGGCTCCAAATACTATGCCAGTAAATACCGAGACCCTGCTCATTGATGGTAATAAAAATAGTGGCGCTAAGAATGATGGCACTAAAAAAACACCGTTGCTCTACAAAGTGTTGTTAATACTTGCCTTAATGACTGTCATAGGTGGTCTCTTAACAGGTGTGATGACCTATATGAATGTCGGATATTCCGATACATTTTTTATAGACTGGTCTAGAGCGCTACTGGCAGCGTATGCGATCATGCCGATTGGCTTCTTACTGATGGGTCTGGTCACAAAATTCATCAATCACAAGCTACCTAATACCAAAGCGTACAAGCGCAATCTCATCACAGGTATATTAATGGCTTGTATAATGGAATCTATGTTGGCCTTTAGTACTGCCTCAAAGACGATTGGTTTTGCTAATCAAACAGCATTTTTAAACGGTTGGTTAGAAGGGTTTCTAGTTGCATTACCAGTAGGATTGACGTTAATGGTCATCGTTTCTATGACTATTAAACCAAAAATTGAGGCATTTCTAAAAAGCTAAGATATCACAACTATGCTTAATAAAATTTAAGAACATAAAGCATTAAGGGCGTGTTGAATATTCAACACGCCCTTGTCATGTCAGAAGCTTTCTAATACTATTTTACTGCTGGTTTGGCAAAGAACTAACGTGTATTTAATAAGTCAGTCGTAACAACGTTTAGTGTTAAGTTCGATTTGAAACAGTCTTTTTTTGCCCGTCATATATTATTACTATTCGACAATATTCCGATGACTAGACAGTACAACTGTCATAATTAATCTAGTTTTGGCTGTATACTCTACTGTTATAGAAACGTATAGTCAGAATATAAACGCTAGTTATAAGCAGTATCCTACTAGTAGCCGTTTATTTGTATATAGTTGGCACATTGGCGGTAAATAGATTCTACTCCGCTTTAGTATTGATACTCATAATGAGTAAGCTAAAAATCTAATGTTCCACTCTGACAGTTGTTGATTATTAACTAGGTATCGATATCACACATTTTATGAATACAGAAAACATAATATCTGCACTTAACAACCCCATGCGTCGTCAAATCATAAAGTGGTTGAAGGACAGATCAAACTTCCCAGCGTCATTACCAGAGCATGCTAATTTGGATGGGGTATGCGTCAGCTACATCCAAGAAAAAGCTGGATTGTCGCAATCAACCATTTCAAATTATATGGGTGTGTTAAAAAAAGCAGGATTGGTTACGTCCGAACGCCATGGACAATGGACGTTTTATCAACGTCATGAAGCTAACATCGAAGCATTTCTCAATGAAGTTGAAAAAGAGCTGTTGAAGCTTTAAAAATTTCTCATAATCTATAGAGCTATTTTTCTTTGCTACAAAACATCTAGATATTTCAATATAACGATTAATTATCTCCATACTGCATCATCCAGACCAGTTACTTCTTCCCTTCTAGCTATCCCTTCTCTTCTGCCATCCTATTAGCTTGTAAAAACTTTATCCATAATGGAATATAGTCTCCTAATCAGGTTTTAATTTGCATAAAAAAAGCCAAGGTACACTCAGCTTTTTTATCCTTATCAGTATAATACTATTAATACGTAGCTAAATTAATGCGCGCCTAAACTTTGCTCAGCATCTGGCTTATCATGCACACCGAAATTGTCTATCATCGCTTGGCTCGCCTCGTTCAAACCTATGAGCTCTACTTCAGTGCCTTCGCGGCGAAATTTAATAATCACTTTATCTATGGCAGCGACTGCTGTCACGTCCCAAAAATGCGCGCGCGACACGTCAATGACCACGTTAGAGACAGATTCTTTAATATCAAAGGAGTCAATCATACGCTCTGCTGATGAGAAAAATACTTGGCCATCAACTTGATAATAACGCGTTTGCACTGCTTCATCCATGTGACTATGCACACTCATATAGCGCTCAATCTTATTGGCAAAGAACAATGCTGATAGCAGCACACCAATCAATACGCCATAAGCCAAGTTATGCGTCGCGACCACCACAGCAACGGTCGTAATCATAACCACATTACTTTGCAGCGGCTTGGTTTTTAGCTCTTTAAATGAACCCCAGTTAAAAGTACCGATAGACACCATAATCATCACAGCGACCAATGCGGCCATTGGAATAATCTTTAACCAATCACTTAAAAACACCACCATCAATAATAAAAACACGCCTGCCACTAAAGTAGAAAGACGTGTATAACCGCCTGATTTGACGTTGATGATCGACTGACCAATCATCGCACAGCCTGCCATCCCCCCAAAAAAGCTACTAACCACATTGGCAATACCTTGGCCTTTGCACTCTTGCGTACGGTCGCCTTTGGTATCGGTCAGATCATCTACGATCGTCATGGTCATCATAGACTCAAGTAAGCCAACTATCGCTAGACTAATAGAATACGGAAAAATAATAATCAATGTATCTAAGTTCAATGGGATATCAGGTATCAAAAACATCGGCAGGGTATCAGGTAGCTGGCCCATGTCATTGATGGTTCGCGCCTCTGCACCCAGTAAGATGGCTATAGCCGTGACTAGTACAATACTGACCAATGGCGATGGAATCACTTTACCGATCTTTGGGATATATGGATAGCCATAGATAACGACGAGACCTAGCGCCACCAGACCATAAACATGTACTAGGTTTGAACCTGCCTGCGGCATCAGCTCAGGAACCTGTGACATAAAAATCAAAATAGCCAAGGCATTGATAAAGCCCAGCACCACAGATTGCGACACATATTTCATCAGATTCCCCAGCTTTAAGAAGCCAAAGATAATCTGTATAACACCTGTCAGCACACTGGCTGCTAACAAATACTGCAATCCATAGTCTTTGACCAGTGTGACCATGAGTAGCGCCATCGCGCCAGTTGCCGCTGAAATCATCGCTGGACGTCCACCGACGAAGGCAATCACTACCGCGATACAAAATGAGGCATAAAGGCCTACTTGGGGATCAACACCAGCGATGATAGAAAACGCAATTGCTTCAGGAATAAGCGCTAAAGCGACGACCATGCCAGCTAGGACATCGCCTCTCACATTGGCTAGCCAATGTTCTTTAATCGTATTTAACATGTTTAACTCAGTTTTTTAGGAACTGCTATAGTCTGCCAATACACAACGTATCTAACAAATATCTAGGAGAGATATAAGGAACATCTAACATGAAAAGTCTGACACATCTCTATCTAGGCACATTGCCAATCAAATAATAAATATAAAAATGTGAACTGTCATCGTTAGCGAGTTATTGTCATAACTTACTTTATTAGTTTAATCTTAATGATCTAATCGATACATCGAATAATGATACAAACATTAAAGCAGTGCATATGCACAAGAAAAAGCGTCAGACGCTTTATGAGATTCATTGCTGTCGAGAGCAATGTTTACTGAGGAGGAGTAGAACTAGGGTGGCGTAGTCATCTTTGTGGTAACAGCTTTTATAGAGTTAAGAAATGATATTTGGCGTTATTTTAACATACATAAAGTAGATTAATAAAAACATCGCCCTTTTGGCGAGGATTCAACTCCTTTAGCTATCCCAATGACCGAGCTTAAGTAACCACCCTACTTCTTAGTTTGAATAAATTTATAGCCTTTTGGGCTTTACAGAACTCGTTTCTATATTAGAATCACACGAGACATTGAATAGTGTCTCCATATACCCCATCGCTAGGAAACTGACATGATTGTCCGGCAAACGCCCAATGCCCTTAAGATATTTTTTACCCTGCGTGGATCAATCATTCCAAAAATCTATCCGCAAATTTTGCTGATTACTATTCTTAGTACGCTTATCACGATTATCCAGCACTGGCTTCCTGACTCGTTTCCCTATTATGGTATGGCAACGTTTACCTTGCTTGGAATCGCCTTATCGTTATTTCTTGGGTTTCGAAACAATGCCAGTTATCAGCGTTGGTGGGAAGCGCGCGGACTATGGGGTCAGCTGGTATATGACTCTCGTAGCTTAACGCGCCAAGTGCTGTCTTTTATAGATGAGGACGATGCGACTGGTATAGAAGATGGCGAGGATAACAATGCAACTGGACGCGATACTCAGCGAACAATGGTATATCTGACCATTGCTTTTGCCCATGCGGTGCGCCACCGATTGCGTGGTACGCCACCTTGGGCGGATATCGAGCCTCTTGTCGCAGCAATACATTATGACCGTATGCGCCAAGCGAAAAACGTACCTGATTATATAATGCGCCTGATGGGTAAGCAGCTTAGCGATATTCGGCGTCGAGGACTGGTATCGGAGCAAGTCATACAAAACATGGACGAGCGCCTGACCTCTATGACAATTGTACTGGCAGCTTGCGAGCGCATTCATAATACGCCACTGCCCTTTGCTTACATGCTACTGGTACATCGAACGACCTATCTGTATTGCATTATGTTGCCCTTTGGCTTGGTGGCATCACTCGGTTGGGCGACCCCATTAATTTGTGCGGCGATTGCTTATACCTTTTTTGGTTTGGACGCACTTAGTGAAGAGTTAGAAGAGCCTTTTGGCTTGGCGGCCAACCAGTTACCTCTAACTGCCTTGTCACGCACTATCGAGATTAATCTAAGAGAAGCATTGGGAGAGACGGATATTCCGCCTGATATCACTCCTATCAATGGTTATTTGCAGTAGTTTTTATTAACAGCTATTAACAATAGCTAATTCACCTACTATTTCTTGATAGGACGGACTAAATACAGACTTCACTTGAATAATCACCCATAGACCACTATAAACAGTGCATATATTCTCTGCCTAATATAGCCATTCCACTATAAAAGTATGACAGCGTTAACCTCGCTTGAAGTATCACAGTTACATCTACACTCGGTTGCCTTGTACTACTTTTAAATTGAATCGACTATAGTTTGACTGATTTAAGTGCCACTGATGTCCACACTGAGCCTGTCTCAGATTTTGGCGTTATGATTTTGGCATGATTTGAGCAGATGTCTGACTAACTGAATGTCTATAGCAGCGATTTTCGAATGACTTAATGTTAGTTACTTACTACTAATGACTGATTAATTTTTTCCTATTTACCTATATAAGCGAGGCTCATATCATGAGTGATGATTCAAAAGACAACAACGACAACAGCGCAAATAACCCAACCAGCAATCAGCCATCAGTTAAAGTCACTGACCTGACGCCAAATAAAGGCGCATTGGTAGGCAAAAAGACCGATATTCAAAACCCAGAGCTTTGGGAGTTCCCGATGAACTACCCACTAAGCATCATCGGTCATGAAGGCGAGCGTGAGAGCTTGCTTAATGAAGTGAAGCTAATTTTGGGTAGCCAATTCCCTGATTTTGATTTGGCGTCTATCGAAGTTAAGCCATCTAAAACAGGTCGTTTTCACTCGGCACGGGTCAATTTGTACCTAACGGCTGCTGAGCAAGTAAACGCGCTTTATGCCTCACTTGATAATGCAAAAACGGTTCGTATTGTTTTATAAGTGGCATAAAAAACTTTCACGCCTTTTTAGTCCAAATCGTCACTCGCTAGTAATAAGTTATGGGTGGCGATTTTTTGTGGTTTGATGTACAATCTGCGCCCGCATTATTGCCGCCATGACTCGCATTATCAGTCGACAATAACCGAGAGAATGAAAAATAAAACTCACGATATTTTTACAAAAATTTTATTATTGACCGCATTTGCGTCTAACCCTTATCCCATCGTCCTTTGCCAAAATTTGGACTGCCTACAACCTTGTAGCAACATAGTTTTATTCTAAAATCAATATAGTATTTTCAAAATTTTCCCGCTATATTGTGCCTACCAATTAACAAACACGCTATATGTAGTACTCAGTGATTTTAACCGTCACTATGAGTAGTGGTAGCTTTTTGCCCAAAAAAACCAGCTAGCACAACCCCGCATAATAGCGTTATAAAGAATGTCTGCCGCCCACTCGGCGCGCAGCATCACAATAAGCAATCAAAATAGAGGCCAGCATGACACATATTGACAAAATCCAAGTAACCAAACGTGATGGACGTTTAGAGCCTATTGATTTAGACAAAATTCACAAGGTAATAGCGTGGGCAGCGCACGGCTTGGACAACGTGTCTGTGTCTCAAGTTGAGCTAAAGTCGCACATCCAGTTTTATGAAGGTATCAAGACTCGTGACATTCACGAAACCATCATCAAATCTGCCGCCGACCTAATCTCTGAAACCACGCCTGACTATCAATATCTGGCTGCGCGTTTGGCTATCTTCCACTTACGTAAGATTGCTTATAACAAATTCACCCCGCCGCATCTATATGATCATGTTAAAACGCTAACAGACGCTGGCAAATACGATCAGCATATCCTAGCTGACTATAGCCGTGCTGAATTTGATGAGTTAGAAGAGTATCTGGATCACTGGCGTGATATGAATCTTGCTTATGCTGCTGTTGAGCAAATGGCTGGTAAATACTTGGTACAGGATCGCGTGAGCAAAACTGTCTATGAAAGCCCGCAGTTCTTGTATATGCTCGTCGGTATGTGTCTGTTTAGCCAATACGACAAGTCAGACCGTCTTGATTTCGTCAAACGCTTCTATGATGCGACCTCAGAGTTCAAAATCTCACTACCGACGCCGATCATGTCAGGTGTGCGTACGCCATCGCGCCAGTTTAGCTCGTGCGTATTGATCGAATGTGGTGATAGCCTAGACTCTATCAACGCAACCACCAGTGCCATCGTACGCTACGTATCACAGCGTGCTGGTATCGGCATCAACGCGGGTCGTATCCGTGCCCTTGGTAGCCCTATCCGTGGCGGTGAAGCACAGCATACTGGTTGTATCCCGTTCTACAAACTGTTCCAAACGGCGGTGAAATGCTGCTCACAAGGTGGCGTCCGTGGCGGTGCTGCGACCCTGTTCTATCCATTGTGGCATTTGGAAGTTGAGTCATTACTGGTACTCAAAAACAACCGCGGCGTCGAAGACAACCGTGTCCGTCATATGGACTACGGCGTACAGTTAAACAAGACAATGTACACGCGCCTAATCAAAGGTCAAGACATCTCGCTATTCTCACCAGGTGATACGCCTGGCTTGTATGATGCGTTCTTTGAAGATCAAGACAAATTCGAAGAGTTATACACCAAGTACGAAAACGATCCTAACGTTCGTAGCCGTCAGATCCCAGCTGCCGATTTGTTTAGCCTGATGATGCAAGAGCGCGCCAGTACGGGTCGTATCTATATTCAAAACGTCGATCATTGCAACACCCATAGCCCATTTGACGCGACGGTTGCCCCGATTCGTCAGTCAAACCTATGTATGGAAATCGCACTACCAACCAAGCCACTGGATAACATCAATGACGAAGAAGGCGAAATCGCGCTTTGTACGCTATCAGCGGTCAACTTGGGTAAAGTCGAAAACGTCAGCGACATCGAAGAACCAGCTGAGCTAATCGTTCGTGCGCTTGATGCCCTGCTCGACTATCAAGACTATCCAGTAAAAGCCGCTCAAAACGGCAGTATGCGTCGCCGCACGCTAGGTGTGGGCGTGATTAACTATGCTTACTACTTAGCTAAGAATGGCGCACGCTACTCTGACGACAGCGCGCTTGGTCTGACCCATCAGACGTTTGAAGCGTTGCAGTTCTATCTCTTGAAAGCGTCAAACAAATTGGCAAAAGAGCAAGGCGCGTGCCCTGCGTTCAATGAGACCACGTATTCGCAAGGTATCTTACCGATTGATACGTACAAAGCTGACTTGGACAAAATTTGCCAAGAGCCGCTACATCTCGATTGGGAAACGCTACGCGGCGAGATCACTGAGCACGGTCTACGCAACTCTACCCTAACTGCCTTGATGCCGTCTGAGACCTCAAGTCAGATCGCCAACGCGACCAACGGTATCGAGCCACCACGTGGTCTGGTCTCTATCAAAGCGTCAAAAGATGGCATCTTAAAGCAAGTCGTGCCTGAGATTGATAAGCTAAAAGATCAGTACGAGCTACTATGGCAAATGCCAAACAATGACGGCTACCTAAAGCTGGTCGCTATCATGCAGAAGTTCGTCGATCAAAGCATATCTGCCAATACTAACTACGATCCTGTTCGTTATGCTGGTGGCCGTGTACCGATGAAGATATTGCTAAAAGACTTGCTAAACGCTTATAAAATGGGTGTGAAGACGTTGTACTACCATAATACTCGTGATGGTGCGAACGATGCCCAAGCGGATATGGAAGATGATTGTGCTGGCGGTGCGTGTAAGATTTAAGGTTCGATTATCCAGCTCTCTCATTCAATTAAGAGAGCTGGGTAGATATTTCGATTTAGTAAAAAAAGGAGGGAAAACAGCAATATAAATAGCAGAAAACTTCTAAAACTAACCAATAGAGAGGTAAATTAATTATGGCTAAGAATACAGGCCGTAGTACTCGCAAAGGTTCGGTAACAGCTCGAACTCAAATGAAGCATCCTAGTAACCCTAAGCATTCGCTTAAGAGAGACGCTACTACAGGTCAATTTATGAGTGGTATGAAAGGTAGTTATAAAGGGGTCGCACAGGAGGTAGATAGTAGAAGATAAAAATGGCATTGATGATACATCACCAATGCCATCGGAGATATTGAATACGCCAATATTCAATATCAGGAAGTTGAGACTATCGACATCCACAAGTGGTATGACAGTAGAATAACCTCTAGAGAGACGTCATTCTAATTTAAACCATACCACTTGTCCAAGAAAATCGATGAAGTAATAGTCATCCTTTAAAACAAACTTAGACGAGAGGTAACAATGTATGAACTTTACGCATTATAATTTAGGTCAAAAATCTAAAGGTGAGGTCGTAGAAATTACACTTACGAATGCTGCAAATGTTCGTTTAATGAACAATTCGAACTTCTACAATTATCGAAATCAAGAAAGGCATCAATACTATGGTGGTTATATTACGAAATCACCTTACAAACTTGTAATACCATCATCAGGTATTTGGCATGTGACAGTAGATGTTGCAGGACTACAAAGAAGTACGAGGTCATCTTTAAAAATACTTTAGAGATAGTGTAAGTCGATTAGAACTCATGAAACCCAACCTTTCAACTGAATAATTCGTTGGGTTTCATTTCTCTACACCAAACCGTCGCGCTTTTGGTTAAGTTATGAATAGAGCAAAAAGCACTTGTGATGAGTGCCAATCATCATACTTTAAAGATAGCTCAAAGATGTCAGACTTGTGTCCAAATTGCGCTAACAAACTTTATGGCTATCCAAACTGTAGCCATCATTTCGAAAATGGCATTTGTGTAGAGTGTGGCTGGAATGGTCAAGAGTCTGTTTACGTAAAGTAGCTTTTATAAAATTTGCTTAGCACATTGCTATCATTAATAATTAAAAGACGTATAGGACTCACCCTACGTCCAATTCCTGAAGGAGCTTTACTTATATGGATTATAATGACTTGAATCTAGGAAACTCAGTTTTTCAAGGATTTAACGATAAATATGGTTTGATGCTTTGCGGTTACGAATGGGGCTTTAGTAAAGATGATCAACAAGCTCAAGAGTCAGGAGAATGGGTAGAGCCTAATGAAGAAGTAAAATATACATTCGCTAACAAAGCTCAACACTGGGGCGATGTTGCCAACACTTGGCGTTATGACCGTAATATCAAAAAGTGGTTTGAGCTATGGGGTTTTCCTTTAGATAGCCAAAATTTGGACGATGATTTCGAAAAATCCATTGTTCAAACCAATTGGGCAGATACTCAAAATCATTCTATTGCACAAGGAACGAATAAATTTTTGTCAGAAGAACAGATAGATAATTTTATCAACCACATAACAGCATTATAGCCTAAAGTGATTATTTTTATGGGTCGCGAATTGATAGATTATCTTCAAAATCCTGCGGTTTTTAATAGATTTGTAGAAGTTATGGGTGAAATGACCGAACGTAAGCGAGTAGTTCAGAAAGAATCTTCAGGTACAAGATTCAAGATATTTTTTCAAAATTTCGAAAACTGCCAAGTAGTTTGTTTTCCACATCCTAGTGGTAGTCGTGGGCTACGTGATGACTATATAGCAAGTTTTCGCCCAGAAATGAGCGAGATACTCTCTACATATAAAAGTGAACGCAGTTTTATCTGAAACCAAATGTAGTTTAAGTTTAGCTCAAATTGATAGCACCAAAAAAATAACTGACTCAACACCCAAAACGGAGGTCATGTGCAATATACCGCAATCATCAAAGACGGTGGTTTGTTTATCCCAAACGTATTTTCAGACCTAAACGATGGTGGCTCGCATATCGTACAAGTCGAGGTTGATATTGCAGAGGTGCGTCAGCAGTTAGGTATGAATGAAGCACCAAAGACAACTGTCACCAAAAAATCCGTGGCAAAAACAGTCAAAAAGCCAGTATCGAGAGCGGCTAAAAAAGACTTAAAGATAGCAGCAGAAGAGTCTGGTGTGAGCACCCTACGCAAAAGCGCGCTTGATGAACTAGAAGCACTCGATGATAGTGAGCTGAGCGAGATATTCAAAGCCTATATGAACGATGGACAAGAGTCGTCACAGATATCACTAGAGAACCTCTAAGCTAAAACGCTATAATCCAAAAACGTGTCATAACCTCAGATCAAAACCAGTCACACCCCTATAAATTAATAACCGTATCAATTATAAAGGCAGTCCCATGACTTACTCGATTTTTTCTCAAACGCCAAACAATGCGCTAAAAGAGCCGATGTTCTTTGGTCAGCCCGTCAACGTGGCGCGCTATGACCAACAAAAACACCCTATCTTTGAGCAATTGATTGAAAAGCAGCTGTCGTTCTTTTGGCGTCCAGAAGAGGTCGATGTATCACGCGATCGTATCGACTTCAGCAATCTGTCGTCGCATGAGCAGCATATATTTTTGAGCAACCTCAAGTACCAGACTCTACTCGACTCTATCCAAGGTCGTAGTCCAAACGTAGTGCTACTGCCGCTGGTGTCTATCCCTGAGCTTGAGACGTGGATCGAGACATGGTCGTTCTCTGAGACCATTCACTCACGCAGCTATACGCATATCATTCGTAATATCGTCAATGACCCAAATATTATCTTTGATGACATTATGCAAAACGAGCACATCTTAGGCCGTGCCTCTGATATCGCTCAGTACTATGATGAGCTGTACCGCAACTCACAGCTATATAGCCTGTATGGTCCAGGTACGCACAACATCAATGGCGAGCAAGTGACGGTTGATTTGAGATCGCTGAAAAAGCAGATGTACTTATGCATCATGGCAGTCAACGTCCTAGAAGCCATTCGTTTCTATGTATCATTTGCTTGCTCGTTTGCCTTTGCTGAGCGTAAATTGATGGAAGGTAATGCCAAAATCATCAAGCTAATCGCTCGTGATGAAGCGCTGCATCTGACGGGTACGCAGCACATGCTGAACCTCATGCGCAACGGTCGTGACGATCCTGAGATGGTCGAGATTGCCGCAGAGTGTTATGAAGAAAGTATCGAAATCTTCCGCAAGGCGGCTGAGCAAGAAAAAGAATGGGCAGGCTATCTGTTCAAAGATGGCTCGATGATTGGTCTAAACAAAGACATCCTTTGCCAATATATCGAGTACATCACCAATTTACGTATGGAAACTGTCGGCTTGCCAGCGGCGTTCCCGAACTCAAAATCAAACCCAATCCCGTGGATCAACACGTGGTTGTCATCTGACAATGTGCAAGTAGCACCGCAAGAGACTGAGATTAGCTCGTACTTGGTTGGTCAGATTGACTCTGACTTATCAGACAGTGATTTTGACGATTTTGAACTGTAAAAAGCTGAATTATAAGAGCTGAGTTGTAAGAGCTTTGAGCTATAAAGGCTTTAAATTATAAAAGCTTTGAATGATAAAGGCTTAAGCGGTAGAAATTTGAAGTTATAAAATTTCTACCGCTGTAACCGTCTTATGGGTTAATAGTAGGGATAGCAGTAGCACAAACATATCCCAATAGGATTAACGATGACTTGGGTAATGACCAGTAAAAAGCAGTTCTATCTACATGATGACGAGAGTCTGCTAGATGGACTGCTACGCACCGGACACGATGTAAACTATCAATGCCGCGAAGGCTACTGTGGTAGCTGCCGAGTCAAGCGTATTGCTAGCTCACATACGGTTGATTATCCATTTGACCCACTAGCTATGATTGAAGAAGATGAAATCCTGCCCTGCTGTTGCCGTGTGCAAGGCGTTATTTATATCAATCATGACCCGATTGAGAAGTTATAGCAGGGTTATATATAGATAAAGTTAGCCTTTAAAATTTAGAAAAATCAGCTCCAATAAAAAGCGCGCTCCTTTAGATAAGAAGCGCGCTTTTTTGTGCTATTAGCTAAATAAAAATGCTAACTCATATATACATTATGAGTCAGCACATAGTGGTAACAGTAACTACGACTTACTGCGACGCGGCATCTTGTTCAAACAGTTTCATCAGCTCTTCGCGCATACGATCACGCTCTGCCTTTGACATCATTGGCGTTTCTTCATCACCTTGAATGTTTGGCTGCTCCATTCCACCCATGCTCTCATTTTGCAGTACGACAGGACGCTCAAGCGGCTCTTGTGCTGGACGCTCTTCTAGCGTGATTTTTACTTGGGCATTTTTACCTTGACGCAATATTTGCGCATCCAGTTCAGTATTTGGTGGCTTACGAGCAACATACTGAATCAAAGTATTTGCATCTGTCATCTCGACATCGTCGATGGTTAGGACGATATCACCGACGCGTAAACCGCTTTTCGCCGCTGGACTATTATCAATGACGTTTAGTACTTCTACGCCTGTTGACGTCTCTAACTGTGTTGGGTCACGTAGCTGTGACTGAATCTCGATACCCAACCAGCCACGACTGACACGGCCATCTTTGATCAAGGCATTCATCACTTGCTCAACCAGTGCCGTCGGAATGGCAAAGCCAATACCCATCGAGCCACCAGAGCGCGAGAATATGACGGTGTTGATACCGACTAGCTCGCCATGAGCATCGACCAGTGCACCGCCTGAGTTACCCGGATTAATCGCTGCATCGGTTTGGATAAAGTCTTCAAACTTATTGACGCCCAATCCAGTACGACCAGTTGCTGAGATAATCCCCTGCGTCACTGTCTGACCCACACCAAATGGATTACCAATGGCTAAGGCCAAATCCCCTACACGAATCGGATCTTCGCGGAAGCCAAGTGGTGTCAGCCCTGTCATATCAACCTTGATCACAGCTAGGTCACTATCAGGATCTGTACCAATGATTCTGGCACGGCTCTTACGACCATCATTGAACGCGACTGTGATTTCATCTGCTTTTTCGATCACATGGGCATTAGTCACGATATAGCCATCTTCTGATACGATCACACCAGAGCCTAAATTGGTATTGCCCTGCTCTTGTGATGGGCCACCATGATATTCAAAAAACCGGCGCAGTACGGGATCATCCATATAAGGATGCTCGGTCATCGTTTGCGTCGTATAGATATTGACCACAGACTGCGACGCACGCGCCACCGCATTATGATAAGAAGAAATAGGCGCTGGCGTGTCCGACACTGGCTCTGCTACTTGCTGCTCCGCAGGCGGGGTTCTCGGCGGCTCCCATGTGGCTTCCGACGTCGACTTCATACTCGTGAACAACCAGATAAACGCTGCCAACACTAGCAGCAATAAGACCCAAGGTAACCATTTTAATAAAGACGCCTTGTTATTGGTGTTCCGGGATGACGACATATAAAACCTCTATAAATTTATTGCAAACAGACAGTGAAAAACGAAGTGAGATAATAGCGACCGCTTAGCTAGTCTTGACCCATTCATAGGATGGACAAATGCTATACAGCTAGGCAGACTCACGTGTATAAATTATAACCGCAATACCAGTAAATAGTAACGTATCGTGTACCATTTCAGTTATCCAGCTTGTCTGCTTGCTTACAACGGCATGTTAAAATAGCTTTTACGATACTCAACACTTAAGCATCTTGAGAGTTGAATATAAAGTCAAAAGAGCAAAACCAAACACTCTCAAACATGACAGATAATACATAATTTTTGCTTAGTTAATCTACAGCACCTTACGACCTACATTTTATTGATGACAGGAAAACATAATGACTGCAAATCATACGATAGCTGAATCCAATACTCAAAGCATCAGCGCTCAGGCATTGACACAGTTCTGTGACGACTACTTATCTACCAGTGCGTTTAAAGACTATGCGCCAAATGGTCTACAAGTCGATGGTGGACGCCCGATTCAACGTATCGTTACTGGTGTCACTGCTTGTGAAGCCTTGATAGATGCTGCGATTGCTAACAATGCCGATGCGATTATGGTGCATCATGGATACTTCTGGAAAGGCGAACCTGCACCGCTTACTGGGATGAAAGGTCGACGCGTGCGCAAGCTGATGCAACACGGTATTTCTATGATTGGCTACCATCTACCGCTCGACGCGCACCCGATCTCTGGCAACAACGCAAAACTTGCTGACGTACTCGGCATGACAATTACTGGTGCGCTCTATCCTACCGAGTCACATCCTGTTGGCAATATCGCTACTTGTACACCGCAAACTGCTGACGATCTTATTGCCACCATTACTCAAGCTTTAGGTCGCGCGCCATTACATATCTCAGCTGAATATCATGCAGACTCTTCTACTCAGACAAATGGTAGGCTGATCAAACGTGTGGGTATATGTACGGGCGGTGCGCAGGATATGATTGAGCAGGCTGCTACTATGGGCTGTGATGCGTTTATCTCAGGAGAGATATCTGAACGTACCACGCATAGCGCGCGTGAGCTTGGAATTGACTATTTTGCTTGTGGTCATCATGCAACGGAGCGTGGCGGTATTCAGGCGTTAGGAGAGATAGTCGCTCAAAAATTTGGTCTGCCAGTTACTTTTATCGATATCGAAAACCCAGCATAAACTAGCTACTTAAAAAATTAGTTTAAACGGTTGTCATTTATAGAGAAAAATTTGCAGAGAAAACGATAGTTCAAAAGCCAAACCAGACTTGCTAATAGCTGTAGTTAAAGCATAAGCATAAAGTCTAGTTTGACTACTATTTGAACTTTGTTATTCTGTTTTTGATTATTATGTACCAAATATCTGGAAAATTAACCGTTTATATCTCAATTGTTAAGTTTTATCGCTTTTTTCTTAACTCCACTTGAATAATGCAATTAGTAACCGCATATTACTACTCGTAAGAAAGAACGTTTTGTCATGAAACTTCCCATTATTACAGCTTCCGGTTATGGCACTAAAATAATGCTGATAGTTGTTTAAGACTTTATCATGCTATATCAGCGATAAGATTTTAAGCCGCTACCCATTGAAATACTATGTTTGCACTATATATGTTAGCGGCATGGTATTTTTTATTTTTGGTGTCGCGATGACGGTATGACATAGTCAGTTTGATAGACCGCTATAAACTATCAATTCTGGTTATTTTGCTTACCCTCATTGCTGGACAAACAACTTTAGTAGCCAGCTATCTTATTACTAGTAACTTAATATTAGTGAGTCAAAGTATAGCCAGCCATTAAAGTTAGCATAGTTAAAACAGATGAATGTATTTGCCTCATTGGCAAAACCTTACCTCAATGTTTCAAGCTATGTCTTTGTCTCAATAACTTAATCATGACCTTACCTATGTTTGATATATAGTTGTTTGGCCACTAGCCATATTTAGTTATCGATGAAGGAATCATCTGATTTATATCCTTCGCGTTGTTGTGCGTTCAGTATTTTAAACCAGTACTAATAAACACTGTTTAGAACGCTTTTATGACATATTGATAGCTGGCTGACGACAAACTATCCCACTAACTCTTAGAGAGAGTACGCTAGTGGCGCTATAGTCAAACAAGATAAAGTGGCATTTATCCTATTAAAAATGCCATTCTATTTAAGACACGATATCGATATATGTCAATATTATGCACATATATGTATACGTGTTTTTGCGGTAAGAAGGATGGCTAAAATCAGGAGACATCCATGCAGCGTATTACTTATCGTGTAAAAGTATCTGCGCAAGGGGCCAAACGCCGTATTTCTTATTTACTGCGTCCATCTAAACGCCTACTGAACACAAAAAGTAACATCGTTTCATCCGTTACCCCTATTGCGTCTAATCGTTTTGCCAGAACCAAGAAGCTGGCACAAATCTCTAGCATCGCTCTACTCTCGTTGCCCGCTGAGAGTTTGACGACCATGAACGCATCGGTACCAGCTTATGACAATGTCATGCTGGAAAACACCTTGACCATTGCTGCGGTGCCTGGCGATAGCACTTACTTTGCTACTGATGGCTTCCAACATGGTTTTGGGTTTGATCTGGTGCGCACTTATGCCGACGAGCTCGGTGTCGATATCAATCTAAAAGCCTATGCCAGTGAAGAAGCGGCGCTAAAAGCACTAAGAACCGGCAACGCTGACATGGCGCTGACTACGGCTAGCACTAAGCTAAAAAGCCAGCTAAATCTATCTTCTATCAATGTCAGCTGTGGTTATGACTCTAGTCTGACTAAGAACGGACTACATCCTAAGGTAAGTTGGACGTTTAGCTCATCCAATGATCCACTATCAAGAAAGGCCAGTTACTTTTTGTGCGATAGCATTAAGATAAAAAACACACAGAAACTTGCCGCGTTCTACAATCAAAACTTGCTTAAAGATGCCTATAGTCAGGATCATTTCCAGAGAACCTTAACGGAAAAGTTACCGGATTATCAGTCTTCGTTTGAAGAGCAAGCACGCAATTATAATCACGATTGGGAACTATTGGTCGCGATGGGTTATCAAGAGTCACACCTTGATGCCAACGCTGTCTCGCCGACTGGCGTACGCGGGTTAATGATGCTGACCAATAACACTGCAAAAGCGATGGGCGTCTCAGACCGTGTCGATCCTTACCAAAGCATTGGCGGCGGTGCCCGCTATCTAGAGCAAGTGAAAGCAGACTTCTCTGATGTGCCAAAAACTGACCGTATCTGGTTTGCCCTTGCAGGTTATAACATGGGTCCCAATGCAGTAAAAAGAATCCAACGCGAACTGCGAGCTCAAGGTATCGATGATAAGAGCTGGGCGAACGTCTATGCTTATTTAGCAGATAATAGAGCGTCGAATAGCCGCTATGGTCAAGCCATGCATTATGTCAGTAATATCCGAAGCTATCTTGAGACTATTAAAACTCAGACGGTCTAATTCGTAGCTATTACTAAACGGTTCGCAAGCTAACTTCTAACAGTAAGTCATTTTTATTGAATAAAAAAAGCTGCTCTTATAAAGAGCAGCTTTTTTGTGCAATACGATTAATGATTAATATTAATGACGCCTCGTTTAAACGGTATCCATTAATATTTTATTCATTAGCGATTTGGAACTGTCAGACGCTGACCACGCTGCAACATCGTATCAGCGGCAATATTGTTCATATCGGCCAGCTCTTGCGTTGATACGCCATATTTACGTGCTAGACCAATTAAGCTATCACCCGAGCCAACCGTGTAGCTTACTGTCGCTTTTGGTACTTTAAGCGTTTGACCGCGCTGTAGCTGAGCATTGGTCGCTAGATCATTGGTCGCCGCCAAATCCTCTACTGAGATGCCAAACTGACGTGCCAAAGCAATTAGGCCATCACCAGATTTAACTTTGTAGTTTTCAGTGTTACCCAGTTTCGTACCGCTGCTTACTGAGCTACTACTGTTACTATTAGCAGAGCTACTGCTTTGACTGCTACTAGATGCACTTGCCACACTGCCGCTAGCAGGGATAGTGATAGTACGACCCAGTATCAGATTCGAATTGGTATTCAAGTTATTCGCTGATGCTAAATCACTTAAGCCAATATTGTAGCGTTTAGCGACACCCGTTAGCGTATCACCTGATTTTACTTTGTAGCTGACCGCTTTGTCATTTAACTGACGATCGACCAACTCTTTAGAAGCAGGTACTTTAATCGTTTGACCACGTTGCAGGCGAGCTTTTGCATCAAAGTTGCTGTTTACCGCAGCCAGTTCCGTTGCACTCACTCCGATGCTATTCGCAATACCAATCAGCGTATCACCTGATTTTACTTTGTAATTGGTGGTCGCGACCGAGCTTGAGCTGTTACTACTGCTAGCACTTGTCGTGCTTGCAGCATCGAAATCAACACTGGCTGGCACTTTAAGTGTCTGACCAACATACAGCGAACTTGTGCTGTTGATACCGTTGAGACTGGCTAAAGTATCCGTCGACACGTTGAATTGACGTGCCAATGCAATTAATCCGTCCCCTGCTTTTACTTTATAGTTCTTGGTCGCAGTGCTTGATTTACTCGGCTTGGTAGAAGGCGCTGCAGGTGTCGTTGCAGGAGCAGTCACTTTACCCGGTATGAGCCATAATTTTTGACCTCTGAGCAGATCAGCACGGCTGCTTAGGTTGTTATAGCTGGCTAGCTGGGTAACTGATAACCCAAAACGATTGGCCGTACCGATAAGCGTATCACCACCTTGTACAACATAACTATCAGGCTGACTAGCGGCTGCGTTGTTAGCAGTGCTTAATGGCTCGATAGTCTTGGCATCATATAGATATAACGTGCTGCCAGAGAGCAAATTGGCACTGGCATCTATCTGGTTCCATTCTGCGATATCACGCCAGCTAACCCCTGCTCGACTCGCAATGTTCGAGAGCGTATCGCCACGTTTTACCGTATAAGTGGTACGTGCGCCCTGTGGTTTTGGCTTACTTACCGAGGTTTTAGCAAAGCTAAGTTTTTTCTCTGCGCCACTCGCTTCTAAGATAGACTGCTGCGTCTGTACGGCTGATAGATTGATGTTGCCGTCAGCATTGATAACATTGGTCTCAGAAGTATTTCTACGGATTTGATTAGCAATAAAATCACGCTCTTCTTTGCTAAGCGGTGGCTCTTGGACAATCGTATTGTTCTGAGTAATCTGAGCTGAGGTGGTCGGTAAGCTGTTACTGCTCTTAAGCTCAGCATTGATCTTGTTAGTCTCTGCGGTGGTCAGTGGTGGCTCAGTACGAGCTGAGGAATTGCCGCTGTATACCGAGCTGCTAGTCGGTGTCGCAGATGGTGAGATATAGCTCGTGGTCTGCTGAGGTACACTTGCGCTAGCTGCATAATCGGCCAATGCGCTACCAGTAGATGGCAGTGATGAGGCAGTATATGGTTTGTTATTGTAGCTTGGCGTCGTGGCTGTTGTACTTGAGCTACCTGCGTTGTTTGAAGCGAGTACATTGCCTGTACCATTACCTCTGAGCCCGCTTAATTTGGCGTCAGCATTGAGACTGACGTCGTTAGGAATGATGACACGCTGTGGACCTGAAGAGTCAACGCGGCCTGATGTCAGTGCAGTGTTTAGACGCTCTAGCTCATCGTAGCTAACGCCAGTCAACTGCGATACTTCTGCCAAGCTCACACCATAGTTAACAGGTACACTACGGAAATGCTGACGGTTAGCGATAGCGGGTAGATACACACCATACTGCTCAGGCTTGGCAACAATTTCGGCTACAGCTAAGAAGCGCGGCACATAGTTCATCGTTTCAGTCGGCAGTTGAAGTGACCAATAGTCTGTTGGTAGTCCGCGCGCTGCGTTGGCATCGATTGCTTTCTGTACACGGCCAGGGCCAGCGTTATAGGCAGCCAATGCTAGCTCCCAACTACCGAACTGGTTGTGCAATGCTGTCAAAAAGTCATAGGCAGCACGGGTTGATTCGATAACATCGCGGCGACCGTCATAAGTGCTGCTTTGGTTCAAGCCATAGATACGGCCTGTACTTGGGATAAACTGCCATAAACCCGCAGCTGCCGCACTACTCGTACCACTTGGATCGTAAGAGCTCTCGATAACTGGTAACAAGGCAAGCTCTGTTGGGATATTGCGACGCTCTGCCTCTCGTACCGTATGATAGATATAACGGCTGGCACGTGCAGTTAGACGATTTAGATAATCCTGTCTACTGGTAAACCAGCTTTTTTGACCTTCAATGCGCTGATTATAGATTGGCTTACCACCATTCATGCGGTAGCCTGCGCGTAGACGATTCCACAAATCACCATATTGCTGAATAGCAAGCTGGTTACCTTCTACCATGGTCATGTCAGTGGCTTCTAACAAGTCAGCTAACTCATCCAAACTCTCTGCATCTAAAAACGCAGTTGAGTAGTCTGCACTACCTGTATTAGCCCCTTGATTGGTAGGACTTTTGGTGATGACAGATGAGCTATTGGTCGCACCTTTGTTTTTTACCGCTGATGTATTGCTACACGCACTAATCAGTAAAGTGGATACCGCAAGCGTCAATGGCAACGCAATAAATGAGCGAGAGTGTGATAGCACAGTAGACATGATATTGGAGGTTTCCTAACGACAGAAATTAATAAGATAAAGTTGATGGGTAGTATAGTATGCAATGTAAAGCAAAGACTAGCCTAATATAAAAGATAATAATAGACGCTCAAGTAGCCTATAAAACTAAGTAATAACTGTTGAACCAACCAAAACCCTTTATAAGTTAGAATCTCAATCAGTTAGACTAGCTATTGGTTATATGGCTTATTGTATTTTTGAGTCTTGCTTGGTCAATGGCGACTTAATTAATAGCTACCTGTGATACTGCGCGCAAGAGCACTGCATTACCAGTAGACAAGGTCAAGGTCACACGAGATGTGGTAACAAATGAGACTTGCTGACCATTTTTTACCCAGCTCTCATTGGTCGTTACATTGGCTTTGGCTTGTGAACCAGTAATCACCACATTATCTACCGAAATATCATAGCGATAATTAGACGTATCGTTCCAGCTGTTTTGCAGCAGCTTTAAGTACGCGTCTTTATCTAAACTGGTAGATTTACCTTTTCTAGATAAAGAAATAAGCGCGTCATCTGACACAAGGCGCGATACCTGATTGATACTTTGGCTATTCGCTGATGCTTTCATTGCGGCGGCATAATTCTGTACCAAATCTTCGGTCATAGTTGCCGCTTGTGCATTGATACTGATGGTGCTGGCTACTGCTACGATTGCAGTGATGCTGGCGCTTTTCACCAATAGAGCTAATAGCCTATTTCCCAATAATTTTTTCATGATAATCCTTAGCGATATTTTTTTCGTTAGTGTCATATATTGACGATTAACGCTCTTTTATCATTTATTTTGGCAGTGTATCTGTATAGATATATCTATATAAGTATACTCATATCATATGCCGAGCCTATCATCGAATTCTCACAGCCATGTGACACCCTGTGTAATTATTGCGACTAGAAACACAGGCTATCAAATCAAATACTCTTAAGGTTTTATGCTGTAAGTCCTAGCTCAAACAGTTAGATGCTTTGTAGATCTAGTTTGATAGTCAGCCCATAATGAGCTGACCATTTTTAAACCATCAATCTTTAGAACCATCAATATTTATGGTTAAGCTATCCACGTTAGAGTTTTGCTTCATTAACGCTTCGTTAGGACTTAGGTTCGCTGTTACTGTCTTCATACTGTTCATCATCGCTGAGCTTCATGCCCAAACGCTCTACCCGTCTATCCATCATCTGACGAGCCAACGCTTGCATGTCTTCAACACGGTCTATCTCATCAACAATCTCAAGACCTAACAATGTCTCAAATACATCTTCTAACGTGACCAAGCCTTTAACTTCACCATATTCACCGACTGTAATCGCAATATGAATACGGTTTTTTAGCATCAATTCTAACAAGTCAAACAGCTTCATTTTAGAGAAGACAAAAGTGATGTCGCGCTGAAATTGCGTCAACGGCTTATGCATAGCATGGTTAACTTTAGCCAACAGCATGTCCGTTTTTAGGACAAAGCCCGTAATATTATCTAGGTCACCATCATAAATCGGCAGTCGAGAAAACGTCAATTTTGGTCGATCAACCAATAGCTCAGCGACGGTTTTGTTTTCTTCAAACGCCAGCATAACTGAACGGGGCGTCATGATATCTTCGACTTTAATCGCGCCAAACGCGAGCAAGTTACGAATAATACGTGACTCTAGTGGGTCAATTTGTCCTGACTCTTCACCGATACTAGCAAGAGCAGCAAACTCACGGCGGCTAAAGGTTTGCGGCTCTTTACCACGTACCAATAGTTTCGTCAGGCGCTCTGAGAACCAAATTAATGGGTATAGCAGCATGATGATGCCACGAACGAAATAAGCAACCAAGCCACTTAGCTGACGCCAGTAAACTGTACCTAGTGTTTTTGGGATAATTTCAGACAAGAACAAGATAGCAAGCGTCATAAGGGCCGAAAACAAACCAAACCACGCACTACCAAAGACGATCGTAGCCTGTGCACCCGCACCGATAGAGCCAAGTGTATGGGCAACGGTATTTAACGTTAAAATAGCAGCTAGTGACTGGTCAATATTGTCTACTTTGAGGCTTTTAAGCATTTCTGCTTTTTTTGGACTGGTCTCTTGTACATCCGCAATAAACGATGGCGTCATGCTCAGCAAAACAGACTCTGCTAATGAACAGACAAAAGAGACACCAATAGCGAGTAAGACAAAAAATATCAATAAAGAAACGCTAAGCGCAGTTGGTGCTGCCGCCTCGCTGGATGTTGATACAGCACCAGCTGCCCACACTGCTTGCGGTAGCATAAGAATTGCTAATGCAGATAGTGCCGAAAAAGAAGTATAACCAAATCGAGAACTAGTCGTCATTCTCGGGGGAGGTTCTGCAGATGCGTCTTTACGATGAGCGCGCGGACGACATAAACGAGGTACAAACATAAAAGTGGTGAACAAGTTAGGTAACCTAAAAAGAGTAAAAGAAAGATAATGTCATGAGTAATTTATATTGATTTTCAGATTATCTTTAACAAAGTAATAAAAGACATCTGTCTATCGTATAAATAGTTACTCAAAGCTGATTTAATCGCTATTTCAAAGCCATACTATGCTTCAAAAAGCCGTAATATGGTTCAATATATAGCATACTAAATACAGGCAATCATTGCCATTTGATAGTAGCATTGATGATACCATTTCACAATAAGTCACCATTTTTAAGTTTTTGTTTTTTGATGACTTTTATTGCCCTACTATTAACGGTTGTATGACGACATCTTTACTAACCAATTCATGACAGCTATTTAGCCTGAGGCTTTATATAGGTTATCTGAATATAGTAAAAACATTGTTGTCTTATCCGTTGGCTGATAGTATGCCTTACGCTAAGAAAAACACGCTCAGCCTATGATTAACAGTTACCAAGTCTGGGATTTTTTGTTACTATGCGTCTAATTTTATTATTGTCTATGACTTACTGAGAGATATTATGAGCTTATTTATTCAAGCTGCCCATGCTGCACCAGAGACTGCAGGTGCTGCAGGTCTATTCGGTCAGATTCTACTGCCTGTTGCGTTTTTTGCGATTTTTTACTTCTTGGTCATTCGCCCGCAGTCTAAGCGCACCAAAGAACATCGTGCCATGGTTAACGCATTGACCGTTGGTAGTGAAATTATTTTCGCTGGTGGTTTAATGGGCCGTATCAAAGCAATCGAAGGCGATTATGCTGTTGTGAGCCTAAACAACAATACTGACGTGAAAGTACAACGTGCTTCTGTTATTTCAGTATTGCCTGCTGGCACGATCGAAAGCGTCTAATTAGAATGTTCACTAGCTTTTATTAGTGAAAATTTATTAGTGAACATTCGATAGTCGTCACATTAACGAATGTAATGACTAAAAAATGACCGTATATGATTTACGGTCATTTTTCGCTATTAACACAGTAAGGTAAATTGCTATATAAATTAGGCTTACTGTTTAGATGTCCTATTTTTATCCAAGTTAGCCATATGATTTTTGATGACCGGATAAACAGACATCTGTATTATTTGCTTTACTGTTTTATGCGTTACTATCATCGCGGATGATCGCAATGGTGCATGATGACGGCTGCTGAACATAGCACTCGACCGTTGCTATCGCTAACTTCCCATCTGCTAACTTGTGGCCTACGTCGCCAGTCGTTTATCAACTTAAAGAAGTGATTATGCAATATCCCGCTTGGAAATACTTACTAATTGCCGTCGTGCTACTCGTTGCCGGTCTATATGCTGCCCCCAACCTTTACCCTGACGAACCTGCTGTGCAGATTACGAGCGCAGCCGCAGGAACTCAGCTATCTGAAGGTATCTTAACTGAGTCTCAAAGCTTACTCGAAGAGGCAGGTCTAGATAACCACGATGGTACGTTTGAGGGCAACAGCGCGCTGGTACGCCTCAACAACCCAGTCGATCAGCTAAAAGCGCAAGAAGTGCTACGTCAAAACTTGGGCGAAGACTATGTCGTTGCCCTTAACCTAGCACAGACTACCCCGCAATGGCTACGCGATATCGGTGCAAGGCCGATGAAGCTTGGTCTCGATTTGCGTGGTGGTGTACGCTTTGTACTCGAAGTCGATATGGACAAGGCGCTTGAACAGCGTTTAACCAGTGCCAGTCGTGATATGCGACGTGAGCTACGTGCTGAGCGAGTAGCAATCAAAGGTATCAAAACCGAAGATCGCGGCGTGGTATTGCATTTTGCTGATACTGATACTCGTAACCGTGCCCAAAACGTATTACAAGGCTCGATGAGCAATACGTTTAACTTGCAGTCTTCTATTGATGATCAAGGTCCTGCATTGGTCTTATCGTATAACGATGCGACACTTGACGAAATCAATAGCTACGCGGTCAATCAGAACTTGACGACTCTACGTAACCGTATTGCTGAGCTGGGTGTGACTGAAGCTTTGGTACAGTCGCAAGGTGCTAGCCGTATCGTCGTTGAGCTACCTGGTGTACAAGATACTGCAGAAGCGAAACGTGTACTTGGTCGTACTGCAAACCTTGAGTTCCGTATGGTGGCAGAAGATGCTGATACCTATACTGGCGGCATACCTCCAGCAGGTACAGAGGCCTTCCCATTCGAAACACTGGATGGCCCTCCTGTACTGTTAGATCGTCAAGCGATCGTCACTGGGGACAAAGTAACCAACGCGCAAACTGGATTGGATGAAAGTGGTCTACCTGAAGTAAGTATTACCTTGGACAGTGCTGGCGGCAAGCTCATGCAGAACGCCACACGTACAGCGGTTGGTCAACAGATGGCTGTATTGTTCATTGAAAACAAACAAAGAATCACTTACGAAGAAGATCCAGCGACTGGTGAGACGACTGAAGTACGCACACCTTACGCTGAAACCAAAGTCATCAACCGTGCCAACATTCAAGCGGTATTGGGTTCATCATTCCGTATTACTGGTTTAGATAGTAGTGCTGAAGCAGCTGAGCTTGCGCTATTGCTACGCTCGGGCGCACTTGCTGCACCGATGTACTTCGTAGAAGAGCGCACTATTGGTCCATCACTCGGTCAAGAAAATATTGATAAAGGATTGTTCTCTACGCAGGTCGGCTATCTATTAGTCTTCGCGTTTATGATTATCTTCTATCGCTTGTTTGGTGTGATTGCCAACGTTGCGCTAGCCGTTAACGTTATTATTATCATTGCGATTATGTCAATTTTGGGTTCATCACTTACCCTACCGGGTATCGCAGGTATCGTTTTGACCATTGGTATGGCGGTTGATGCCAACGTACTGATTTTTGAGCGAATACGAGAAGAGATTGCCAATGGCGTACGGCCAAAATCAGCCATCGTGGCAGGTTTTGATCGCGCATTTAGCAGTATTTTTGATGCCAACATTACAACCTTATTGGTCGCGTTTATCCTATTTGCGATTGGTACTGGTCCGATTAAAGGCTTTGCGATTACGCTAGCTATTGGTATTGTCAGCTCGCTATTCACTGCAATTTTGGTGACACGTGCACTGGTACAAATTGCTTATGGTAAGCGTAAATCCATCAAAAGTCTGAGCATCGGTTAGGAGAATATTATGGCGATCGATAATAACAACCCTTTAGAACAGCAGAATAATCCCGATCGAAATGGCTCAAACGGTGAGACGACCAATGCAAGTACGCGTCGCCGTAACAAACCGCGTCGTGATGGTAAAGGTAGCAATACTAAAACCAATAACCCTACTACCGTAAAGTCAGGAAAAAGCCCTAGTCGTCGCGGTGGTAAAGGTCAAAATGCCAAAGATAGTCAAGCACTGTCTACCGCTGTTGATTCTGACGTAATATCAGGTGACGCCGCTGACGATGCCGCAGCTGTCGCTGAAGGTGGCATCAAGGCAGTTGGCAACCAGCGTATCATTCCATTTATGAAGATAGAAAAGCCGATGGCACTACTATCTTTATTTATGGTGATCGGTAGTATCATTGCTATCGCGGTAAATGGTCTGAACTTAGGTCTTGATTTTACTGGTGGTGTCTCAGCAGACGTTCGTTATGAGCAGCCTGTTGAGCAAGTTGCTGTTGTACAAGCACTGGCAGATAATGGCTTCGATGATGCAGTTGTACAGTATCTAGGTACTCGTGAAGAGCTATTGGTACGTCTACCTCCTCAGTCTGATAACGTCGATGGGCTAAGCGCAAATCTAACGCAGGCATTGGCATTACCTAGCAACACCGCTACGATTAGCAACGTCAATATCATTGGTAGCCAAGTTGGTAATGAGGTTTATTTAAACTCAGTTATGGCATTGGTATTGGCACTGGTATGTATGCTTGGCTATGTTGCCCTACGCTTCCAGTTCAAATTGTCTCTGGGTGCTGTACTGTCACTATTTCATGATGCCGTCGTAACCATTGGTGTATTTGCATTGTTTGGCTTCCCATTTGACTTAACGGTCTTGGCTGCGGTATTGGCGTTGATTGGTTATTCATTGAACGATACGATCGTTGTCTATGACCGTATTCGTGAAAACTTCCGCCGTGTTCGCGGAATTACGCCAGAACAGACGATTGATTTGTCATTGACCGAGACGCTACGCCGTACGATTATGACCATCTCAACTGTTCTATTGGTCGTACTAGCCATGCTCTTCTTGGGCGGTGATGGATTATACTGGTTCTCAGTAGCTCTGTTTATTGGTTTGCTTGCGGGTACTTACTCATCGACTTATATCGCCAGTTCGATTCCGCTGCGCATGGGTCTGTCACGTGATGATTTTATCGTAAAAGTAAAACCAGAGTTTGAAGAAGAAATCGTGACTTTCAATGATCCAAAAATGTTTGAGCAAGACAACGTTTAGTAAGGTATATTAGATGGATTGATACGCTGAACTAGCGTGTCATCACACTTTATATAATTACTGAGTGCACAGCTACAATGTTTAAATAAGAGCACCTGACTCATGAGTAATGAGTCTAGGTGCTTTTGTCTTTATAGCTATTTTGTCTCTCATATTAGATGTATTGCCTTACAATCTTATTATCATTTTACGAACATACCTCTTTATCGTTCACGTATAAACGAGTCACCCATGTCAGCTAATTCCGCAACTTCTCACGCGATGCCACCTATTGACACAAGCTATAAGCGTATTGTCGCGATTGCATTGCCTGTGCTACTGGCCAATTTGGCTATGCCATTGCAGAGCGTTATTGATACGGCCATTGTAGGTAATATGAATGATACGGCGAAACTTGCTGGTATGGGTCTAGCCATACAGTTGCTGTCGCTATTGCTTGTTAGCTTTAACTTTTTGCAGTATGCATCATCTGGGCTTGCTGCGCAGGCATTGGGACAGCTGGCTAATAATACTAGCAATACATCGGCCGTATCAGTGCCCACGCCTTTGCTGTCTATCTTACAACGCGCGTTACTATTGGCGTTTGTTATTGGAGCAATATTACTACTCGCAAAACCATGGCTGATTGATTTTGGCTTACAAGCACTGTCAGCCAATCCTGAAAGTGGTCGCGCAGCAAAAACCTACTTAGACGTACGCTTTTGGGGCGTGATCGCAGAACTGATGAATTTTGCATTTATCGGTTGGTTTGCAGGACAAGGCAAGACCCGTTATATGCTTTATCAGCAAGGTTTTATTGCCGTACTTAATATCGTACTGACTCTGTTTTTTGTATTTGCAATGCAGATGGGATTGGCTGGTGTCGCACTGGGAACGACTATTGCATTTTGGTTTGGAATACTGATGGCATTATGGTTGAGCCGTCAACATCTAAAAATATCATGGTCTGTATTATTTAAAGCGGATCGACAGTATTTCACGAAAGAGAAAATGCTTAGGCTATTTTCTTTAAACAAAGATATCTTTGTACGCACTCTTATTTTAACGCTAAGCTTTGCTTGGATTACTCGCCTATCTGCCCAAAGCGGAGATGTCATACTGGCTGCTAACGCTATTTTATTGCAAGTATTAAGCATATCTGCCTTCGCTTTAGATGGCGTCGCTGTCTCTGCTGAAACGCTGAGTGGGCAAGCCGCAGGGCGACGTGATTGGCCACGTTTTCGTATTATTGTGAAGCGTACAGGCGTGGTTAGTTATGGTCTTGCTATCATGGTGAGCGCCATCTGGTGGCTTGCAATGCCTACGTATTTAGGATTTATGACCAATATTGAGTCGGTGTTTGCCCTCGCCTATGACTACCATTTATACGCTGTATTATTGCCTCTTGTCGGCGTTGGTGCCTATTGGCTAGATGGGATATATTTTGGTTTAACGGCTGGTAGCGTGATTCGTAATGCGGCGCTGATACTGGCTGCTATTTTCTTTCCGTTGAGCTGGTTGCTCTATCAGCAATGGGATATGACTGGTATTTGGCTTAGCGTGTGGTGTCTATTACTATTAAGACTAGTCATTCTAGGTGGGTTTTTGTACCGTGCCAATCAGACTGGCAGCTATGAAAAACTACAACCTGAAGCTTAGTTAATTTTATATTATGTTTGCTCTATCAATTTTCGATAGAACGTTTTTATTAAGCTCGTTTTTTACTTTTTAATTTTGCAGCAATACCGTTTGAATCAATAATTTTTATATCAATAGATTTATAAAAATATCACAAGAAAAATTTAGGATATCGTGTGAATACTCATTCAAATGAACTAAGTCATCAACCTGAAAGTCAGTATCAATGGACTGAGGGCTTTAAAAAAAGCTTGCCAGTTGCTATGGGATATCTGCCTGCCGGTATTGCCTTTGGTGTACTCGCACAGGTAGCAGGTATCCCGATATGGGCAACGATTATGCTCAGTATCATTCTCTATGCTGGTGCAGCTCAGTATGCTTGTCTGCCAATGCTAAGCGCTGGCCTACCGATTGGCAATATCGCCACCAATATTGCCGCGATTAATCTACGCCATGTATTCTATGGCATGCCGTTATTACAGTATCTACCAAAAAATAAGCTGACCAAGACGTATTGTCTGTTTGCTTTGACCGACGAGACTTTTTCGATCATGACAAGCTTACCAAATGAGTCGCGACGAGCCCTGATACTTCCTATTAGCTTATTTAACCAAAGCTGGTGGGTACTGGCGAGTACGGTTGGCGTAATGATTGGTAGTACGCTCAGTGACTTAGTGCCAAATTTAGATTTTGCTTTGGTTTGTCTGTTTGCGATTCTTGCTTATGAGCAATTTCAAAGTATCAAACGCTACTTCCCGATTGGTATTGCCGTGCTTGGCTTAATCATTGCTTCGCTATTTACCAGTGACTGGTTGCTATTAGTAGCCATTACTATCTGTATGTTTATGATCTTGGTACGTGGGTTTTGGATAGAGCGTCAAAAGACGGGAGACTCTTATGACCAGTAGTTATCTTATTTTTGCTACGCTTGCCATGGCAGCAGTGACCTTTATCACTCGTGCGCTACCCGCACTGATACCTAGAAAGCTACTAGACACACCTTGGCTACACCGATTAAATGAGAGTTTACCATTATCAGTGATGGTACTGTTAATTTTAACTAGCCTCTCCTATCAAAACCTATCGACGACTGTTGCTTTAAGCGATACCGAATTACATGTACTCATGGCACAAGTCGGCGCACTTATTTTGGTATTATTTATCTATCATATCAGCCGTCAGCTTTTAGTCAGTATGGTTGTCGGTATCGCAGCAATCAATGGTCTGTTTTGGTTATTTAACAGTTTTTTAGGCTAAAACTGTTTCGACCATTTATAAAACGCCAGTGCCATTGGCGATATTTTAAACATAAAAAAGCTAGATTCTATTCAGAATCTAGCTTTTTCTTATTTCAGAATAATAGCTTTAGTATGACTTAAAGCTCTTCTACACCCATCATGTCAACTGGGGTATCAGCCACTATTTGTACACCTTTTTTACCAGTCTTGGCAGTATCGTTACGCTGCTCTTGCAGGTGATCAAGATACGCTTCATTGATCTGACCAGTGATGTAGCAGCCGTTAAATACCGCACAATCAAAACCTTCCACTCGGCTATGTTTGGTATCTTTTACTGCATCAATCAAATCATCCAAATCTTGGAAAATCAAACGATCAGCGCCGATGATATCACGCACTTCTTCAACACTATTACCTGAGGCAATAAGCTCGCTACGTACGGGCATATCAATGCCGTATACGTTTGGAAATTTCACCGGTGGCGCAGCACTGGCAAAAAACACCTTGTTAGCACCAGCATCTCGTGCCATTTGAATGATTTCATGACAAGTCGTTCCACGAACGATAGAATCATCAACCAACAATACGTTTTTGCCTTTGAACTCTAACGGTACAGCGCTCAGCTTTTGACGAACTGATTTTTTGCGCTGCTGCTGACCTGGCATAATAAACGTACGACCGATGTAGCGGTTTTTCATAAACCCTTCACGGTACTTGACGTTCATTTTTAGCGCTAGCTCCATCGCTGAAGTACGCGACGTGTCTGGAATTGGAATGACCACATCGATATCGTGATCATCACCCCATTCAGCAAGGATTTTATCTGCCAGTTTTTCACCCATGCGTAGGCGAGATTTATAAACTGAGATATTGTCCATAATCGAATCTGGACGAGCAAAGTACACATATTCAAAGATACAAGGCGTGTATTCTTTTTGCTCGACGCACTGATGCGTATGTAGCTTATGGTTCAAATCAATAAAGATCGCTTCGCCTGGTTTTACATCACGAACGATAGTAAAGCCAGAACCTGTCAATGCAACTGACTCAGAAGCAACCATATACTCAGTGCCGCCATTCGGTGCCATGCGCTTACCAAAGATAAGTGGACGGATACCATTTGGATCGCGGAATGCAAGTAAGCCATGACCAGTGATCAGAGCGACAACGCCATAAGCGCCTTCACAGCGTTTATAGACGGCTTTTACTGCTTCAAAGATATCATCAGCCGTTGGATGTGTTTTGCCTAGATTCTGCATCTCATGTGCCAGTACGTTTAACAGTACTTCAGAATCTGAGTCAGTATTAAGGTGGCGGCGATCTTCGATATACAAAGATTTGGCCAAACTCTCAGCATTGGTCAAGTTACCATTGTGCGCAAGGGTAATACCATACGGTGAGTTGACATAGAATGGCTGAGCTTCAGCACTGCTAGAAGTACCAGCTGTCGGGTAACGAACGTGACCGATACCGAACTTACCAACCAGTTTCATCATATGACGATTCATAAATACGTCACGTACCATGCCATTTTCTTTACGTAGATAGAGTCGCCCATCTTGCAAAGTGACAATACCTGCTGCATCTTGCCCGCGATGCTGTAGCATCGTCAAACCGTCATAAAGAATCTGATTGACTGGTTCGTGAGCTGCAACTCCAATGACTCCACACATAATAGCTATATCCTATTTTGACTCATACATTAGTACGACAATAACGGCAAACTTAACGACAGTATATTGCTAAAATCATTCACTGTCGCACGCCGCTAACCTGATGATATTGTAAGAAACTTAACGAGATTTTTCGATAATCCATGTCTGATTATCAGTGACACGTGCAAACATTTAGAAGTATAAAAAGAAGTAAAATAATAGACAATTAGATAAAATAATAAGCAATTCAACAATTATGACTGATTGACCTGATCCCAAGCCATGCCTAATACGTCCGATACTAGAGCCTTGCCCATCGGTGCATATGGCATCAGCTCAGGCGCTAGTACTGAGGTTTGCCACTGCGGCATCTGTACTAGCAATGGCGCACTGACACTCAGTACAACCAAGACCATCAATACGTTTTTGGCAGCACCCAATACGCCGCCCGCCATTTTGTCCAAGACGCCCAAACGTAATGTTTTGAGCACGCCTGAGAATACAAACGCCATCAGATGCATGATTGCTAATATGGCAATCACTACCAATAAAAAGGCCATAGCCATCTGTAACACAGGGTTTTGTACGATACCCGTTAATTGGGGCGACACTACTCCTGCCAGCCTAGTAGCAGCGATAAGAGCGATAAACCAACCTACCAAGCCTATTGCTGTTTTAATCAGTCCTACTTGAAAGCCGCGCCATAAGCCAATCAAGACAACGATAGCAATCACAATATCTAAACCACTCATGCTCTACGCCTTATTACCTTGTTTATTGGATTAGCTTTCCATGGCATCGTAATAGCCACCGATTGCCTGAATGCAAGACTGCACCAGCCCAGGACCACGATAGATAAGCCCCGTATAGAGCTGTACCATGTCTGCGCCTGCTTCGATTTTTTTTACGGCTTTGGCACCACTATCGATACCGCCTACGCCTATCAAAGCGACTTTACCATCTAACTGATCAGAGAACTGTTGCAAAATCTGAGTACTAATATGACTCACAGGACGACCAGATAAGCCGCCCATTTGGTCGCCATCACGCAAGTCTTCGACACCTACGCGGCTCAATGTCGTATTGGTCGCAATCAAACCATCAATTTCAAAGTCTATTAATTGCTGCGAGATATAATCAACTTGCAATGGCTCTAAATCTGGAGCAACCTTAAGCACCAATGGGACATAAAAACCATATTCAGTAGCCAACTGACTGTGACGGTTTTTAATCGTATCCATTAACTGAGTCAGTGCTTCACCACTTTGCAAATCACGTAAGTTTTTGGTGTTTGGCGATGAGATGTTGACTGTGATGTATGAGGCGTGCGGATACACACGCTCTAAACAATACACATAATCATCAGCGGCTTGCTCTACCGGCGTGTCGGCATTTTTACCAATATTGATACCGATATTGCCTTTGTATTTACAGCGTTTGACATTGTTGATTAGATAATCAACGCCTTCGTTGTTAAAGCCCATACGATTGATAATCGCGTCTGCCTGCTTGATTCTAAACAGCCTTGGCTTGTCGTTGCCTACTTGCGGTCTTGGCGTGACGGTTCCTACTTCTATAAAACCAAACCCTAACTCAGCCAGCGCGTCAATGTAATCGCCGTTTTTGTCCATGCCTGCTGCCAGACCAACTGGGTTAGAAAACTGCAAACCCATACAGTCTGTTGGTTGCATTGACTGACCATACGCCAAGCCTAAAACACGCGCTTTATGCGCTTTATCCAATAAAGATAGCGTCATCTCATGGGCGTGTTCGGGATCCATATTAAACAAAAAAGGACGAAGTAAGGCATAAGACATAGTGATGGCAGACCCTGCTTGGAAGAAATAGTGAATAAAAAATGCGAATGAAATCGGGCGCAGCGATTATATCAGCTTAACAGAAATAAGAGCAAAGTTTCAGTCGCTAAATTTCTACATTTAAGCGATAACCAATAATGATGAATCTCTGCTACATAACGATAAGCTGCAGCTTTCTAAGTTAAAGAGATAGTACAAAGGTACTCTTAAACGTTTACGGCACTGGACGCCCATCAGTCAATGCAATCCAACCACGTATAATGCGATATAAATGCCAGATAAAGGTAAAGGTCATAATCAGTAAACCAAGACCAGCCAATAGTATTGAGCCAATAGCGATATTGCCACTATCCGCCAGTACGCTAACGCCAAAGCCGCCTAATGCAAAGGTAATCAAAATGATGCCAATGACGAACCAAACGATACTGTACCAGAAGGTCTTGATTTGCCAATCGAAATGCGTGGCTAACCATGAACCATTAGCGTCATGGCGCTTGGCATAATTCATGACAATCGGCACAATCCACAGTAAACCCGCAGTAAAATAGCTGATCACATATAAGAAATAAGTGATGTGGTTATAAGTAATTAAAGAACGGCGCTTATCGTTGCTCATACTGTCCCGCATTATGTGAGGTTTTCCTTACTGGTAATATTTTTATTCAATAGTCATATGATTAACTATTTAATGGAGCCGGATAAATGGCTTTTCAATGATACCAACGATAAAGCATTATTTTACTGTCGAGGATTGAGTGTCGAGTACTAAGCATACAGTGATATAAGTATCTAAAATTTCTATCACAGTCTGACGCGTTTTAAGAAGTGACCGTTGCTTGTACCTGAATAGATTTATTGGTCAGATCTTGCTGCATGGACAGCTGTGTAAATTGCCAACCTTGCTGTTCAAGCTTACCCAATGCAGTGCTGACGACTGCTTGACTAGGATGCGTAAAGCTCAGTTGCACTGCATCGCCCGTCGAAACCACCTGAGCACCTGCTATACCTGAGTTATTGAGCAGCGCATTGACACGACTAGCAGGTGGCATATCAGCCTCTCCAGTAGCATTATTACCAGTATTCAATGCACTACTATCAATATTACCTGCTTGAGCACGCAACCAAAAATAATCCGCCACTTGTTCCTGATAGTCGTTTTTACTATCGCTCGCTGCTTGATGAACGCTATAGCCACCATAGCCGCCAATAAACAACAGCAGAAATACAGACAATATAGCCAATGCTAGTTGATCACGGGGAGGTAATGCTTGCCAGCGCGTCATGAGTACATTTTGATAATTGTTCATACGCTCTGAGAATACATGAGCCTTAGTACTGGTTGCAGAAACAGCTGCATTACGTTTGGTACGGCGTTGTAATCGTTTCATGTTTTGACCTTTATTACCAATACCTTGATGAGTTACGACGCTGCCGCATTATTTGCCATGTCGCTGTTGTCTGCAAGATTGTTTTCTACTACGTTGACAGTGACTTGACCACTAAACTGACCTTGCTCATTACTATTCACTTGCGCAAGTTTGGCATTCAAGCCTTGCGCTACCAGTGTGCTCGTAAATTTATCAAGACTACTACGATCTGGAGCAATCAAGGTAAAACTGAGCGCCGATGGTTGCATTACTAATGATTGTGCATGCAATGATGACTGTTTAATCAATGGTGATATGCGTGACAGTGCGGCCATATGTGATGCAGGCGCTTGGCTATCGCTACGCAGTTTTGGTTGCAGCTGTACTTGCAGTTTGGTGCGCGTACTCAGTGGCTCATCGGCAAACCAAGACTGATATTGTGCCGCAATTGCAGTCTTGGTTGCTGCGGTTGCTTCATTATACTTGTACCACTGCACACCATCGGTTGCCATTTGCAGCACTAACGCTGATAGCGCAATCATCATCGCCACCCGCAAATATGGTGATAGTTGTGAGTCAGTAGATTTCATAAAGAAATTAAGCGCGTGACGCTCAGGACTGTCAATTGTCTTAGGTACTGTAGACAGGGTCGTCAGCAATAGCTGATGATCAGCGATTAGCGCTTTAGTTTGCGCCACTAAATCTATTGTCGATGATGAATCTCGTGAGTCAACAGATCCGTCAATAGCTGCCTCAATAGAAGGCAAGACCATTACCTCACTCAAATGCGGGAAACGCTCAAACATTAGCGGCAAATAGCTGACGGCCATACCCTGACGTAATGATTGGCGCAACAGCATAGTCTGCGAATCTTGATAAAAGGTCACTTGCTGACCTGCGCCCTCTTCTGGCGGTGGCAATAATAAAAAATCTGGCAGTAACGCTACTATATTCATACCGGCTAGCTGCGCGCTTTGTTGCCATGACTCAATATCGTTTTGTACCAGTGCATACAGTTGCGTCGTATCAGCATGGCTCAATTGGCGGATGTTTAATTGCTCAATAGGTGTTAATGACGTTTCTTCAAATAAGTACTGCTTGCCGCTATTACCAAGCTGTTTAAGCTGAGCAGCATTGAGCGCCGTGTCCACTTGCAACGCATGACTTGAGGGAAAATATAGACAAAGCGCCTTTTGGCTACTGGATTTATAGTTACCATAGATTGTTTGCAGCTGTTGCCAACCATCAACCATTTGCCATTGCTGTACATCTTCGTGCCAGACAGCTAGCGGGCTATGCTGTGCTCGTAACCAAACATGTAACACTAAACGTGTCCTCAATTATTGCTGCGGTTATCAAAATATCGTTAATGATTAATGCGGTTTTTGAAAGAGCTGAATGACTTCATACAATTAATAAGCGGCATGCTTCGCACAAATACCATTTTAAATCCGTCATATCTAATCAATTCTGCTCTAGCAAATCGTTTTTAAGCAAAATATTAGAATATCTAGTCTAATAAGGCTGGTTAGGAACAAAACGATCAACTTCCGTTGCCATGCCAGTCATCACAAATTCCATATCAAACACTCTGGCTTCCGCTAGAGAGAACGACTCTGGATAATCGCCTGTCAGCAATCCCGCGATATAGGCGACGATAGACATATGACAAACAACGACCAAACACTCAGCTTCAATATTAGCAATATCTATCAGAGCTTGGCGCGCATCATCCGAGGGCGTGATATTGTCCTGCACAGATAAGGCGACTTGCGGCGCTCGCGACTGGAACGCAGATAAAGTTTGCTGCGCTCTAATATAAGGGCTAACCACAAAACGATCTGGGCTATAGTGAGTGGTCACATACTCTGCCGTTTGCGCTGCTTGCTGCTGACCAAAGTCCGTCAGCTGACGCGCGCTATCTGGACGTGTTTCGTCTTCTGCTTGACCATGACGTACTAATATAATTTTCATAACCTTCCTTGGAGCGCTGAGTTCGACTTTCTTAATACTGATTTTTAACGGTGTGTCTTACTTATCAGCATCGCCGTCTTTGCTTTTAGTATTGCTACCAGAGGTTTTCATATGAGCGGTAAGTGCTGCATTGCTATGATCATGCGCCATGACAAACTCAACATCGCTACGGAATCCTGCTTCCATGAGATGTAGCGCAACGCCTAGAGCGGCCTTGTCTTCATAAATGACTGCATAGAGCGCATGGGTAATTGGCATATAGATGCCTGCTTTGGTCGCCTTTTCATGTACTTGCTGAATGGTATTTACCCCTTCAGCAGTTTGGCCAAGCTTTTTGACCGCGGCATCAATGCTCATACCACGACCGAGCATATTACCGATACGATAGTTACGACTTAGCTCTGAGCTACAAGTAGCATATAAATCGCCTACGCCAGATAAGCCCAAGAAAGTGAGCGGATTGGCGCCTTCTTCAACACCAAAACGACTCATTTCTGCCAAAGCACGAGTAAGAATCATCGCCTTAGTATTCTCACCTACTTCGTAAGCTGCTGCCATACCCATGGCAATTGCGTAGATGTTTTTAAGCGCACCGCCAAGCTCGACGCCGCGTATATCATCACTAGCAAATACTCTAAAGAAGGCACTGTGTAACGCTGCTTGCACGGCATGACGTAACGGTTCCGATTCACTTGCGATAACCGTAGCAGACGGCATATTTTTCATGATTTCGATAGCAAGGTTCGGTCCTGACATGACGCCAAAATTCACTTCTGGCAACACTTCTTTGATGATATCACTCATCATTGCAAAGGTGTCTTTTTCCATACCTTTGGTCAACGATACAATGGACTGACCACTGATAAAAGGCGCAATATTCTTTAGCGTTTCACGAAAGGCTAAACCTGGCACAGCAATAAAAATAATGTCTTTGTCTTTGACGCTTGCCGCCAAATCATGGCTGTATTTCAGTCGATCATCAAGCTTATAGCCTGGTAGATACTTTTTATTGGTCTGTGTTTTGGCCATCGCTTTTACGGTACGCTTATTACGTACCCACAACGTGGTATCACAGCCATTACGTGCGGCTAAATTTGCCATTGCCGTACCAAAGCTACCACCACCTAAAAACGCCAAACGCAGCTTGGTTGGATTGCTATGAATGTCTGCCATATCCTTTGCCACAGCTGATTCAACAGAGCTAGGGTTTGATTTTTTACGGCCTAGGCCTGATTTGGTTGCTCGCTCAAAAATACCTGCAAGCATACCGTTCTGTTTTTCAGACGATTCTTTGTCCGTTTCATTATTAGCACTGCTGTTGTTTTTATTACTATTGTTAGGGCTTGTCATGTTCTTTTATCCGTGTTGACTGACGTATCATCAATAGAATCTATCGTGCTCAGCTACTGAGCCTTATTATCTTTGAATTACAACTTTGTGAAATCATAATCTTATTAATAGACAGTACTAAGCTACATTACGACTCGAAGCGAACTAGCGGCTCGATATCAATAGGTTTGCGTTTGGACTCATCCTTGGGACTTGTGCCAGTATAAACAAAAGCAGTCACATAATCATCTGCGCCTACACCAAAATACGCTTTTACCGCAGGCTCATTACATAGCAGCCCAGTGCGCCAAACCGTACTAAACCCTTGAGCTTTTAATGCCAAAATTAGATTTTGCACAGCAGCACCCGCACTTAGCATTTGCTCAAAAGGTGGCACTTTTTTGTGTTCTTGCATTTGAGTCACAGCCGTTATGATCAGCGGCGCTCGCAGCGGCATATTTTGAGTTTTAGTGATGGTTTTTTCAGACAATTCTTCGCCATCTTGTAGCGCTTTTGCTTGGGCAGCTTCGAGCAAGGCACGGCCTAACTCATGGCGCGCCTCACCTTGCGTCACGATGAACCGCCACGGACGCAATTTTTTATGATCTGGCGCAGTCGCCGCACATTCAATGGCAGATTCAATCTGCGCACGCGTCGGTGCTGGCTCATCTAGATTGCCCATACTGCGTCTTGAATTGATCCAACCTATCAGCTCATCACTGGTAGATGAGATATCATTCACCGCTACGTTCTTCACAGACAGTTTTTTGTGTTCTATTTCTTGGCTTTCATTATCAGCATTGTCAGTTGTAGTCATTGTTTTATCCTTATTTATTATTATCTATCACTACTTATTATTTATAATATCATTTTCTTATTTTCTAACAGCTATAGAGCAGTTGAGAGCTACACATAGGCAGTCTCAACTCAGCAATAAACTACGCAACATCTTCGACTCGGTGGTCCATGCGTAGGTAGTCTTCTGACTGCATCTCAAGCAGACGTGAGCGAGTACGTTCAATCTCAAACGCTAGCTTCTCTCCTTGGTACAAGTCTAGAATAGGCTGCTCTGCCCGTACCAATAATTTTACACGGCGATCATAAAATTCATCAACGAGATAAATGAAACGGCGCGTTGGATCACGCAAGTCGTCATCCAGTGCTGGCACAGAGTCAACTAAAACAGTGCTAAATCGTTTGGCAAGCTCAATAAAATCAGCGGCTGATCGCGGTGCCATACAGAGATGACGGAAGTCACAGAATAAGATATCTTCGGTACAAGCGTTGATTTTTACTTCTCGTCCATTGATAGTAATGGGCTCTTTATTGATTTTCTGATTATTAGATAAGCTCGCAAAACGGTTGGCTAGCCAATGATAGTTCGCCTTAGTAAGCGGCGCTTCGTATAGCTCAGCTTGTTGCAATACGCGCAGACGATAATCAATTCCCGAGTCGATATTCATTACCGTCGTATGACGCTCAACTTCCGCAATGGCAGGCATAAAACGGTCACGATGTAAGCCATCTTTATACAATCCAGCTGGCTCAATGTTTGAGGTAGCAACCAAAGTAATGCCGCGATTGAAAAGCATAGTGAACAAATCGCCCAATATCATGGCATCAGAGACGTTCGAAACAAAAAACTCATCAAAGCAGATAATAACGGCTTCTTTATAGATGATATCAGCCACTTTTTCAAGCGGATTACTTTCGCCTTGTAGCTTGTTTAGCTCTTTATGAACGCGCTGCATAAAGTGATGAAAATGCAGACGCATCTTACGCTCAATGGTCAATGAGTCGTAAAACATATCCATCATCCACGTTTTGCCGCGCCCTACGCCGCCCCACATATATAAACCCATTGGTGCCACCGGTTTAGACTTTAAAAAGCCAAAAAAACCTTTCTTTTGCGGTGCGCTATTAATGAGCTGATGATATATCTCATCAAGACAGCTCATGGCCTGAAATTGCTGCTCATCTCGAGTAAACTCATCGGTACTGACGGCTTTCTCGTAACGTTGCAATGGAGATAAACTCATAATACGACTCATCGTTGGATTAAATAAATATCAAAATAGTAGGATAATTTAGCACAGTGCTGGTGCTACCAAGCAAGCCATGCTAAACCATATCAAAGCAGAAGCTATCAAGCTGAGTTAGCTATGAATAAACTTAGCTGTCCTGCCCAAAGCTATGCTTGTCTAATAAGCCTTTGAGCTCTGATAAGCGACCATGGAAAAAGTGACCCGCGCCATCGACCACGCTGACTTCAATGCCTAATCGGTCTGCAAATGCCTGCATATTATCAGGTTCAATCACCTCATCCGCATTACCATAAATCTCAAAAGTTCTATCCGCAGGCAAATTAATATCAGTACTGTCGTTTTTTTCGACTGATGGTGCGATCAGGGCAATTTTCGTGACTTCAAAGTCACCCAATCCCCATATATGTGAGGCTTCAAGCACTTGCTCAGCCACGCGTGCAGTAACATAGCCACCAAAAGAAAAACCACCTAGCCAGAGCTTTCGAGCATTGGTTTGTTCAGCAATCCATTGTAGCACGGTCATTGCATCGACCACTTCACCTTCCGCATAATCATGCTCGCCGGTGGACTGCCCCACACCGCGAAAGTTAAAGCGCACCACATGCATACCATTATCACGGGCAAAGCGATACATGGTAGTGACCACTTTGTTATTCATCGTACCATCAAACAACGGATTGGGATGGCACAGCAGCGCCACCGTGTCTGTATTTGGATCATTAGGATTGTCATTTTGCCACAGTGCCTCAACCTCGAGCACGCCAGCAGGAGCAGGAATTAATTGCATAGTATTACTTATTAATAAAAAATGAATGGCTCAATTATCCTAGATACAATTTATATTTCAAGTGATTTGCTGTGTACGGATACGACTTGTTTTATTTTTGGTCAATAACGGTTGTCTGTAGTTTTACAATATTGCTGTTCTTAAGGTTTTAAACTGGTTTATATCTAGGTCAAGGTTCATCGGCAATATACCCGTAATACACCATACAATAACTGTCTAGACAGGTAATATCTAGATAAGCTACATTCATAAAGCTTTGCCTATAGCTAAGACGTTCTGCTTATATAAATCAGGAATTATTTATGAATACTTTTAATAAAACTGCCAGCTTGACGGCAACGTTAGCGGCTGTACTTGCTTTGAGCGCCTGTCAAAGTACGCCTTCTTCACCAGTGATTCAGCGTGCCAACTCTATCTATGAGACAACAGGTATCGCTGATACCAAGGTCAAAGCACAACAAAATGCGATCGATAGTGCTCAAAAAACTTGTCGAAGCAAGCAAGTGATTATCGTTGATGATAATGTAAAATATAATGGCATCTTAAACGAACGCACTGGCCGTATGGTCGGCCAAGTAGGTGCTGTCGTTGGCTCGATATTTGGCACGGGTACACCAGATTTGTCACGTAGCGATGATTATGAATACACCATTAACTTCCGTTGCCAATAAATATAGTCAATACCATATAAAACAGATACCGTGTCAGGCTCACTCAGTCTACTATTTGTAGCACTTTCACTTACCTTCCTTGTATCTGAATTATCTTGAACCGACTATATCTAGCTAAAAATATCTATCTACTTTTCTCTACACGACAATCTTTTTTAGACGCAAACAGGTTTACGATCTAACCGCTAACATTAAGTGATATACAATCCTTCTCTGATTAAACAGCCAACAAACTGCGATATAGATAATATATCAATCAAAGCTTGTTGGCTTCGCTTTTTGTGCTCTCCTTTTTAAGTTAAACTATCCGCTACGTATTCAGCACATCCTCGTCAGTCTTTATATTTTCATTATCTTTGGTCTAATATTATGCGCAAACCCAATCTTTCAAATATTAAACAGGCCAAAGTATTAGCACCTGCCAAAGATTTGGCTACCTTGGAAGCGGAACTCGCTGAGCAGGAAGACCATCTAGAGGATACGGTCCTACGCCTAAGTGATTACTTATCAGCGGTTGAGATGGTCATCAAACAAACTTTTGACCACCGTGTCTGGGTCAAAGCAGAAATTCGTAATCTGTCAAGTAAAGGCGGTCATTACTACTTTGAACTGGCCGAAAAAGATGACGATGGCAAAGTGGTCGCCAGTTGTCGTGGCAATCTCTGGCGTTTCAAAGCTGCTCGTGTATTAGCTAAGTTTGAACGTGCGACTGGTATGCCGCTTGAGCGTGATTTGACCGTACTCCTTAAAGTATCGGCAGGCTTCCATGCCCAGTACGGCTTTTCAATCACCATTGAAGATATTGACCCCAGCTATACGCTAGGCGACTTGGCACGGCAGTATGCAGAAATGGTTGACCGCCTAACAGGTGAAGGGCTATTACATCTTAATCAACAGCTACCCGCTCCTTTTGATATCGAGCATGTGCTGGTCATCGCCCCTGAAAAGGCAGCAGGATTGGGTGATTTTCAAGCAGATGCCGATCGCTTAGCCAGTACAGGTGCGTGTCAGTTCCATTACCATAATGCGACTTTTCAGGGCAATCATGCGCCCGCTGAAATCCGCCAAGCCATCGTTAGCGCCCAGCAGCAGTTTTACGATACTTATCAGCGTCTACCAGACTTGTTGGTCATTATTCGCGGCGGCGGTGCGGTTGGTGATTTGGCTTACCTCAATGATTATGAGCTAGCAGCTTTGGTTGCCGAGCAGCCTATTCCTGTCTGGGTAGGTATCGGTCATGAGCGTGACAAAGTCATCTTAGATGAAGTGGCGCATACTAGCTTTGATACACCCTCAAAGGTGATTGCTGCTATCCATAGCCATTTAGCCCAGCTCGTCACTCAGACGCTACAATATCAAGCGCAAATCAAGCAAGCGGCTCAGCGTCAACTGAATACTGCTGAGCAACAAACTGCGCGCCAGTTAAGCCAAATACAGTCGCAAACGATTGGGCAGCTCACCGCTCTACGAAAAGACAGTGATTATGCATGGCGCAGTATTCAACAAAGTGCCCAGCGCCAAGTAAAGCAAGCAGTCAGACTGACAGCTGAGCGATACACACAAACGCAAACCTTAGCGCATCAACAGCTCGCAAAAGCCGCGACCAATAGCAGAAATCATCAAGAGTCAATCATGCAAAACGCGCAGCAGCAAATTGTGCAAGCACAGCGCGATAGCGAACATCTACGTGACATTGTGCTATTACATCGACCGTCTCGCGTACTCAATCAAGGCTACACCATGCTCACGGATGCTAAAAACAAGCAAACACTCACTAGTAGTACTCAACTGTATCCTGAGCAAACCGTTAATATCATTTTAAAAGATGGCAACGCAAAAGCGCAGATTATCGATGTCAATATAGATAAAGCAGCGACGGAAACCTTAGACGCTCCAACTTGACCACATAATAATATCTAACGATTACTCATCTACTTACCTTTAAAAATTAGGAAACTTTATGACAACCCCTACTCGCCGACGCAAAAAAGCCGCCCCAAAAACCTTTAAAGCGGCTTACGATATTTTAAAAACCAATGCGGCTGAACTACAGCAACAGGACGAGCCTGATATTGATAATCTAATGACAACGGTCGAAGAGTCTATTGCCGCTTATCGTGTTTGCGAGACTCGTATCAATGCTGTACAGCAAGCACTAGATGCGGCCTTTGCCGAGGAAAAACCTACTAGCAGCACGGATAGTTAGTTTATTCAGGCTCATCAACCTCAAAGACTTGGCGCAGATAGGCAAGATACGTGTCGTTATTGATCATGGTCTTGCCTGGGCTGTCAGACAGCTTGGCGACTGGCTGACCATTGCACTCTACCAATTTGAGCACGATATTAATCGGCGTAATGCCCATATCATTGGTCAAATTGGTGCCGATGCCGAAACTGGTTCTAATGCGACCTTTAAAGTATTGATGCAGCTCCCACGCCTTCTCTAAATCCAACCCATCGCTAAAAGTTAGAATTTTAGTTTTTGGGTCTATCTTTAGCTTCTCATAATGGGCAATCGCCTTATCGCCCCAAATATAAGGGTCGCCGCTATCATGACGCAGACCGTCGAATAGCTTAGCAAAATATAAATCAAAATCACGTAAGAACGCATCCATGCCGACCACATCTGTCAATGCAATACCCAAGTCGCCACGATACTCATGCACCCACGCTTCAAGCGCAGCCTTTTGTGAGTCACGCAGACGCACATCTAATGCCTGAAATGCTTGCATAAACTCGTGCGCCATCGTGCCTATTGGCGTCATTCCTAACTGCTTGGCCAAATACACGTTAGATGTACCACCGACTATCTTTGGCTCAGCTTTATGTATTGTCTCTACAACATGTGCTTGCCAGCGTCGACTAAAACGTCTACGCGTGCCAAAATCCGCAACAATAAATGGCGGCGTATCCTGACCGTACTGAGTTTGCGCATCGGCATACTGATGTAATAGCGCTACTTTTGCATCGAGGCGACGTTGCCCTTCTTCTATCACGCTGTCATTAGATAGCGCATTAAAATACAGCTCATTGACAATGGCTAGTACAAATACTTCAAAGAACATCGCTTGAATCATCGGCCCTTCAATATCGATAAACAGGCGACCTTTATCGTCTGTACTTACCGTAATAAAGCGGCGTTTTAGCTTAAATAATTCTAGATAATCAACGAAATCTGAGCGAATAAAGCGTAAGCTACGCAAGTACTCGAGCTCATCTGGCAAAAATCGCAATTCGCATAAACTGTCTAGTTGCTGCTCTAGATCTTTTTGGATATCAGCCAATGGATAGGCGGCGTCTTTGTTATTACGGCAGCGAAAGCGATAAACACCATGGGTTTGCGGAAACTGATGCAGCATGGCTTGTAACATCGTAAATTTGTACAAATCATTATCAAGCAATGAAGTAATAATAGGTGCATAAGAAACGGTCATGCTATGGCCTTAAAAGTGCAAAATAAGAAACAAACGTCATTTGATAGAAAAAGCGACATCATATGTGAACGATAAACAATACACGCTCATTCATTATGAGCCATCGATAAACCGTTCAGTATAACGAAGTTTGGTATTTATTTCAGAGTTCACTTTTGATTGCAGCAAAATGATTGCGATTAATAGTGACTGCCAGCACCACATTTGTATGTTCAACAGATCCTAAAACCATTCATAAAAATATCGTATAAGTCTATCCAGACAATCCATTCATAGGTGGTTATTACAGCTTACGCTTTTGCACTCATAAACTGCTCGACATAGTCATCAGCAGGATTGTGCCGCAACTCGCTTGGCGTCCCCGTTTGTATGAGTCGACCACCATTTAGCATACTGATACGCTGACCTACTTTGACAGCTTCATCAATATCATGGGTAATAAATACAATGGTTTTGCTCAATCGTTCTTGCAATTCAAGTAGTTGGTCTTGCAGCTGAGCGCGAATGAGCGGATCAAGTGCAGAGAATGCTTCATCCATTAGTAAAATTGGATTGTTCGTTGCTAAAGCACGAGCCAGACCAACGCGCTGCTGCATACCACCTGAGAGCTCATCAGGGTAACTGTTTTCCAGATTTGATAGCCCTACTTCATTCAGCCAATGTCGAGCCGTTTCATGTCGCTCGCTTACGCTCATTTTTCGAACACGCAGACCATAAGCAACATTTTGTATGACCGTCATATGCGGTATTAAGCCGAAATGCTGAAAAACCATACTGACTGTCTGCTGACGATAATGCTGCAACTGCTTATCGTTGAGCGCTAAAATATTAATAGCTGTAGCAGAGCTTTCTTCTACTACCGTACTCATATTAGCTGTCGCTGATTGCCTATCAGCTGTTGTGTGAGTCGCATGTTCTCTATTCAGAGCAGTATCTACCCATATCTCGCCACTGGTTGGATCTATCAAACGATTAATATGGCGTATCAGCGTTGATTTTCCTGAGCCTGACAGACCCATGATGCAATGCAACTCGCCTGCCTTGATATCTAGATTGATATCATAAAGACCAACTGAATAGCCCGTTTGCTCTTTTACTTTGATGCTATCCATACCCTCAGCCAGCAATGCCAATGCATACTGTGCTTGCGTACTATTGGCATTATAAATCTTACTGATATTTTTTAGTTGGATATGATTCATCGGTGCTCTCACTATTCACGTGGTTTTTATCATTAGGGCTTCGGTCGATTACCATGGGTTCAGTCGTATGCCACTAAACGACTTTCTATCCAATCGGACGTCTGCCTGCTTCGATGGTTTTTTGACGGGTACGCTTACCTTGACCAAATGCTTGCGTAATACGGTCAATGATAATAGCAACGATAACGATGGCCGTACCTGCTTGTAGACCCTGACCGATATTGAGCGTTTGGATAGATTGCAATACGTCTTCACCAAGCCCAGGAGCACCAATCATTGAGGCCAATACCACCATGGCAAGTGACATCATCACAGCCTGATTGATACCTGCCATAATACTGGGCAACGCTTGTGGCAATTTAATCCAGAGAAGTAGCTGTAAATGCGTACTACCAAAGGAGCGTCCTGCTTCGACCATTTCATGATTGACTTGTGTGATCCCTAATGTCGTCAGACGAATCAAGGGCGGCAACGCATAAATCACAGTCGCAAATAACGCAGGCACTTTACCAATACCAAACAACATCAGCACTGGTATGAGATATACAAAACTCGGCATGGTCTGCATGATATCTAGCACTGGTGTCACAATCTTGCGTAGCAGTTTGCTACCTGACATAGCGATACCAATAGGAATACCAATCACCACCGTGACCAGTACCGATACGATAAGCAGCGCTAAAGTATCAATCAGTGCGCCCCATAAACCAAAAGCGCCAATCAAAAACAGCCCTGCACCACATGCCAGCGCGAACCAAATCTTGCGAACACCAAGCCAGCCAAGCACAGTCACAAATGCAATAATCAACCAAGGCGGGATAACCGTTAATAATCGTTCAATAGGTAGTAGCAAATAAGTAAGCGCCATCGTGCTAATAGTACGAAATACATCACCATAACTTTGAACGACGTTTGCTAAAGCGTTATTGAGTGGGGTCTCAAGCGACCATGAAGGAAAGCTTGAGGCGAGCGCTGACGCATTGATACTAGATGTAGTTGTAGAGACAGCACCCGTTGAGCTAAGGCCTAACTTGGTAGCGAGGTTGGTAGCGGCCTCATCGGATAACCATGCTTGCCAAACCTCTGGGTTGTCACGCAAAAACACCATGGCTTGCTCATCGCCAGTGCGTTTACTTTCGCTCATCTCCAAGATAGCACCGTTGAGCTCATCAGAGGTAAATTGCACCTTTTCAAAGACAGCGGCTATTTCAGGATTGGATTCGATAAATGGGGTAGAAACGGCAATACCTAACGGTGATACTGGAAATCCTGACACGCAATCCATCTTACCATCAGCGAGCAGCAGATTTTGCCAACAAGCATCCTCATAAGCTGGGAACTCTAATGGTGCAAGGTCATATTTTGCCATTAGCCCAGTGGGTTGCCAGTAGTAAAATAACAGTGGCTTATGCTGCTCGAAAGCGGAGGCAATTTCGGCATCCAGAGCAGCACCTGTACCAGGGTGTGCGTTGTTAAAGAGACTGTCTAGACCGGTGGTTTTTAGCAAACGTGTGTTAAAAATCTCACACGTCCAACCAGAGGGACAGTTCATAAAGCGTGATCTACCAGGATCTTCAGGGTCTTTAAATAGCTCCGTATATTTAGGCAAATCTTGATAGCTGCGTAGTCCTGGATTCTCTTCCAAGACGTATCGCGGGACATACCAGCCTTGAGTTGCACCGCCTTTTAGCGTATCGCCGATGATGGCTACTTTATTTTGCTCAATGGCTTTTTCCATGATTGGCGAACGGCCAACCCACTGCTCCCCGATGACCTGAATGTCATTCTGTGAGAGCGCTGTATCAAGTGCAGGCCCTGCTCCTGGTACTTCTTCTACTGTGCAGCCGTACCCGTCTTCTACGATATGTCTGAGTACGCCGGAGGTAAATTGCCCACTCTCCCAGGTTAGCGCCCCAAATTTAATCGGTGATTCACACGCCGCTGACGCCGATACAGGCAGTAGTATCGCGCTCATCCACAGTAAGTTTAATGCAATCCATTGGCGCATGCTCTTTCCTATTATTATGTTGTATCGGCATGAAATCACTATTAAAACAATAGAGCTAAAAAAAGCTGAACGTCGCTATAACAAGTTTACCAAGGCTAGCCATAGACCATTCAGCTACTATCTACTGTTGTTTAGACTTACTACAAAGTGTATCGATTTATAGAAGTGATGACAAACGGTTATTTGTCGATTAACGCAGTATATAAATTTATGATAATTTTGATAGAGCTCTTAAGATAAGTCGCTCTTAATTGTAGAAGTCAATGTTTGTAAATTCATGTTTTAGACAAAAAAATAGCACCTATCTGGATAGGTGCTATTGGTTATGATATCGATTGAAAAAGGTCACTATGAATTTCTATAGCTACTATAAAATGTCTAACTCAAGAATTGTTATTTTAAAGGCTGTTATTTCAAGAACAACGCCATCGCCTTTTTAAACAGTCCACCATAAGGCGGCAATAATAAATTCAAGCCATTGAGCTTGGTTTGTACAAAAACCGGCTTCATATGGCTGAGACGTTCAAAGCCAGCCTTACCATGGTACGCACCAGTACCAGAGTCACCCACGCCACCAAATGGCAAGTCATGCTGAGCCACATGTATCAAAACTTCGTTGATACATAAGCCACCTGAGACCGTATTGTTACGCACGTTTTCGATACTGCTGTAGTTGTCACTAAACACATATAGCGCCAATGGGCGTGGACGCGCGTTCACAAAATAAATGGCATCATCAAGCGTCTCATAATGCATCAGCGGCAAAATCGGGGCAAAAATTTCGTTTTGCATGAGGTCGCTGTCAGGCTCAGGCTCGCTGACGATGACTGGCGGCATTAAACGGGTCTCTATATTAGATTCAACGGCAGTTAACGCATGTACCTCGCCGCCTGTTAGCGCATCTAGATAGCCTTTTACCCGTTTGAACTGCTCACCGTTGATAATGCGAGAGTAATCTGGGTTTTCTTCAATATTAGGATAATGCTTGGTCACCCACTCTTTTGCAAGTTGGATAAACTGGTCATGGTATTGGCGCTGAATCAAGACATAATCTGGCGCAATACACGTCTGCCCAGCATTTAGTGTCTTACCCATCATCACACGATTGACGACAGACTCTAGATTGGCATCATCTAGTACAATCACTGGTGATTTGCCACCAAGCTCAAGCGTCACTGGTGTTAGATTTGGTGCAGCGGCAGCCATGACTTTTTTACCCACCGCAGTCGATCCGGTATATAGCAAATGGTCAAATGGTAGCTCACTAAAGGCGGCGGCAATCTCAACTTCACCGAGTACCACACAGATCATATCTGGCGAAAAATAACGAGCAATGGCGTCAGCAAACGTCTGAGCAAATTGCGGCGCGGCCTCACTCATTTTGACCATAATGCGGTTGCCCGCGGTGATTGCATCAATCATCGGGCCAATTGCTAAAAATAACGGATAGTTCCAAGGCACCATAATACCGACCACACCCAATGGCTGCGGCTGGATTTCATTATGGGCTGGCATATACAGCGCTGAGATCGGTGCGCGGTGTGCTTTCATCCACTTTTTGCCGTGTTTCTTGGCGTGACTGATACCGGTAAAACTAGGAAATAACTCAGCAAACTGCGTCTCTGACTGGCTACGATAGCCAAAGTCTGCACTAATCGCCTTTGCAAAACTCTCTTGGTTATCGCTAAGCATCACTTCTAGATTGTCTAGCTGCGTCGTACGTGTGCCCCAATCATTGATTGGCTGGGTACGGCTTAACATTTGCAAGCGTGAAAATTGCGCTTTCATCTCATCGATAGTCTTCGCCGTACTTAGAGCTTCAGGCACACGCTGCAGTGCAAAACCTGACTCGGTCACTGCCTGCTCATGGGCGCTTTGGTTGCTATCTGTCATTTGTCTTCCTTGTCATAATCATAGTAATAGTCATAAGGTTTGTAGTCACTATACTATATTGGGTTAGAGGCTCTATCTTTCTAGTCAGGTGCACTCTTTGATAACCTACTCTGACTATAAATTTCATCAGATTCCATTCATCACACTTTAATGTAGCGCATCGACTGAGCAATGAACAGCACCTTTGGTTGACTACTGCGTCTGTACTAGCAGTACCTTTATAAGCGACTTGCCACGGTTCTATACCTATTATTTCATCGTCCATTGTTAGCTGTTTACTATTAGTATTTACGTTACTTGCAGACATCACGACAGCATATAACTTTGGGCGATAGTCGCCAAAACTGCTACACTACCGATGAGCATTATTTATTTTAAACTTGATAATAATAAGACAGATACTCTCATGCAAAATGACACACAACCCCTTAATGATACGCTTGTCAGCAAATCTCTCTCAGCCGCCGATTATGTCCCTACTCTCGATGCGATGCTGGCACGCACCCTCGAACGTATCGATCTAAAAAAGCAACAAGGGCTGCGTACGCCTGATGAGTTATGGATTGTCGATCATAACGATGTCTACACGCTTGGACAGGCAGGCAAAGAAGAGCACATATTACAGCGCACTAATACGCCTATCATCAAGACCGATCGCGGTGGTCAGGTGACATGGCACGGTCATGGGCAGTTGGTTATTTATTGGTTGTTTGATTTGGACAGTCTCAAATGGAGTGTGCGTAATCTTGTCTCCCATGCTGAGCAAGCGATAGAAGACGTCATCAATGAATGTTTGCGTAGCTCACCATCTAATAGTGACAATATCAGTGCTCATGCGCGCCGTGATGCTCCTGGTGTCTACTTATATGCAGATACTACTGCAACAGATGATAGCACCTCTATAGATGACAACTCTCTTGATAATAAGATTATGCTGGGCAAAATGGCCTCGCTAGGCTTTAAGATTAAGCATGGCTTTAGCTACCATGGCATTGCGATTAATTTAAATTGTGACCTGTCTTCATTTAACGCCATCAATCCTTGTGGCTATGCCGGCATGCAGATGTTGCGACTGTCTGACTTTGTAGCCATGCAGACAGATTCAGAGCAAACAGAGCTAGAGGCGCAGACCGAGCAGCAAATTAGCGATTCATTCAGCTATGAGACAGTCACTCAAAAACTTATTGATAACATCGCCAAGCGCCATGCTGGACTGATTGAGTTGCGAGCTATCGCGCCTAAGTAAGTTTTGAGCCTATTTTTGCATAATCTTTTTTTGCATAATATCTTGCACGCTTAGACTTAAGCATTAAGAGAAAATTCAGTACAAACTTGCTATAATCGCATGCAGTACAAATCGGACGCAGCAACTATCCTTGCTGTATCCCTAGCTCAACCCCTTATTCAAACATTTAAAACAAAAGCAAATTGGAGCATTTTATGGCAGATTTTAACAAAATTTTGGACGCAGGCGACGTAGACGGCGGCATCATCAACGTAGTAGTAGAGATCCCAGCTGGTAGCAGCCATAAAATTGAGTGGAATCGCGAATTAGCAGTATTTGAGCTTGACCGTATTGACCCACAGATTTTTGCCAAACCTTGTAACTATGGTTTCATCCCTCAAACACTTGACGAAGACGGCGATGAGCTTGACGTGTTGCTATTGACTGAGCAGCCACTACCGACTGGCATTTTCTTAAAAGCCAAAGTTATCGGCGTGATGAAGTTTGTTGATGATGGCGAAGTAGATGACAAAATCGTTGTTGTACCTGCTGATGACCGTGACACAGGCAATGCTTACAACAGCTTAGAAGACCTACCAAAGCAGTTGATCAACCAATTAGAGTTCCATTTCAGTCATTACAAAGACCTGAAAAAAGCTGGTACGACGGTTGTTGAATCTTGGGGTGATGTCGCCGAAGCGAAAGAAGTTATCAAAGAGGCTATCCAACGCTGGAAAGATCTATAATTATCAAATATTGGCAAAAATGCCGATAACGATAAATAAGAAAATACCGCAGTCACCATGGTGGCCGCGGTATTTTTTTGCTTGAATATTGCTTGTCTAACATGGTTATAATGAGTATATAACTCATTCGCACTTATACGCCCTAATAAGGACAGTCATGTTTAACCCCGACCCTAGCGCAAAACCGGTCAATACTAAGTTGCCAAGAGACGTCATTATGATGGTCGAAAAAAACAACCTAGTAATGGCCATCAAAACTTTGGCGGCAGACGAAAACATCAGTATGGATGAAGCCAAAAGTAGAATTGATGCTTATGAGACCCAACTGAAAGTAAAGCAACAACAGAAGCTCAATACCATCGCTAGTAAACAAGGCATTCCAAATCAAGCCATCAGCTTTGATAGAGAGCAAGAAGAAGACGAGCCTGGGCCATTGGTAAAAAATCGTGTTAAAACCACCAAACAGAGCCAAGGGTTTAAAGGGCTGCAGGACGGAGTCGATAGTCAGTTGAATGACTTAGGCTACAAGAAACCCCTACTACCTTATTGGCTAAAACGACTGCTCGTCATTGCTGTCTTGATGATAGGAATATTTTGGATATTGTGGCGAGTATTTGGTTAAGTAATTTAGCTAAATAAAGGACTGAATAAACATACCTTCTAAAAAACTGCATACCGACTAGCTACAATTTAAGAATGTAGTTAGTCGGTATGCTAATTGAAAACCTGCCCTTGAATCCTTTCAAGCGTCCATTAATCTCAAATTATTTAGAGTAATCCTTTATATAAGAAGTAACAGCCTACGACGGTCAATAGTACTGCAAAGCATTTTTTCAGCAACTGCGGCGATAATGCGTGAGCAACTTTTGCGCCTAGCTTGGCGGTGAAAAAGCTCATGATGCTAATACCTAAAAAAGCATAGATATGGACAAAGCCAATCGTATTGGGCACGTCGACTTGCGCTTGCATGCCAAAGAACATAAACCCTAGCGCACCTGCAATCGCGATAGGCAATCCACATGCGGCTGAGGTTCCAACGGCTTTTTGCATAACCACACCGTAACGCGTGAGATAAGGTACGGTTAAGCTACCACCGCCAATCCCAAAAATAGCAGAAGCGATACCAATACCCGCCCCTGCTGCTAGTTGCTCAGGTTTTGAAGGCAAAGCTATATGTACATTACCAACCTCGCTATTTGCTTTCTTTTTGCCACCCATAAACATTTTATAAGCAACCCAAAGCAAAAACACACCTACAATCAACTGCAGATACAACCCAGATATCTGTCCTGCTATCCCTGCTCCTAAAAAGCACCCTATTACTAAGCCTGGCGTCAAATTTTTAAAGACAGGCCACATGACCGCGCCCTTTTTGTTATGCGCCATAAGCGAGCTTATGGACGTAACGATGATAGTCGCCAGTGAGGTGCCCAAAGCCAAGTGCATAATACTGTCAGGACTGTAACCCATTTGCGTAAAGACAATAAATAGCAGTGGTACGATAATAGTGCCACCGCCTACTCCGAATAGCCCCGCAGCGAATCCTGCTAGCGCCCCTATTATTAAAAAAGTTATTAATTCCACAGGATAGTTACTTCTTATTTAGATTTAATGAGATGATAATTATAGTTAAACGACTGCTCAATATTGAACGAGCAATAGCCCATAGGCTTAGGTGTTGGATTATAGATATTGGATTAAATAAGCTCTACTTGCCCAACTCTAGAATAGGCACGGTTAAAGTAAACCAACCCTTCATCGGTTCCGCCTTGTGACTCAGCCTGATTGATGGCGACAACACGGCACATAAAGACGCTATGCGTGCCGACCTCTTGAATTTGTTCAATCTCACAATCAAAGCTGACCAAGGCATCTTCTAACACAGGAGCGCCTGTTTGTAATTGTGTCCAAGAACCATATTCAAACCGTTCTTCTGAACACAGTTTAGAGGCAAAAGCATTGGACAGTTGCTCATGTTGCGCGCCTAATACATTAACACTTAAAATCTTATTTTCCAGAAAGTAGCCATGTGACCGAGACGTTTGATTCATACAGACAAGCAAGGTCGGCGGTGTGTCTGTGACACTACATACTGCCGATGCTGTAAACCCATGCACGCCCGTTGCACCTGATGTGGTCACCACATTGACCGCAGTCGTTAGCAAAGACATGGCATCTCTAAAGTCGGTCGCGTCAATCCTATCTTTAATCATTACTTCAATCCTGAGAAACGTTAAAAAATAACGTTAAAAAATAACGTTAAAAAATTGTGCTTCAATTTTATTTTTTCAAGGGAAATTCTTTAAATAGAATTTCCTAAACGGCTAGACTCTAAGCAGTCAGTTCTTGGCGAACGATTTGAGCACCAGCGCTTAATGCCGCGAGCTTACCACGTGCGACTTGGCGAGACAAAGGTGCCATGCCGCAGTTGGTCGCAGGATATAGCTTATCAGCATCGACAAACTGTAGCGCTTTGCGTAGCGTATCTGCCACTTCTTCTGGTGTCTCGATAGTGTTGGTTGCCACATCAATGGCGCCGACCATCACTTTTTTACCACGAATCAGCTCAATTAGATCCATAGGTACACGTGAGTTTTGACACTCCAGTGAAATGATATCGATTTTCGACTGTTGCAGTTTAGGGAACGCTTTTTCGTATTCGCGCCACTCTGAGCCTAGTGTCTTTTTCCAATCGGTATTGGCTTTGATGCCATAGCCGTAGCAAATATGGACAGCTGTCTCACATTTTAGGCCTTCAATGGCACGCTCTAAAGTTGCAATACCCCAGTCGTTCACATCATCAAAGAACACATTAAATGCAGGCTCATCAAACTGGATAATATCAATGCCAGCCGCTTCTAATTCTTTCGCCTCCTGGTTCAGGATTTTAGCAAATTCCCAAGCCAATTTTTCACGGCTTTTATAATGTCCGTCATATAACGTATCAATCATCGTCATCGGCCCTGGCAACGCCCATTTGATTGGCTGATCGGTTTGTTGACGTAAAAATTTGGCATCATCAACGAACACGGACTTTGGACGGCTCACCGCACCAACGACTGAGGGCACGCTCGCATCATAGCGATTGCGGATTTTGACCGTTTCACGCTTCTCAAAGTCGACACCATCAAGGTGTTCGATGAACGTAGTCACAAAATGCTGACGGGTCTGCTCGCCATCACTGACAATATCAATCCCTGCATGCTGCTGCTCTTGCAATGATACACGTAGCGCATCTTGCTTGGCTTCAAGCAACTGCTCGCCCTCTAACGCCCAAGGTGACCAAATTTTCTCGGGTTCTGCTAGCCAAGAAGGTTTTGGTAAGCTGCCAGCGGTAGACGTCGGTAATAGTAGTTTCATACGATTTATCTTCTGATTAATTTATTTTTTATTATGTTGATGAGTAATGCTCAGTTAAGCGGCTTGCTTCCTAGCCGTTTCTTTTTCAGCAGCTTCTTTTTGAGCAGTATCGCCTGTTACATCATAGCTTGCAGCCCATTCCTCAAGGATGGTTTGATACGGCTTAATAAAATGCGTTTCGGTAAATCTGCCTTGGGTTACTGCCATTTGACTGCGTTCGGCACGGTCATAGACCACTTGCGTCAATGAATAATCCTGGTAATTCAGGCTAGGTTGATACACTTGACCAGCGCTTGAGTTGGCATTGTAAATCTCAGGACGGTAAATCTTCTGAAAGGTCTCCATAGTACTGATTGCACTAATCAACTCAAGATCGGTGTAATCACTCAGCAAGTCCCCTTCAAAATAAAACGCTAGCGGCGCGGCACTACCTTCAGGCTTAAAATAACGTACCGTTAAGCCCATTTTATGAAAATAGTCGTCGGTCAACGAGTATTCATCTTGCTTGTATTCAATACCCAATACAGGATGCTGATTGACAGTACGATAGTAAGTCTTGCTGGTTGACACGCTCAGGCAAATCACAGGTTTTTTGTGAAAGTGAGCGTTGTAAGCTTCTGAATTCAATAAATATTGAAACAGCTTGCCGTGCAACTCACCAAAATTATCTGGCGTTATGGATGCTAGGTTTTTGTCGCGATGCTCTGGTAACACAATACTAAAATCATAATCACGCACGTAAGAGGAGAAACTGTTGCCAACCATACCGTCGATACGCTTGTTTTCTTTGTGATCCACAATCGTTGTTTTTAGCGTTTCGATAATAGGAAACGTCTGACCATTGCCTTTAACATCTAGATCGACAGAGATGATATCAACTTCAACAGAATAACGATCTGCTGTCAGATTATCCCAATGCGCCAATGCATTAAAGCGGTTATTGATCATGGTTAACGTTTTGCGTAAGTTCTCTTGGCGGTGCTCGCCGCGTGCCAAATTTGCAAAGTTAGTCGTCAAACGCGTGCTATCTGCAGGCTGATAGTTTTCGTCAAAACGAATGTGCTTAATTGAACAATTGAATTCTTTACTCATGGTGATCCGCTACCTTATTTATCTGAGATAAAACCAAATCTGTGTATGAGGTGAATCATACCTAAATCTAAACATGAATAAAAACGATACAATTTAAACATAAGATGAATTTTATTCATCTTCCTGAAACTTAGATATATGAAGGAAATTTAACAGCGGAAGTTTTAAGGGTTTATTTATCGCATAATTAAGCCTTTAACATACTGGTGGCGAAGAAGGTTCTTATACTGCTTAAGCATATTTTTAAGGCATAAAAAAAGGATACCGTAGTATCCTTCTTATTCAAATTCGAGCCTGATAACAAATTGATTCTAGTGATGCTCACCAGGTAGAATTTTGGCAAAGGCGCGCTGAGCAAGGTTAGGCTTGCTATCAGTCGTTTGTGCAGCGGTCGAACTTGGGAAAATGCGATAGCCAATGGATTGAACGCCAACGTTAAAAGCTGGTACCAAGGAGTAAGTCGCTGAGGCAAATTTACCCATATTACTCGCAATGCTATTTGGCTTATGAACGATGGCTTTTGCGACCATCATTGCTGCTTCGTCAGGCATCAGTGCTGGCATATAGCGATATAGCTTGGTTGGCGCAATCATCGGGGTGCGCACAAGTGGCATAAAGATATTGGTTACTTTGATGTTATCGCCTTTGACTTCAGCAGCCAAACAGCGACTAAATGCATCTAAGGCCGCCTTTGACGCGACATACGCTGAAAAACGAGGGCTATTTGCCAACACCCCAATTGAGGAGATATTCACGATTTGACCGGTTTGACGACCAATCATCGTTGGCAAGAAACCAAGGATGATTTTGACCGCGCCAAAATAATTAATCTCCATGGTACGTTCAAAATCATGAAAACGGTTGACCGATTCATGCACTGAACGGCGAATCGAACGTCCTGCATTGTTGACTAGTACATCGACATGCTTAAAGTCAGCCAAAATCTTTTCACTGGTTTTTTCAATCTCATCCATATTGGTCAGATCGCATGGATAGTAACTGGCCGCGCCGCCAAGTGTTTCGATATTTTCTTTGACCATTTTTAGCTTATCTTCAGTACGGGCCAGCAAAATAACATGCGCGCCACATTCACTGAGCAAAAAAGCCGTACGCTCACCGATACCACTTGAAGCGCCTGTGATGATAATATTCTTGCCCTTGACGGCTTTGGTGATTGCTTTTTTCGAGAGATTGGCCATAAAAAGTCCTTTTCGTTTATTCTATAGTTATTGGTATTCGGTTATAGCATAGCAAAAAAATGTCGTATGGAGTGAACAAAACCACAGTGGGCGTTAGCTAACGGGATCTTTACAAATTTCGTCGTCGACATAAATATTTATAAATACATTTTTAGCTTGTTGTTAATTACTAAGTGCTAAGTACCAAGTGTTAAGTGTTAAGCTTTTTTTGATCAATTATGAGGAGTATCTGCTTTGATAGACACACTAACTCACTATATCGACTTAATTGCCAAAATGATCGAAGTCATTGGCGTCCTCATTATGTTTTTTGGGCTATTTCTTGCTTTATATAGAGCTTTTCGAGCGTCTGGTCATTTCAACAATGATACTTATGTTGAAATCAGACAGACCGTAGGCAAGTCTATATTGTTGGGGTTAGAAGTGCTAATCGCCGCTGATATCGTGGCTACTGTCGTCACCGAGCCATCGCTACGCAGCGTACTGGTGCTAGGTTTTATCGTACTGATTCGAACCTTTTTAAGCTTATCGTTACAGGTTGAACTAGAAGGTCGATTCCCTTGGCAAAATAGAAAACCTGCGCCTGACAAACAGTCTGATACTGACAATCATACTGTGCCAATTAATAAAGCATAGCTGTTATATAAAAGAGCTATCAAAAGGCAAGACGTAAAAAGCACTATTAAAAGTAATTAGCACGAGTTTATAAAATAAGATTTAAGCGATTGCTACTCATGCGCCTGCAAAAAAGTTTCGACCACTTTGAATTGTCCAGCCGTGCTTTCTTCGCCATACATCGCCTGTCTAAAGGCGTTAGAGTTTGGAATACCTGTTGTATACCATGCAATATGTTTGCGAGCGATACGGCAGCCTGAGTACTCCCCATAGAAATCATAGAGCTCTTGCAAATGGGCTAGTACGATCTCTTTTATCTCACTAACGCTCGGTGCCTCTAGACGCTCGCCAGTACGCAAGAAATGCTCAATATCGCGAAATATCCATGGTTGACCTTGGGCTGCCCGCCCGATCATCACCGCATCACAGCCTGTCATTTCATAGACGTGTTGGGCTTTTTGTGCGCTGTCGATATCGCCATTGGCAATGACAGGAATACTGATACTTTCTTTGACTTCGCGTATTAGCTCATAGCGTGCATTGCCTGTATACATGTCTTCACGCGTACGGCCATGAATAGCAATCGCTGCAATGCCTGCCTGCTCAGCACGCTTGGCGACTCGTAAGATATTTTCACGACCGTTTTCAAAGCCTAGACGTGTCTTTAGCGTGACAGGTGCATCAACGGCATTGACCGTTGCATCTAGCAATCGTGCGACCAAATCTTCGTCTTGCAACAATGCAGAGCCTGCCAGCTTACGACAAACTTTTTTGGCCGGACAGCCCATATTGATATCGATAATCTGTGCACCATTATCAATTTGATAACGAGCCGCTTCAGCCAGTTTATCCGGTTCAGCACCTGCTATTTGTGCCGAAATAGGCGCAATCTCATTGTCAAAATTGGCACGGTACAAGGATTTTTTACGCGCATAAAGAGCGGTATCAGCGATGATCATCTCGCTGACCGCATGACCTGCGCCAAATGATTTGCATAATCGGCGAAAGGGATTGTCTGTCACGCCTGCCATCGGTGCGACCATCAAACGGTTTTCAATCGTCAGGCCACCGATATTTAGTGGCTGTAATAGCGGATGATCAGACAAAGTCGAGGACGAAGGTAAAATGGGAGAATCAATAGACATAAAAAACGGCTTGATTTGTAAGGAAAACAAGCCGTTATTCTAAGGATTCGTGCACATAATGCAAGCTATTCACGTGAATAACTTGCATAAGCATTACTCGTTTTTAATACATCCCATACATTATTTATCAAGCACACTGCCCTGCTCTAGCGTAATGTCATCATCATGCTCTTGCATGCGCCACGGTAGGCTATCAGGCGATACATTGAGGAAATGTAAATACTTCTCAAACTGATCAATAATGTCATTAATCACTGATTCAGATTTGTAGCCGTATAAGTCATAGGTCTGACCACCACGGCGTAGATACACCTCAGCGCGATGATGGTGCTCTTGTGGCAAGGTATCTGCACTGTCTTCAGTATAATAATCAGGCGCATCATGTTCAGATAAGCGAACTTCATACCAAAACTCGACATCGTCACCACGCTGTAGCTCTAATACGGCTCGGTTATTGACCGCGTCATAGTTGACCTCAGTCGTCCAACCTGTTTCTGCAAATTTAGACGACACCTCCATCATCGAAGGCATAACCACTTCTTTGATATAACTTAAGACCTTGTCACGCGTTGGCTTATCGGTCATATAATCAATACGCTCGCGCCATGCAGACGGTTTGAGTAAATGCGGCGGCAGTCTGTTGTCATTACCAAGGCTTTGATTACGATGTCCTTCGATACGCAGCGCACGCCACATACCAAACATAGAGATCAGAATAATAATCGCAAATGGTAACGCACTAACGATAGCCGCTGTTTGTAGGGCTTCTAAACCACCTGCAAGTAGTAATACTGCTGCGACAGCACCTTCAGTCACTACCCAAAAGCTACGCTGCCACCATGGCGTATCACTGCGACCACCTGCCGCTAGCGAGTCGATTACCAATGAGCCAGAATCTGATGACGTCACAAAAAAGGTAATAATCAATAAAATGGTCAACGACGACACAAATTCAGTAAACGGTAGATTCTCTAACAGTTTAAACAAAGCAATCGCTTGGTTGTTTTGTACTTCACTTATTAATGAGGTATAACCATCGACCATAATCATATGTAGCGCGGTATCACCAAACACCGAAAACCAGAAGAACGTAAAGAAGGTCGGTACTAGCATCACACCCAATACGAACTCACGAATAGTACGACCACGGCTAATCTTAGCGATAAACAGACCTACAAAAGGTGCCCATGCAATCGTCCATGCAAAAATAAATAAAGTCCAGCTGCCGATCCAATTGCTATTCTCGTATGCCTGCAAGCTAAAGGTACGTTCAACGATATTACCCAGATAGCTACCCGTATTTTCCATAAAGGCATTCAAGATAAAAATAGTCGGACCGACGACAAATACGAACAGCATTAACGCAGTTGCCAATAGCATATTTAAAATAGATAAGCGTTTTACACCCTTATCCATACCTGCCAATACCGATACCAATGCCGCGGCGGTCACCAAGGCAATGGCAATCACCTGTACGGTCGTATTCACTGGTATGATATCTGGCAATAGATAATTGAGTCCCGCATTGATTTGCGACACTGATAAGCCAAGACTGGTAGCAATACCGAACATCGTACCTAATATCGCAAACACATCGACTGTATGACCGATAGGGCCATGAATCCTTTCACCAATAATCGGGTACAGCGTCGAGCGTATTGATAGTGGTAGACCATGACGAAACGCAAAATAAGCTAGTGATAAACCAACGACACCATAAATCGCCCAAATATGAAAACCCCAATGAAAATACGCAATTTGCATCGCTTCTTTTGCCGCGGCGATAGTTTGCGGATCCGACATTGGCGGACTTGAAAAGTGCATCACTGGTTCCGCTACCCCATAAAACAGTAGCGCAATCCCGTAACCTGCCGAAAACAGCATGGCAAACCATTCAAGGAATCCGTACTCCGCCTCAGCATGATCAGGGCCCAGCTTGATACTGCCATAAGACGAAAACGCTAGTACAATAATGAACATTAAAAACAGTGCCACTGCCAGCATATAAAACCAGCCGAATGTCTCAGTCGTAAAACTAAGCACATCACTAAACAGAGCACCCGCTGCTTCAGGATTGATCGCGGTACCAATGACCAATAGCAGCATAATAATTGCTGCAGGTACAAAGACTGGTAATAAAATAGTCGAACGAGGTAATTTACTCATGAAAGATAATATCCTCAAAAGTTAACAATGCCTTTTTATGGAAATTTTTAATTAAGGCAAAGATTAGAAAGTATGTGTGAATGGTTATAATAATTATCACACTCTTTTCCAAAACCCTAGACAAGCGTTCAACTCGTAACATGACTTTAACGAATGTTACATGACTATTACCAAGAAAATAAAAAAGGCAGCTTGCTAGCTGCCTTTTGATTGTATATATATTTTTTTAGTGATTTATAACCTATAAATGCTCGCTAATTCGTAAATACCAATATTTTTTGTACCTAAACAGAAGCACTCTGTTTCCTAACTATGCATCAATCACTGCCGCCAACTTCTGCGCAATATCTGCCAAATCACTATTATCGGCTTGGGTCACTGCATGACGACCCAATTCATGGATACTTGATGGAATGAGATGCACATGATAATGAAACACGGTCTGACCAGCTTGTGCGCCGTTTAACTGCATTTGAATAATGCCTTCACGCTCAAACACTTGACGTTGGGCTTGCATGACCTTTTTAGAGGTCATCAATACTGCAGCAGCATACTCTGGCTCAAGATCGGCCAAGTCCACAGCCTTTTGCTTCGGTATCACCAATACATGGCCTTCTGCTTGCGGCATGATATCCATAAAGGCGAGCGTTTTATCATCTTCATACACTTTATGATACGGAATATCACCATCTAGCATTTTGGCAAAGATATTATTGTCGTCATAAGTAGTCTGTTGATTCAATTCAGTCATTACTTCTTCCTTTAAAGGTTTTATTATTAGTTAATTAATAGATTAATAGCTATCAAAAATAGATAAAAGCGTCTGTCATATAGTGGACGAAATATGACTTTAGTACAAGTCAGTATGACAATCGAATTTGAAAAATATCAAGCCATATTCCAACCATGCTAGCTCACTAATTTATTGGCGAGTCATGCCTTTAAAATGTTATATTAACCCTCTATTTTAATAACGCTATGCTTATGGATTTGCCTACTTTGCCAACTCAACCAGATATGGATAATACTGCTGCAACCCTTGATAATCAGGAAGAATACTCTGATATTGAGAGTGGAAGTGGTACTCAAACTATCGATCCAAGCGCTATCATATTAGCAGAAGCATTGACTGATAAAGCAATCAGCTGGCAGATACATAATTGTAAAATTATAAAGAAAACTGTCACGCAAGATTTGCCTCTGCCTTTTTTGTATCACTATGACAGTTTGGATGATGCAATCAAACAAACGCACCCGCTCACTCCTAAGCTACTGATTCAATTCAATACACCCATGTCGGCTCACGAAGCTGCTAGGTTAATTGGCATTGATGAGGAACTGCTGACCAGTCCTTGGCATGTGAAAATTATTGGCTCGTTGGTAGTCTTTAGTGAGGCATTGCAATTGGCCGTACGACTACATTGGACCAATACGGGTAAAGAGACGCAGCAGGTATATACTAAGGATGCTGCCGACGCCATTATTGCCGCTTTTAAAGACTGGCAGTTTTTTGGTCGTGTAGACGTCCTTTATAAAAATAATAAGCAGACATTAATTAGCGTTGATGAGCTAAACCCCAATACGCAAGCACTACCTGCCGAATCATTGCTGACAATTGAAGCTAGTAGTGATTATCAGCAGCTACTGGCTACTCATGCGCTTGCAGCCATTATGAAATTAGAAGCAGACAAAGCTGATCTTCCTTGGTTTGACAAAGCCATATTAGAACGTATTGAGTAGCTATTTTGAATAACGGTTTTTTCGCTCATCGCTTGTGATTATTAATTCGTTATTATTAATTCACTGTTATTAGCATATTGTTTTTAATTATTCATATCTAATGGTATGGTAACGAATTAGTATTATTCACTAGTACTCACTCTCTATAAAAAGCACACTATCCCTATTAAAACTGAGGGTGCACATTTTAAAAACCCCGCCTATTTGTAAGGAATATCACATGGATTATCGCTCAAAAACCTCTACCGGCGGTCGTAATATGGCAGGCGCGCGCGCATTATGGCGTGCAACCGGCATGACTGACGGCGACTTTGGCAAGCCAATCATTGCGATTGCTAACTCTTTTACCCAGTTTGTACCCGGCCATGTGCATCTAAAAGACCTTGGACAACTGGTCGCCCGTGAGATTGAGCAAGCAGGCGGCGTTGCAAAAGAGTTCAATACCATTGCGGTTGATGATGGTATTGCGATGGGCCATAGCGGTATGTTGTACTCGCTACCAAGTCGTGATTTGATCGCTGATTCTGTCGAGTATATGGTCAATGCCCACTGTGCAGATGCGCTAGTGTGTATTTCTAACTGTGACAAAATCACTCCGGGTATGTTGATGGCCGCCATGCGCCTTAACATTCCAGTGGTGTTTATCTCAGGTGGCCCAATGGAAGCGGGCAAAATCTTAGCCAGTACCGTTGGTAAGAGCCACAATACCGATAGTAGTGACAGCAGTGCTGTTCGCAAACTTGACCTAGTCGATGCGATGATGGACGCGGCTGATGATAGCATCAGTGATGAAGACGTCGCCGCTATCGAAGCTTCAGCCTGCCCTACTTGTGGTTCGTGCTCTGGTATGTTTACAGCCAACTCGATGAACTGCTTGACCGAAGCTTTAGGCTTAGCTTTACCAGGTAATGGCTCACTGCTAGCTACTCATTCATTGCGCCGCGAGCTATTCTTAGAAGCGGGTCGTACCATTGTGTCGCTTGCTAAGCGTCGTTATGAGCAAGATGATGACTCTGTACTGCCACGCTCTATCGCTACCAAAGCCGCTTTTGAAAATGCCATGAGCTTAGATATCGCCATGGGCGGCTCAACCAATACCATCTTGCATCTACTTGCTGCGGCTAATGAAGCAGAAATCGACTTTAAGATGGCTGATATTGACCGTTTGAGTCGCGGTGTGCCTTGTCTGGCAAAAGTAGCCCCTGCCTCACAGAAATACCATATGGAAGACGTGCATCGTGCTGGCGGTGTCTTTGCATTACTTGCTGAGCTTGATCGCGCCGAGTTACTAAAAACTGATGTACCAACTATCCATAGCGCAACGATGAAAGAGGCGATCGATAAGTGGGACATCATGAACCCTGACAATCATGAAGCTCGCGCACGCTTCCTCGCAGCACCTGGTGGCGTACGTACCACAGAAGCATTCTCACAATCAAAAGAGTGGTCAAACCTCGACGTCAACCGTGAGTCAGGCTGTATCCGTAGTGCCAAACACGCCTACTCTACAGATGGCGGCTTAGCCGTACTATATGGCAATATCGCCGAGCGCGGCTGTGTGGTCAAAACCGCAGGCGTCGACGAAAGCATCTTGACCTTTACTGGTCGCGCGCGTCTATTTGAATCACAAGATGATGCGGTTGCTGCGGTATTGGCTGATCAAATCGTTGCAGGCGATGTGGTCATCATTCGCTACGAAGGCCCTAAAGGCGGCCCTGGTATGCAAGAAATGCTGTACCCAACGACTTATCTGAAGTCAAAAGGATTGGGTAAAGAATGTGCTCTACTTACCGATGGTCGTTTCTCTGGTGGTACATCAGGTCTATCAATTGGTCATGCCAGCCCAGAAGCTGCTGAAGGTGGGGCGATTGGTTTGGTTGAAGAAGGCGATAGTATTCATATCGATATCCCAAACCGTACCATCAACATGAAAGTGAGTGATGCAGACTTAGCCGCTCGCCGAGAAGCTATGGAAGCGCGTGGTCGTGATGCATGGAAGCCTGTCAACCGTGACCGTCATGTCTCGCCAGCATTACGTGCTTATGCTGCTATGACTACCAGTGCTGATACTGGTGCCGTACGTGACGTGAGCCAAGTCGAGCGCTAGTCTGTAAACTATTAATGCTCCAGACATACTAATAAAAATATTAAGCCTGCGTAATGCAGGCTTTTTTTCACCAAAAAACAACGTAGCTGTCGTTTTGATAACTATTTTTTGCGGTAATTATTTTATTTTGACGTCATGATAAAGAGTATCAGTGACTGACTATCAACTATTGCTGTGAATTGTCATCAATATCTAGAATTACCCTCATAAAATCGACCATTAAAACATAACGACGTGCGTAAACCTTATGATTGAAAAATATAACTTATTCTTATTAATCTGCGGGATTGCCTTTTTACTCGGGGCATTGTTTCCTGTTATTTTTAAGCGCACCTCCATCTCATTACCGATGCTCCAAGTCAGCTTCGGTCTGATGATGGGCTACTGGTGGACGTCTTTATCCTTTTTAGACCCACTTGATAACGGTTTACTCATCGAAAAACTGACTGAGATTGTTGTACTGGTCTCATTGGTTGGTGCTGGTATTAAAATCGACACAGAGTTGTCTTGGCGCTTGTGGCGACCAACAGTAAGACTGCTACTCATTACCATGCCTATTGGTATTTTTGCGATGGCAGTCTTGGGGTATTACGCGTTTGGTTTGAGCCTTGGTGCAGCTATTTTATTAGGTGCAGTGTTAGCACCTACTGATCCAGTGTTGGCTTCGAGCATTCAGGTGGGACCTCCCAATACAGGAGGAGAAGACACACCGCGTTTTACCTTAACGTCAGAGGCCGGGTTAAACGACGGTTTGGCTTTTCCGTTTGTGTACCTAGCGATTAAAATTGCGGAAGCATTCAGTGAAGGCAAAGCCTTTACTTACGAGATGCTATGGTCGTGGTTTACTCATGATGTTTTGTGGAAGATTGGCGCAGGTGTAGTGGTAGGTGTATTGGTTGGTAAAATATTGGCCAAAGTCGTGTTTTCTAAACATACACGTGAGACTACCATCTCGCAAGGCTATGTGGTTATTGCGTTGACGCTCCTAGCCTATGGACTTGCAGAGTATGTACACAGTTATGGCTTTATCGCTGTATTTGTGGCCGCATTTGCGTTTCGTCGCTCGGAGTGTGAGCATACCTATCATCAAAAACTGCATGATTTCGCTGAGCAATCAGAAGGCTTACTAATGTCATTGGTGCTGGTTATCTTTGGTATGTTCCTCGGTCAAGGGTTGCAAGCAGGTGTCGAGTTGACATGGCGTGTCTATATCGTCAGCTTTACCTTCTTACTACTTATACGTCCAATTGGTGGATTTATTGCCTTATCAGGATTGAACTTACCACATACCGAGAAATACGCAATATCGGCTTTGGGTATTCGTGGTATCGGTACTTTGTATTATCTGTCCTATGCGCTCAATCAAGGTTTCTTCGCAGATGAAGATGCGCTCAAATTGTGGATTGTCTGTTCGATTGTCATTTTGACTTCTATCTTTATCCATGGTCTTAGCGCATCAAGATTGCTTAAAATGACACCAAACAAGCAGCATTAAAATTAATGCTGCTTATATTTGAAACAGAATCAATTCGCGATTAAAACTAGCATAATTAAAGCATCTCTTCTACCCAGCTCAAGACGGCTTCTGTCAGTGCAAACTGACGAACGTCATTGAGCATGGTGGTATCAAAATTGTGAATAAAAGCAAATGACAATTGGCGCTCAGGGTCGCACCAAGCAACCGAACCGTTATATCCCATATGCCCAAATCCTGATAATGCAGGACTCATTCTCTTATCCATATCATCGTTGTTAGCATATAAGCTGAATAATCTATGGTAGCCCAATCGCCATTTCATAGCCGCTGGCATAACCGCATCTAAACCCTCAACCTGCGGAGTAGATAACTGCTCAAAAGTAGCACTATCAATCAGCGTTTTCCCTCGCCATACACCGCCATTAGCGAGCATTGCATAAATCGTTGCCAGTGCTTTAGCGGAAGCGACACCATTTGCCGCTGGAATGACCGCCTGTAATGTTTGACGCTTATGATAATCAAGGGCATGTTTGCCAGCAGGTATCAGCGCCGCCTTATAGTTTTTTAGATTGAGCTGACTGGTATTGAAATATAAGCTATTAATACGCGCAGTATTTAAGATAGGCTGTGCGTTATTAGTATCAGAGCTATCTAGCTTTTCATCAAGGCTGTCATCAAGGCTACTTTGCGTCTCAGCTGCACGCTTGTCGTTTATCATTTTCTGCTGCCAGCAATGATAACTAGGTAAGCTTGCGTAAGTACGTAAAGTCTCTTGAGAGTCTACTTTTAAGGTTGGTTTTTGACGTCTCGATTTTAATTGGGAGCTCGTATCCTCTGTTTCTTCAAAATCTTTGGCCAATTTTGCCACCTGATCTACTTTAATATCCGGCACACCAAAATAGCAGCTGTCGGCAATGCACAGAGGCTCTGTTAGATACTGGCGCAGTGCTTCAGCGAATGATAGATTCGTGACCGCCTCTACTACGCCGCCCAATACCCAACCGTAGACTAGTGCACTATAAGCGCTGTCATATTTGGGCGCATCTTCGGGAGAGGTAATGGGCATCGCTGCAATGTGGCGCAGCATCGTATCCCAATCGAGTACTGTCTCACTATCGACATCGATACTTTGAATCGAAAACAAATCGGCCTGATGTGACATGACTTGTCGCAACGTAATTTGGTCTTTGCCGCTTGCAGCAAATTCTGGCCAGTAATAGGCAATAGGTTTGTCATATTCAAGCAGCTGCTGCGAAACCAGTACATGAACCAACGTTGCCAATACCCCTTTACCGGTAGAGAAATTAATGGCCAACGTATCGGGCTGCCACGGCATATCAGGACGCGCCATACCTGTACTGGCTTGCGCAATACACTGACCTGCTTGATACACGACCACAGCCCCGCCAGCAGGTGCATTATCAAGCTGCAACCTTGTCAGTAATTGCTGTAAACTTTTTTGTAAGTCAACGTTTATAGATGTATTAGAATTTTCTGTATTATGATCCATCATTATTACCTTGCTCCAGTGATATGAATTATTGTATTTTTAAGATGATAGCTATATGTAAGCTATAGTCAAAGAAGTTTAAAACGGATACAAGCAAGCCGATTACAGATTGCACAAGTAGTTCTTTGACTATATAAAATATTTGAACCAGTATAAATGAATTGTGAGCCAATAAAAAAGGCCACCTATTGGTCGCCTTTTTGATTATTTATTTCGATGTTATTTTTAGAGTTTGCTAACGTCTAAGACAGTACTAACATTTAAAGCCACAAATCTAGTTAACGCGGTACTAGCAAACGATTATGAACTTCTTGTTCAAGCTTGGTCAAACCATGACTGCGACCACGTTCCATCGCTGTATCCATCTTACGTCCACGCAACCATCCTGCCCGCAGCGCTATTGCAGCTCCTACTCTATTACCCGACCCACAGTGCATAGCAACTTTTTTGCCATGGTGCTGGCGTAATACATTATCAAACGCCAATATTTTAAGCTGCTTTAGCTCTTTAGCACCGCTGATAGGCAGCTGTTCGTAGTGCATACCTGCTTGCTCAACTGCTGATGCCTCATCAAAGCTTAACTCGTCATCAGGCTGCAAGTTGATGACGAGCTCGACGCCCGCTTTCGCTAAAGCCACGACTTTTTCATCATCTAATGCACCGCACACGATAGTGTTTGCATCTGGACGAAAATAAGGCTCAAAGATATCGGCCAAATCAACGCCATTATCGGCACTAATATGAATGTTAGCGCCGCTATCGTTAGCAGCGACCGTATCAGTCGCTATCGAGCTATCTGTTTGATCTACGTCTATCGCGTTTTCTTCTGAAGGCATGTTTTGTGAAGTCATAATAATAAATATGTACGTTAAATATGGCTGTTAAAATAGAAGCTTTATGATACTTACTCTACTTGCTGTCGCTCTTTAGGGTTACAACACCCGCCAAATGCGGTTTATTGTTTTTAGAGCTATATAATCCAAACTCACAAGTATCATCTACGTTTTTGAGCTGGGCTACTGGCTCAGCAATCAACTCTACTTCAGCTGGCAAAAAGATAGGCAGCTTAAATGAGACGTCGATTGTGTAAGCATCAGGCAAATCACCCATTAGAGCAAGGCACTTAGCTTTTGACCACATACCGTGCGCAATCGCTTTAGGGAAACCAAATGCACGTGCTGATAGTGGATGCAAATGAATTAAGTTAAAATCGCCTGAGACAAAGGCATAACGACGACCGATATCTTCCGGCACTTCAAAAATGCTATGAACACCTGCTTCGTTTACTTCAGGCTTGACCATGACCGGACGCGGCGCGCTCTTCTTATCTTTACTACTAGGTTTTTTGCTACGTGATAAATAAGTCGACGTGCCTTCCCAGATGACTTCCTCTTCTGACTTTACGATAGTCACGAAGTCAAACTGCTGACCTTGGGCATGATCGCGTAGATTATCAAAAGTGACCGACATTGCTACCGTTTCACGCTCCCCAATCGGGCGATACTGGGTGACGCTATTATCGACATGGACAAGACCCAACATGGCAAATGGGAATGGCTCTTTGACCATCATGTTCATTTGCAGCGTCTGTGACAATACTGAAAAGTAAGTTGCTGGGACTTTACCATCATCAGCAAAACCGCAAATTTTGCGATAGTCATCTAGGTTTTCTTGATCGATATGCAAGTCATCTACATAGTAAGTAGATTGTGGCAACTGGTCTCTACTGACCTTGCCACCATTACCGATAGGCAATAAGCTTTTGACAATATTGGCGTAAGTAGTGTGCGCTTTTGGCAACGCATCATAATGTTTGTCTGACATAAGTACATCCTAAGTGTGGCTTGAACAAGTTCTTTAACGTATATAAAAATAATCTGCAGTCATTGACTAAAGCCTACTATTAAATCATCTAATAAGCATTAAATTTAATCAACCTCATGAGTATCTTTAATAGCAAAAAATAGTTTGGCTATTGGTTCTTGTGTTTTTATCATAAAAAAGCCACCCTTGGGCAGCTTTATTACACTTTATCAGAGATTATTTCGTAAGCATATGTGATACAAACGAGAAATAATAGCTCATATGATACAACTACTCTCTCTCTATCTGTACCTTATTTCTCACATATACCTGTCAATTAATCAACATTATGCACCAAGTAAGCTTTGACCACAGACGCGAACCGTGTTGCCATTTAGACCGCCAGACGCAGGTGACGCGAACCATGCGATAGTCTCAGCCACATCTACTGGCAAGCCGCCTTGGCTCATTGAGTTCATGCGGCGACCAGCTTCACGAATAGCAAATGGAATAGCTTCTGTCATTTGGGTTTCGATGAAACCAGGAGCGACTGTATTGATCGTCATGCCTTTAGCATTGTCTTCTAATTGCTTGGCAGTTGCGTTAACCAAACCAATCACACCGGCTTTAGAAGTGGCATAGTTGGTCTGACCCATGTTGCCCGCGATACCTGAAATTGACGACACACATACGATACGTGCGTTTTCTTTCAACACATCATTGTCTAACAAGTAGCGATTCAATCTAGCGATACTGCCTAAATTGATATCGATGACCATATTCCATTTTTTCTCATCCATCTTAGCTAATGTCTTATCACGAGTCACGCCAGCATTATGGATGATTGAATCTAAACCACCACGTTTTTGAGCAGCGTCAGCGATTTCTGCGCCAGCGTCTTCACTAGTGATATCTACTGTCAAAGCAGAACCACTGATTTCGCTAGCAACTTTTTGTAGGTCAGCTTGCTGCTGCGGTACATCTAGACATATAACATGCGCCCCTTCACGAGCCAATACACGAGCGATAGCTTCGCCAATACCGCGACTTGCGCCAGTCACTAGCATAGTTTTGCCGCCCAAAGGTTGGTTCCAGTCAACATCGACTGAGCTGCCTTTACTGACACGTACTACTTGTCCTGATACATAAGCTGAACGAGCTGAGGTAAAAAAGCGTAAGGTTGAATCTAGGTTTTGCTCTGCGCCTTCTTCAACATAAATCAGCTGCGCTGTGATACCACGTTTAAACTCTTTACCCACTGACTTCACAAAACCTTCAAGCGAACGTTGAGCCATTGCAGATTCAATATCAGTGATGTTCTCTGGCGTACGACCAACCACAACCACACGGCCTGATTTTTCTACGCGGCGTGCAACTGTATGGAAAAACTCATAAAGTTCTTTTAGCTGTTCAGCATTACTGATATTGCTGGCATCAAAAAGCAGTACTTTGAATTGATCATCGCCGCCCGTGTTGGCTTTTGCCTCTACGCCTGCATCAGCAAGTGCGTCTTTGATGTCATCACTGCTGTTTACATATACTTCGGCATGGACGTCTGACAGGATACGGGCAACAGACTCACTGACACTCTTGTCATCACCAGTAGCACGGCCAACCAATACACTACCACGCACCAAACGCTCACCGCTTTCGAAACGATCAAGCGTCGTTGGCATCGGCAAACCTAAGTTTTTTGCTACTTTTTTGCCAATAGAAGATTGAACAAAATCACCATAACGGTCTGACATAATATAATCCTTATAATTAATGATTCGTATAATAATAAAAAATGCAATGAATCTATTATATAGAGACATTGACATCGTAATTATTTAAATTTAGTAAATCGCCTCAAAACTAGCCTAACTATACACTTCCCTTATAAACAAGTCCAAAAACAGATAATGTCTACAACATTCTGTAAACAAGTCAGTATACAAGCCAGTCGTTTTTAGCAGCGTTAAGCGCCACTATAACATGTTAAAATCTGACCTATAGGTTATGGCATACTTAATTATTGATAACAATATATTATCAAACGTACTGTTATGCAATGCTAATATTTCTTACTAGCCAGTCTATTAGAGCGATGCGTCATGGTCATGAATCTACTACCGACCTCATACAAGCGTCACATAGTTTGCTAAAGAGATACATTAAGTGAATAAAAACGCCTTATGATAAACAGCTGTATTGCGTAATAAATGATAATATTTGCTTGTATAAAATAACTTAACTATTTTTTATTGTTACCTATCACTTTTTACTTCTACCCATACTTTTTAAGGATAATATTATGAGTAATAAAAACAATCATCCAGATAGCCCTGTTGTTGAAAGTACAGTTGTTAAAGCAACAGATACAAAATCAGATACAGCAAAAAAAGAAACTGCTGCAAAAAATACCTCGACTAAAGACAATAGCGCTAAAGACACCAGTGCTAAAGAAACTACTAGCAAAAAAGCGGTCGATGAAAAAGTAGAAACCACTGCTGCCAAAAAACCTGCTCCAGCTAAAAAAGCCAGCGAAACCAAACCAGCTTCGAATCTGAATCGTGTTGCTATTTTAGGTGGTAACCGTATTCCATTCGCACGCTCAAATGGAACATACGCTGATGTTAGCAACACAGACATGCTAACAGCTGCGTTGGACGGTTTGATTGAGCGTTATAACCTGCAAGGCGAAACCGTAGGTGAAGTGGTATCTGGCGCAGTTATGAAACTTAGCCGTGATATCAACCTTACTCGTGAAGCGACATTGAATACCGCGCTAAACCCACATACGCCAACTTATGATATTTCACAAGCTTGCGGTACTGGCTTACAAGCGACATTTGCTTCTGCTAACAAGATTGCACTTGGTCTGATCGATTCGGCAATCACTGGCGGTGTAGATACTACTTCTGACGCTCCTATCGCTGTCGGCGATGGCTTGCGTAAAGTACTGATCAAACTTGGTGCAGCAAAAGACAACAAACAACGTCTAAAAGCACTAATGGGTCTCAATCCAAAAGACTTAATCGACTCACCACAAAACGGTGAGCCACGTACTGGCCTATCAATGGGCGATCATCAAGCGATTACCACGCTTGAGTGGAATATCAGCCGTGAAGCGCAGGATGAGCTTGCATTTAACAGCCATCAAAACCTAGCACGCGCTTATGACGAAGGTTTCTTTGACGACTTGATCACGCCATACAAAGGCCTAACTCGTGATAACAACTTGCGTCCAGATACTACATTAGAAAAGCTGGGTAAATTAAAGCCAGTATTTGGCAGAAAAAATGCCAACCCAACGATGACAGCTGCCAACTCTACGCCGCTTACTGACGGTGCTTCTTGTGTACTACTAGGTACTGATGAGTGGGCAAAAGAGCACGGGCTAAAACCACTTGCTTATATCGTCCATCAAGAAACCGCAGCAGTAGACTTCATCGGTAAATCTGGTACTACAGAAGGCTTACTAATGGCACCAGCTTATGCGGTACCACGTATGCTTGAGCGTGCTAGTCTGACTCTACAAGACTTTGACTTTTATGAGATTCATGAAGCCTTTGCTTCACAAGTACTATCAACCTTAGCTGCTTGGGAAGATGAGAAATTCTGTGAAGAGCGCTTAGGCTTAGATGCCCCGCTAGGTTCTATCGATCGTAGCAAATTAAACGTAAACGGTTCATCACTAGCGGCAGGTCATCCATTTGCAGCAACTGGTGGTCGTATTCTAGCCACTGCTGCTAAATTATTGGATCAAAAAGGTTCGGGCCGTGCACTTATTTCTATCTGTGCAGCAGGTGGTCAAGGCGTGACTTGTATCCTAGAAAAATAAGCTTGGTCACTTTTAAGTGGAAAAGATACGCTGACTTATTATTTTAATCAGTACATATCTATCAATAAAAAAATGCCCTTTAATTTATTTAAAGGGCATTTTTTATTGTCTGTACTTTGCTATGATAGAAACGACCTAGATAGTAGCCTCTTAAAAAAGCCGATACGCAAAACAAAGGTAATATTTATGGGTAAGACAAAAATTTTATTAAAAAAAATGAGGCAAGTCATTTTTGGCTCTGAAAAACTGGTATTGACAGAACCGCTTACAACCGCTGATTTTCAATCTCTAACGACTGAGGAAGATTTAGATCGGTACCATCAAGAACAAGCCATTCTTACTGAACGCATCGAAAAAGACATTCTTGATGATGATTTACGTCGAAAAATGCACCAAGACTTAATCGATACATATGATGAAGAACTAGAAAATGAAATAGATGATTATGCACGTGACTTTCGTTTTAACGGACGTGAGATGAGCGAGCAAGAAAAACTGGATCGACGCACCTACTTTCAAGAGTTGGTACGACTACAGCGAGAACTGATAAAACTACAAGATTGGGTCGTTGATCGCGGTGAGCGTATCGTCGTTATTTTTGAAGGGCGGGATTCAGCTGGTAAAGGTGGCGCCATTAAACGCATTACCCAACGATTAAACCCACGCGTTTGCAGGGTAGCTGCCCTGCCGGCTCCCACTGAACGCGAGCAAACGCAGTGGTACTTCCAACGTTACGTGGCCCACTTGCCTGCAGCAGGCGAAATCGTACTGTTTGACCGTAGTTGGTACAACCGCGGAGGCGTTGAGCGTGTCATGGGGTTTTGTACTGACGCGCAATATGAAGAATTTTTTCAATCAGTACCAGAATTTGAGCGTATGCTCGTACGCTCAGGCATTCGCTTAGTAAAATACTGGTTTTCTATCACTGATGATGAGCAACATGCTCGATTTATGAGCCGAATATATGATCCGCTTAAGCAGTGGAAACTCTCACCAATGGACCTACAGTCGCGCCGACGCTGGGAAGATTACACCAAAGCAAAAGAAACCATGTTTGAGCGCACTCATATTCCTGAAGCACCCTGGTGGGTTGTCGAAGGCAATAATAAAAAACGCGCTAGGCTGAACTGTATTGCCCATTTGCTCGACCAAATCCCTTACAAAGAAGTGCCTCGTGACGAAATTGAGTTGCCCAATCGCAAACGCGATGATGAATATTACCGCGAACCTATTCCCGATGATATGTATGTGCCGCCTCGTTATTAAGCGACTAGCACCTACTACTATAAAAATATAAAGAAAATTGATCTAAAAAAGCAGCCTTATTAATTAGTAAGGCTGCTTTTTTTATATTAATAAGCTCAAAACCACAACCAAACTCATCAAAGATATAGGTGTGGTTTCTAGATATTACCTAGTTATTAATAGATACTACATAGTATAAGTCGATTGCAAGCTATCGATTTTTCCCGCTAGTAGGCGCTCAACTTCATTCTTGATTCTTTGGCCAGAGACGTCACTACCAATTTGCACAGCAAACCCTGCAGGTCGACTGCCTTGACTCTTAGAGTTAATCCAAACAACCTTACCATTCATTGGTAAGCGTTCACTAGAGTTGGGTAGCGTGATAGCAATAAACACTTCATCACCCAGTTGCTGAGATTTATCAGACGGTACAAACAAAGCACCATTACTGACAAAAGATAAATAGCTGGCATATAACATTTCGATACTTTCATAATGACAGGTTAAAATCCCGCCACGTCCTGGCATTGCCATAGTCAGCTTCCTTTATCAACTGGGTTTAATATGTGTATATAAATGATCGATAATATATAGTTAAGAACAATTGCAAATTTTCGAACACAAATTAAATGCTCAAGCATGGCTCTATAAGCTTGCCAACTCTTGCATTAGCTTATCATAGGCAAATTTTTCTTGCACATTTTGTTGCAGTGCGATTTTGGTTTGCTGCACGCTGTTGGCAAATGCCTCTAACCCGCTATCAGTAGGCTGATAAGTAGCCAATATCGTTGATAGATTGACATCCTTTTGTAGTTCACTCAGGCCTAAACAGACACGGCGTATATCAAGGAGCATCAGCTCAGATAACTGTATAAACTCTTTAATATTGAGCTGACCTTGCCAATAATCACTTGCCGCCACACCACTACGTTTACCACTACGTAATGCCTGCCACGTGGTCAGCCATAGGCTGCGTTTGCTATACCATGGTGCTTGCGCTAAGGCTATAGCAGCTAACGGCGCACCATTGGCCAGTTGTATCAACTGTTCAATCGCTGCGGTACCAACGGCTTCGCGGTTAATCGTATGACCTAGCGCCTGCGTCACATAATCGACAGCAACAGTTGGCTCAATCGTCTGTAGTGCTAACTGTTGCACACGACTCTTAATCGTTGGCAATAGCTGAGCAGGCGTATCACTAATCAAAAACAGATGTACCTGCGCTTGCGGTTCTTCCAATGTTTTAAGCAGCGCATTGGCAGCGGCCACCGTCATTTTTTCAGCGTGATCTAATACACAGATACGCATTCCCTGTCCGCCTTGATAAATAAAAGGCTGCAAAGCACGAATATCATCTACTTTGATCTTAAGAGCACTATTGCTAGTAGCTTTAGCGCCTTTTTTATCTTTTGTACTACTTAATTTTTCTTGAAGCGTATCGCTTTCGGCACTGATAGGCATACTAACGAGTGGTAATACTTGCAAGCTCGGATGAGTTCCCGACTTGAGCCACTGACAACTCTCACATACTTCGCAAGCACCTAGTGGGTGTGTACCACGCTCACGGCATAATAGCCAAGCGACCAATCGCCATACAAAGGCGCGTTTGCCCATACCTTGCATACCAGCAGCGAGTAATGCATGCGGCAAAGACTGCTGCTTAAGTACGCGCTCGGTCAACTGTAACCATAGTACTTTTTGCCATGGCAATAGTGGCGCAAAATACATACGGTCTGTGTTATCTAGTGCGTCCATATTTCCTGTCAAATTATTCATGGTTATGGCTCTATCACATTGATTAGATATTTCAGGTATAGCCACGACAACACTACTTTAGCGTCGTAGGAAGCTTAAAATCGTACGCAACTTTGCTCAGACTATTACTTAATAGGGTTCTGAAAGTTATCTAAGCTCATCGCGTTTAGACGGTTTAAATCTTCTTGTGTATCGACACCCGCTGGTAATTGACAGGCAGCTTCTGCGATAGCGATATGCTGACCATTTTCTAAAACACGTAACTGCTCTAAGCTTTCGAGTATCTCAAGTGGCGTTTGTGGCCAGTTTACGAATTGCTGTAATAGACTGACACGATAAGCGTATAAACCCAAATGGCGATAGGCATTCTTTGGTGGTTGCATCTGATTATTATCAGCCAATACAACGTCACGATCACAAGGAATCGGTGCGCGGCTAAAATAGAGCGCACGCTGTAAGTTATTAGCAAATTGGCTGACCACTTTTACTACCGATGATTTTTGGAATGTATCATAGTCATCGATAGGCTCACAGAGTGTGGCCATCACGCTATCCTCATCCGCTACCAAAAGCACCTGTACTTGCTCCAAAAGCAACGGCGGTACAAGGGGTTCATCGCCTTGCATATTCACCACAATATCATGCTCAGCCCAACCTTTGATAGCTGCTACCTCTGCCAAACGATCCGTCCCTGAAGCATGATCACTACTGGTCATAACCACATCAAAACCTGCATCGATACAAACTTTTGCAATTTGCTCGTCATCAGTCGCTATACACATGTCATCAGCAAAACTTGCTGTCTGCGCTTTTTCTGCTACCCAAATTATCATCGGCTTACCATGAATAGTTAGCAATGGCTTACCAGGTAAACGCGTACTCTTAAAACGTGCAGGAATCACGATATGGGTTTTGGCAGGTGTGGTGGCGAACGACATGGCGTATTCCTATAAAAGTGGTACGGCGATTTAAAATATTAGCTGATATTTATAATGAGGTTGATATGTTCATATCATGGTTGATACGAACCCCTAGTGCTTTTAGCTGCGCATCTAGATTATGATAACTACTCTCTGATAATACAGCCGTCACTGGCAACACCCATAGTCTACTGACAAGTTCTACATACTCACCACTGAGTGCTTGTGTCGCTGTATAGTCCGCCAATAATGCGCTGATTTTTACCGCATCTTTACTGGTTACGATGATAGGATAATCACCATATTGTAAAAGCTCAGCTAAACTAAAATTATAATGGTCAGGGTAAGGGTGCCCTATGACCTCAAAGCCAATAGATTCTAAGGTATCAAAAAACCGCTGCGGATAGCCGATACCACTAACAGCATGGACGCGGCTGTTATTAGTAGGCTTCACACTATTAAGTTGAGCTGCGCTAGATGTAGGATTCCATAGGCGCTGTAACTCAGCTGGTTGCAAATGCATGATCAAACGATCAGTAGACTGTATCTTATTACAACTTCTAGAAGTCCGAGTTAAATCTGTACTTGGTTTTTCATGATAAATAACATTGGCACCCTCTAATCGTGACATTGGCTCACGCAAAAAACCCGTTGGTAATAGCTGCTCATTGCCAAACCCACGGGTGGCATCTACCACAATCCATTCGATATCACGCTGTAGTGCATAGTGCTGCAAACCATCATCTGCAATAATCAATTGTAAATCAGGCTTTGCCTTTAACAGAGTAGCAATCGCTTGTTGGCGATTGGGACACACTGCCATAGTAGCGCCTGTCATATGAGCAATCAAACACGGCTCGTCTCCGACTACATGAGGTAAGCTGGTAGCACTAACCAATGCAGGCATTTGACTCGTATCACCGCCATATCCGCGACTGATTACCCCTACTTTTACGCCTTTTTTTTGTAAGTAGCTGACCAGAGCAATAATCAGCGGCGTCTTACCACTACCGCCCACACTGATATTACCAATGACCATAACTGGAATAGGTGCTCGATAGCTTGATAACAGGCCGGCCTTATAAGCTTGACGACGCAAGAAGGTGATGAAACCGTATAACCAACTGACAGGCAGCAACAACCACAACCAAACAGCTTGACGTTGCCATGCGCGGGTGACTGTCGTCTCAATACTCATTAATCAATATCGCTTATCTTATTGGTTCATGGCTGCGTGAAAATTGGCTAAAAGCTTCTAAACTGGCTACTCGAAGTCTCGAGCATACATTTGCGCATAGTGACCTTGCAGTTGCATTAGCTCATTGTGCGTTCCTAATTCAACAATCTGACCACCATCCATCACAGCAATACGATCCGCTGATTCAATAGTCGTCAATCGATGGGCAATGACCAATGTAGTACGGTCTTTCATCACATTATCTAGCGCTTGCTGGATATAATACTCAGACTCATTATCCAGCGCGCTGGTGGCTTCGTCTAAAATTAGAATCGGTGCATCCTTTAGTAATGCGCGAGCAATAGATAAACGCTGACGCTGACCACCAGATAGTTGCAACCCTTCAGCACCAATTTCGCTTTGATAGCCGTTTGGCATTTTCATAATAAAGTCATGAGCGAAGGCATCTTTTGCGGCTTGTTCAACCTCAGCTTGAGTCTTGTCAGCTAGGCTACCGTAAGCAATATTATTAAATACGGTGGTATTAAACAATACTACTTGTTGGTTCACCATTGCAATCTGGGCACGCAAACTCTCTAACTTAATATCTTCAATTGGCATACCATCCAATGTGATTTGCCCTGAGGAAGTCTCTAGAGTACGTGTTAATAAATTGACTAGTGAGGACTTGCCCGCGCCACTTCGCCCGACTAATGCAACTGTCTCGCCTGCTTTAATATTCAAGGTAAAGTCACGTAGAGCCACCGTCGAATCTGGATATACCAAGCTGATATTGTCTAACGATATTTGCCCTGATAGCGCTTTACTGATTGTGCCTGTGTCTTCTTCTTCTGGCTCATCAAGTAGTGCAAAAATCGACTCACCAGCAGCCAGACCTTTCTGCAGCTTCTGATTAATATCAGTGAGCGAACGTACTGGCTTACTCAATAAACCTGCTGCTGCAATGTAAGAGATGAACTCACCTGCTGAAATATCATCTATTACTGCAGGTCGCAACGCAAGCCAGACGACAACGGCCATCGCAATCGCCATCAACAGCTGTACGGCTGGCGTATTAATACTATTGGTAACAACCACCTTCATACCTTGGCGTAGGTTTTTCTTAGATGTTTTGTCAAAGCGTGCTGACTCGTATGATTGACCACCATAGTTTTTGACCACTTGATAGCCGCCGATGACCTCATTGGTAATGTGACTGACATTACCCATCGTCTCTTGGATACCTTTTGAGAGCTTAAGATAGCGCTTTGATGCAATGCGTACCAGCCATAGTATTGGTGGCAAGACAACAAATAGAATAAGCGTTAGACGCCAATTGCTATAGAACAAAAAACCTATCAATGCGACAACGGTCAAACCATCACGCAGCAAAGTCTTCATTGAGTCTGTACTAGCGGCCGTGACCTGCTCAACATCAAATATCAACTTCGATGAAATCGTACCGGCTGGATTGGCCAAATAAAACGAGCTAGGCAAGCGCAGTAATTTATTGAAAACTTCTACACGTAGCTCATAGACCAAGTTGCGTGAGACCAATGCAGAATAATAGTTACCCAAAAAGCTACCAACCCCGCGCACAAAGAATAGCAATATAATCAATAGCGGAAATAAGGCTTGTTTGCTTCGATCATTCTGATTGATAGCATCAGTAATATATTGCAGAAGCTTGGCAGTCCAAATCTCTGTCCCTGCATTAATCGCAAAACCTAACGCCGTCAATAGCAATGCCCACCAATAAGGCTTCAAATACCTTAGTAGGCGTAATAACGTCTTACTTTTAGGGGTAACGGGCGATACTGCCGATGCATTTTTAGCAGAAGATTTTTTAGAGTCAGGTAAATAAGCTTGGCTCATAAAAGCCTCAATTTGGGTATCGTGGTATGAATAGGCTGTGTGTCACACAGTTTTATGATAGTAAGACTATATATGTTATTGCGGCAGCGTTTGGCCAAGTGGTACCACTGTACTGATGTTTAAATTCAAAAATCCGAGCTTTCCAGCGATATCCATCACTCGTACCACAGACTGATGAGTCGCATTGGCATCCGCTGCAATAACAAATAGCGTATCGCGATTGCTGCCCGCCTCTTGCTGTAACATGCTGGTCAGTTCAGCCTCATTGCTACTAGCAAGTGTAATGCCGTTGACCAAATAGCTACCATCCTCTTGCACAGCTACTTCGATACTGTTGTTTTGTTCTGTCAGTGCGACACCTTCCGCTTCCGGAAGAATAATATTTAAACGACTAAAGTGATTGAATGAGGTAGCCAGTAATAAAAACACAATCAAAAACAGTAAACAATCAATCATCGGTGTCAGATTAATTTCAAGCGGTTCAACCGTTGGTTTTCTAAAACGCATATCAATCTCTTTAGTTCAGCTACCATTTATAGGCTTAAGATTTCTATTCTTCAAAACCGCATTGACTACACTGCTGCTATACTAGGCTTATCCGAATCTAACCCACCGAATGAATGTTCTTGCACAATACTATCTTCTATTGACGTACGGCTAGAAGATGTAGATGGCTGCGTACTAGCAAGCAAGTGATAATCATACAACTCTTGAATCATAAGCCCTGCTTGAGTCTCAAACTGAGCATTAATATCAATGATACGGCGCTGAAAATAACGATAAGCAACCAGCGCAGGGATAGCAACAATCATACCAGCAGCGGTAGTGATTAGTGCCTGTGATACGCCAGCGGCCAGCATCGTCGGATCTTGCATTGCGCCATCGGTAATCGCCAAGAACGACGAGATGATTCCTAGTACCGTACCTAGTAGGCCAAGTAACGGAGCTATCGCACCAATAGTACCTAACATATTGATGTTTTTTTCTAACTGATGAACTTGGACGCTGGCACGATTTTGCATGTGCATCGTCATCGACTCTAGCCCATACTGACGATATAACAAACCCGTTGCCAAGATATCGCCAAGTGCCGTCTTTTCTTTTACATTCATCAATTGTGTGCGGCCAATATCACCATTTTCACGTAAGCGAGTGATTAACTGTTCGCGCAACCTACTAGGAGCGACTTTGTTAAACTGTAGCGTATGACTACGCTCAATAATAATGACTAATGCCAATATAGAACAGACCACGATAGGTGTCATTAGCCAGCCACCTGCTTTTACCAACTCCCACATACCCACTCTCTTCCGTATTTTTGCAAAAATAGTTGTTCAGAGGCGATTTAGCATTTGGATAGATACGGCTAACTCGCAAACGTTATTAAGCTTGAGCTTCTATATGTTTAATCAACGCAGCTAATTGATCTTGATTGTGGAAAAATATCTCAACACTACCTTGACCATCTTTTTTATGTTTTAGTTTGACTTCAGCACCCAGCATATCTGTTAATCTTTGGGTCAAACGCTCTACATCACGAGATTGTGCTTGTTCAGCACGGTTGATCTTGGGCGCTGGCTGCAAGATTGATTTGACCAATTTTTCAGCCTCTCGCACGGTCATACCGCCATCAATAATTTTTTGCGCAATAATAGGTTGCTGTTCAGAGGACAACGCCAAAAGTGTACGAGCATGACCCATATCTAGCGCACTGTTGGCTAAATGGTCTTTTACTGTATCATGGAGCTGATTTAAACGAAGTAGATTCGATACTGTCGTACGCGCCTTGCCAACGACTTCAGCAATCATGGCATGACTCATACCAAATTCCGTATGAAATCGCTGCAACGCCGCTGCCTGCTCAATCACTGATAAGTCTTCGCGCTGGATGTTTTCAATCAGTGCCAATGCAATTGCCAACTCATCAGATAAGGCACGCTCAATCGCAGGGATAACCGCTTTTCCTGCCATTTTTGCTGCGCGCCAGCGGCGTTCACCAGCGATAATTTCGTGAGTGACAAATGCTTCACTTTTATCTTCATTTGCCAGTAGTGGACGGATAACGATAGGCTGCATCACGCCATGCTGCTCAATAGAAGACGCCAATTCTGCAAGTGCTGTCTCACTCATATCTCGACGAGGCTGGTACTTACCTGCTTGCAAACGTGTGACATCAATCTGCACAAGGCTAATCTGATCTTCGGTTGCGCTCGTATCTGCACTATTGCCACGCGATTTGTTGAGCGACGTCTTGCTAGTAGCACGAGATGAACGTGGCGCACGAGTGCTATTTTCACTAGCAGTATCGTTATCAGTAATCTTCGCAGATGATTTTTTACTGGCTTTTGTTGGAGTGATATCTGGCGCTATATCTGTGGACACAGTATCTATAGGCGCATTAGTATCTACAGGCACATTAATATCTGGCGCAGCACTTTCACGCGCCACCATGTCGTCTTGCAAGGCAGAGGCGGTAATTTGCTTTTCTTTTTTGATTGACCCTAATAAGGCATCTAAGCCCCGATTAGCAGCCAACCCTCTTTTCTTCGCCATGATTACCTATCCTCTAACGCTAAAATAAAAGCCAATTGATTACTGATGCGGCTTACTAAATACAATGTTAAGTGTTCTATGCTTATGCTATTCATTTACTGTCTTGATCAGTGACACTTTTTATCTAAAAACCCTTTGTAAGAGACTTTAGATAAAAACTAGCTACTTTGTTTCATCACTTCAGCGGCCAGCTTTTGATACGCGCGTGCACCTTTTGACCATCTCTCATACGCAATAACTGGTAAACCATGCGCAGGTGCTTCTGCCAAGCGAATATTCCTTGGAATATGAGTCTTGTACATGATATCGCCAAAATGCGCTTCTAGCTCAGTAGAGACATCACGGGCAAGCGTGTTACGCGCATCAAATAGCGTTCTGACCACACCACGTATATATAGCTTAGGGTTCAATTCTGTAAGACGTTCAATCGTTTGTGATAAGTCAGCCAACCCTTCTAGTGCATAATACTCACACTGCATAGGGATAATCACACTATCCGTAGCCACCAACGCGTTAATCGTCAGTAGATTCAAACTAGGCGCACAATCGATAATCACATAATCGTATGGCTGTTTTTGTGTAGATACCTGATCGTTAACCAATTCGGCCATCGCAGTTTTGAACAGCTCATGACTATCGGTCTTGCTCATTAAGGTAATGTCCATGCCAGCCAAATCTCGATTGGCACCGATGACATCGAACCCTGCAGGACTGGTAACAATTGCTTCAGACAGCGCGACACCATCTAGCAAAACGTCCGCTATGGTAAGATCCAACTCGTTTTTGTCAACGCCTGTACCACTGGTCGCATTACCTTGTGGGTCTAAGTCAATCAGCAGTACATGCTTGCGTTTAGCAGCCAAGCTGGCGGTCAAATTTACTGCCGTTGTGGTTTTACCCACACCGCCTTTTTGATTCGCAATTGCTATGATTTCCATACACTCACTCAATTTTATTAGGGTCTATTACTTTTGACTCGGTTGGTACGATTATTTTTGTTCAATCTTGTACAGCGACACTCGCTCAGTATTTAAAAATAAGCAATTTATGGTCTAAAATACTCAGTTTATGGTCGAGCATTTTAAATGCTTTTAAATACTATGTCATTTAGATACAGACGTAAACTGTGTTTCACAAAAAACAGTGCCTGTTTCATGACTGCGAAGTATTTATGGTTCAACTATCTTTAGCAGACATTTCAATTAAATGACGACTGTCGTGCAAACGTGGCACCGTCAGCTTGATGGTTTTGATATGCCAATCGCTATCTAATGCATGTAGCTCTTCTTCATTCGGCACTTTACCTTTCATAGCGCATAAGAAGCCGCCATCTGCCAATCTTGGCTGCGCTACTTCCACAAAATCTATCAAACTGGCAAACGCTCGCGATGTCACCACAGCATAACTTGCTTCATGCGCTTCAATACGCGATGCAATCGGCTGCATATTACTCAAACCAAGCTCGCTGCTGATTTGCTTAATAAAGCGAATTTTCTTCTGATTACTATCAAGCGCAGTACACTGACGCTCAGGCTGACAAATGGCAATAATCACTGCTGGCAACCCTGCTCCCGTGCCGATATCTAGCAACGATCCGGCGGGTAAATGCGTTATAATAGACAGACAATCTATCACATGCTTGATCAGCGCTTCTTCTGGATCAGTGATCGCGGTCAGATTATACGCTTTATTCCATAATAAAAGCTGGTCTAAGTACAATAATAACGTGCGTTGCTGCGTTTCACTTAACGGCAGACCCAGCTCATTTATCGCTTGCGCCAAGATATTAGCCAGCTTTGGCAGTTGCGCACCAAGCTTTACGAAACCAGCCGGATCAATATTGATATTACCCATACTAGCAGACGATGAAGAGTTTTTAGCGGAAGCTGACATACAACGAGTTATCCAGTTTTGACTTGTGAACCGTTTATTTTATCATGCAGTCTGCCCATTGAATAGTTGCAGATTGCGCCAATGTGGGACATCTTATACTATCTACGCTGATCATGAGGCGTTATTCTGCTTTGATTGCCTCCAATTCGTTGATTAATTCATTCGTTTTTTACCAGTTTTACTCAAGCATTTGTCTAAATATGATACAAAACTGCGCTTAATGACTTCGCTAATAGGTGACTATATCTTGTAAGATGTCATGATTGATTATAAAAAACTCAGAATACGCATGAACAGATAAAACCAATCACTTCTCATATTCCTTTAATACTTTTTAAGATGATTTTTCAAACGCCTATGACAGAACAACCCTACACCCCTATATCGCAAGTATCAAAAGACGCTAACAATATGGTAGCACCTACTACCGACACAAAAAACATTAAGCAAACAGCACCTGATACCCCAAACCCTATCTTCACAAAAGTTCAGCAAAATTGTCGCATTTCCGCTGAGCAATTAAAACGCTATAGCGACCCTGATGAATTGCCTACAGACACACGTACTGCGCCCGACTTAGATGTGGGCTTCGGCCAACAACGCGCACTTAAAGCATTGCATACAGCACTGGACATTAAAGCCAGTGGCTACCATGTGTTTGCTGCTGGTGAAAACGGTTTGGGCAAACGTACTGTGATTAGTCGTCTTTTGACGCGTATTGCCGCCGACGCACCGACGCCTGATGATTGGGTATATGTGCATAACTTTACCGATCCACGCACACCATTGGCGCTGCGTCTACCAGCTGGTCAAGCCTCGCTATTACAGCAGCAAGTTAATAACTTATGGCAGCAAGCAAAAAAGCGTTTAAGCCAACGCTTTCGTAGCGATCAATACCAAAGCAAAATTGAAGCCATCAAAAACAGTACTCATCAAAAAGAAAGTCATGCCTATGACGCGCTTAATGCTGAAGGCAAGCAATATGACCTAGCATTGACGTTTCGCTCCTTCGATAATAAAGCCGTATTTGTTCATCCTAGTCAACTGCCTACAGAAAGCAACAGCGGTGATAACAAACAGGTAGAAACACCTAACAATCAAAAAAATTCAGAAAAGCTCGATGATAGCGAAAAAGTTAACATTTTGAGCGATGAAAATAATGAGCGTAAGGAAAACCAAGATTCTACATATGGCAATAATGAGTATGAAGCTGAGCTGAATAACTTTGTACAAAAAAACCATATGCAAAAGCGTCTGAGTCAATTGACCATCGCTTTAGAGCAACTAGAAGACGAAGCCAACGATGAGATCGAGTCGTTACATCGTAGTATTGCCCAACGTGCTTTACAGCCATTATTTACTCCTATTTATGAGCAGTTTGCGACTCATCCACTTGTCGTAGCATATCTCAAGGCTGTATTTGATGACATGGTCACTCACGTAGAGCGTATCGTCAATGGCGATGATGAGGAGTTTGTGACGGCAGTGTTGGCTACGACGCCCAGTCGTTATGCGGTCAATGTTATTGTCAGTCACACACCTGACAGTGGCGCACCCGTGGTTTTTGAAGATTTGCCAACCCATCTCAATTTGTTAGGGCATGTCGAGCAAATCACCCAATTAGGCACAGTAACCACTGATGTGAGTATGATTCGTGCAGGTGCGCTACATCGCGCCAATGGCGGCTATTTACTGTTAGAAGCCAGCCACGTCCTTGAGCATCCTTATGCATGGCAAGGCTTAAAGCGCGCATTACAATCACGAAAAATCAAACTATCAAGTCTAGAGCAAATGCTGACGCTAACCGGTAGCTTGTCTCTGTCACCAGCGCCTATTGATTTAGATATCAAAGTTATCTTATTAGGTGAAGCAGATTTATATTACGAGCTGCTAGAGCTTGAGCCTGAATTTGATGCGGTATTCAAAGTCCGAGCTGACTTTCATGACGATGTGCCTCGTACCATTGAGCATGAATTGGCATTGATCGCAAAAATGGCCGACATCATTGACTATGCCGACCTTTATCCGTTTGATAGCAGTGCACAGGCCACGCTACTTGAGCATTTAAGCCTGCAAGCTGAAGAGCAAGATCGCTTAAGCCTACACAGTGATTTATTGATTAAACTTTTGCATGAGTCAAACCGTCACGCTCGTTTAAATAATGAGAATATGGTAACGGCAGATCATGTCACTCAGGCAATCGATGACATGGATGAGCGTTCAGGATACTTGCGCGATCTGTACTGGGATGAGCTGAAAAACGGCCAACAGCTGATCCAAACGCAAGGCGATGCTATTGGACAAGTTAATGCGCTTACTGTGGTCAGTTATGCCGATAGTGAGTTTGGCATGCCAGCACGTCTTACTGCGGTCATTCAGCCCAATATTGGCACAGGTGAAATTCTTGATATTGAGCGTGATGTAGACTTGGGCGGTAGTTTACACGCCAAAGGCATGTTGATTATGACCAGCTATTTGCGCGCGTTGTTTAGTCAACATCATGCACTGAACTTTAGTGCATCACTGGCATTCGAGCAAAGCTACGCACAAATCGATGGTGATAGTGCCACTGTGAGCGAAGGCTGTGCATTGCTATCCGCGTTAGCAAACGTCCCCATCAATCAGTCTCTCGCGATTACTGGATCTATGAACCAGCTAGGCGAAGTACAGGCAGTCGGTGGCATCAATGCCAAAATTGCAGGTTTTTTCGACGCCTGCCGCGAGCAAGAGCTAACAGGCGATCAAGGCGTTGTCATTCCGATGGCCAATGTCAAACAACTGATGCTACGTGACGACATTATCGATGCGGTAAATAGAGGCAAATTTCATATCTATGGCGTCTATACTCTAAGTGAGGCCCTGACGCTGATGACTGGTTTGCCCATCGACACCATGAATAAAAAAGGCCGTTATCGTAAAGATACTTTATTTGGCAAAGTATTAAGCCGTCTGATGCTATGGGATGAAAATCAAGAAAACACGGACGACATCGATGATGAAAAGTCCAAAAAGAAAGCAAAGAAGAAGCGTAAAGAAAAACGTCAAAAGAAAGAAGATAAGAGAATAAAAGAAAAGCGACAAGGTGAGAGAATTAATGAGAAAGGCAGCGAGACAAGTAACAAGCAAAGCGATGCTAAGCCTATTGATGACACCCTAAACGATAGCGAGACAACAGCTATCGATGAAGATGGCAATTAAAATTTGAACGGTATTGCTGATACGCACGCACATTGCTGTTCGACTAGATCCATTGTTATGTCTATGGCTAGATCGAGCAGCAACCATCGAATAGCAACTATTAAATAAACATAAGCATGCATGAACGTTGCTAGACGCTACGCTGCTTTTCTGCGATGATTAACGGTTCCTGATCGAGCAATATCGCGCCAGAAACCGACTTGTAACTTCATAAAGGGTATCTCTTAATGACTGTACATCCTACTGATGCTGATAACATCCAAGCTCAGTCCAATCCTAGTGAGCAGGCAGGTGCGCTTGCAGCTGTAGACACTGGTACCTCAAAAGAGGCCAATGCCGCCAATATTAGTGACAATCGACATGGTGCGGCAACGACTGCTCGGCAATGGCAGGTACTATCACAGTTGCAGCGCAATCGCTGGGTAGGCACCACGCATATTTATGAGCAGCTGATAATGGCAGGCTTCGATATAAGCCTACGTACTGTCCAACGTGATTTGAATGCCCTTGCCAAACGCTTCCCTATCGAAAAAAACAATGCCAATCCTCAAGGTTGGCGCTGGAAAGAAGACGCCCCATTACAAAGCTTGCCGCATATGAACTTATCACAAGCGGTTGCTTTTAATATGGTCGAGGCCAATCTGACCCAGTTACTGCCACCTGTGATCTTAGATGAATTATTTCCTTGGTTTGACTTAGCACGACGACAGCTCAAAAACAGCAAAGTGACCCACTCTTGGATAGACAGAGTGCGTATCGAGCCTGCCACACAGCCACTCATCGCACCAGATATAGATTTGGATAGTAAAGATAATATTTACCACGCGCTATTTTATCAGCTGCAAATTCATGCTTGTTATACTCGTAGCAACAAATTACAAGCCAGCGAATACATCCTAAATCCAATCGCAATTATCCAGCGTGGCGTGATTATCTATCTACTGGCAACTCGTACCGACGACCCAGAAGCCACCATTCGCACCTTTGCCTTACATCGGTTTGATAGTGTTGAGATTCTCGAAACCGCTGCAAAAACACCAGAGAATTTTCAACTCGATACGTATTTGGATGAAGGCAGCATGGGCTTTAGCCACCCACTGTTTGGCGAATTGGACGAGCGTGGCAAGAATACCGCTGTTGAGCTTAGGTTCACTAGGCAAGCAGGTAAAAGTCTGACCGAAAGTAAACTTAATGACGATCAAACCGTGACGCTAAATGAGGATAACACCCTTACTGTAAAAGCCACTGTTAACTTGACCTCACAGCTGGTTTGGTGGCTACGTGGATTTGGTAGTGGGTTATTAGATGCTAAGCCTGAGCTGCTCTATCAAGCAGTATTAGATAAGTCTTCGACAGCAATCAATGAGTAACATCACTGACCTGAGATAGGCTAACATCCGCACGCCTTATGTAAGCAAGCACCAAATCTAGATAACGGTTAGAAACTAAGAATAAAAAAGGAAAGTTATGTCGACCACCGCCCCATCACCACTGTTGTCAGATAGTTTACGAGGACTGGGACTAGACGCAGGAACTTTGTTCTTTGCGCTCAATTATGAATTTACCAAAATTGAGCCAAAAGGCATGTTTAAGCGCTTTAAGAAAAATCAAAGCGCGATAGATATTGATCTGGCTTGTGTGTTGTACGATGACAATTGCGTCATCAGTGACATCGTTTGGTTTAAGCAATTACGTGATAAAGCTGAATCGGTCAAGCATCAAGGTGACAGCTTAAATGGTAAGGATCGCGGTGAACAAGCCATGTATCTTGCCCCACTTGATCAAGAGCAAATCAGATTGGAGCTCGAAAAAATTCCCGCTCATATTACTCACATTGGTTTAATTGCCAACTCATACCACGGTCATTCGTTTTCTAGGGTGAAAAAAGGCGAAATTCATTTGAGTGATGACGAAGGAAACCGTTGTTTTGAAGTCAATCTTAAACAACTCCCACGTGATTGCACCACGCTATGGGTGGCGCATTTGCGCCGATCTGTTGATGACTGGCATTTAACGTTGCAAAATTTACCACTCACTGCAGATGGTCTAGCAAATGCAGCACAAGAAGTGGCTCATGAGTTAGCACGTGCATTGCCTATCCCTCAGGGAATATAAGAGCAATTAGTAATCGCATATAAAAGAGGTCTTGTGCTATGTAAACACAAGACCTCTTTTTATGGTCAAAATATTAGCTATAATTAATTGCTAAAAACCTATCTGTTATAAACCATTTAATACTTGCCTATAAAACTTCACCGCAATGCGGACAGAAGTTCTTTTGGCGTGTTTCAACTTCTTTTTCACGCCGTTCGAGCTCTTGCTCTCGAAGTACCTGTAAAACGATATTTTGTGCCTGTTCTTTATCTAAGCCTAGCTCTCGACGAATTTTATCAATCATCATCTGATTCTGTACCAGATCAAAATCGCTATCAATGAGCTGCTCACGAAAATGCTGTTCAAGCTCTTCACGGCGCTGAGCCAACTCATTTGCTAATCCTGTCGCTAAAATACCAGCCGGCAGTGCAGCGAGACCCACACCCAATATCGTAATGACCGCACCCAATATTTTGCCCGCATTAGTAATTGGCGTGACATCTCCATAGCCTACGGTTGTCAGTGTCACCACAGCCCACCACATCGCTTTGGGTATGGACTCAAACTCATCTGGCTGTGCGTGATTCTCTACCAGATAAATACCGCTAGAGGCGGTCACAATCATAATAATAAGAATAAAGATAACGGCCTGAAACGAGCCTCGCTCCTTACTGATTACGACTAGCAAGATACGCATTGAGGCAAAATAACGCGTCAATTTTAGGATTCGAAATAAACGTAAAATACGTAAGAAACGCAAATCAATGTTGACGAAGAAATTCAAAAAGGCGGGCACGATGGCTACTAAATCAATCAATGCGGATGGACTTCTAAGCCAATCCCATCGCTGTTTCCACGTTGTATTGTCAGGCTTGGCTTCAGCCACACTCCATAGACGCAGTAAGTATTCAATAGAAAAGACAACGATAGAGAAGTTTTCGAATAAGGTGAAGTAATCTTGATAAGGGTAATACCACTGATCGACAGACTCGGCTATCACAGCCGCTACGTTAGTCATAATCAGAAAGATAAGAAAATAATCAACGTAACGGCTAAATAACGTATCATGTTCTTCATTTTGTAAAATATCATAAACAAAATGACGCAAGCGCCGTATAGATTGGAATAACATGCCAGCCCTATGCGGTGAAATACCGATTTGATATTAGTAGAATAAAACAACGGTCAAACAATAAGAACCAAACTTTCATCACAGAACATAGGAGATATTTGCAGCAATCATCCGTGATTTTCATTAGAAACGCTTCATTTCAGTACTGACCTGTCCATTATCAGCCATGACTATTGGCTATACAAAATGCAGATAATAAATATAGACCGATACCAGCAGTATAAACACAATTAGTAGGATAGAGAACCTTAAGAACTGTTCGTCAGCGCGAAGCTGTTGGCTAATATCTTGCGCAGGTATCAAAAACAAGTGACATTCAGGACAACAAGAGTCTACCTGATTCAGTATTTTCATCGTACGCGCATTCGTACAGCGTAGAGGGGAGTTACTGCAATAGCCAAGCATAATATATTGCACCTCTTGTTGAATCATAAATAAGAGATACCGACTTACGTCAATGACACTTACTTAAAAAGCAGCTTTTGTTGTGTTTAATTATAGACTGTAGACAATTGAATTACACGTAAATGTAATTTATTGCAGAAACATTGCTAATTTATATTTAAAACCTTACCAGTAATAATGATTTTCGTATTATAATAGAGATTAAATGTTACAGATTAAACTTTAATCATGACATTATGTATCAGTAGCTAATGCCATCCCTCATTAGAAAACTACTGATAATTTTTTATTACGTTAAGGAATGAAATGATGAAACTACAATCCCTAGTTTTAGCAACTGCTGCTGCACTTACAATGACAACTACTTTTGCAGTCCCTGCTGGTACTTGGTCTGTTGCTGCTGGCGCACATTATGTTGATCCTAAAAGCGACAACGGTACTCTAGATAACGGTCTATCTGTTGATGTTGATGGCGACATTCGTCCAACTATCAGTGGTGAGTATTTCATCGCTAACAACGTTGGTGTTGAGCTGCTAGCTGCTATTCCATTCCATCATGACATCACTCTAAAAACTGGTGATACTACTATTGATGCAGAAACTCAGCACCTACCACCTACTCTATCTGTACAGTATCACTTCGATAGCTATGACTTGCCTATGAATGTGAAGCCTTTTGTTGGTGTTGGTGTGAACTACACAACATTTTTCAAAGAAAGAATCTACCTTGGTAACGGTAATGATTTAGAGCTTGATGATAGCGTTGGTGTAGCTGGCCATGTTGGTCTTGATATTCCTTTTGCTCCTACCGAAGCTTTCCGTATCGATGCCCGTTATATGGACATCAAAACAGATGCAAGCCTAAACGGTACTGATATCGGTGAAGTTGATATCAGCCCTTGGGTATACGGCGTAGCATTTGTTAAACAGTTCTAAATTAGTAAAGTATAATGCGTAATAAGAGCCAGCTTAATAGCTGGCTTTTTTGTGCCTATTAATTACGGCTACTACCGTTTTTCTACTCTAACTACTAAGCAATTATTTATAAAAATAGCTAATAACCTGTAAGAACAAATAATCTCCATAAAAAAAAGACCACCCGTGGGCAGTCTTTTTTAATTACTAGTTAGCTTTAGATCAAAATACGACGTGGGTCTGCTAGTAGCGTTGCGATATAACGAGTGAATACAGCAGCGTCTGCGCCATTGATCACACGGTGGTCATAAGACAAAGACAGTGGTAGCATCAAACGTGGCTCAAAGCTTTGCTTTTTGGCATTCCAGCGCGGCTGCATACTTGCTTCAGAAACACCTAAAATACCAACTTGTGGCCAGTTAACTAACGGCGTAAAGGCGGTACCACCCAAGTTACCTTGGCTCGATATGGTAAAGCTTGCCCCTTGCAAATCTTTGGTACTGAGCTTCTTATCACGAGCTTTTACTGCAAGCTCGCCGATCTCAATCGCGATTTGCTTCAGGCCTTTATCTTGTACGTTTTTGATAACCGGTACGATAAGACCATCATCTGTTGCCACTGCGATACCCATATTGACACTTTTGCGCAATATGACCTGAGTATTATCATCGCTCAAATGACTGTTGAATCGTGGATGCTGGGTCAACGCGTAAGCAGTAGCTTTAACCACAAATGCCAAGATAGTAAAGCCAACACCTTCAGCTTTCATGCCACCTTTTAGCTCACTACGTAGTTTCTCAGTTTCAGTGATATCAGAAAGATCGAACTGCGTTACTTGCGGTAGCAAAGTATTGTAGTTGAGCTGTGGTATCGAGACTTTCTGCAAGCGGCTGAGGTCTTGCGTTTCTGTCTCACCCCAGATTTCAGCGTTACTCATGTCAGGCAGTTTCGGTAGACCTGAGCTAACAGGATTGCCACTCACAGGTGCCGCTTTCTGCTTGGTTAGACTGTTTTTAACATGTGCAAACAAGTCCTCTTTTAGAATGCGATCATTTAGAGCTGAACCATTCACTTGTGTGATATCCACACCCAACTGACGCGCTAGTTTACGGACGGCAGGACCTGCGTACACATCAACCAATTTTTCATTGACCTGTGCTTCAGTTAATTTACCCTCCGTTTTGCTAGCAGCTGTATCAGTATTGGTCGGTTTAGCAGCTTGTTTTGGCTCACCAGTGGTTTTAGCAGCTGATTTATCTTCTGTTTTGGCTGGTGCTGGCTCTTGTGGCTTAGGAGCTTCAGATTCACTATCACTAGCATCATCTGTACTACTTGCCATGATGACGATAAAGTCTTGACCATTAGCAACCATATCACCTGCTTCGACCAAGATTTTCTCAATCTTACCAGCAACTGGCGCTGGCACTTCAACCGATGCTTTATCTGATTCGATTAGCAAAATCGACTGTTCAGCGCTAACAGTATCACCAACGCTCACCATGATTTCAGAAACTTGTGCCTCGTCAACACCTAAATCAGGTAATGCATGAGTAGTTGCTTTACCAGCATTAGCGGCTGGCTTAGCAGCAGACTCTGATTGCGTTGACTCAGTTGCAGCAGGTTCAGGTTTTGATTCTGGTTTAACATCGTCTGTGCTGTTTGCTTCTTGCTCTTCAGCAGCAGCATTGTCATCATTATTTTCTGCGCTATCGTCTGCGCTTTCAAGCTCAATTAGCACCATACCTTCGCTGACTTGATCACCGATAGCAACGCTAATCTTAGTCACTTTACCAGCAGCAGAGCTTGGTACTTCAACCGATGCTTTGTCAGATTCTAATAATACGATGTTGTCGTCTTTTGCAATGACATCACCAACTTCTACCATAATCTCGCTGACTTCGGCGCTATCCACACCTAAATCGGGGGCTTTAATGTCCATGATTTATTTCCTCGTCTTATGGTTATTATTATTTGACATCTTTATCATCAAGTACATTTGCATCTGCTTGATCTTCAGCACGGCCTTCGTTACTGATTTCATCATCGTCTTCAGCGATAAATTCGGGTACAGGATTTGGATTTACGTTACCTGGTGCTGGTGCATCTGGAGACTGATCATAGTAAGACTGCTGTTGCCATGCAGGTGGATGGTCTACATCGATACCTAAGCTTGAAATCGCATCTTTAACCAAACGCATCTCAACTTCACCTTCGTCCGCTAGGCGTTTAAGCGTTGCCACAACGATATGCGCCGCATCAACGTTAAAGAAACTACGTAGGTTTTCGCGCGTATCAGAACGGCCATAACCATCGGTACCTAGAGTCGTGTAAGGACGGTTATCTGGCAACCAAGCACGAATCTGCTCTGAATAGTTACGCATATAATCTGTCGCTGCAACCACGATACCTTCGTGCGGTGCTAACTGCTCAGTAACCCAAGGCACTTTCTCTTCGTCCATTGGATGTAGACGGTTGTAGTCATCACAAACCATACCATCACGAGTCAACTCATTAAAGCTGGTTACGCTCCAGACGTTAGACGTAATGTTGAACTCGTCTTTTAAGATTTGTGATGCCTTCTGTACTTCACGTAAAATAACACCAGAACCTAGTAGTTGCACTTGTGTTGAGCCATTGTCTTCAAGTAAGTACATACCACGTTTGATACCTTCTTCGGCACCTTCTGGCATAGCAGGTTGCTCGTAGTTTTCATTCATTAACGTCAAGTAATAGTAAACGCGCTCGCCTTCACCATACATACGGCGTAGACCGTCATGCATGACCACAGCTAGCTCATAACCAAAGCAAGGATCATAGCTGACACAGTTTGGCACGACATTGAATAGAATCTGTGAATGACCATCTTGATGCTGCAAACCTTCGCCATTAAGTGTCGTACGACCAGCAGTTGCGCCTAACAAGAAGCCTTGTGCTTGACAATCACCTGCCGCCCAAGCCAAATCACCCACACGTTGGAAACCAAACATTGAGTAATAGATGTACATCGGAATCATCGGTAGCGCGTTGACAGAATAACTGGTTGCCAAGGCAATCCAAGTACTCATTGCGCCCGCTTCGTTGATACCTTCTTCTAACATGTGACCATCGATGGCTTCTTTATAGCCCATCAACGCTTCACTATCTTCTGGCGTATATTTTTGGCCAACAGCTGAGTAGATACCTAACTGACGGAACATACCTTCTAGACCAAACGTACGCGCTTCGTCAGGTACAATTGGTACAACGCGATCTTGAATGTCTTTGTTTTTGAGCATCGCAGATAGTAAGCGTACAAATACCATTGTCGTAGACTGCTCTTTACCATTACTGCCTTTTAACACCCGATCAAACATTGATAATTCAGGGATATTCAGTGGGATGTGACCACTACGGCGGTTTGGTAGATGACCACCTAACGACTCACGACGACCTTTTAGATACTTCATTTCCGCCGAACCTTCTTCAGGGCGGTAGAACGGTAGAGTCTCTAACTGCTCATCAGTAAATGGCAAATCAAAACGATCACGGAAATACATCAACGCTTCTTGATCAAGCTTCTTCACCTGATGCGATTTGTTGACTGCTTGCGTTTGGGCAGACAAGCCATAACCTTTAACGGTCTTAACCAAAATAACCGTAGGTTGACCTTTGGTTTTCATAGCTTCGCTAAAGGCAGCGTAAACTTTAACTGGATCATGACCACCGCGGTTCAGACGTGAGATTTCTTCGTCAGTCAACGCATCTGCCATCTCTTCTAGCTCTGGATATTTACCAAAGAACTCTTTGCGGGTAAATTCAGGCGTACGAGCTTCATATAGCTGATACTCACCATCCACCACTTCTTCCATACGTTGTTTAAGGACACCCGTATGATCTTTACCAAGCAATGAATCCCAGTTGCCACCCCAAATGACTTTGATGACTCGCCAGCCTGCGCCGCGGAATACTGACTCTAGCTCTTGAATGATTTTGCCGTTACCACGAACTGGACCATCAAGACGCTGCAAGTTACAGTTGACTACCCATATTAGGTTGTCCAACTTCTCACGACCAGCGAGAGAAATAGCCCCTAAGCTTTCTGGCTCATCCGTTTCACCATCACCTAAGAATGTCCAAATCTTACGACCTTCTTTTTCTAGCAAGCCACGGTTTTCCATATAACGATGTACATGGGCATGATAGATAGACATGATTGGACCAAGTCCCATTGATACCGTTGGGAACTGCCAGTAATCAGGCATTAGATATGGATGCGGATAACTTGATAGACCTTTGCCGCCTACTTCACGACGGAAGTTGTCAAGCTGATCTTCGGTCAAACGACCTTCTAAATAAGAACGGGCATAGATACCTGGCGCTGAGTGACCTTGATAATAGATCATGTCGCCACCGAAGTGATCGCTAGCTGCGCGGAAGAAATGGTTAAAACCCGTTTCATAAAGCGTTGCACTAGAAGCGAATGTCGCTAAGTGACCACCCAAGTCATCATCGTTTTTATTAGCACGCATAACCATGGCAAGTGCGTTATAACGAATCAAAGCACGTATCTTACGCTCCATGCCTAGATCGCCTGGGTACATTGGCTCGTCTTCAACAGCGATACTATTGACGTACGCAGTGTCTAATCTGTTGAACGGGAGGCCTTCTTGAACTGCCATATTGTATAAGGCTTTTAGGAGAAACTGAGCACGGTCCTTGTCTGCGTGTTTAACCACAGACTCAAAGGCTGCCAGCCATTCCTGTGTTTCGGTGCTATCAGCATCCTTATAATAATTCATCTTTGTTAATCCTTTTATATCAGTCATACCTACCTAATGGCAGGGCTTCATTGAAAAATGCATGATGAGAGATTGGTTTACTTATGACATCCTTGCTACGTCCAAGCATTCCATTGTTTTGTGCGATGATATACTGCTCAATTATAAAAATAGTATTACTCATATCGACAAATGCATCAAATCAACACATCTGCCAAACCGTCATAATGCTATAGCTATTCGTTTAATCATTATTTGACTATGACATTCCATTATAAGCTTTTACGGTTAAGTTGTTTATGGCTGTAGAGAAATGAAGAAATCGCAAGTATTTTTTAAATAAATAATGATTAGTTGTTAGGTAAATATTATTAATTAATAGCTTTGTGGAATATGATTGCTTGACTATGCAACATACGGTAACTGGTCATGACAAAAACGCCATTCATCTATTTAATATGATTTTTACAAAAATATTACTTAAAATATAAAATATGTATAACACATTTTTTTTTGGTAAATAAACGTTTACATTAGGCTTTAATACATAGGAATATTGAGATGCAAAAGGTAGAGCGACTTTTGAATTCAACGAAAAAGCATTTATTCAATAGATATATATGTCAGATGATGACATTGCTAGCTGCTATTCCTATGTTTTTTATTAGTAATGTAGCTTTTGCTGAAGCTGATCCCGTATGTCCAAGTGGACATGCTATGTATTATTTAGGTTCTAAGAGTACTACAACAGCGCCCAAAGCTACTTTGAGTTGGTCAGCAGCAGGCAACTCTAGTACCACTTACAGCTTTGACAGTGGTCTTAAACTTATCTTATCTTTTTCTGATATTAATTTTGTTAGGACTGGCTATCCAGAAGTTAGCAGCTTTACTGGTGTTACTACCAATGCTCTTAACATGCGTCATAGCAGCGAAAAAATTGATGTGAATCACAGGTTGACGGCCACTATTAACAAACCCGTTACAAAATACGGTTTTGTCGTTCAAGACCTAGATGCAAATGCTGCTGGAAGATACACTGAGTCGGTATCAATTGTTACTACAGGTGGTTCTTTTAGCAATTTCGCTAATAACTTTACTGTATCTAATTCGAATAAAACGATTACCGCAAACCAGTGGACCAACTGTAGTCCCACTCTTCCCTGTAATTTTAATATTGAATGGGATGCCCAAGCAGCAAATACACCATTCATTACGACTCATGGTAATAATTATGCTAGTGCCTCCACAACCACATCAACGGGTGATCATTTAGTAGGCTATTCTGATTTCTATTTTTGCCTGGCGCCGCCCAAACTCATTGTAAAAAAAGCGTTGAGTGGTACACGTGTCAATACTAACGATCAGTTTGAGATCGTAGTTAGTGGTGGTTCAGTGGCAACAAATAGCTTTACCACTACTGGTACAGGCTCAACAATCACTAACGGAACCAGTGCAACAATCACCCTAGCAGAGAGCACAAATTACACTATTACTGAGCGCGTGATGAATGGTACGACCCTAGGTGATATAGCCAACTATAATGCGACCTACGTTTGTAGTAATGCCACAACAGGTAGTACAACAGTAATGCCTACCTCTGCAATGAGTTATAGCGCCTCAGGCAAGACTCGTTCATTTGCGCTTAGTAATGTCGCTAATGGTGATGAAATTACGTGTACGATTACCAATACTCCTTCAACCTATACGTTTTCAGGAATAGTTTTTGATGATAATGGTGGGATTACATCAACTCAGGCAAGTGCAACTAATGCTGATATTACTAGCGGTGTTTATGCAAATAACTCAAACTATTTTAACGGCATATATAATCCCAATGCCCCAGAAACAGGTATTAGCGGTAGTACTGTCAAACTTGTAAATTGCACCAACACTTCTACCGTATATGGTTCACAAACAGTTACAGGGAGTGGTACGACTATTGGTCAGTACCAAATCAGCGTATCAAATAATACTTTAAACGGTAACACTAGTAATCTTTGTCTTATAGAGGAACGTACAGGTAGTACCTACCCTTTGCGTACTAACGATAGCAGTAAAACGATAGCTTTTTCGTCAAGTACTTACGACTATACAAATAATAACTTTGGTAGAGTGATTGCTGAAAATGTCGGATTAGTACTAAAAAAATACCAATATTTGAACGACTGTCCTTCTACTCTAACCTATACCTCTATTAGTGAAACTAGTACGCCCAATACAGGTTTTAGTACAGCAAGTATAAGTAATATTGAACCTGGTCGATGTATTGCTTATAAGATTTCTGCTACCAATCGTGCCAATGTGAACATTGACAGTTTTATTATGCGAGATACCTTACAACAAAAAGGCATCAATGGCGCTACTGTAACATCTGTACTTGCTAATCCAGCACTTTCTACAGTTGATTATACTGCTAGCGATAATCCAGCAATTGGAGCCAATGGTGAAGTAAAAACTAAAACCTTCGTTCTAAGTCCAAGAACCAAACGTGATTTTTACTTCAATACTAAATATGGCACTACTCAATAGAGTTAGCTTAAGAAGCTTATCTAAAATACTGATTAGATGAGCTTCTTATAATCTTAACCTGTTTTTTTACCTTCTTTAGAATTTGTTGCAATGCCCCTACTTCCAACTGAGAACTACCACCACTTAGTTAACTCAAATTACCTTTTATCGTTTTAATAGTGACTTTTTGTAAATAGTTTGTGATTATGATTTTACTGAAAAACACTTCATTTTCAGCACTTTTATAAGAAAAGAATATGAAGTATTTCGGGTTCTATACATTTGCTATGTTAATAGTTTTTGCGGTATTGACCATAAATACTTTTAAATTATAAGCCATAAAATCAGTGACCACTGAAAGACTAAAAATAACGATCAGTGATCATAAAACGTTTATTGAAACCCCGATTCACTACATTAGCTTGGTAAAAATCTACTTTATATTTGGAATTTCTATGAAATCAAGATGCTTTCACTATAGTCTCCTAACTATTAGTATCGCTGCTTTTATGAGCTTGAATACAGCAAATGCTGCTACTGCTACTGCTGTCAGCGCTCCGGCGGCAGCGATCAATAACAAAGCGTCCGCAAGTTATAGTATCGGTACAGTAGCTCAGCCTGTCGTCGAATCTAATACTGTCACGGTAAATGTTACCGAAACAGCAAACTTTTCTTTAATAGCCACGCTCGCTGGTGGCAATGCTGATGCAAATATAAACCAAGTAGCAACGCCTGGCAGTACCAACACCTTTACTCATACGTTAAGTAATACAGGTAACGTTCGAGATACTTATACGATTCGGACGACAGGAGATAATGATCCTGACATTATCACAACTAATAAAGACTATCCTCTTGGTGTAGCAAGTATCAATTTCGTCATCAAACAGACAGGTGGTACTGTTTTAACAGATGCTCAAAAAACAGCCTTGTCTGATTTTGGTCAAGCTACCACGACAGGTACAGTCGTTAATGGTGGTAGCATCAAATTGATACCAGGTACAATCGCTGAGCTTTCTTATGCAGCACTGACCCCTAGTACTCAAACAGGTAATCAAAAGGGTGTAGGTACATTAACTGCAACCAGTGCTTTTTTTACTACCGTAAACTCTACTAAACCTACTTTAGTCAATGAAAACCAAAGCATCGTCAAGTTACCTGTATTTAAGATAGAAAAGACAGCAACATGTCAAAGCTCTACAAATTGTAGCAGTCTCGATCTGAATGCTGCTAATACTGATATTACCTACAGTATTAAAGTAACTAACGCCACTACTGACTATAGTATCGCTGCTGACAATTTTATCATTAGAGATGTGCTTCCTGCTGGTATGACATTGTCTGGTAACGTGACTGTGTCCACCACTGGTGCTACCATCACTTCAACGGGTAAAGATAGTAGCAATAGACAAATCATCGATATCACTGTTCCAAGCTTGGCTGTTGGTTCTAACACTATAATTAGCTTCAAGGTGTCTGTTAATAAAACAACTCTATCTGCAGCAGGTTCAGCAACCAACCATGCTACTGTCTATGACAGATTCAGCAACACTGTACCAGTACCTGGGACTGATACTAGTGGGTATGATATCGTCGATAGTACAGATACTATAGCTACTAATAACGTCACAAGAGTTCCTGACGAAGGCACAGGTACAGCTGGTGCCGATACTGCCACTACTATCACTTTCACTGATCGCAAACTCACCATTACGGCTGGTACGACTAAGGAAATTTCCATATTAGGTGGCGAGGTAAAATATACCCATACCCTTACCAATACTGGTAATGCATCAGAAGGTGGTGTTAACCGTCCCATCGGTATTACAATCATAGATCCTGATACCGCAAAACCTCTTGAAGTCAAAAACCCTAAGTACAAACTCCCAAATGGCAACGAAATTGCATTAGAGGTTATTGATGCTGCTACGGGTAAATATAAACTACCTGTAGGCGTTACTTTGGCTCCAAACGCCACTGTCGAGATTAGCTATACGGTAGTCTCTGACGGTACAAATGCAGACCTTGGTAAATCAGAAACCAATAGTCTACAAGTTGTCTTACCTCAAGGTGCTACTGCTGACTCAACCTTTCCGACTGTTTCTGCTGTTTCAAATACGACAACTATTAAAGGTCTAACATTACTAAAGCAGTTGGCATTACAAGTTGGTTGTACTGGAGCGATTACTGCATATGAAGGGACACTAGGTTCTAACTCAACAGCAACCTTTAAAAGCAACCCAGGTGATTGTGTTTACTATAAAATTACAGCAACCAATACCTTTACCACGTTAAGTTTGAACAACGTGGTTGTGTCTGACTCAACCAGTCAATGGAAGGACGCGAATGGTAGAGTACAAGCAGTTTACCAAAATAATGCTGTTGGATCTGATGGTTCTAGTAATACTGGTTTGACAGGAACTGGTGATGCTCAAAAAGTTTCTACCACTTTTGCAACTCTTGCTAGCGGAGCATCAGGTACTTTAATTTTTTCTACCAAAGTAAGCTCATAGTTAGTACTTAGTTTGACCTAAGTAGCTACAACGGTTTAATTACATACTAAACAGGCTCGGTTTTAAATACATCTAAAACTAAGCCTGTTTTATTTGGTTGTTTTGCTTTTTACGTATCTCTTATCCTTAAAAAACTTCGTACTTCTTCCCACCTCTCTTATTGACGCCCCTCTCTTATAACTCATAGACACAGCTTTCTGTGACTGGTAAAAATCAGTTTGTTAGATAGTAAGCAGATATGTGTAAATTATCTGATCAAGAAACCTCTAAATCATTTAAAGCAGTATTTAAAATACTATCTTTGTGAATGTAAGCCATTAAGCGCTTTTAAACTACCATTTATCACATATCTGATGACTAATAGTAGTTCGTTTGTAATAATGTAAATATAAAAAGTTTATTTTGTCTTCATGTAACTATACAATCTACCTTAAATTATTTTGGCACACTTATTGCTTATCTAACAGTGGATAAAAATCTTACTAACAGTTTTGGTCTTAGCAAGGAATAGAATATGAAAATTTTTAACGCTTTACGTATCAGTTTATTAGCTACCTTAGCCTCTAGTTGTCTACTAAATGTAGCACATGCTGATGATGCTCTAAAAATGGAGTTAACGTCTAATCAAGTCGTGAAAAACTCGGAAGGTAAAACGATTTATACACCAGTACGTACCGCACCAGCAGGTACAGTAATCCAATATAAAGCAACTTATACCAATACCATCAACAAGGATATTAATGACCTGATGGTAACTTTGCCTATTCCTACTAACATGACATTTACTGGTGAATCAGTCCCTGCAAGCGCACAAGCTAGCACGGATGGTAAAAACTACGCTGATATGCCACTGATGCGTAAAGTAGATGGCAAAATGGTCAAAGTTCCATATTCTGAATACCGTACGTTACGCTGGAATATTAAGCTGTTACCAGCTAAGAAATCTGCAGCCGTTGCTCTTAATACCACCGTCAATTAGTTCAGTAGCTATTAAGCCCTCAACTTTTTCAAAACTCTACTTTTTAATCTAAGTCCTTACCATTTTTTTGGAGCATTACATGAAATCAAATACTTTTAACTACAGCATGCTTGCTGTCGGTGTTGCGGCTGTTATGGGTCTATCTACTGGAGCGAATGCTGCAACCCCTACTGGCGGCACTTCTGGCTCTTTTAATGTTACTAACAAAGCAACAGCTTCTTATACAGTTGCAGGTAGTGATGCTCCACAGAGTGCAGAATCTAATGTCGTGACAGTTAACGTTAAAGAAACTGGCTCTTTCTCTTTGATCTCGACAGTCGTTGATGATGTAAAGGATGATGATTTTGGTAAAGACCGTGCCATTAATGCGCAAGCGAGCTCAACAGTAGACTTTACCCATACATTAACTAATGGTGGTAACGTTAACGATACTTACAAGATAACCCTTGCTAATGCAGGCGGTGATAACTTTGATTACAACCTTAGCAATAGTGTCATAAAGTATCAAAAGGTCAATGCTGCTGGTACTAACATTGGTGGGGAAGTCACTATTGCTAATAACGATTCAATTGCATTAGCACCAGGTGAAAAAGCTCTAATCACAGTTACTGCTCAAGCTGATACTAAGCGTGTTGCCGATGCTAACGGCATACTAACGGTGACAGCTGAAAGTACATACTTAAAAGCGAACACTGCAAATACAGCTCCTGCTAATTATACAGCCGTCAATACTGATAATGCATTAACTAAGACACCAATCTATGCGATTACTAAGTCAGCTACGACCAATCTTGGTAACAAAAACTTTGACTTAAACAATACCGATGCTTTTGTTGACTACACTATTACTGTCAAAAACGAAGGTAATATCAGTGGTACTGCAATTAGCATCTCAGATGATCTACCATCAGGTTTAGTAGCGATAGCATCAGGACAGCAAAACTATAAAGCACCTTCTGTTACAACTTCTAATGGTAGTGCGGTGGGTACTGCTATCCTCTCGAACAGTAACAAAACAATCACTGTAGCTGGTCAAAACATCAAAGTAGGCGAAACTATTACAGTTACTTTCCGTGCGAAAAAGGCAACTGATGCAACATCTAGCAGCTTATTTACCAACTATGCAGTTGTTAGAGACAATACTAATAGTGATGCAAATGCTAACACCCCTGATATCATCGATAGATCTGATGATGGTGTGACGCCGGGCGGCCTAACAGAGAGCACTTATGAAAATACAGCTACACCTCTAATAGGTAAGGATGATAATACCAACGCGACTGTAACAACGACTAATCAGACTCGTGCTATTGCTATCACCCCAGGTGCGAACAAGGAAGTAGCTTTAGTTACTCCTACAACCAACAATGAAGTTGCCAACACTTATACTTATACCATTACAAACAACGGTACTGATATTACGGAAGCAGCAGGCACAGGTGATAACGATAGTTCTGTCAAACTTTCTATCAAGCCAACTGCGACTAGAAATAATGGCATTATCGATGATCCTAATATCAATATTACACGTGTATATGTAGATGCCAACAATAACGGTAAGTTTGACACGGGTGAAACTGAACTTGTAGGCGTAAACGGTATTTATGAGTTGAATGCTGCTACCCCATTTGTGACAGGCAGTACAACCACTCGTAAAGGCCTTGCTCCTGGCGAAAGTGTCAAAATTGGCGTGCAAGTTACCACGTCAGGTGAAGGTAGTAACGATCCAAACTCTCCACAAGCTAATGTAAACAACATAGGCGATTTTGAGACTTTGACCCTATCTATCCAACCTAAGGGCCCAGTTAACGGTACCGCTGTACCTACTAGTACTTCTGATAATCCCTTGTCTACAACGTCTACTACGACCATGCAGGGCGTTAATCTGGCAAAATACCAAATAGCAGCTGACTGCGGGGCAAATCCTGCTGTTAGCTCTGCTGCTTGGTCTATTAACAATGCAACAGCGACTGCTGCTCAATGTATCTTCTATAAGTTAGAAGCTAAAAATACTTTTACCGATACGGCTAAAGTTATTAATAATCTTGTTGTATCAGATACATTAGACGACAAACTGACCTACCAAGCCAACAGTTTTTCAGCTTCGCCGACAGCAACTAACCAATCTCTTGGTCAGACGATAAAGGTTACATTTGCAACGGTAAATGCTGGTACAACCGCTAACGTTGTATTCTCTGCAAAACCTTCACAAACTGGTACTAATCAATAAATAATTCAATCTATCTATCTATGAGTAGTAAATGCTACTCATAGATAAACGCTCTAGCTTGACCTAATCGATTTTGATGAACCAAGCTAGAGAGTTACTACCCTACTCTTCTATGTTTTATTGGATAAGCGACATATGACTCTATCTATCATGACACCGTCTAATCGTACTACGTTGCATACAGCGAAGATCTCTGCGCTGACGGCTGCAATGTTGCTTATGCAATCAAATATGGCTTTTGCTGCGCCAAATACTCTTGTACAAACTATCAATAACATTGCTAATGTAGATTATGCTGTTGAGTCTCTCAAACAAAACGGCATTTCAAATCAGGTAGAGGCCAAAGTATCAGATCTACCTGAATATGGTATTAGTTTGACTCAGCAAGCTCTACTTACTGTCATGCCTAATACACAAGTAAGCTGGGTCAACGTGCTGAGCAACACCAGCTATAGTGATCAAACTGTCGAACTGACACTTGCTATATCGCCAACTGTCTCTAATTTAAAGGTCTATCAAGATCTTAATAATAACGGAGAAGTCGATTCAGAAGATCGACAAATCATGCTCGATAACATGAGCGCTCAGATCAAGATTGGTCAGAGTGAGAGTATTCAGCTTATCGTACAAGCTCTATCAGATGCCAACGGTGAAGATGGCGATACTGCCGATGTGAAGATTGGCGCTATCATACTAGAAGACCCATCAATAGCAGCTGTCGAAGCAATTGACAGACTGGTTATTGTTGAACCTAAAATCAACTTTACCACGCCTCAATTTGACGGTACTAAAACTACCTCACAAATCGGTGACAACGTTTATATAGATGCAAGCTATGCGCAGTGTAATGTACAATCTGACAAGCCTGATCAAGTATGGATTACCGTTAAGTCTCCTGCAACAGGCGACACCTATTCTCTTAAAGGAATTGAAACTGGTAATAATACAGGCAAATATCGTCTAACTGCACCAACACAAAAAAACGCCAACGCTATTAATGATAAGTTCATTCAGACACTAGCTAACGATACTTTAACTGCTAGTCTAGAAGCGTGTATTGCTCCTTCTGTTGGTACGGACGCTGATCAGCTACCAAGTAATAGTGATTTTACTGTACGTATCGATGATCTAAGTTCTCAAGTAAATATCATTGATGATAGTGCCAGTTTGGTTGTCACGAAAGAAAGTGATGTTAAGAGTGCAGAGCTTGGTGATTATGTTAGCTATACTATTAATATTACTAACAATGGTAACTCTACTGCTTACAACGTACAGCTAAAAGATGCACTACCACGTGGTTTTGACTATGTTGAGAATAGCGTACGTGTTAGTCCAACGGCTGATATTGATATCAATCAAGCGCAGACTACTGAGTTTAAAGCTTATGGTAAATATCAGGTATTGAACTTAGGAAACATGGCAGTTAACGAAAGTAAAAAAGTTACTTATCGTGTGCTCATCGGTGCGTCATCGCTAGGCGGCGATGGTATCAACCGCGCCACCGCAGTTGCTAGAAATGACCAAGGTCAAAACGTAGGCTCAAGAGAAGCTCAGTGGAAGATTGATGTAGAACGCGGCGTAATGAATACCGATGGTATTATCGTCGGTAAGGTCTATCACGATATCAACCGCGACGGTATTCAGCAAAAAGAAGACGGCGAACTTGGTGTCGCTGGTGTACGTATCTATATGGAGAACGGCAACTTCATCGTGACTGATCCTGAAGGTAAATATAACTTCTATGGTATCAGTGCCAAAACACACGTACTAAAGGTCGATCGTACTACTATTCCTAGAGAAACTGAACTGGTCACTCAAAGCAATCGCAATGCTGGTGATGCCGGTAGTCGTTTTGTTGATTTGAAATACGGCGAATTACATCGTGCGGATTTTGCAATCGTTGGTGGCATGGCAGATAGCACTGAGCGCTTAAACGCTGAGCTAATTGCTCGTAGCAAGTCAGTAGGTGCTAAGAACGATACCCTTGAGCAAGCTATCAAGACTGAGCTAACACTAGAACCAGACTATGATACCGACAACACTGACAATGTAGATGCTAGTGGCTGTAATATTAATGGCGACTTAGATATCGGCAACAACTGTGATTCAGCTATCGTTAATGACATGGTTAATCCAGCAGATAGCCGTGTTGATATGACGGTAACCACTGTTGCTCCACCAGTAGAAAAAGAGCTCGAAGAATACTTAAAAGAAGTGGCGAGTAATGATGTTGCCTTCATCAACCTAAGCGAAGGTCAGCAACTTAGCACGTATAAACAAATGGTCCAAGTTCAGGCACCACTAGGCTCAACTTTCACTTTGTATGCCAATGGCAAGCCAGTATCAGAACAAAAGATCGGTAAAACTGCTGAGCAGAAAAAGCAGAGTGTTGTAGCTTTCGATTACTATGCTGTTGACTTACAACGTGGTAAAAACTCCTTGCGTGGTGTTGCGACTGATATAAATGGTCAGGTCATCTCTGAGCAAACTATCAAGGTATTAACCCCTGATAGCCTACAAGCTATCGACTACCGTACTCAAGCACAGTTAGTACCAGCTGACGGTATTAGTGAATATCAGGTAGTCATTAGTCTAAAAGATCGTGATGGTCGTCCATATATTGCATCAACTCCGATTACTATCGATACGAATATCGGCCGAGTTAATCTAAAAGATGGCAGTAAAGACCAATCTGGTACTCAAGTAATCGTATCTGGTGGTGAGCTGTTAATACCTGTGACTGCACCTAGCGTACCAGGTAAGGGCGAGCTAGTAATTGATACTGGTAGTAGCAAACAAATCATTCCGTTACAGTTTACTGCTCAATTACGTCCACTACTTGCTGTTGGTATTGTAGAAGGTGCTATTTCACTAAAAGACTTTGACGGTAGCAGCATTACCGATGCTCAAGGTGCATTTGAGCAAGAACTAAATGACTTTGCTGGTAATGATGATTACACAGCTTCTGGTCGTGCCGCGATGTTCCTAAAAGGAAAAGTACGCGGCGACTATCTGCTAACACTTGCATATGATAGTGATAAAAAAGGCGAGCGTTTGTTCCGTGATATCGATCCGGGCGAATACTATCCTGTCTATGGCGACTCATCAGCTAAAGGCTTCGATGCGCAGTCTACTAGCAAGCTTTACGTGCGCCTTGATAAAGGTCGTTCGTTCGCTATGTATGGTGATTTGAAAACTCAGATTGATGATGACGAAGGTATCAAGCTTGGTCAATACAACCGTACATTAACTGGTCTAAAAGCTCAATTTGAAGATAGCAATACTCGCGTTACTGCCTTTTTAGCAGAGACCAGTACTAGCCAACGTGTAAATGAGACTCGCGGTTTGGGCATTTCAGGCCCATATCCATTGGCTGAGAACTTCGATGCGGTATTAGAAAACTCTGAAACGGTTGAAGTTATTACTCGTGACGCCAACAACCCTGGGCTTATTATCAATCGTGAGACGCTTACTCGCTTTGCTGATTATGAGATTGACCCTATCAGCCGTAGCCTATTCTTGACGGCACCGATTGCTAGTCAAGATATCGAAGGCAATCCTATCTATATCCGTGTCACTGTCGAAGTTGATGAGGGTGGTGAAGATTATTTGGTCGGTGGTATTGCAGCGAAGCAGCAACTAACGGATAAAGTCGCCATCGGTGGTAGCTATGTAAATAGCGATGACCCATTGAACAAAGAAGAGTTGGCTAGTGTTAATAGTGTTGTTAAATTCAATGATAAGCTAAAACTGGTCGCAGAATATGCGATGAACAAAGCTGAAAACCCAAATTTTCAGTCAAGTAATCAAATCAACGCGACAGAATTGACTGATAGTGATGTTGAAGGTAATGCACTACGTATTGAGCTTGATTTTGATAATAAGAAAAATACGCTTGCTAAAGCTTATTATAATGATGCTGATGAAGGTTTTGTCACTGGCGCATCACCGCTTACGGCTGGACGTACTGAGTCTGGTGTAGAGGTTACTCATACTCTAAATGATAAGAAAACTGCTCTTAAATTAGAAGGCATACGTACAGAAGAGCATACTACTGACGCTAGCCGCGAAGGCGTGCAAGCGAGCATTGAGCATCGTTTAAGCGAAAACATTGTTGGTGAAATTGGGGTTCGTTATTACAAACAAGACGCGACTGCTGCCTCACGTAATACTCAAGCCGCGACAGACGTTGTAGATATTACAGACGACACTTTGTTTAATGATGACATCATCAATCAGTCAGCGTTGAGCAGCATTAGTGACGCTGAAGAAGATATTGAAGGTACGACTGTTCGTGCTCGTATTACCTCTCGTCTACCTAAGTTGAATAATAGCTTGGTATTTGCAGAGTATGAGCAAGATATCGAAAACAGCTCACGTAATGCGACTTCTATCGGTGGTGAGACACCGCTCGGAAATCTAGGTCGACTATACGCACGTCATGATTTGATCAATAGCCTGTCTGGTACTTATGGTCTTGATGATACAGATGAGCGTCAACGTACCACTGTTGGTTTTGACGCGACTTATATGAAAGATGGTAAGGTTTATAGCGAATACCGTATGCGCGATGCCATTAGTGCACGTGAGGCAGAAGCAGCCATCGGTCTAAAAAACAAGTGGTATGTTCAAGAAGGTTTAACTTTAAACACTTTATTTGAGCGTGTTGAATCTCTGGAAGGTGAAGAAAGCAACACTGCAACAGCGGCAGGTATTGGTGTTGAATATCTTGCCAAAGAGAATTATAAAGCATCAGGACGTTTTGAAAAACGTTGGGGTGAAACAAGTGATACGCTACTTGGTAGTGCTGGTATCGCCTATCGCTATACTGATGAGGTTACCTTCTTAGCCAAAGACATCTATTCACGCACTGACTATAGTGATGGCGATCGCACTATCAATCGTTTTCAGCTAGGTGCTGCGTATCGTGACTACGATAGCAATCAGTTAGATATGCTTGCAAAATTCGAATATCGTTTGGATGATAATAATACTGGCGATGACGCTTATCAAAAAGACACCATGGTTTGGTCATGGAATGGTAATTACCATCCTACACGTCCGTTGACGTTGTCTGGACGTTATGCTGGTAAGTATACAGAATACGAAGCAGATAGCTTAACCAGCGATAACACGGCTCACGCTGTTTATGGCCGCGGTCTTTATGACATCAGTGAGCGCTGGGATATTGGTTTACAAGCAGGTACTTACTGGAATGATCAGGCAAATGACTTGGCTTATATGCTTGGTGCAGAAGTGGGTTATAGCCCAATGACCAATCTTTGGTTATCACTTGGTTATAACTTCATGGGCTTTGAAGATGAAGATATTGCTTATGACGATAGTACTCAGCAAGGTGCTTACTTTAGATTGCGCTTCAAGTTCGATGAAGACTTATTCAAACGTGAAGACCCACGTAAGAACCAACGTCTAAGCAGCAATTCTGCATTTTAATTGTTTGATACTAATGATACTGTCGTAAGTACAACCTTATGACAGTATCATGATTGTCTTATGATGAATTATTTTATCATTCAATAAACAATTAAGTCAGCCCTAGTAATGGTAAATAATACCAACGTTTATTACCTTAACATAAGGTTTACACCATGTTTGATTCAGCCATCAATGTAGCACCTTTCAAGCGCTCAGTATGCGTTACACTATCAGCTTTATTCTCATTAACCTTTATGCAGCCAGCTTTAGCTAAGAATGAGACTGTCCAAGTGGCTAACTCAACTAGCATGGGTGAATATTGCCGCGATGATAGTCAGATTCAAGCACGCTCTTATAGATATCAAAGCGAACAACAGCGCCTGTTAAATTGTATGGTCACGCAATTAAAACCCTATCAACAAAAAGACAGGACAGCAGCTCAACAGTATTTCGCATATAAAGCGCAAGCGTGGTTGAACTATGCTATTCATCAAGACAGTATGAATAGCCGCTCATCCGCTGGTCAAGTTGCATTAGAAATGGCAGAGCCTATATTGCAAGCGCTAGATAATGACACGGTACAAGACTTGGGCTTGCATCAAGATATTCCGTCTACCTCTGCCTTGATGCGTCCTGATCTATGGGCAACTTTAAGCGCGCTTAAAGACGGTGATGGCATAGCGTCAGCACCACGTGAGATGGCATTTAGTGAAGTGGCTTTGATTTGGGCTGCGACCAATCAATGTGCACGAGGCTGGCGCGAATCTGGTATGCATTTTCGCATGGCCGATCGCTGGCTTGAACAAGCCCGCGAAGCTTACGTCAATGCAAATGACTCACAGACCAATGTAGCGCTAGAGAAGTCAATAGTCAGTTATCATAAGCAGTACTCGCCTTTAGACGCGAGCGATGATACTTGCCATGGACAAGATCTGACATCGAACCGTTAGAATAATCGCTGCTTTATTAGAGATATTAATCTCTATTACTTCAAATCTTATACTAAAAATTAGACGCAAAAAAGCCGACATATTTGTCGGCTTTTTTATGTTCAAAGTAAGCTCAATTATCGGTTTTTACGTGGCAATTTTTCTGGTAGGTAACAACGTAAATAAGCAATAAATGCTGTATTTGCTTCTTGGATATACTCTTCAGTGATACTCTGATGACGGCGATAAGACAACGTAAAGATAGCATTTACGATACTATAAGCAATCAACAAGGTATCTTGGATATCATGGAAGTTTGGCATCTCATAACGCTCTGACAAACGCTTATAGACCAGATCAACAATTTGATGATCCATATCTTCACCAAAACTGTCACCTTCAAAATCAGGTGTATTGGTGTCATAGATAAGCTTGGCTTTTGTCTCATCGTTATGGAATATCGTAATACAATGATCGATAAGCGCCGTTAAATACCCTTGCCATCTATCATAGTTACCAATATCGACCGTCTCTACCATCTCTAATATTTCAATCGCATTCAAAAAACGCAATGCTAAAAATATTGCTTCAATATTAGGGAAAAAATGGTAAGCAGAAGCTCTTGGTATGCCCGCTTCTTCACACACAGCTGCTAACGTAATATCGTTAATAGCATGCGTTTCGCTCAATTTTTTGGCACCAGCCAATAGTTTTTGGCGACGTGCACGGCCTTGTTGGCTAGTAAACTTAAACTTATTAGGTACAAGCTTTTTTGCCAATTCCGAATCTACCAACACATCTTCAATCTTTTCGTCTTTATTATCACTCATTGTGAATCTCTTAATGTTGCGCCCTATTTTATAAATATAATCTTCATTGAATAGTATTTATCCTTAAATAAAGGATGGTTGACTGTTGGCTAAAATATAAAGCCTGTATGGTCACTACTATGTTCAATGCAGAGGCATCATAAACGCTTGCACATTATCAAGCAAGGGACATGAATAGGTTAAAAAATAATACTACGATCAGCAATTTAATAGAGCTAACCGTCTAATTTTATAAAGTTAATCATTGAGTTTTATTTTCGCCCTTATAATACCATGATCAGTGACTCTATCGGCATAGTCCCACTTCAAATGATCATTAAAATAATCAACTCGTTCGACATAACCGAGCGAAAACTTACTATCAGGCAAAAACTCTTCTGAGACAAATAACTGGTCGATAACTTCTGGCATGCCTTGATATATATGGGTATAGGCAACATCCTTCATCCAGCCATATCGTGCTTGAATACGAGCAGCATCAAAAAGTGCGACATCACGCATACTTTTATCGTAATTGACTTCCCCAGTTTCTGTCATCAACTGAGTAGTCACACTACCTGTAATATCATTCATATCGCCCAATAGAATCAATGGTTCACGGGTATGTTGCAATCGCTCTATGATAGACATACGGATAGAGGCCGCTTCTGCCGCGCGCATACATAAACTACGAAGCTTGGCGCGAACTCGAATATTTGGATCGTCCATGTCTTCTAATAGGTCACCATTTTCGTCACGTAAGAAAAAAGCACGTTTGCTTTTTAAATGCGCTGTAATAACTGTAATGGGCTGGCCGTACGCGTCAACACGTAACATTAATGGAGGACGGTTGAAGCGTTGATAAGGACCGATATCAGGTACATCAATAATGGCTTTTGGTGCTATATTTTCTAGCAGACTGGTTTCTAACTGCTCAAATCTGCTGATAATACCGACAGCAGGTGTATTCTGTGCACCCATGCCTTTGGTATATATACTGGCGTTATCATTACTTGCAAGTGGAATGACCGCATGCTCGGGCTTGAAACCTAATGAAACAGCTAGTGCTTCTAATGCATCACTATCCCAAACCTCTTGTACTGCGATAATGTCAGCATGCGCTTTAGCCAATAAATCTGTAAGACCTCGCAGCTTATGTTCATAGGCTTTATCGTTATAAGCTGGTGCATTTTCATAATAAGTTCGATTAGGGTTCGCAAAGTTCAGCAAGTTTGCCGTTGCGATATAAAACTGTTTATGACCTTCAGTGTTATTACTCATATATTCCCCATCGCTCTCATTATTATAGTACATAATATTCACGTATGTGTATACGCTGCAAATTTTATGCCTAAAAAAACTCCCAAAGTTAAACCTTGGAAGTTTTAAAATAGCATAAATGTTGATAAGTAGATTTACTAATAGAACTAGACATACAATTAATCTATTTTAAGTAATAGTATAGCAACCCTTAATACTAGCTAATTACTAGGTGAACTGTCTGCCTAACCGCTCTACTAGTTGCCTAAATTCTCTTATGATACGCGGTTCCATGCATCACGTGATGCTTGACGCGCTTCGTTCCATTCCATGCGAGACTCACCTTTTACTTCATGCCATGAACGCTCTAAATCTGCTTCATGATCTTCAAAACGAGCATCTACTGGATAACGAGCCCGGTTCGCATAACCAACTGCATATGCTGGATGCAAATCACGGTCGAAATCGTATTCTTCTCTATGATAATCTGCATTTGCATACTCTGCACGCCAGTACGCTTCTTCGTGAGTTGGGTCAATGGCTTCAGCTGCTGCATGACCTGCGCCGCCGCCAACGATAGCACCAATAGCACCACCAATTAGCGTACCTAATGGACCTGCCATTGTGCCAATAGCTGCACCTGCTGCTGCACCGCCTACACCGCCAATACCTGTACCTACTGGATGCGAACCTGGCTCACCGGTAATAATGTCTGCGTTTAAATCTTCTTTTGTCTCTTTTGACATATGTTTTACTTCACTGCGATCGATAGCATCATGGTTACTCATAGTATTGTCCTTAAATTATTTATTATTTATTGAATTATTTATTTGCTAATTATTAGCGGTCTTACTAAATCCAATTGAAGTATAAAAATTTATAGGTAAAGACAGATAGGCCGATTTTGTAAAATGTGTCCGTATTGCGATTATCTTGCGTTACAGCCTGTATCTTTATCACATTTGTGTAGGGCAGCCTCATACTTTGAGTAATTGTAAATATACAGCTATAATAAATTTACTAAATAAATCAATCCTATAACGGCATCAGAGACCTTTTGATAGCCTGTTGCCATTTAACAAGATGTCGCTCACGAGCATCAGCCGACATACTTGGTTCAAACACACGATCTACCTGCCATGAAGCTTTCATGGTCGATTCGTCATATAGCCCAGTTTTCAGACCTGCGAGGAGTGCTGCGCCCTTAGCCGTAATCTCTGTATCTCTAGGACGTAATACCGGAACACCTAACAAATCTGCCTGAAATTGCATGAGTAAATCATTATTTGCAGCGCCGCCATCTACTCTCAGCTCAGTCAAAGGATGAGGGCTGTCCTTTTGCATAGCGATAAGCACATCATAGGTTTGATAAGCCACAGCCTCCAATGCAGCGCGGGCAATATGTGCCTTAGTAGTGCCGCGGCTCATACCAGTGATGCTAGCGCTAATATCCGAACGCCAGTAAGGCGCGCCCAGTCCAGTAAATGCTGGTAATAGAACAACATCTTCGCTACTGTCCACTTGGCGAGCTAGTTTTTCGATATCACTACTCTGCTGAATCATACCCAAATTATCACGCAGCCATTGAACAATAGCCCCCGCCATAAAGACACTGCCCTCTAGAGCATAAGTGACTTCCTTTTTAGGCGGTTGTAGCATGCGTTTGCCTGATTGTACGATTTGGTCAAATGACAAATTGTCTGGACGAATTGGTGACGTTTTACGTTGCCATGCGATGGTGGTTAGTAGCTTATGCTCACTCAATTTTGGCTGTTGGCCAATATTCATCAGCATAAAACAGCCTGTACCGTAAGTGTTTTTGGCCATGCCTGCATCAAGGCAACCTTGCCCAAAGAGCGCTGCTTGCTGATCACCCAATACTGCTTGAATGGGTATTTGCTTTGCAAACAGACCTTTTTTGGTTTTGCCAAAATCGCCGTCGGACGATAGTACTTTAGGCAATATATGCATAGGTATAGCAAAACGGTCACAAAGTGTCTCTGACCATGCCAGCTTATGGATATCGAACAACAATGTACGAGAAGCATTGGTCACATCGATGACATGCTCCCCGCCTGTGAGCTTATAAATCAGCCAACTGTCAATCGTGCCGACCGCTATCTCACCTCTGCTGGCTCGTACACTCAGCTTCGGATTGGTTTCGAGTAACCAAGCAATCTTACTGGCACTAAAATATGGGTCTAAACGCAGACCTGTAATACGCTGAACTTCATTTGCCATGTTGACGCTATCAATGTCCTGATGCACAGGGTCATTCATACTATTGTTAGCGCTTTCAGCAGCAAGCGTCTTACAGTAATTTGCGGTGCGCCTGTCCTGCCAAATGATGGCGGGAGCCAGTGGCTTACCAGTTTGCTTATCCCATATCACAATCGACTCACGCTGATTGGTAATCGCGATACTGGTAACATCGGTGGCAAGCAGTCCTGCCCGATTAATAACATCGTGTGCACAGCTAATCTGAGTTTGCCAAATCTGCTGTGCATCTTGTTCAACGAATCCAGCTCTGGGTGTTTGCAGCGTCGTTGGCTGTTGTACCATTTTGATAGGACGCGCATGATCATCGTACAATATCGCTCGACTCGATGTGGTCCCTTGATCCAACGCTAAAATATACCCTGCCATGACACACCCTCTACTAATGTTATTTATTCTATTTGATAGCCATTTAGTGACTATTCATTGACTGCTACTTATTGAGCATTTTTTATTTTATTAATTACTACCTAAATGTTTTCATAATGAGATTAAAAACAAAATCTAACTAAAAATAAATTGCGCGAATTTAAAACGTCTTGTTGGCTATGTTGTTACTTATAAACAGATATTTAAAAATTAAATCAATCCTCTATCATACCGCTACTGGTCACACAATAGAAAACGGCAAAATACTGAGCATTGACCCGTCACCATTGTGGCTCTACAGTGTACCTCTTATGACGAATGACCGCTTGTTAGCGCTTTTAATATAGCCGTATTTTTATATTAGAATATGAATGATTTATTTAAGCATCATTTTTTCGCTAGCTGGCAAATAGTCTATAATAGTTCAGCAACTTTATATCCTGAGCAATGAAACCTATCGGTGCTGTTCCTTATTTTATAATACCTTACATTCTAATTAATGGCTTATGTGACTTATGAAATTCATTTTATCAGCGCTACCGACTGCTATGATGACAGTTGCAGTCATGAGCGTGCCTGTCATGACTTACGCGAGCACTGACGCTGACAGTATAGAAGTGTCAGATGATGTTACACCCGTGGCTGTGACACAAATCATAGATGCTGATAGTCCAACTGATAATGATAAACCAGCTATAGCGCCTTTTCATACAGTACCAAACCCTCAAAACGCTGAGTCGCAGGCATTGTCTACGCTTGTTGACCCAATTACACATAAAACAGTCGATAACAGCTACGCACTAGACGTCTCAAGCTTTTTGAGCTTAGAGCAAGCGCAGAAGCTTCTGGTACGAGTATCACCTAAAATCGCTGCCAATCAAGCAGCGATTGCCGCTAGCGAATACCAAACTGACGCGCTAAGAACTATCGACAATCCGCTCGTATTTGCTCGAGTATCCGCCAGTGCCTATCACTTAGACGAGGATGTAGATTTATCTTCTCTCAGAAGTGGTATCGTCAACGAAGTAAACAATGGCGTAGATAACATAGTCCCTCCTACAGCAGACCTACCAGACTTTGGTGAGCTGGTCGGTGAGCGTATTCCCGACTCCTATAACCTCAAGCGCTCAGGCTCTACGTCGGGCGCAGGTCTTGGTGTCGTTTGGCCTATTTATACTGCTGGGCGCACAGACGCATTGACTGGCGCCTCGGATGCACGTACGCAAGAAGCGATGGCTGATAGTGTACTGGATAAAAATGAGCTTTATAATACGTTAATTGAGCGTTATTTTAAGGCACAGTTAGCGATTATCGCTGCTTACTTACGAGAAGACGCTTACGATACATTGCAGCAGACCGACCATATGGCCGAGCGTCTGTTTGAAGAAGGTTTTATCTCACGTGTCGATAGACTAGAAGCACAGTCTGCGCTTGCGGATGCCAAGAGTGAATCCGTCAATGCCAATAATGACGCGCGCCTAGCCATGATTGCGCTACAACGTCTACTACGTACCGACTACCGTATTAAACCAACCACGCCCTTGTTTGTCTCTAGTCGCCCTTTACCAGATGTGAGCTACTTTCAGGACTTGGCGCTAAATAACCATCCTGGACTGCAAAAAGTTGCAGCCAAACGGGCACAGGCTCAGCAGTTGCATGCGCTATCAGATACAGGCTACAAACCTACGGTATTACTATACGGTTATGGTCAGGTAGAGAAAGATCCAAGCTGGGTCGCTGGTATATCTGCCAGTTGGAAGCTATGGGGTGGACTCGATAAAGCCGCATCATTAGCATCCAGTAGTGCCAAAATACGTCAGGCCGATCTCTCTGAGATTGAAGTCAGTGACAATTTATTGCTACTGGTAGAAAAAAACTGGCACGATGTCAATAATGCTCAATCACGCTATCAGGCATTGCAAAGTAATGTTGATTTGGCAGCAGAAGTATTACGACTACGTCGCTTAGGATTACAAGAAGGTGTAAATACCACGGTTGATGTAGTGCAAGCACAAACGCAATCACTTAAGGCACGTACCGAGCAAGCACAAGCTGCTAATGACTATGTACAGTCACTGGCTGCCCTTATGCAAAGCTGTGGTACGCCACTTGCTTTTAATGCTTATCTCAATGCCGCTGACATTCAATTGCCTACTTTATATACTGAGCAATGACGTAACGTGAGAAACCATAAGTCGTGCTGATAAACGCTTTGTATTACTATAAAGCCGACATCAAAAATACTATTACCAACCCTATTACGAACAGCTGCTTTTATGAAAAAATTGACCTCTAAATCGATAAAAAACTGGCTACAGACGTTACTAGAAACGTGGCGTATTGCCAACAACTCTAATGTTTGGGCGCATTGCGCAAGTGTAGGTTTCTTTGGATTCTTATCAATTTTTCCAGTGATGGCTGTGTTTGTCCTGCTTTATGGTCTTGCATTTTCTCCTGCCGAGATGCAAGAGCAAATCGCGCTTTTGAGTCAATTTATACCTGATACAGTATATGAAGTGCTCAACTCCCGTCTGAGCGAGTTGGTTTCTACGACTACGTCTGCCCTGACTTTCAGCCTGCTTATATCGTCCTTGCTCGCACTTTATGCGGGCTCTAAAGGTATTAAGTCCTTAATTATTCTTATCAACCTTGCATTTCATATTACGCAGGAGCGCAGTTTTGTACAAAGCACGATTCGCGCAGTTGGTTTGACCTTTGCAGCAGTAGTCGTATTAATTATCGCGGTCTCCTCTATCGCGATTATTCCCTTGGGAGCCGCCTACTTCCCTTTCCCTCAGATAGCAAAGACGATTGCGCTTTGGAGCAGGTGGCCCATATTGACAGGTATCATATTCTTAAGCTTTTTGGGCCTTTATCGTCTAGCCCCAAATCGTGATGCCGTCGCCCTCAAAAAATTAATGCCAGGCGCTGCATTGGCAACGGTTTTATGGATTATATTGTCCATCTTGTTTTCAATTTATGTGCAAAATTTTAATAACTATAGTGCTGAGTTTGGCGCGCTTTCAGCTGCTGTGGTCATTATGCTATGGCTCTATTATTCAGCATTTATCGTCGCTCTTGGTGCTATTTTTAATTCTGAAACTATAGACAACGCCAAACCTTATGCGTTTCGAGTGTACTAGTAATAAACCCTTTATTTTCAACTTTGTTGCTTTAGGAATCTCATTGTCATGACAGAATTACCACGCGAATCAGACGACTCAAATAAATCAGCTGATGCAACCGAGTCAGTGACCTCTCAAGATACACAAAATTCAGTCGATCCTGTAGAAGACGTGTCTGATATTGAACCAGAGCAACCGACACCTGCTTATAATCGTGACGCCTCTAAAACTGACAAATCTGCGCGTATAAAAAAAGCATTACTTGCACTACTCATACTGATTGTCCTTGGTACGATTGCGTACGGCTTATACAAAAGTAACGCGCATAGCGAGCCAGAAGTTATTACGCTACAAGGGCAAATGCAGATGCAGCAAACGTCGATCGCTGCAAAAGTGCCAGGGCGTATTGCCCAAATTATGGTAACAGAGGGTGATACGGTAACAACAGGTCAGCAACTGGTTGAGATGGATTCGCCTGAGATTAATGCCAAGATTAATCAAGCACGTGCTGGTAAGCAAATCGCGCAAAGCCAATTAGACAAAGCAGAAAATGGTGCGCGCCCGCAAGAAATCGCCCAAGCAAAAGCTGCTTGGCAAGCCAATAAAGCCGCGTCTGACTTGGCAGAAAATACCTATCAGCGTGTCAATCGCCTTTACGAAGAAGGACTGATGGCGCGACAAAAGCGCGATGAGGCGTATGCGCAATATCTCGCTACTCAAGACCAAACCGAAGCAGCCCGCTTGCAGTATGATCTGGCGTTAGAAGGCGCACGTACTGAAGATAAGTCAGCGGCCATTGCACAAGTCGCACAGGTCGATGCAAAGCTCGATGAAGCGCTAGTAGCAAAAGAGGAAGCGAACCTAAGAAGTCCTATCGCTGGTATCGTTGATAATGTCATTGTGAGTGCTGGAGAAGTCATCGGGCAAGGGGTTCCGCTCCTGACGTTGGTGGATACCAATGACCAATGGGTAGTACTTAACGTCACTGAGTCTTATTTAAATCAATTCGCTATTGGTCAGACATTTACCGGTACTATCCCAGCGCTGTCATCAGTGGATAAGCCTTATACAAAACAGTTTACCGTCTATGCGACATCGACCTTATCAGACTTTGCCACTTGGCGTCCGACCAATAACGACGATGGTTTTGATGTGCGTACTTTTGAGGTGAAAGCACGACCCTCTAAGCCCGATGCCCGTATCCGCTCAGGTATGAGTGTAGTCGTACGTATCAACCCTACTCCTGTCAATCAGAACCAAGAGTAAGCCATGCACTTGACTAAGTTAAGTGAGGCTTTTTTACGCAGTGCAGCCTACGAGCGCCGTTTTTTGGCAAAAAATCATTGGGACTTTAGCATGGTGGTATGGATACCACTGGCAACGGTGCTGCTAATATGGTGGATATTCTCACAGACTCAAATTACTGATTTGCCTATCGGAGTTATCGATCAAGACAATAGCGCTGTTGCCAATACTGCCGTCCGTTACTTAGAGGCCAGTCCTACTTTAACAGTCAGACAACTGTATTACTCCCAAGCGGATGCAGAGGCTGCGATTTTACAGCGCGATATTTACGCTGTCGTCATTATCCCAGAGGACTTTTCTCGTAATATATTATCGAGCCAGCCTGCTCCGTTGACTCTACAAGTTAATGCACAGTACGGTACGCACTCTGGTATTATTCAGGCAGGTGTCCAAGCGGTCGCTAGCACATTATCCGCAGGTGTAGAGATCAAACGTTTGGTCAAACAAGGCGTAGCGCCATCACAAGCGATGACGGCTTACGCGCCTATCAGTGTGCAGCGTATTAGCTTGTTCAATGCTGCGACCAATTATCAGCAGTTTTTGGCTTCGACCGTCATACCTGCCTTGTTACATATATTGGCAATGGTCATTGGCGCAACCACAATTGGCCGCGAGTTACGTGATAAGAATATCGGTCGCTGGTACCGTTTTATTGATACAGGAAAGCCTCATTTAACGTTATCCAGAGCTTCAAAAACGTCATCTTCGCTATCAACCAAACAAGATAGCAGCGATAACAAAGCATCATTGAATGCAAAAATGCCCCATTCGGTCAGCTTATCAGTTTTAGTATTTGGCTTATTAGGTAAATACTTTTGGCCAATACTGGCATATAGCTTGTGGTCAGCGTTGATATTGTGGCTGGCAACGTCCAATCAGAATATCAACATCATGTCTCTCATGGCAGTCTATGCTGGGTTTCTGTGCCTAATGGTATTGTCGTTTTGGCTAGGTGCTATTTTTACTTTGAATTCTTTTTCATTACGTATGGGTCTATCGACTACTGGATTTATTTCAGCACCTTCTTACGCCTTTGCCGGTGTTACTTTTCCATATATTGCGATTAGTGACAGTGCGCAATATTGGTCAAATGCCCTGCCGCTAACGCATTATTTAAAGCTCCATATTGCACAGTTACAAATGCAAGCACCGATCGCCATATCGCTACCTATCGTCTATGGTCTCATGCTTGCAGCCATAATAGCGCTAATACTTGCGGCACTATTAACCAAACGCGCATTGGCGCATCCTGAACGTTGGGGAGCACGCTAATGTCTGCACCATCAAATAATACACACTCAAAAGCTACATCAACGATCACGCCAGCATCACAAAGTTTTTGGAGCAGTTTTATCCAAACTTTCAAAGACGTTTTTGGCGATAAAGGCGTACTTTTGATGTTGATTATTGCCCCTATCATCTATGGGTTTTTCTATCCTTGGCCCTACTCGTCTGAGGTAGTCAATCATGTGCCAGTAGGTATCATTGATCATGACAACAGCAACTTATCGCGTACTCTCGTTCGCTATGCGAGTGCTAGCCCATACCTAGACACTGAACGATTTATCAATGAGCAGGCTGCCAAAGAAGCCATATGGTCAGATCAAATTGCAGGCTATATGGTGATCCCAGCTGGTCTTGAAGAACAGGTTCAGTCCGGAGAGCAAGCGCATGTCAGCGTACTGGGTAATGGCGGTTATTTTATTTTAAATAAAAACGTCCAATTGGGATTCTCTCAAGCAGTGGGTACAGTATCCGCAGGCATCAAGGTAAAGAAAAGCATTGCGAGAGGCGCTTATGCATCTACCGCAGCACAGAATACGCAAGCCGTACCACTACGGATTATGCCACTGTATAACCAAACTGAAGGCTATGGTGCTTATGTCGTACCTGCTGTCTCTGTTATTATTTTACAGCAGACACTTTTAATGGCGACTGCGATGCTGATTGGCACATGGTATGAGCAGCGCCGTCATAGTACCAGTATACGTGGCTGGCTAGGACGTATTGGAGCTTTGAGCTCGCTTAGCTTTATCGTTGGCTGCTTTTACTACGGGTGGGCGTTTGAGCTACATCATTATCCACGCGGACAAAACATGCTTGGTACGCTGCTGTTTTTGGCACTATTTTGTCCGACAGTCGCAACGCTCGGCTGCGTGCTCGGATTATGGTTCCGGCAACGTGAGCGCAGTATGCAGATCTTAATTTTTATCTCCTTACCGATATTCTTCTTGAGCGGCTACCCTTGGCCAGCAGACCAATTGCCTCAAGTATTACAAGTAATACGTTGGCTCGTACCGACTACGCCTGCAATTAACACCTCTGTGCAGCTTAACCAAATGGGTGCCAGTGTCTCTCAAGTCGCTATAGGATTTTATGCGTTGGCTGGCTTGTGGTTGCTCTATTTTGTTTTATTGCTATTTTTACGCAAGCGTATTCCGCAACCAAGAGCCTACTTGTAAACCTTCAAATTAATGAAACCTATGAGCATAAAAAAAGCGCCTGCTAATAATAGTGGGCGCTCTTTTTATTTATACGATATAAATAGCGGTGGTCTAAAACACTCGGTTCAAACCATTCAATGCTGCCACACGGTATGCTTCTGCCATCGTGGGATAGTTGAAAGTCGTATTTACAAAGTATTCAAGCGTATTGTTACTCTTGCACTTCATCACTGCTTGACCGATATGAATAATCTCTGAAGCGTGGTTACCGTAGCAATGGATACCTAGAATTTCTAACGTATCACGATGGAACAATATTTTTAATACGCCCGAACGTTCACCGATAATTTGGGCACGTGCCAGATGTTTAAAGAACGCCTGACCCACTTCATATGGAACTTTTTCATCCGTGAGCTCTTGCTCTGTCTTACCGATACAAGAGATCTCAGGAATCGTATAAATACCAGTCGGTACACTAGATACTGGCTCAGCATCACTATCACCAACCATAAATGCGGCAGCACAACGGCCTTGGTCATAGGCAGCAGAGGCTAGTGATGGCCAGCCGATTACGTCGCCCGCCGCATAGATATTATCGACGTCCGTACAGTAAGTGTCATCTACTTTTAGCTGACCACGGCCATTTGCTTTTAGCCCAATGGCTTCTAAGTTCAAGCCTTCTGTATTACCTGAGCGACCATTTGACCAAAGAATGGCGTCAGATTTGATGCGCTTACCACTCTTTAAGTGTAAGACCACATAATCATCATGAGTCTCAAGATGATCAATCTCTTCGTTACTACGGATAAGCACACCGAACTGTCTAAAGTCATGCGCGATGGCATCACTGATTTCGCTGTCTAAGTAGTTAAGCAACTGATCTTGGTTATTGATTAGATCAACTTTGTAGCCAAGTCCAGTAAAGATAGATGCATACTCACAGCCAATAACCCCTGCACCATAAATGATGATTTTTTTAACCACATAATCCATTTGCAAGATTTTGTCAGAGTCAAAAACGCGTGGATGGTTAAAGTCTAAAATCTCAGGACGGTAAGGACGACTACCGACAGTAATGATGGCTTTATTGAAAGTGATGGTTTCATAAACATTTTCATCGACTTCAATACGTAGCGTATGTGCGTCAATAAAACTTGCCCAACCTTGAATAACTTCGATACGGTTGCGCTCATAAAAACGTGTATGGGTACTGACTTGACGACGAATAACTTGACGCGCTTTGGCAAGTACTTCATTTAACGGTACTTGCTTATATTCCATCGCCTTGGTAAACATTGGATCACGGCGGAAGTTAATCAAGTTAAATACAGATTGGCGCAATGCTTTACTTGGAATTGTACCGACGTGAGTAGAGTTACCGCCTACTTGATCACGCGGATCGACGACGACCACTCTTTTACCAGATTTAGTCAATTTCATAGCAGCGGCTTCACCAGCAGGACCCGCCCCTAAAACAACGGCATCATACTCATACTCATGGTCGTCACTTTTTAGACGGCGAGAGTCTTTGGTAAAACCAGATTTAATATCGATTCGTGTGTCATCGAGCGGATTCACTAGGTCGGGATGATGCATGACATCATCAGTCACTTGCTCGTGGGTCTGCTCTATCTTTTCTTTTTTGTTTTTACCTTCGGTATGTTCAGGGCTTGGCACGTGTCCGCTAGATTTATTTGATACTTCGGTATGAATATCTTTACCAGTATCGTTGGTCTCGTCGCTTGCACTTTTACTTACCATGATGTCCTCTTTATATTTATTTATCGAGTAAATGTTTGAGATATAAATGAATCAATATGTCGATGAGTTTGTATCATGTAGATAAATGAATACCGCCCTACTAAGGCATGCCCACCATACGTTGTGACAATATGTTTTGCAATGTCCAATGACCAGTAGCACTCTGTTGCCCTTCATCAATCTGCGGGCGGGCGCTAATAATGTACTCTGTACCAAGGGCTGGTTTGAAATCGTCGATCCAGTCATAAGGAATCTGGAATACGCTACCGTCTTTAGATTTAGCAAGTAGGCATTGCATTGGCAATTCTGAAGCACAAGCCACACGGTTTGGCATAACGGTCAATGTCTGTGCTTCTCCCAATACGATACTTGGAATATAGCGCGGTTCAGGCACTGGATCCTTTGCAAATGGTGATGTTTGACAAGCACTCAGTAAAGTCGCGGCACTGATTAAACCTGCCAGCAACAACGATGGCTTTATAGATTGATAGGCTGAAATCATAATATTCTCTATACGATAATTATCTAGGATGAAATGATGTATGTTAATTAGTGTTTTTTGCGCATTTATTAAAGCTGCCTGAACACTTATTGATACCGATTGAACAGATACTGTTTAAGCTGATATTCACTACCCGATACGGCGTTTGAGACCTGTCATCTGCAAAATACGTGTGGCAATTTCCTCAACAGACATCTCTGATACATCTAAGCTTGGGATACCATGCGTGATATAGATACCCTGAATCGCGCGCTGCTCTTGCTGGCATTGCTGATAGCTAGAATAACGGCTGCCTGCACGGCGCTCTTGACGGATTTTTACTAAGCGATCAGTATCAATAAGCAAACCAAATAGTTTGTCTTTGTGCTCACGTAATGCTTTCGGCAACTGATTGTCGTACAAATCATCTTCAGTCAAAGGATAGTTAGCCGCTCGAATACCGAATTGTAATGCTAAGTATAAAGAAGTCGGCGTCTTACCAGAGCGCGACACACCCACCAAAATAATATCGGCTGCATTATAGTGACGAGTACGCGCGCCATCATCATTGTCTAAAGCAAAATGCACTGCATCGATCCGCTCTTTATAGGTTTCAGAGTCGACATCATCATGTGCATGGCCTGAATGACCATCTGGCTCTACACCAGTCTCTTCTGCAACACGGCCAATCAGACCTTCATACATATCTAAGTTACAGCTGTGTGCCGAGTTAATTTTTTCGCGAATCTCAGGATTGACGATCGTATCAAACACCAATGGCAATGAACCATCGCGCTGATACGCCATATTGATTTGTTCAACCGCATCTTCTGCACGCTCTAAGCTATCGACGTATGGCAATACTCTTGTCTCAAAAGGAACTGAGGCAAACTGACTCAAAATAGCACGTCCAAGTGTCTCAGCTGTAATCGCTGTGCCATCTGAGATAAAAAACGCTGTTCTAATGGCTTGTGAGCTGTCCAAGTTTAGCGCGTGGCGATTTTGGATAGTGGACTTAACTTGTTCAGATGGATTGCTTGAGTACATATCGTTGACACCTCGGTTGAAAACTCAATAGTGACCTTCATTTAGTTTTTGGTATAGATCTTAGTAATAATTCAGACTTAGCAAACGTTTAGCAGTTATTGACTATTAATAGTATTGCTTTGACCATCTGACAGCGTGACTTTTACTTGGCTTTTTATAGTTACCTTTATAACTCGTATAACTAGGCTTTATAACTGCCTTCTTAAAACGAGCCTTTTTCAGCACCTATACCGCACATTTATCATGCAATGTGCATCAACTATCTATGCGCTACATTATACGCATATTAGCCTCTTAATAGAAATCAATGTTACAGGCGTACACTTAGCACCAACATTGTCTTTCAACTTGTCGTCATAGTTAATTCACTTCTCATTAAGGCGTTTTTTATGCTTCTTCTATTATGCTTTTTTTATACAGATACATAAGATTGAAACATAAATTATGGAAATACTCTGAATGTGGCTTATTTGAATTCATCTATTTTATGCAGTAATTGGCTTTTATAAGCGCATAACATCGTCACTAACAATGATATTTTTCATCCGAGTAAATACGAAACCTGATGGGACTGGACCCAATTTATGTAGCAAACCCCACAATTTGTATATTTTTAACAAGTTTTTTGGTGAAAACCCTCGAAATTGTCCTAATATGGCGGTATAATTCACCGTTATAATCTTTACTAAATAACCTTATTTTCTGGAGTTATCATGGCAGCGCAATCTACAGCACTTGTAATCAATCTTGATCAGCTAGGAAAAGACGACATCGAAATGGTTGGTGGTAAGAACGCTTCGCTTGGCGAAATGATCAGCCATCTTTCTGATTTAGGCGTTAGTGTTCCAGGCGGCTTTGCCACCACTTCAAATGCATTCAACCGCTTTTTGACTGAAACGGGCTTGCTTGACAAAATCAACAGCGAGCTAAAAACACTAGACGTAAATGATGTTAATAAGCTTGCGGCTACTGGTAAGAAGATTCGTACTTGGATTATTGAACAAGAACTGCCAAAAGATCTTGAGCAAGAAGTACGTCAATCATTTGAAACCATGAGTGGCGGCGAAGATATCGCTGTTGCTGTACGTTCTTCTGCCACTGCTGAAGATTTGCCAGATGCGTCATTTGCCGGTCAACAAGAAACCTTCTTGAACATTCGCGGTATTGATAACGTCCTGATTGCTATTAAAGAAGTATTTGCCTCTCTATATAACGACCGTGCAATCTCTTACCGTGTACACAAAGGTTTTGAGCACGAAGGTGTTGCACTATCTGCTGCCGTACAGCGTATGGTACGTTCAGAGACTGGTGCTGCTGGTGTTATGTTCACGCTAGATACCGAAAGTGGCTTTGATCAAGTGGTATTCATCACCTCAAGCTATGGCTTAGGTGAGATGGTTGTACAGGGTGCGGTTAACCCAGATGAGTTCTACATCTCTAAGAAATTGCTAGCCAATGGTAAGCCGTCAGTTATCCGTCGTAACCTAGGTAGCAAGCATAAGAAAATGGTTTATGGTGATGAAGGCAGCACCGCTAAATCAGTTAAAACCGTTGATGTTGAAAAACAAGATCGCATGCAGTTCTCTTTATCTACTGAAGAGCTAACCTCACTTGCCAAGCAAGCGGTAACGATCGAGCAGCATTATGGCCAAGCGATGGATATCGAGTGGGCAAAAGACGGCGATACTAACGAAATCTTTATCGTTCAAGCACGTCCTGAGACTGTTAAGAGCCGTCAAGACAGCAACGTGATGGAACGTTATGTCATCGACACGACTGGCGCAAAAGTATTGTGTGAAGGTCGTTCAATCGGTCAGCGTATCGGTTCAGGTAAAGTGCGTATCGTTAGCAACCTAAACGAGATGGACAAAGTAGAAGAGGGCGACGTACTCGTATCAGACATGACTGATCCGGATTGGGAACCAGTTATGAAGCGTGCTTCTGCTATCATCACCAACCGTGGTGGTCGTACCTGTCACGCTGCTATTATCGCGCGTGAGCTAGGTGTGCCAGCTATCGTTGGTTGTGGTAACGCAACTGAGCTATTGGTCGATGGTCAAGATGTGACTGCTTCTTGTGCTGAAGGTGACACTGGTTTCATTTATGAAAGCCAGATTGATTTTGAAGTACAGACTAACTCTGTTGAATCTATGCCAGAGCTAGCATTTAAAGTCATGATGAACGTTGGTAACCCAGATCGCGCATTCTCATTTACCCAAATGCCAAACGAAGGTATTGGTCTTGCACGTTTAGAGTTCATCATCAACCGTATGATTGGTGTCCATCCAAAAGCGTTGCTAAACATGAACAGTTTGCCACGTGAAATTGCACAAGCAATCCAAGAGCGTATCGCAGGCTATGCATCACCTGTTGACTTTTATGTTGATAAATTGGTCGAAGGTATCTCAACCCTAGCTGTTGCCTTCATGGATCAGCCAGTGATCGTTCGTATGTCAGATTTCAAATCAAACGAATACGCTAACCTGCTTGGTGGTAAATTATACGAGCCATCAGAAGAGAACCCAATGCTTGGTTTCCGCGGTGCTAGCCGTTATGTGTCTGATAATTTCCGTGACTGTTTTGAGCTTGAGTGTAAAGCACTAAAACGTGTACGTGATGACATGGGCTTGACCAACGTTGAGATCATGATTCCATTCGTACGTACTGTTGGTGAAGCCAAAGAAGTCATCGAGTTACTTGAGAAAAATGGTCTAAAACGTGGCGAAAACGGTCTACGCGTCATCATGATGTGTGAGCTACCAACCAACGCCCTATTAGCAGAAGAGTTCCTAGAGTACTTTGATGGTTTCTCAATCGGTTCTAACGATTTGACTCAGTTAACGCTTGGTCTTGACCGTGACTCAGGTATCGTCTCGCATTTATTTGATGAGCGTGATCCTGCTGTTAAGAAGCTATTGTCTATGGCTATCGAAGCTTGCCGTAAGCAAAACAAATACGTCGGCATCTGTGGTCAAGGTCCATCAGACCATCCAGATCTAGCGTTCTGGTTGATGGAGCAAGGTATTAGCTCAGTGTCATTGAACCCAGACTCAGTACTAGATACTTGGTTCTTCTTAGCTGGTGAAGAAGCGAAGTAAACCGCTACGTTTAGTCACAGCGGTCATTCACACAGTCATTAAAGATACCACTATTAGGGTCTATTTGATTTTTTCAAATAGACCCTAATATAATGTCCTAAGACATGACTAACTATGCAGGCAATTATGCAGATTTTCCTTGCTCGAAATAACGTACAAGCTGGCCCATATCAGTTGGAGCAGCTGAATATCATGCTGGCATCTGGTGAAGTATTGCTTGATGATTTGATGTGGCATGAAGGCTTAGCTCAGTGGCAGCGCGTAGGTGATCTTACCAATAACCAAACGGTTTATCGCCCGACCGGTGCTAATACGCCTGAAGTAAATGACTCTATCATCAATAACGTGACCGTCTTCCCTGAAGATACCAATAAAGCGAAAGATGATAAGTCAGTATCGTTAGATAGATTATATGGCAAGCCTGAACGTCCTAAAAACGTGAAAGCCGACATGACGACCAATCGTCATCAAACGCCGCACAACAATGTCTCATTAAACAAGTCTACTCTCAAAAAGGCTGTTGCAGACAATGACAAAGTCGTCGGCAACGTGGTACTTGCGCCGATTATGTCACGCGTATTGGCGACTGCATTGAATGGCTTGCTTTATATATTGGCTATACTGCCGCTAGTAATGGCATTGACTAAGATGGATGTGGACTATACTAAGTTCCAAAACATTCAAGATATGGATGCCGCTTATCAATACTCAATGACGCTGATGGAAAGTCTTCCTAGTAGCACATTGATGATGTCACAAGTGATGGTCTTCGGTCTATTTGCCTTACAATTGGTATTTATTACCATGCGCGGTCAATCGCTAGGCAAGCTAATCACTGGTATTCGTGTCGTGGATCAAACCACGCATCGTCTACCTTCGTTTATTAAATTGATTGGTACACGTACGTTATTATTGTTTATTATCTATAACTTACTGTTTTCGTTTACCAGTTTTTTAGGCTTTGTGATTATTGCTATCCATTATTACATGGCATCTAAAAGCCCTGAAAATATTGGTTGGCATGACAAACTTGCCAAAACCTTAGTGGTAAAAGCAGACAGTAGCCAACTGGTAAAAAAGTCAAAATCTGAATAACAGTATTTTGGTTTGGTTATTGGTTTTATAGCTCGTTATAATTAAAAAAGCTGCGTACTATCGCGGCTTTTTTATTTAGCACAGCTTATTTAGCCTCTTTTTATATTTTATTGGCAGTAGCTTGGTGATTAACCTTTGTGTTAGTTGCCGAGTACTGTTATAATACGGCGCTTTATAAACTAAGCTTATTCTTGATTGTTTTTTATAAAATATGACTAGAATTGGGCTTACCTTATAAATCTCCTTGCTATTAACATAGGGTTAATAGCTACTAATCCGTAAGGAGTCATAATGCGACATTACGAACTGGTGTTACTTGTACACCCAGACCAAAGCGACCAAGTGGTCGGCATGGTTGAGCGCTACATCAAGTTAGTTCAAGACAACAACGGTGTTATCCATCGTCTAGAAGATTGGGGCCGTCGTCAACTGGCTTATCCAATCAACAAGATTCACAAAGCTCATTACGTTCTTTTCAACATTGAAACTGACGGTGAAACTTTAGCTGAACTTGAAGAATTATTCCGTTATAACGACGCGATCATTCGTAGTCTAGTTATGCGCCGTGACGAAGCTGTCACTGAAGAGTCGCAGTTAGCCAAGAATGCCGATGAAAAACGCGCACGCAAAGCAACTACTCGTCGTCCAGACAATCGTGAAAACGATAATGACGACAACGACAACAGTGAAGACTAATTAAAGGAGAATACTCATGGCACGTTTCTATCGCCGTCGCAAATTCTGCCGTTTCACTGCTGAAGGCATCACTCACATCGACTATAAAGATGTTGAATTGCTAAAACAGTACATTAGTGATAATGGTAAAATCGTACCAAGCCGTATTACTGGTACATCTACTAAATATCAGCGTCAATTAGCGACTGCTATCAAGCAAGCTCGTTACTTATCGCTACTTCCATACACTGATAACCATCAAGGTTAACCGCTAACTAGGAATGACTCATGCAAATTATTTTGTTACAGCGTATCGTCAACCTTGGTAAACTCGGTGAAACTGTCGATGTAAAACCAGGTTACGGACGTAACTTTCTTATCCCTCAGGGCAAAGCACTACCTGCTACTAAAGCTAACATTGAAAAGTTCGAAGCACGTCGTGCTGAACTTGAAGCTGAAGAAGCAAAAGAGATCGCTGTTGCTCAAGAGCGTGCTGATGCATTGACTGACGTTAATGTTATCATGCGTGCTAAATCAGGTGACGAAGGCAAGCTATTCGGCTCTATCGGTACTCGCGATATCGCTGAAGCATTGACTAACTCAGGTCTAGAAGTAGACCGTGCTGAAATCAAGCTACCTGAAGGCACTCTACGTCAAGTTGGCGAATACAATGTTGATATTCAGCTACACCATGACGTTACTGCTAGCATCTTAGTTACTATTCTTTCTGAAGATGGTAACAACGAAGATTCAGCTGACGAAGAAGCTGCTGAAGAAGACTATTCTGAAGAGTAATCTTCTATGTAGTTAGACTCAGTCTGCAAAAAGCCAGCAACTTAGGTTGCTGGCTTTTTTACGTGCGTCATTTTTGACATTAGAGTTTATGTATTTAGATTATTTATATCACTAACTTGCACTCTTTTATCTCGATAAATTAGGATTTTATATATTCCTAAACAGCTTAGGATTCTCAAAAAATCTATTGCTATGATAGCGGTGTTATCTGTGCAATGTTGCAGTAACTAAATGCAACAACTACCTTAAAAACGCTATACCAAACAACAAGATACTGCCTATATAATCATCTTTATTACTATTAGCAGAATTGATAATCTACTGCTATTTAATATACTAATAGGGCGCAAGAATATGAAAGACAATAATAACATTCATACCAATGACAAGCTTATCTGTACCCAAGGTAATGCATACTACTCCGAAGGTGAGGTGTATACAGTTGGCAGAATAGTCAATGACAAATATTTTCAGCTGCTGACCAGTGGCAATGATGATCATTGGTATGCCACGCTGGATGATCAAGGTATTTATGTCAGCTTTGATACTGCAACTGCTACCAATAACAAAGCTTTTTTTGATAAGATTGCCTAACTATAAATAACGGTACTTCTTAGAATACCTATCCTAAAAATAATTATTACTCAGGTAGGTAAATATTGTTTAGACAAAAACTGGTCATTATAAATGGCCAGTTTTTTTTGTTTGAAGTCTTAGCAATTGCTAGTTATAAAAGTATTTCCACACATCTCTTCGACGTTTTCTTACTAATTACCCTCATTTCAAAATTAAGTCTCTCTCAATTTTTTGTCAACAGCGCCAACTATTTAACGAATCTATTTCCTAGCGGCGTCTATTTGCTATAAAATATGCCCCTTTAAAATTTCGTATCGTTAGTGATGCAGATAGTTCGTTCGATATCGTTTAAATGTAGACATGGTAAAAGCCTGTGAAAGTACTACACAGAGTAGACTTAGCACGCTAGATACCGTGTTTAATCTCGATATAATTGGCTGTATTGCATTGGTAATCAATTAAGATATAAACCATATTGAGACAGTGATGATTGTATTTTGGCTTGTACTGACCATTCTTTTTATTATTTTCGCTACCGCAAAATTAAAGTGGCATCCCTTTTTAGTGTTGATTTTATCCGCTTTTTTGGTCGCGCTATTTTATCAAGTACCGCTTAATACGGTCGCCAAAACGATCTCTGATGGTTTCGGTGGTATCTTGGGCTATATCGGTCTTGTGATTGTATTTGGTACGATTATTGGTTTAATCCTTGAAAAAACGGGTGCGGCTATCGTAATGGCAGAGTCTGTTATTAAAGTATTGGGGCCACGTTTCCCTACTTTGACCATGTCTATCGTCGGTGCAGTCGTTTCGATACCTGTATTTTGTGACTCTGGCTATATTATCTTGAACTCTCTAAAAGAGTCTTTGGCTGAGCGTCTACATGTATCAAGTGTCGCGATGAGTATTGCCTTGGCCACTGGTCTATACGCTACCCACACCTTTGTACCACCGACGCCAGGCCCAATCGCAGCGGCAGGTAACTTAGGCCTAGAGTCAAACTTAGGTTTGGTTATTATGGTCGGTGTGGTCGTGACAGCAGTTGCGGTACTGGCTGGCTGGTGGTGGTCTAATCGCTTCCTTAACGCCACTCCTGACAATATCAATGCGGCAGACGCTCCAGCAGCAATGCCTGAAGGAATGAAAACTCGTGATGATTATAATCACTTGCCTTCAGCAACAATGGCGTTTTTACCAATTATCGTGCCTATCGTATTGATCTGCTTATCTTCGGTTGCTAATTTCCCAAGCGCACCATTTGGCAGTAACATGGTAGCGGAAATTCTGATATTTATTGGTAACCCATTGACTGCGTTACTTATCGGTTTGTTCTTATCGTTTTTCTTGATTAAATCAAGCCAAAAAACGCAAGAAATCAGCGACAGTATCTCGCAAGGTTTGGTAGTAGCAGCCCCTATCCTATTGATCACTGGAGCTGGTGGCGCGTTTGGTGCCATGCTAAAAGTTACGCCGATTGGCGATTACCTAGGTTCGACGCTATCTGCTTTGGGTTTAGGTATCTTCATGCCATTTATCGTTTCTGCTGCGCTAAAAACAGCACAAGGCTCAACCACAGTCGCATTGGTTACGACTTCTGCTATGGTTGCCCCACTATTGAGCCAGATTGGCCTAGACAGCGAACTTGGACGCGTGTTCTGCGTGATGGCAATTGGTGCTGGTGCCATGACCATCTCACATGCCAATGACAGCTTCTTTTGGATTGTTAGCCAGTTTAGTCGTATGAGCGTGGCACAAGCGTACAAAGCTCATTCAATGGCCACTGGTATCCAAGGCGTGACTAGCATCGTATTTATCTGGTTGTTGACTCTAGTGTTTATCTAGTTCATGAAATTGGGTATTTATACACACGTTTATTTGATTATTACTAAGTAAACGTTTTAAAACATGACACTATCGCAATGATCGTGTCATTAAGATATTCAAAGAGAGCCGTATGAAAATTTTGATCGCCCCTGACTCGTTTAAAGAAAGTTTAGAAGCACTTGATACTTGCCACGCCATTCAATCTGGCTTTAGTCAAGTGTTTCCAGATGCTGACTACAAGCTGTTACCAATGGCCGATGGCGGTGAAGGCACCTCAGCGGTATTGTCTTATATATTGGGCGGGCGCTGGAAAGAAGTCAGAGTACATGACCCATTGATGAGACCGATTACGGCAAAGTATCTGTTATTGCCAGACGCGACCGCTGTTATCGAAGTGGCTCAAGCGTGCGGATTGCACCTACTGACAGCTGATGAGCGTAATCCCGTTATTGCGAGTAGTTATGGTGTTGGGGAGCTGATCGAAGATGCGTTAGCAGAAGGTGCTAAGCGTATCGTCATTGGTCTAGGTGGTAGCGCAACCAATGATGCAGGCCTTGGCATGCTAATGGCGCTAGGCATAACATTTCATGACATAAATGATAGCCTACTCACTCATGGAGGTGGCGCACTTGCCAGCCTACATAAGCTCGATAATACAAACCTTCATGCAAAGATATCAGACACAGTATTTGAAGTTGCTTGTGATGTGACCAATCCATTATGCGGTCTGCTGGGTGCAAGCGCAGTATTTGGGCCACAAAAAGGCGCTTGCCCAGAACAAGTCAATACCTTGGATAAAGCACTCAGTCACTTTGCGACCATCTGTGGACAGCATGGCTATGAAGACTGTCAATACGTTGAAGGCGCTGGCGCGGCAGGCGGTCTTGGCTATGCGATGATGACGTTCTTTCAAGCTCAGCTAAAGTCAGGCTTTGATACGGTTGCCGAAGTGGCTCACCTGTCACAGCATATCGCAGAGGCTGATCTTGTCATCACTGGCGAAGGTAAGCTTGATGCACAAACAGCCATGGGTAAAGTGGCAGGCGGTATCAGCCAAATCGCTAAGGTTAGCCGTACACCTGTCATCGCTATCTGCGGCAGCGTCGATGGGCTAAAACCTGCTCAGACCAGCCAGTTCGATGTGGTCATGCCGAGTATCCAAAAAGTAGACACGATTGATAATGTGTTGGGCTCTGCTTATAACAATATTGAGACTACTGCTGCTAATATCGCTGCAAGTATCAAACTTGGTCAGACTTTAAAATAGACGCAATCTTTTATAGTCGCAATCTATCAATGAACATCTTTTGTTAAACGCACAGCTATTGAACTTTCGATTAACCCTTCATTAGCTGTGCATTTATCATTCTCAACATACCTATAGCCATTTTTTTACTTCATTAATGACCGTATGCAGTCTATTAGAAAGTGCCTGCTGTCGTCTGACTGCCAGATATAGCGTTTCGCTAACGGCAACTGGTAAATGATGACTGCTAATCAGTTCAGGCTTCGGATAGGCAGCCACTGCATGTGCTGGCAAAACAGTAAAGCCGATTCCCCTGCTGACGGGCTCTAGTATCAGGCCAATCTGATTCGAAAAGCCTTTTTTCTCAAAATCATTAATATGCTGGAATTGCTCATAATTGGCAGTCAGTAGCATGCCTGCATGATGGGCGCCATCTGGATGATCGATAAATCCAAGCTCGATAAGCTGCTTCCAGCTAGGCTCCACTGTAGCCGCAGGGGTTACTAGTATCAATGCTTCTTGCGCCATAGGTTTGCAACTAACCGTTTCATCGTCTGAGATATCTGTCATAAAGCCAATATCAATCTCGTGATTTGCCAGCGCCCGCTCAATATCAGAATTGGGTGCAAAACGGTAATCAATGACTAGTTTTGGATGCTGCTGCTGTAGTGTCAAAAGCTGCGGATATAACTTGAGTCCCACACTACCCGGTGACATCAACCGCACCAATCCTTCATAAGGGGGATCTTCACCGATTCGCTGTTCTAAATTTGATAATCGCTGCAATATCTCGCCTGCTTCTTTATAAAGCTGCTCACCTGCATTGGTCAATGAGAACTGCTTTCCTTGTCGAATCAACAAGTCTGTATCTAGTTGCTCCTCTAACTTACTTATGTGTTGGCTCACACCAGACTGCGTCATATATAGACGTTCAGCCGTGCGGGTAAAGTGCCCAACTTCAGCAAGCGTACAGAAAGTTCGTAGCCATGTGATATTTATCATTACGTTTTATACTTATTTATATAATATTTGATAATTTTACATAATGACGGAGCCTTTGTATACTGGCCTCACGTTAAACAAGAGTACAGCAAACAGGAGCACAAACTATGAACAACGTTTATCCAAGAAGCTTTTCGCACATCGGTCTGTCAGTTCCTGACTTAGATGCCGCCGTAAAATTTTATACTGAAGTGATGGGTTGGTACACCATCATGGAACCAACTGAGATTGTCGAAGATGACAGCCCGATTGGTGAGATGTGTACTGAAGTATTTGGTGCAGGTTGGGGCAGCTTCCGCATCGCTCACTTGTCTACTGGTGACCGTATCGGTGTTGAGATTTTTGAATTCAAAAATCAAGAAAACCCTGAAAACAACTTTGAATATTGGAAAACAGGTATCTTTCACTTCTGCGTTCAGGATCCAAATGTTGAAGAACTGGCTGAGCGTATGGTTGCAGCAGGTGGTAAAAAGCGTATGGAAAAACCACGCTACTACTATCCTGGTGAAAAACCTTACCGCATGATTTATATGGAAGACCCGTTCGGTAACATCGTTGAGATTTATAGCCACAGCTACGAGCTTATCTATAGCGAAGGCGCATACTAATCTCAAGATACATACAGCTTAGTATAAATTTAAGTTAGTATAGATTTAGATTATATCTGATTGAAAAACCAATAGCGTACTCATCATCTGAGCGCGCTATTTTTTCGTGCGCTTTCTATGTGCTCCATCTATTGTATAGAATGTGAGCCATGCTACTATTTAGTCAGCTATATATAAAACTATAAACCACCCATTATCAAGGATGATAAATGACTCAATCTGACATTACTCTAGACCTAGACGACCTTCTGGTTATTAGAGAAGACAGTAAAGAAAGTGGCGTAGTCACGCTGACCTTAAACCAACCAAAACAATTCAATGCGTTGTCCGTTGAAGTGCTGTCTGCCATGCAAACAGAGCTAGACAGTATCGCTCAAGACGATACGATCAGAGTCGTGGTTATTCAAGCCACAGGCAAAGCATTCTGTGCTGGTCATAATCTAAAGCAAATGCGCGCACACGACGATGAAGCATTTCACCGTGCTCTATTTCAGCAATGTAGCAAAATGATGCTTACCATCAACCGTATGCCGCAAGTCGTTATCGCAAAAGTACAAGGCATTGCCACAGCCGCAGGATGTCAGCTGGTCGCCGCTTGTGACTTGGCCGTTGCCGCTGATGATGCAAAATTTGCCACCTCTGGGATAAACGTTGGACTGTTCTGCTCCACACCTGCCGTTGCTGTCAGCCGTAATCTACCTCGTAAGCAAGCGTTTGAAATGCTAATCACAGGTGAATTTATCGATGCGCACACTGCTTTACAATATGGCTTGATCAATCGAGTTGCGCCAGCAGAGCAACTTGATCAAACACTACAATCACTCATAAAAGCAATCACTGCCAAGTCTCCGGTAGCAGTGAGAACTGGCAAAGATATGTTTTATAAGCAGCTGGGTATGAACATCGAAGACGCGTATGACTATGCCAGTGAAGTTATGACGGGCAATATGATGGCAGACGATGTGGGTGAAGGGATTGATGCTTTTATTGAAAAGCGCCAAGCAGTATGGAAAGGGTGTTAGTACCTATGTCACTAATCATTGTATTGCTTAACTGACGTTACACAGCGTAGGCTTTATCTAAAAAGCTAGCACGCCCTTTTTCAATAATTAAATTTACTTATTACCAAGCATAAAAAAGGCCACGATATCATTATCATGGCCTTTTTTATTTCTATTTGATACCGATACTACAAGTACTGCGAGCCGTCTATTACTCAGCAGCGATAGCGATCATTTCAACCAATAGCTCAGGACGTGCCAATGCTGACTCACCACAAGCGCGAGCTGGTGGCTGAATACCTTCAAACCACTGGTCATAAACTTCATTCATGGCAGCAAAGTCAGCCATGTCTTTGATCCAAACCGTGACTGATAGTAGCTTTGATTTATCACTACCAACTTCTTCTAGCAACGTTTGAATTTTTTCTAGACAAGTCAATGTTTGCGCTTTGATATCGTCTTCTGCGTTACCTACCTGACCACACAAATAGATAGTTTGGTTATGGATTACGGTTTTGCTCATACGTTGATTGCTGTGTAGCTTCTTAATCATGTCTATACCTTTCATTTATTAATTTAAGTCTGTGCTAACTATAGTCAATCCACTATAAAAGCGTTACAGTGTTAACCTCGCTTGAAGTATGACATATACATCTGCACTCGATTACCTTGTACCGCTCTTAAATTGGATCAACTATATATCAAATACGCGCTTAGTTAGAAAAACGCTGGGCACTAAATGGTGCAAGATCGACCAATGCAGGCTTATCGTGAATCATCTCTTCAACCAGACGACCTGTCATTGGCCCTAAGGTAAAGCCTTGATGACTGTGTCCAAATGCGAACCATAGTTTGTCATGCTTGTCAGCAGGACCGATGACTGGCTTCATATCAGGCATACAAGGACGTGAGCCTGCCCATGCTTCACTCTCGACTGCATCTTCTAATGGCAAGATTTTTTTAGCAAGCTTCAATACAGTTTTTAACTGACCAAAGTTTTTTGGCGCATTCATCGTGGTCATCTCAGCACCAGTGGTGATACGGATACCCTGCTGCATCGGCCCCATCACAAAGCCTTTGTCCATATCAAACATACTGTGATTAATGGTGTTCTTTTCTGTCACTTTGAAATGCTGATGATAACCGCGCATTGGGAATAGTGGCAAGTTATAGCCAAGTGGTCTGATCAAATCATTAGACCATGGGCCTGCTGCGATAACCAATTTATCACTATAGTAGGTATCGTTATCCGTGATAACTTTCCAGCCTTCGCCATCTTGAACGATTTCTTTTACATCGCTTTCTTTGATCGTACCCTGCATATCTTGGAAGTTTTTCGCATAAGCTTTCACGAGCGAGCTTGGGTTTGATACTTGCCAAGAGTTTTTCCAATGAATCGCGCCAACAAAACCTTCAAAATTGGCGCTAGGCTCCATTGCTTTTAGCGCTTCAAGGTTTAGTACGTTATGCTCAACACCTTGATTGCGTGCATCAATGGCTGCTACTTGCGCTTCTTTAAACGTCTCTTCAGAACGATGCAGTTGTAACCAGCCGTCACGCGTGATTAGCTCATCAGCACCAGATGCTTCAATCATCGTTTGATGCTCACTGGTACAATGCTCAATCAACGTCTGCCACTCTGATTCGATTTTTTTGACTGAAGCTGGCGTAGAGTATTTCCAGTACTGAAGCAGGGCTTGGTGATAACGCAAAATGGCCGGAATACGGTAACGAATGTCAGTCCCTTGGTTTGGCAATACTCTGATCATTTCTGTCAGCTGACGAGGAAAAGGATGTGTATGAATGGCTTCGCGCTGAATCAATCCTGCATTGCCGTATGAGGTCTCTGACCCTGGCAATTTTTTGTCTAACAATAATACATTTGAGTTATTTTTTTGTAGATGCCACGCGATTGACGTGCCAACCATACCTGCACCGATAACGATAACTTCGTAGCGCATAACCTATCCTTTTCTTAGGGTGTTAATACAGAGTATCAAATATAAGGGTCTAACAGAATTAGGTGGTAATAGTAACGCATTAGGATAAATTTGAAACCCTTATCTGAGAAATATTTTCGCGTCACATACTTTTGGTTATGGGGTTTTTGAGAAGGTATTTTTGATAGGAATAATACTGGCCTTGAGAAACAAGCTAGCAACAAATTTTATGAAAATAGCGTCAAATTATCCAATGTTTTTAGTTATAAAACGTTCAAGTATTCGAGAGCTCACTTATCTATATTACTGAACGGTTTTGTTAGCTTATGTTTAATTGATTGGATAATCAACTAAACATAGAACATTACCACCAAATGGGATCATCGTCTTCTATCATGGTTCGCCTTGTTGTCTCAACCGTTACCTCGTCCGCAGATAGCTCAGCGATAAAACGTGACGGTTTGTCAAAGTATCCAGAATAACTAGAAAAGTAATTTGGCGCGGTCAAATATAACTGCGTCTTTGCACGACTGCAGGCAACATAAAACAGCTTACGCTCTTCTTCTAACGCTTCAAAGTCATCCAAAGAACGGTGATGCGGCGTGATGCCATCTACCAATGAGTTAACAAACACTACTGGCCACTCAAGTCCCTTAGCACTATGAATGGTCGAGATAGTGACTTTGTCATTGCTACTATCTTGTCCATTATCCAGATTACCCATGACAGCCACTGAATCATTAGGTGGGTCTAAAGCGAGATTTTCTAAAAAGCTATCAAGGGTTGTGTGCTCTGTCGCTAAATTCTTTAATACCCGAAAATCTTCGGTACGCTCACGCCAATTTTCTTCGATCAGCTTTAAGACTGGAATATAGAACTCAAGAATATGTTCAATAGCTGTCTCGACCGATTCAGCTTGCTGTGCCTTAGTAAGCGCATGATATAGAGGCTCTAGCTGATCGCTTTTTTTCGAAAATGGCGCTGCCAGCAAAGATTCAAACGCATTATTGTCAGCAGTAATGGCTTGGGTTAATCGCGTCGCCGTTACTGCTCCTACCCCTTTAAACAAAGTTAAAATACGATGCCAAGCAATCGTGTCATTTGGGTTATAGAGTATTTTGACAAAGGCCAACACATCTTTGATATGCCGTCTTTCAATGAACTTGATACCGCCCACAACGATAAAGGGAATGTTGCGCGCCATAAACTCTAGCTGTACGTAATTGGACTGAAATGACGTACGGCATAATACCGCAAAGTCGTTGTAGTCATACTCTGGCTTTAGCGCGACGATCTTGTCAGTGATATAGCCCGCTTCTTTTGGCTCATCACTGAGTCGTCGAAATACTGGTTTGTGTCCTTCTATCGGCGCATCAGAATACAGCTGCTTTTGATAGCCTAGCGTGATTTGCGCGGACAAAGCGTTGATATAGTTTAAAACGGATGGCGAGCTGCGATAATTTTGCTCAAGCTTAATAAGTTTGGCATTAGGATACGTCTCGCCGAACAGTAAAATGTTTTCATAATTGGCACCGCGAAAGGCATAAATACTTTGATTGTCGTCACCGACTACCATCAGCGATACCGACTCAGGCTCACATATTAAGTCGATTAGCTGCTTTTGCGGAATATTGGTGTCTTGGTATTCATCAACCATAATGTAACGATATTGGCTTTGCAGCAGCTGTCGAAAGGTGTCATTGGTTTTTAAATGACGCACTACTTGGCTGATGATGTCATCAAAATCATATAAGTGATTGGCGCGCTTGTACTCATGAAAGTCAACTGCCAGCTGCTCGATGATAGGAATATGCACGGCAATATCTGGGTAGTTACTTTCGATTAAGTCACGAATTTGTATACGTCTATTTCTAGACGTCGATATGATATTTTGCAGCGTTTTTTTGCGTGGAAAGGCTTGTGACTTGGTCTGAGCAGGATACTTTTTTTCTTTATGCACCAAGTCGATAGCGTCCTCACTATCACCCGTATCCAAAATGGTAAACCTTGGATTGATACCGAGTAGCCCTGAATATTGACGTAGTAACATATTACAAAACGAGTGAAAAGTACCACTAGTGATGCTATTTAATGCTTTATCAGTTGGCAGCTTATCCTCAGCCAACTCTTCATCTGATAGTTCTTGATTTGAAAGACTGCTAGCTAGCAAGGACTTAGCTCTATCTTTTATTTCATTTGCCGCTTTACGCGTAAAGGTCAGTAGCAAAATCTCTTTAGGCGACACCCCATTTTCCAATAGATAACTGGTCCGGTAGGTCAAGGTTTTAGTCTTGCCAGAGCCTGCACCAGCAATGACTAATACTTTGCCTTCGATCGTAGTCGCGGCCATTAGCTGATCGGGATTTAGCTCACTGGCATAATCGACCTTTAACCCCAAACCACTATCTAGCCTCTGACTTAACAACTTGATGTTTGTCATCTCAGCAGTATCGATTAAGTTCGCTTCTAGTTTTTTAATAGCCTGCTCAAGTCGAGTCAGTTTAGGCTTCATCTCAAGGAAGTTCTGCGGGTATTTATAGTGGCGTGTGTCAAAAATCGAGGTTGTCATTGTCTACAATTGCCTTACATTTTATTTTGGCGATATTATCAGCGTATATCTGACTATCTATAGCTTTGGAGTAAGTATGATTTGCTAAACATAGCAGAGTATATGTGCTGAATTTTTGTGAAATTTAAGTCCTTATCTGAGCATGACAGTTTACCATATTAAAAAATAGGGTTTATCGGCTCACATAAACTATGTGTCACTCGTATTGATTCGCCTTATTCATTTTTAAGCCTCTAATATGACCTACTTTTATCATCAATCTGCGTATCGTCATCGAGTAAAAACCTGAGCATATACCGTAACAACCTCACCCCTATTCAGGTAAATTTGATACAATGTGCCCAATTTTGATTTATCATTTAACCAAACTTTATACCAACTGATTTTATTAATACATTGAGAGAATGTTATGGGTTTTAATTGCGGCATCGTCGGCCTACCAAACGTGGGTAAATCCACCTTGTTTAATGCGTTGACCAAAGCGGGTATCGCCGCTGAAAACTTTCCATTTTGTACCAAAGATCCCAACACGGGTATCGTACCAGTACCAGATCCACGCCTAAAACAACTGGCTGATATCGTCAATCCTGAACGCGTATTACCAACGACGATGGAGTTTGTCGATATCGCAGGTTTGGTTGCAGGCGCATCGAAAGGCGAAGGCATGGGTAACCAGTTCCTAGCGAACATCCGTGAGACCGATGCAATTGCTCACGTTGTACGCTGTTTCGATGATGACAACGTCGTACACGTTGATGGCCGCGTTAGCCCGATTGATGATATCGAAACCATCAATACTGAACTGGCACTCGCTGATTTAGAAGCTGTTGAACGCGCGGTATTTAACTTGACCAAAAAAGCAAAAGGCGGCGATAAAGACGCTGGCGCCATGCTTGATGTGTTCAAAAAGATTGAGCCATTACTAGCAGAAGGCAAAGCGGCTCGTGCTGCTAACCTAGACGCTGATGAGAAAAAACTCATCAGAAGCTATGGTCTAATCACGCTAAAGCCAACCATGTATATCGCTAACGTCTCTGAAGATGGTTTTGAAAATAACCCATACCTTGACGCTGTTCGTGACTATGCCACTGGTGAAGACTCTATCGTCATCGCGCTATGCAACCAGATCGAATCTGAAATTGCTCAGCTCGATGAAGACGATAAAAAAGACTTCTTAGCTGAAATGGATATGGAAGAAGCTGGTCTTGATCAAGTAATCCGCGGTGGCTATGACTTACTTGATATGCAGACTTACTTTACCGCTGGCGTAAAAGAAGTACGTGCTTGGACTGTAGCTATTGGTGCGACAGCGCCGCAAGCAGCTGGCGTGATTCATACTGATTTTGAGCGTGGTTTTATTCGTGCTGAAGTCATTGCGTATGATGACTTTATCGAATACAACGGTGAGAAAGGCGCTGCTGCTGCTGGTAAATCGCGTCTAGAAGGTAAAACTTACATCGTGCAAGATGGCGATGTGATGCACTTTAGATTTAACGTGTAACTTTAAATAGTACAGCTTATTTAAAGTTAACTAGCCGATGTTGGATATTCTCCATCATCGGCTTTATTTTATCTCTATATTGTTATATTATAACATATCTTTATTTTTCTTATTTGAGGACTTACATTATGGCGGCCTATTTTTCTAAACTTGCAGGTATTACTATACTAGGTAGTATCATGACAGGCTCTCTATTGGGCTGTCAGCCAAACAAAGATACCGATGCAGTGGTAACTGAAGAAGAATCAGTAGACGCTCACGCCAATCATGAACAAGGTCATGAAATGCATGATGATAAAGAGCATGAAGATCACGGCCACGAAGAACATGCGCACGCAGGTCATGATCATGCAGCTCATGCCAGCAACAGCACTCCTTTCTCTTGTGAGCCTACTGCTACTATCGGCGTTTCTTATCATAGCGACAGTACACCACAGACAGCGCATTTGCTCATCGATGGTATCGAATACGATTTAACGGCTACTGCTAATAGTGAAACTGATGCTGATAAGGGCATCTATACCAGCGATATTGGATTAGACGATACCCACGGCATCATATGGCAAGTAAATGGAGACAAAGCCACATTGCTCAATAAGACACTGGACAGCGATGTAGCTATCGACAAAGAAGACGTACTTTTTAACTGTCAAAAGTCTTGATATAGTCGTTTCAATATAATTTGAATACAAGCAAGGCGAGTGAAATTACTACCAGTAGTAGGCTAAGCAAAACTGGCACCGTATCCAATTTATAGGGCATTAACTCTAGTCGAAGAAGTCAAACGGGTACAAGGCCGCCGACTGCAGATTGTACAAATAGCACCTCTAAGGAGGGTAACACCGTAGCCGTTTAGTAGTTCTCTGACTATATAGCTGTACCAAGGGCGCTATTTTGCTATGCTAGAGGCTCCCTTGGTTCCGGATATTTCAATATGCTAAATAAACCAATCTCCTTGTCGTCCCCTACCACACAATGGTCACATCTCCTTAATTCACAACGTCTTGGTGCTTCCAAAAAATTTAATGCCAATACCAGTACTCGTTCTCAGTTTCACAAAGACTATGACAGACTGGTATTTTCTCACTCTTTTCGCCAGCTAAATCAGAAAACCCAAGTCCATCCATTGACCAATCAGCTCGGTATTCATACGCGCCTGACTCACTCTCTAGAAGTTTCTTCTATTGGTCGCTCTTTGGGAATGATGGCTGCCGAAAAAATCCATGATGCACTAGGTAGCGGCCTACCAGCAGGAGTTTCACCAGCAGATGTTGGCGTGATTGTACAAGCAGCTTGTCTCGCTCATGATATTGGTAATCCACCTTTTGGCCACGCTGGAGAGTATGCGATTCGTGATTGGTTTCGGCAGCCTGAACCGCAAGCAATTTTGCAAAATTTAAGCAGCAACGAGCGATTAGACTTACTGGCATACGAGGGCAATGCTCAAGGGTTTCGCCTATTGGCACGTAACGAGCATCACCCTGACAAGGGTGGTATGCGGCTCACCTGTGCCACGCTAGGCGCCTTTATGAAGTATCCATGGTTGGCGACTCACAGCAACGATGTCAATGACAACCTTTACAATGTGCAAAAATTCGGCTGCTTTTATAGCGAGGCGTCTCAGTTAGAAGAATTAGCTGCGTGTTTGCATTTACCACGCTCAGAGCAACATGATGGCTTTGCGCGCCATCCATTGGCTTACCTGCTAGAAGCAGCAGATGACATCTGTTATGCGCTAATCGATTTAGAAGATGGCATCAATCTGAATATGCTAACCTATAGCGAAGTTGCCATGATATTTTATGAGCTGATTGGTGAGCGTCCAAGCAGCGTAAACTTGCCAGCGCATATGTCTGTCAGACAGAGCCTCGCCTCCCTACGGGCACGAGCCATGATGCGTTTGGTCAATACCGTCACCGATGCCTTTGTAGCCAACAGTGATGCATTACTAGCTGGCACACTTCAAGGCAGTCTGTTTGCGCATTGCGATACCAACGTACAGAATGGTATCAATCAAGCTAAGCAGCTGGCACGCGAAAAAATATTCAATCATCCGAGCAAAGTAAGAATGGAGCTAATGGCCAATCAATGCTTGCATAGTCTATTGAATGCCTTTATGCCGCTCGCTTGGACTGGCTCTCAATCTGCTACTATGCAACCACCGATGTCTTTTGAGCAGCAACGTCTATTAAGATTGTTACAGCCTCATCTTGACGAACATCGCCGCATATTATCCGACGACATCTATCATAACGTCTTAAATATTTTGGATTTTATTACAGGCATGAATGACCACGAAGCTTATCGACTGGCGCAAGAACTGCAGGGTCATTGGGGCACAGTGGTTTAAAAGACCAATGCAGGCTTAGTAAATTAAAACGAATAGCGTATTTCAGTCGTATTTATGCGTTGAAATGAGTATGATAAACACCTACCGGACAATTTTGAAATATTATGAGCAGTCGCGAACAAAAAAAACTTCAAACTCGGCACGCCTTTTTTAATGCTGTGCTCGATTTATGTATGACAGGGCAATCTTTTAGCTCTATCAGTCTCAGACAAGTAACACGCGAGGTTGGCGTTGTGCCGACTGCGTTTTATCGCCATTTTGATGATATGGAGTCACTCGGGCGCGCTTTGGTCATTGAGGAATTGGGCGGTACGTTAGCCACGTTAAGTGATAGCCTGCAGATTGGCCGCAAACGTAGCTTTGATCGTCAAATCGCAAAAAGTATTCAGCTATTCTTGTATATGGTCAGCGATCAGCCTTATTACTGGCAGTTCTTGGTCAGTGAGCGTTATGGTGGGTCAGAAGCAGTACGCAAAGCCATCAATGAGTTGATTAAGATACATGCTCAAGGTTTGGCCGACGACTTAGCGTTGCAGCCAGCGTTTACTCATATTAATGCTTATGACCGTCGCCTATTGGCTGAGGCTGGCGTGAATATGTTCTTCTCTTGGATTATTGATTGGCTAGAGCTGACCTATACGGAAGATCATGATGATGAGATTGATCTAAACGAAATCGAAGAGAACAAACAGCTGATGCTACATAACTGTACTCGTCAAGCACAGATGCTTTTTTACGGGGCATATAATTGGAAGTCTAGCGAAGAAACACGCCTAAAAGACTAAATACGATCTCTACACCATCTTCTAAAAGCTCGGACGAAATGCCCATAGTCGCTGTGTTACTACTTTGACTTCCTTGGGCATTTTACCGTTTGCCTCACTACTATTACTCGCCTGATTATTATTAGCAGCCTCATTACTATTAACTGCTTGATTATTATCAACGACAGTTTTACTAATCAAGACTGTGGCAAAACGCTCTCTTGCCTGACCGACAGTTGCATTATCAGTCGCTGTGATAAGCGCCATAAATGCTTGGCTATCAACGGCAAGCATGGGTGTTAAGGCTTTTCGTTGCTCATCATTCACACTGCCAAATATCGGTAATTGCCATACTGCATCAATAGACGTCAGCGCCTGCTGTGCGCGCATATCTACCAGAGCCTGCATCTGTTGGCTGTTAGCACCATCAATTAGTGCGGCTAACAATACAGGACTGGCAGTATTGATATTAATAGTCACATAATAAGGCACCGCGGTAATATAAGGCCGTAATACTGCTAATGTTTCAGTACTTACCCCTTTTACTTCTAGTAGCTGATCGATGCTAACAAAAGGCTGATTTGGCAAAGCATTTGTTACTACAGCGTTTGACTGCTGCGCATATACCGTACTTTCATCACCGCCATCTTGATATACCTCGCCGTCTGCATCTTGCCAATCAAGTATAGCAATAGCAATATCAGGCTCTAGATTTAGTTGCGTGAGTAGCCGTTGGAATATTTCTAAAGCAGTAGTGTTGACCGTTCCATCTTGATACAAGTTATTAATGTTAAAACGACCAGACTCATCGCGTAGCTCGATGCTGACACTGTGACTAGCCAATGCATAAGGTGGTATGGGCTGCGCCCAGATATCTTGTATGCTATCCGTATCATTGAGATTGCTATCAGCGCGAATCATCGTCACTGCTAACTGTTGACCTGCATCGATATCTTGCAGCAACTGATTTTGATCGAACAACAGACCACTACGCCTAATTGCAATTTTTTGGCTAGCAAGCATCGACCCTGCAACCACAGTAATACTTACTACCAGTAACAAGATAGTCAGCAGTGCAACACCGCGTTGAGAGTTCGTAGTCATCGACATACATAGCCTTTGTTATTGAGCAATTGATGCATTTTAACTAATACCTTCTCAATTATTCGTTCCCGCACCGCTATTATTGTCACTACTATCACTACTGCTGTTGTCATTATTAGCATTATCATTGCTACTATCATCTGTATTATTGGCGATGCTTTGACTATTGCTATGCGATATCAGTTGCGGGGCAAGTGCCCATTGCCAAGTGATTGGCATGTCTTGGTATGTAAAGCTGACCGCGATTCCTTTCGGTAATAAAACAGCTGTGGGCCTAGGACTCGCTGTATTCGCTGATTGTCTCACCACTGTATTATTGCCGCCACTGTTAGCGTCATCACTCGGAAATCTGGTACTTAGCTCTGGTAGATAGGCTTGCCAGCTCCCTGCTGTGACACCTTCGAGCAATACGCTGTCTAGGCTGACGCTGTCGCGCCCGCCTTCCATACTGATATATTGGCGACGTATCAAACGCTCATCCGCAAAAATATATTCGATACGTTGGAGGCTATTACTACTCTGATATCGTGGATCAGGATCGGCAAAGCGTACAAAGCTGACATGCTCGCTATCTAAGCTCATAAAGGGCTCAGGCGCTATTTCATCTATTTTCTCGCTTAATTGAGTATTATTACCTGAACTAGTACTGTTGCTTGTATTATTGTTCGCTGCACTGACATTCTGGGTAGTCGCCGCTTGATAAGGGATAATTTGACCCATGTCTTGCTGTAACTGCAAATAAGCGTACTGCAAGACAGCCAGATTGTCAGCATGAAATTGCGCGCGCTCACGAACACGGTTGACCCCATCAAACACTTGCCAGCCTGCAACGGCTAACATCGCAAATATTGCCATCGCAACCATCAGCTCAAGCAGTGTAAAACCACGCTGATACCTCACAGACCACCCCCAGTCTGCTCGCTATTACCTGTTGTGCTTAAACCACTTAAATCCAAACTGCCCGTATCTTGCTCAGTATCATTTAGCATCACAGTGATATCAGTGACTGATGTACGCGTCTGTCCATCTATAATAGGCGAAACTGCAATATTTACTTCTTTTAGGGCAGGTATGATGGCGTCACCAACTGTCATTGCTATTTGCCAATCACGCCCTTGAGCATTAACGATTTGGGTGCGGTTGGCTGTCAGCCACGTCTCTTGAATACGCAAATCAGCGGCGGCATTTTGAGCGACGAAATGAGCAAGCGTACGAGTACGCAATATATCAACTGAGCTCAGATACGCACTACTAGCACGGCTCGCCGCGACGGCTACCACTGCCAAAATAGCCAAAGCAACCATCACTTCGATAAGGGTAAAGCCGCTCTCGCGCCTAGGCTTGAGTGATATAGATTTTGATGACATAGGCGGGCTTGTCATAGGAGGTTTATATAATTCAGTCACTATAACCCCTGTCCGATTCGCATGCTACCATCTGGCATTATCGTAATCACCTCGCCCACTAAACGCGAATCGTGAAGTACTTCAATGGTGACGGGCGCTGCTTGTCCTGTACCAAACCATAATACTTGGGGTACGTTTTGGTCGCTAAACCAAGGCTGTAACGTTTGGGTTCGTCCCGTATTTTGTAAACCACTAGAATCCAAATTTTGAACTCTAATACTTACGCCAGTAGGCAGCTCAGGCAAGCTAACACCTGACTCGACCTCCCAACTTGGCGTTGGTTTTTGCTCATCAGTAGAGCCTGATAGACCAGCAACCTCTGCCGACAGCTCCATAGCATTTTTAGGCTGACTGTCGATGCTATCTGGCGTCATATTAGTTGTCTGATACGCAACATATGGATTTGATAGAGTAACGATGACTGGCTCTACTTGACCTTGCCTATCTGCCTGCATACGCAAACCCATTGGCTGCATACGTTCAGCCGATAATAGTCGAACGTAGCTTAACGAATCGGTCAGATGCTCATAAAAAGCGCGATTTTTGCGGGATTCACTGCTACCGACAGACAGACTCATTATGCCAGCAAATATAGATAAAATAACCACTACCACCACGATTTCTACCAATGTAAAACCAGCCTGTGTCCGACTGTTTATTGGTGAGACTGATGATAAGTGATAAGCATCCCTTGGTATGGAGACGCAGCTGCGACAATGGTCTGTAGGTTTTGTATCTAAGCAGCTTGACTGAGACGTTTGACTAATTAGAGTAAAAGAGCAAGTAGCCGCTGAACTGGACTGAGTCTTGACAGTGACCGGCATATTGCACCTATAAGCCCAATTTTAATTGTCGCAGAATGAGAAAGGGGGTTTGAAGAATATTAGAAGATACGTGAATTCATACTGCAATTCGTGCTGCAATAGTAAGCATTACAACACGATTTATTAAAACCAAGAAAAATTCATAACCCAAAAATTACTTGCTAATTTATTAATAGTTACTTTACTAGGGGCTACTTTACCAATAACTACTTTAATAGTTGGTATTGCGATGCTCTTCTGACTCAGTGTCGATTTGCTCGACCAGCTCCTGCATGTCTTCATCCATGACACCGCTATCATCAGCCGGATAATGACTTGGTAACTCTAGTACTTGTCGAACAAACGCCACTCGTAACGTATCACGGCGACCCAAGTAACGCTGATAAAAACTTGAATTCAATAGCCCTGCGCCGCCCTGACCAATTGCCCAGATAGATGATAAATAATCGCGCGTACTCAAATTACTGTGTTCGTCTTTGAGATAAGCGCTGATGATATCGATCAAACGTTTCATACGTTGACGGCGAATATCATATAACTCACCAAACAAACGATTGAGACCAGTTACTGATGCTGCCAAACGCTCTTCAATTTGGTTCAAAAGCATGGCTTTTTGCGGATTGAATAACTGCTGGAAAATCATACGGGCAACGCCTGCCGACGGGCAGTCATCAATACGGTTAATCTCAAACAATTGCTCTTCGTAACGAATAATAATACGCAGATAAAGCTCATCTTTACTGGAGAAATGCTTGTACAGGGTGCCTTTAGCCAAATCGAGCTGATCCGCCAAACTGTCTAAAGTGATATCACCATCGCCTGACTCAAGTAGCAATTGTTCTGCCATCGCTAAGATGTTCTCTTCTCGTGCCTTGAACTGGTGCTGACGACTCATAATCTCTCCTAAAACATGACAAGATTAAGCATATGACCATCAATTATGTGCGTACATTTGGCAATGAACGTATAAAACTATACAAGAACTGCTGAAATACCATAAAAGGGATATGCTTATATTTACAAATAGTCATTGATAATCATATAGTTACATTTAGCAATTCAAATACTAAAGGGGATTGAACTATACGACTATCACATAAATGACTGACTGGTCATAGCATAACCATTTTAGCGATACTGTGCCAGTAAATTTTCAAAGTTTTTTGCGGTTAATGCTCCGACCTCGTTACTATCACAACCATACATATCTGCGATAAAGCTCGCGACGTAGGGTACGTATGCAGGCTCATTGGGACGACCACGTTTAGGTACGGGCGCCAAATATGGACTGTCGGTCTCAATCAAGATTCTGTCTCTAGGCATGTGCCTTGCAGCATCTTGGATATTTTGGGCGCTTTTAAAACTGACAATGCCTGAGAAAGAGATATAAAACCCTAAGTCTAAAGCACGTTTCGCAGTCTCCCAGTCTTCAGTAAAGCAATGGATAATACCATGCTCAGCGCCTTCACTCTTTAGGATATCGATCGTATCTTCTTTTGCGTCACGCATGTGTATGACAAGCGGTTTTTTCAGTCGCTGACTGGCATGGATATGACGTGCAAGACTGGCTTGCTGCTCTTTTTTATTTTCTGTAGACCAGTAGTAATCTAGCCCTGTCTCGCCTATTGCCCATACATGCTCTTTATCAGCAGTCTCTATCAGGCGCTCAACCGTCGCTGATTTCAGTACCTCAATATCCTCACAAGGATGAATCCCTACACTCATCCCTAGATTTAGTGTCTCGTCACCATAGGTACTCACAATATTGGCAATCTCGTCATACTCCGCAAAATCACACATGATTGCCATCGCCCGGGTAACATTAGCAGTTTTCATGGCGTCAATCGCGCCAGATAATTTACCATCATATTTCGTCAAATCTAAACGGTTGAGGTGACAATGAGTATCTGTAAACATAAATAATCTCGTTGTTAAAAACTTATCAATTAAAAGTCTGGGAATTAAAAATTTGAATCTTATTTGCATTGATTGCTGTGAAGGAAGCTGTTTTCAAGTGGCATCATATTTCCCACTTTTAAAAACCTATTCACTAATGCACGTCCTAATACATGAGACTAATTGAGAGGCACGACTCGCATCACCTCTTCTATGGTTGTCACACCTTCACTAATACGTTTTGCACCTGATAAACGTAATGGCTGTAGACCTTCTCGATAGGCTTGTTGTTTGAGTACATCTAAATTTGTATCGACTGCGACCAGTTTTTTTAATTCGTTAGACAACGGCATAATCTCGTATAAGCCGACTCGTCCCTGATAACCAGTATGTCGACAATGCTCGCAGCCTTGAGCCATATAAATTTGTGCTGGGGCAGGTGCGCGCCAAGGTTGTACCAACTCCTGCCATTGAATGGCAATCTCACTGTCTGGCACAACGTCTACTGCTTTTTTGCAATGCGGGCATAGCGTACGTAACAAGCGCTGTGCCATTACGCCCAAGATAGTTGCTGATGTCAGAAATGGCTGAATACCCAAATCATGCAAACGAGTGATTGAACTTGGCGCATCGTTAGTATGTAATGTCGAGAGCACCAAATGCCCTGTTAATGAGGCTTGTACTGCCATATTGGCTGTTTCGGCATCACGAATCTCCCCTACCATAATAATATCAGGATCTTGACGCATCAAAGAGCGAATGCCGTCAGCAAAGTTTAAATCGACACCTGGATTCACTTGCATTTGGTTAAATGCAGGTTCAATCATTTCAATAGGATCTTCAATGGTACAGACATTGACTTGTTCAGTCGCTAACTGCTTGAGAGTACTATACAAGGTCGTGGTTTTACCTGACCCTGTAGGCCCAGTGACCAAAATAATGCCGTTTGGATGAGCAGTCAATTCATGCCACGTTTCAAGCTGTTTGCCCGATAGACCAAGCTGAGCAAAGGAACGTACCAGTACTTCAGGGTCAAATACCCGCATGACTAGCTTTTCACCGAAGGCGGTTGGCATAGTCGATAAACGAAGCTCTGTCTCTAACCCCTTCGGCGTTCGCGTCTTTAAACGACCATCTTGCGGCTTACGCTTTTCTGCAACATTTAGTCGCCCTAAAATTTTGATACGTGCGGTCACCGCGACGATGATTGCCAATGGCATCTCATACACCGTATGTAGCACACCATCGATACGGAAGCGCACTTTACCTGTCTCACGGCGTGGCTCTAAATGGATATCACTAGCTCGTTGCTCAAAGGCATATTGCAACAGCCAATCAACAACTCTAACTATATGCTGATCATTGGCATCAGGGTTGGTGTTGTCACCCAATTGCAATAATGCTTCGACATTGGTCACATCGGCAGCTGCACGCTTATGGACACTATTTGCGCCTGCGATCGCTTGGGTGACTTGATAGAATTCCTGCCGGTAGCGTTTGATCTGCTCAGGATTGATATAGACCGTACGATAGCTTTTTGATTTGATCAATTTTTCAATACTTGAGTGCCAGTCAGTATAAAAAGGCTGATCCGTTCCAATAATCACTTCGTCTACAGCGACCTCAATCGGTAAAATATGCTGTGAACGTGCATATTCAAATGACATCAATTGTGTGACTGCAGGGACATCAACTTTTAGAGGGTCAATACGAACGAGAGTCATATCTGCTTTAGCCGCTAGCCATTGGTTGAGCCAAGCCAAAGTTAATTTATTTTCAGCGCTAATGTCCGTCGCATGGCCATTAGGCAAGCCAAATTCACTAATCGTTAGTAGAGGGTGCTGCGCTTTGTCGCGACGGCTAGTAATGACTAGGTTATAGCCGCGTTGGTCAATCACTTTATCTGCCAATAGCTCATCTAGACACCAACGCAAATCAATCACTATCGAGTACTGTTGAGCAGACATATCTCTCTTCTTCTATTATTTTAAAATTTGTTGTCAAAAACGATACCAATGCAAGCCAGCTACACCGCAACCACAGCGATTATCTGTAGCTGTCCTGATTCTATCAACTGAAAACTCACATCAACCGATTTATAACGCATAACAAATGGCGTGGCTATCTCTGTCCGTCGATAAGCTGGACGCGGGTCTTGGGCAATTAATTCTTTAATAATGCTCATATCTGAGCCTATCAATTGACTTTGTATATGATGAACTGTAGAAGCAACTGTCGCACTATTCGATCCAGTGTTTGCGTCTTTAATATTTGTATCATCATTATTAGCATTACTAGGCTCGCCTACGCTTACTAGCATCATAAACTGTTCGTTAGCAACATCGGTCACGGTTACGTTTAATAATTCTGGAGCAGTTGGTGCAAAACCACTCTCTGTCTGAATTAACGCATCACTATAGGCCACATATGGCTTTATATCGATGATTGGCGTGCCATCTATCATATCAGCACCTTCGATAATCAATAATACACGACCTTGAACTATTTTGACCTGTTCGATCTTGACGACAGATAGGCCTAGCCCTGAAGGCCGATACATACTGCGACTGGCAAACACCCCTATTTTTTGATTACCACCCAATCTTGGTGGGCGTACTTGAGCGCGAAAACGAGTACTGGTTTCATTGTTATTTTTATATCGATAATTATGATGAAACTGCCAACTCACCCATATATGACTAAACTTATCCAAACCATCAAATGCAGCTGGCGTATCATATGGCGCTAACATCTCAATGACACTAGTCAAAGCGACCAAGTTTGGCTGGCGCGGCGCACCGAATTTTTGTGACAGCGGTGCACGATGATAGCCAATAACAGGAGCTTGATGGTAGTTATCTAACAGGGGATTCTCATCAAGCATAGACCAACTCCAATAATACAAAACCGGCCTAATAAAGCAGTTTTGCCAAATGATACAAAATTACTCACTAACGATATTCCATTTTATCATGCTAGACAATCACTGCTAGACGGATTTTTATTTTAAAGTTTGGTATTATGAGCAAGAAATTTGATGAGAGTCATTTACATTTGGATGATATGACCAGTAATGCTGTCATCGTTGACGCAAATCTACTATGTCTAATGGCGTAATAGCTGGCTGTATACAAGATGATAAACCAGCTGTATTACGTTTACTCATCATTTACTCGTTCATAAAAATAGCAGTTTCGACAACGATTAAAAGACTGATACGTTTTTATAATGTTCAATCTAACATTGAAAATTCTGATTTAATACTTATTCAAACTTAACACATAAATAACAACTTATTAACGAGGACTTTATGTCAAAACTTCGCACCGAAACGGTCACAGAGGTTCATCACTGGAATGACTCTCTATTTAGTATCAAAACCACTCGTGACGATGGCTTGCGCTTTCGTAATGGCGAATTTGCGATGATTGGACTTGTTGTTGATGGCAAGCCACTATTACGCGCTTATTCAATCGCCAGCCCTAACTATGAAGATCATTTAGAATTCTTCTCTATTAAAGTTCAAGATGGTCCATTAACTTCACGTTTACAGCATATCAAAGTAGGTGATGAGCTGTTAGTCAGTAAAAAACCAACGGGCACACTAGTATTGGACGATCTGCTACCAGGTAAGAATCTGTATATGCTCTCTACTGGTACTGGTCTTGCTCCGTTCTTGTCACTAGCACGTGATCCTGAAGTGTATGAGCGTTTTGACAAAATCATCTTAGTGCATGGCGTACGTCATGTTCATGATTTGGCTTATCGTGAGATGTTTGAAAATGAGCTGCCTAATGATGAAATCTTTGGTGAATGGTATCGCGAAAAATTCATCTATTATCCAACTGTTACGCGTGAAGAATTCAGAAACCAAGGACGTGTCACTGATTTGATGAAATCAGGCAAATTGTTCGAAGATATTGGTTTACCACCAATGAATAAAGATGACGACCGTGTCATGCTTTGTGGCAGCATGCCGTTTAATGCTGAGGTTTCTGCTATTTTAGATGACTTTGGCCTGACTGTTTCACCACGTATGGGTGTGCAAGCAGATTACGCAGTTGAGCGTGCCTTTGTCGGCTAGAATGCTGCTATTTAGCATCATTAGAATAAATGAAAAATTGTATAAAATAATACTTGACGCATGTAAATAGGCTGCTATAATACGCAGCCTATACAGTCAACACTGTAGCCCAATTCGGTAATATTTATTCAATAATTATTATCACCTAACATGCCAGTGTGATGGAATTGGTAGACATGACGGATTCAAAATCCGTTGCCTTTAAAAGCGTGTCGGTTCGAGTCCGACCACTGGTACCAATATTTAGTACAAATTAGCCTCCTTTATCGGAGGTTTTTTTGTGCTTATTATATTTGTCCTATCAAGCTCTCAATTCATTTATATCGATACTTCAAATGGCATAACAGCGCTTATCTTAATTGGTACCGCATAACTCCACGGCATGCCAGCACTACAATAAAAATACCCATCATTAAATGACACAATATAAGCGGTAAAATCATTACCACACTGATCCATCATCGCTTGTTCATCGCTTTCATCACAAACCGCGCACCATATGTTTTTGTCACCGCGCGCTAACATTGCTCGTGTCAAATCGCTCCCTTTTAATTCATGACTCATCATCAGCTCCTTAATTATCTTGAACTTTCTCATTACTATATTTTTAGAAAGTTAATTTACCAGTACTCAATTCATAAGTTTGGTATGAGCTATAAACAATGTTTTATCAGGTAAATAAAATTCCTATAAAAAACTATTCATTACTTTCATAACTATTGATTGTTGTGGTTAATATATTGTAAAACGATAGCATTAGAACTGTAACATATAACTATAATATTCATGATGGAAGGCGATAACATTCAGACAAGCGGTATAGAAAACCTGAGAAACTTAAGGTATGTACCATAAAGAACATCTACTAGTAAACATATGTTAACTATATTGAATTTATTAGTGCTTTAATGCCATATACCTTTGACTATTAACCTTACACTATATTTAATTATTGATATATAATTTATTCATATATTGCCATATTTTTATGGTTCTATATTTGAAAAATCCCTTTACCGTTTAATAATCGATACTGAAATAAAAGTATTGAGTGATGTAAAATATCAATAATGAAAACTCTTACAGCATCCAATTCACGTAAAATCATTCATATAGATATGGATGCGTTTTATGCCAGTGTAGAACAACGTGACTTCCCAGAATTACGGGGCAAGCCATTAGTGGTTGGTGGAGATCCAAATGGTCGCGGTGTTGTAGCAGCGGCTAGCTATGAGGTACGTCAGTTTGGGGTGCGCTCAGCCATGTCTTGTTATGAAGCTCGCAAACGTTGCCCAGAAGTCATATTTGTCAGACCACGTTTTGAAGTATATCGAGCTGTTAGCAGCGATATTCGAAATATCATGTACAGCTTAACGCCTCATGTTGAGCCATTATCGCTAGATGAGGCTTATCTTGATGTCACTGGTCTTACTGTACATAAGGGCTCAGCAACATTGATGGCCAACTGGTTAAGAGCACAAATATTGCAACATACAGGATTGACTGCTTCTGCTGGCGTGTCCTTCAACAAGATGTTGGCCAAGATTGCCTCTGATATCAATAAGCCTAACGGCACCGCTATTATCACGCCAGAAGACGCTGATGCTTTTATCAGCACACTACCTATTGAACGATTTCATGGGATAGGCAAAGCAACGGCAAGGCGATTACATGCGATGGACGTGACTAACGGTGCTGATCTACGCCGTATGTCAGCCGAAGTATTGATTAATGAGTTTGGTAAGCGAGGACAGTTTTATCATGATATCGCTCATGGTCGCGATGAACGCGCTGTCAAATCTGAGCGCCTGCATAAGTCTGTTGGTTCGGAGACTACTTTTAGAGAAAACCTAAACGATGACACGGCGTTACGTGTACAAATCTATGAACAAAATGCGGATGCCTTCGCGCAACTGCACAAAAAAAATCTCATTGCTCATACTATAACACTCAAGGTTAAGTATGCTGACTTTACTCAGATTACCCGTACGCACACGCTAACCACCGCTTTTAGTAGCGCTGAATCTGCACATTACTGGTTAGATAAGTTATTCTTAGATATTCCGCGCCAGCTCCCTATCCGATTAGTCGGGGTCACTTTTTCGTCATTGACACCTGCAGCCCAACTATTGCCTCAATTAAATTTATTTGAGTAAAATAAGCAAAGACTAACGTAATAAACATTAGGACAGTTAAATATTATTGCTTAGGCTATTCAAATGTGTTTTGTGCACTTTGACTACTTAGTAAAGCAACCTTTTATAGCAGTATTTCTGCTACAATTATGCCAAAATTTTTATCCATTTAAAGACTGATTATGACCAACGCTCACACTGCATCTACCGATTCTAATGCCCCGCTTGATACCAATCAAAACAGTGACGTCTTAGATTATCTAAGCGTGGAAGATTACGACTATGACCTACCAGATCGTTTGATTGCGCGATATCCATTAGCGCAGCGTTCTGCTTCAAAACTTTTATACTTGCCTGCTCATACTGACACGAATGCTACGCCTGTAGAAGACTGTTTGTTTTCTGAGTTGCCTGAATTATTAAACGCTGGAGACCTGATTGTATTTAATGATACAAAGGTGATGAAGGCACGCCTATTCGGTCAGAAAGACACTGGCGGTAAACTTGAGGTCTTGATTGAGCGATTGGTTAATGTCTCAGACTTAGATATAGCAACACTGCATTTAGAAGATTCAGATAATGAGTCAGTCAACCAAGAACATATTGCCCTTTGCCATGTAAAAGCCAGCAAAGCACTGAAACTTGGTCAACGTTTTCAACTTGCTGATGGTCATATGAGTGGCGCGATGATTGGTCGTCAGGACAACTTATTTATCTTAGCCTTTGATGCACCAATTTTGCCTGATTTAGAACTTTACGGCGAGTTACCTATCCCGCCCTACTTTGAACGTCATGCTGATGACACCGATAAGACTCGTTATCAAACGGTGTTTCATGATCCTGCTAAGCTTGCAAGTGTCGCTGCACCGACAGCAAGTTTGCATTTCGATGACTTGGTGCTCAATAAATTGGCAGAAAAAGGCATTAATACCGCTTTTGTGACATTGCATGTTGGCGCTGGTACCTTTGCGCCAGTTAAAACAGACAATTTACTCAATCATACGATGCACAGTGAGTACGCACATCTGCCACAAGCAACTGCTGAACTGATTAATCAGACGCATGCAAATGGTAATAAGGTTATTGCTATTGGTACCACGGTGACTCGCGTCCTTGAAACGGCGTATCAAAAAACGGCTATTAATGGACAAGCACTCTCTAGCTGGTCAGGGGACACGGACATCTTTATTTATCCAGGGTTTAAATTCGGTGTCATTGATCGACTATTAACAAACTTTCATTTACCCAAATCGACGTTGCTAATGTTGGTATCAGCTTTTTCTGGCAAAGCATCGATTGAACAGGCCTATCAACACGCTATTGAAAAAGAATATCGATTCTTTAGTTATGGCGATGCGATGTTACTTGATAAGAAAATAAGCTGAACATTAAATAAACATTTATGTGTTGGACGCAACAGTTGTGAAATAAACTGGTAAACTAAACCGTACTTTGTTATAACAGCAAAGATAACTTATTTTGTAAAGGACTGCTCATGTCTTGTCATTTATCTCGTCGCTTGACTCCTGTACATCGCGCGGTATCGATGGCATTACTTTATTCTGTAGGTTTGGCCACTATTATTCCAAGCGCGCAAGCGGCAACTATCGGTAAGACCGTAGTTAGCTCAGCTCAGCATGAACCGTTGAGCGCAAGTATCGTGGTCACCGACATACGAGCGGCTGACTTTTCAGCGAGCTTGGCCAATCCGGTCATCTATCAACAGATGGGATTGACGCCGACTGATTCAATGCAGGTGCGCTTTCAAGCAACTTCAGCGACCAGTGGTCAGGTATTAATCAGCACATCACAGCCTGTGTCCAAGCCTTTTGCTGATTTGGTGTTATCGATCAATGATAATGGGCAGCAAAATGTCGTACCAAAAACATTATTGATGCCATTAAATGATAGTCTACCGATTAATAATGCTTCCAAGAACAGTGTTAAAGGCACTCAGAAACTCAATTTACCAAGTGTTTCTGCAAGCGCTGCAAAACCGTTAACCGTAAGAAAAGGTGCACCGCCGCCATTAATATCGGTATCTAACGCTGCTGCAAATAAACCAGCTCTAGTAAACATAGCAGCAGTTGATTCCTCTATTTCTAGATCAGTGTCTAACATACAAGCTCCGACAGTGACAGCTACTTCGCAGACTAGCAATTTTACTTACTCGCCTAGTCGGCTTGATAATGGACGCTTGAATAGCGACTCTGATATAAAAAATCCTAGCAGGAATGCAAAGAAGACTAACAACAGCCTTAATTCAGCGAACCGTTTAGATAGCACTTTCTTAAATGTAAACAACACTGAAACTACGAAAGTTAGTGCCAATGATAGCGATAAGGCAAGTGTTAAAAAGACTCCAATCTTAGATAAAGTATTGATTGATAAACCACTCGATACTCTAAATATTCAAGTCACACGGCAGATACAGCCGAGTCGTAAAAAAACAGACGCTGACGCATCACCCGTATCGACTCTGACTCCTAGTATCATCGCAAGCAATACTGAGAAAAATGCTACTGGCGTCTTAGCAGCTTCTATTGACAATACAACGTCGAAAACTACTAATAGCGCTATCAATACTGTGCCTTCAAATGATAGAGCAACAGATAGTACGACAGTTAATCAATACCAAGTACAACGTAACGATAGCCTATGGATTATTGCTCAGCAGATAGCGCAAGAAAATAACCTAGATACTTCCATCGTGATGAAGCAAATTCAGTCACAAAACCCCGATGCCTTTATCGATAAAGACGCAGATCAATTAAAAGCAGATGCTAAGCTTATTTTGCCTAGTTACGATGTTATACCATCACAGAAAAATCTAGAAGCGGCCATCGATGCACAGAGACAGTATATTCGCAGAGCAAATACAGCGGCGATGCAAAAAACAGCTCAAAGACCTTTTAAAAAACCTTCTATAAGTACGCAAGCGGTCAAACGCCCTGAAAAAGCCACGACAACTAAAACACAGAATTTATCAAAAGCACAATTTTCTGTGCTTGCGCCTGGGCGAGATGGCAATGCAGATGGCACTCAAGCAAAAGCGGCATCAAACATAGGGAATGGTTTGAGTACAGATATATTAGAGACACTCAAAGCATCGCGGCAACAAGCAGCATCACAGGCTCAACGATTATCAAGTACCAGTAGCACTCTTAATAGTTATACTAAAAAAATTCAATTACAAAACCAGAAATTGGCTGAGCTGCAGGCTCGTCTCGAAAAATTACGCAATCAATAATTGCCGAACTGATTCATATATTAGATTGTGATCACAGGCGTAGGAATAACTATGGACAATATGCTATATATCATCGCCGGATTGGCGCTTATCTTGTTAGTTGCTGCTTTATTCTTGCGCAAAAACAAGGCACAGAAATCGTCATCATCGCCTATTAATGCAAGAAAAGGTACGCCTACTCCATCACCAAAAGTAGATTATGGTACTCCTACCCACACTAATGTCAGCAATAGCCATAAATTTGACCATATCACTATTGCACAGCGTTTTATTGATCAGCAGCGCTATGACAAGGCGATCGAAACTATTAAACGTGGTTTAAGTGAGAAACCTAATGATGGAGCACTTTCTCTTAAACTACTCAGCATATACGCGACGATAAACCAGCCAGAAGATTTTGATAATATTTATGAGTCCATAAAAACTCATAATGATAGTCAGACTATCGCTCAAGCAGATGAGATAAGGAATCTATCTTTTGATGAATTAGAACCTGCCGCTGCGCAAACATTAACAACGGACAATTCCAATGATGCCTTTGGCGGTATTAATTTTGATCTGCCTACTAGTCAGAATGATAGTACTGATGCAGTAGCTCATCAGTCAACTGAAGAAAGTGTTGACGATACTGCAATAAATGAGACTGTAATAAATGAACCTATCGACAGCTTAGAGTTATCAGACAAAGTCGACAATGTTAGTTCTATTACCGAAAATCCGAATGATAGCTTTGATCTGACGCTCAGCGATTTAGAGAATGATTTCGTTGCGCCTAATACGACAAATGAAATGCCTGTCACACCGTTAGACAATGTAGATAACGACGTTTTAGAGAGCTCTGCTAACGATAATATTAGTAATAATGAAGATGATGAACTCAGTGACTTTGAGTTTGACTTTGATTCATTTGATGATACTTCGAATGAATCATCTATAGACACTAACCTCTCATATAATGACAATGAGAAAGCAGTACCAGAAGAAGATTTTATCTTAGACTTTGATGATTTAGCAGACGATACAGATAAAAATGATGTCGTGACTAATGACGTATCTATCAACACAGAACAATACTCTGTTGATGCTATTCAAAGCGGTGAAGATGACTTTACTTTATCTTTGGGCAGTCTAGATACATTAGATGACATCGATACTAGTTCTAATGATGACCTATCTACGACTGAAAACGACAATGATTTCGACAATTTTATTCTGGAAAATACTGATTTTGGAAACAATACTCCTGAGAGTATGACCCTTGAAGAAGAAAGCTTTGCAGATATTAATCTTGAGGTACCATTACTCAATGATGATATTGATGTTAATGATATTAGCGATGTTAAAGAATCTAATATCACACCTGCTGCACCATTGAGATTTGATGACAATACGCTGATAGACGATGATTTTGATATTGACGATGCTGATTCTCTATTTGACGCTCCATCGGCCACTACCCCAGTCTCTACAGCTGCGCCAGTTGAGAGTGACACTTCTATCACGCCTCAAGAGACTGAATCAGCAGAAGATTTTTCATCACGTTTCGCAGAAGATTTTGATTTCGTAAAGTCATTAGACAGTAATCAAGTGACGTTAGACTTGGCAGACCAATACCTACAACTAGGTGAATATGACAGTGCAAAGCGTCTACTCAATGAGGTGATAGCTCAAGGTACCAGTGAACAGAAACAGCAAGCACAGCTATTACTTGAGCGTACTGCGTAGTCGATAGTCTAGTCTCTTATCAGCAAGTATTTCCTAATCACGGGATGCTTGCTGATTTTTTTGCATTTAACTCTAATACTATCTATTATTAAACCCTTAAGCCATCGTTGCTCAATCCTCTAGCACTTCTTTTCTTCCATACTTGTTTACTGTGTTGATACTATGCCATCTTCTGTTATGCTCAAAAATCTATCCGATCCTATTCAACTGATTTATGCTGGCGGTACCTTTGGTAGCTACGGCAGACCTTTAGCGCCATTATCAGCAGAAGTGTTTTTGCCTACTCTACAAAAACTTTTGTCTGCACAAGACAGTACAAATAATTTACCAACAGTCTCATGGTTAGAAAACGCCCTGATCAAAGACAGCAGCCAGCTTACCCCTAGCGACTTTGCGCATTTCTATCAACTACTCCTGAATGCTTATACCAAAGGTGATAGACGCTTTGTACTCATCACTGGCACGGATACGTTGAGTTACTTGGGTGCATTTTTAGCAGAAGCGTTTGCAGGTAGTGATATCTGTATTGTTTTGACCGCAAGTATGCGTCCATTATTAGAGAGTGAGATATTACATTCCTATAACATCGATGAACATAGCGATGCTTGGGGCAATCTCAACGACTCATTAAAACTAGCCGCTGCTGGTGAATCAGGTGTGAAGATTAGTTTTGGCGGCGAATCATGGCCTGCTCAAACGGTACAAAAAATTCACAGTCATGATCTGATGGCATTTACTGGTCATTCTCGCGCCGCTTATCCAGCCAATAGCTATATAAAAAATCTACCTGACACGCGTAGGCAACATTGGCTTGATGACCAACAAGACTTGCTATCCAGTATTCAAACACGTGCTGAAAACGCAAGTGTTCATGCGCTATATTGCCTACCTAACGATGTTTCGATGATAAACAACCAGCTACAAGCTTTATTGTCGCAGCCACCATGTGGCATTATTCTATTGGGATTTGGCGCCGGTAACATCCCTTATTCAGCTGCATTAGCAGAGACACTGACCCTTGCTCATGAGCGTGGACATATGGTGATATCAGCCAGTCAATGCCCGTTTGGTGGCGTCAGCGATAGCTATGCGGCGGGCAGTTGGCAGTACGAGCATCATGTGATTGCTGGTGGGCGTCTGACAATACCCGCTATTTATGCCCGGTTACTATGGTTGTTACTTCGCTATGATAGTCCTGCCAGACGCAGACAGCGTTGGTTGAATAATGTCAATCAAACCGGCACTAACATCAAAAAGCGATAAGCGACTTTTAATTAACTCCCATTTTATAAGTTTAGAAACCCTAATGTCTGAGACTGAAATTATTGAAACTGAACCAACCTACACTTTAGCGATTGCTATTGAGTTCTTAGGAACTCATTATCATGGCTGGCAACGGCAACGAGAGGTTTTGGGTGTACAAGAAGCTTTAGAGACAGCTATCGGCAAAGTGGCTAATGAGCCTGTAGAAGTCATCGCAGCTGGGCGTACTGATGCCAGCGTCCATGCGAGCAATATGATTGCCCATTTTACAACTCATGCGTATCGCCCAACTCATAACTGGTTACGCGGTGTGAACAGCCTACTTCCCGATGATATTGCTCTACGCTGGATACAACCTATGCCAGCTGATTTTCACGCGCGTTTTGGTGCTATTGCTCGTCGCTATCGTTATATTACGCTCAACCAAGCTCAGCGCCCTGCCATACTAAATCATCAAGTAACTCATATCTATGAACCGCTTGATTTAGAAGCCATGCAGCAAGCAGCAGCTGATATCGTCGGTACACACGATTTTAGCAGTTACCGTGCTGCGGCCTGTCAATCTAATCAGCCAGTGCGCACGATTAGCCATGCAAACCTTTTTGCTCATGGTCAATTTATCGTTTTTGATATACAAGCAGATGGGTTTTTACATCATATGGTTCGCAATTTGATGGGCACATTGTATGCCATTGGTAGACACGAGCTAGAACCAGCAGATTTTTTGAATATTCTGCATAAAAAAGATCGAACGATTGCACCACCTACGGCTTCAGGTGATGGATTGTATTTTATCAATGCCTATTATCCTGAACGTTTTCAAAGCTTATTGCCAAATGCACCACTAACGCCTGTCTGGTTAAACTTGCCTGATTAAATCAATATCACTTGGCATACATATCACTTACATGCTGTCAAGTCAAAAGCAGGTTCGTATTGCTTTAATCCGCTAACTTACGTATAATATGGGCTTATTTTTTAATTGATTGATACAAATTATGGCAAAAGACGATATTATTGAATTTGAAGGCGAAGTCATTGATACCCTTCCTAATACTTTGTTCAAAGTTCGTTTAGAAAACGGGCACGAAATCATCGCGCATATTTCTGGTAAGATGCGTAAGCATTATATTCGTATCTTGACAGGTGATAAGGTTAAAGTTGAAATGACACCTTATGACCTATCTAAAGGCCGTATCACCTACCGTGGTAAAAACTAAATACTGACTAACCAATATGGTTACGAAAGTATTAGCATTGGTAAGATACAGCCAATAGCCGAATAGCTACGTTATCGCTGATAGCTGATATGACGCTTGGGTAGTGAAACTGATAATAATAATGAAAATGCTAATCTGCTCATTATTGCCTATCAATATTTTAGTTATTTAGTATTGACTGTTTCTACTTACCACAAAAAATACCGCTAGATTTTAGCGGTATTTTTTTGTCCGTTTTTTATGACTTAGTACTATCGTATTTAACTAAATTCAACAGTTGCACCGTTTTTTATTACTCCGAGCAAACTAAGCGCGTCCCAATTGGTCAAACGCACACAACCTGCTGATGCCTGACGACTAATACGAGCAGGATCTGGCGATCCATGAATGCCATAAGTTGGTTTACTAAGTCCAATCCATACCGAACCCACTGGATTGTTAGGACCTGGCGGAATGATCAACTTGCTACCGTCATTGGCCGTATAAGTATAGTTGGGCTCGTGCACCTTTACCTTGACAGTATGCGTACCTGTTGGGGATGGTGTCGCTGTACTGCCCACTGTCGTCGGATAGCTAGCGATCAAATTGTTGTTCTCATCATATGCGTAAAGTGTTTCAGTGGCTTTATCGGCGACAACGCGATGCACTGGCTTGGTATTAGGATTACCAGGATTATATACCGTGATAATTTCACCAGCAGTAAAACTGGCATCAGGATTAAGCGATTTTAAGTACTTTTCACTAATATGAAACTTCTCTGCCAATGCCTCAGTAAGACTTTCGTAGTACATTCCCTCAAGCTTGGATTTGGCAACAGAATCAGCAGGTATGGTTGTGGTTTTGACATTCACATCTGCTTCAGTAAGCTGATAACTGACTAGTACTGGTTGAGTTGTGAGCTTCTCATTCTTGGTCAGTGCTTGCCACGTCTCAGCGTTTAGCGTATCGGTTATATCTAAACCATTTGCTCTTTGAAACGCTTGCATGGCTTTGCGAGTATTTTTGCCCCAGTACCCATCAACAGGCCCTACTCCGTTGTGATGCCAGTTTAATAGAGCCTGCAGCTTTGTTCCTATATTACGATCAATATCTGCATCTACCGTCCAAGTAACATTGTTTATCTTTTTTGCATTGTCAGATAGGTTCTCAGTTGTGTATTTAATCGTAGGTAGTAGCTTATTCAATGAAGTCGCGGCTTTACTATCTCCTGTTAACTTTTGACTTACGCCATTAGTCACTGGACTCACTTCAGCCGGAGACTTGACGCTATTACTTGAGCTCACACTATCCGTTGTCTCTGCTGCGATGCTTTGCCCCATGAATAGTAAGCTAGAGAGACTAACCACTGCTAATGCTTTACTGATTCTTGTTAATTGATACATGTAACACTCCTCATTTAAGAAATTCTATTTTTATTTTCAGTTTACAAATACTACAGTTTTTTGGATTTTTAGAACTTACCTTTGGCATCTAGTTTTTTACTATTTTACTTTTACTAAAAGCGAAATATTTTAGCTCCTTTATAAGCTATTAATGTTGTCATATTACCTTGTGAGCATATAACAGCTTTGTGTTAAAAGGAGCTTTGTTGTACAGTGTCTCTGTTAATACAATGCTTATAAATAAGCTTTCCTAACAGATAAACAATAAAAACCCATAAGCCACTTGGTAGCTTATGGGTATATAACACGCAAACTGAGACTGTGGAAAATGCTATATAGGAATAGCCTTTAAACGCAAATTAACTTATATCAGTTTGGCCAAGACCGCTTGACCCATTTCTTTACAGCCTACCTGCTTAAGTCCAGCTTCGCTGCTATCTAAAATATCAAGCGTACGTAGACCATCATCAAGCACGTCACTGACTGCCTGCTCAATTGCTTGTGCCGCTTCTTCTTGCTTGAAAGTGTAACGCAGCATCATAGCAACAGACAAGATAGTCGCTAATGGGTTGGCTTTATCTTGTCCTGCGATATCAGGTGCTGAACCATGACACGGCTCATACATACCCTTACCTGACTCATCTAAGCTCGCTGATGGCAACATACCGATAGAGCCTGTCAACATAGCGGCTTCATCAGATAGGATATCGCCAAACATGTTTCCCGTCACCATGACATCGAATTGCTTAGGGTCTTTAATCAACTGCATGCAAGCATTGTCAGCATACATATGTGATAACGCCACATCGCTATAGCCAGCTTTCTGCATCTCGATCATCGTCTGTTTCCACAGCTCGGTGACTTCTAACACATTGGCTTTATCAACTGAACATACCTTAGCTGCTGTGCCTGCTGCTTGCGCACGCGTTTTTGCTAATTCAAAGGCAACTTTACCAATACGCTGAATCTCACTTGTGCTATACACCATCGTGTTATAGCCTTGCTGCTCACCGTTTTCTAGTGTGCGGATACCACGAGGCTCGCCAAAATAGATGCCGCCTGTTAGTTCACGAACGATCAATAGATCTAAGCCTGAGATAATTTCAGGTTTGATACTTGAGGCATTAGCCAACTGTGGATAGAGCTTGGCTACGCGTAGGTTGGCAAATAAACCAAGCTCGCCGCGAATCTTAAGTAAACCGCGTTCAGGACGTTTACTACGCTCGATTGCATCCCATTTAGGACCACCGACCGCACCTAGCAATACGGCATCTGCGGCGCGAGCACGGGCCAATGTCTCATCTGGCAGAGGCTCACCAGTTGCATCAATAGCCACACCGCCAATCAATCCAGACTCAAGCGTCAAATCAAGTGAGAACTTATCATTGACAGCCTTGAGCACTTCAATGGCTTGGGTCATGATTTCAGGGCCAATACCATCACCCGCTAATGTTAAAATCGTTGCCATACTGATCCTTTTGGAATGTTTTTATTGGTTAATTATATTTTTGAGCTTTTCAGTCTCATATTTTATGCTGTCATTTTTTTGGCTTTAGGTGCTGATGTTACTGCTTTAGCCATACCCGTCTCTACAAACTCGCCTTGATGCTCAGCGTCTAGTTGCTTACAGAATCGGCGCTGTACTTTAGTACCTTGCAATAGCTCAATACATAAAGGCTCAGGTGATGCTGTGTCTAATAGACTGCCTGATTTTTCGCTGTTCTTTTTTTGATAAGCGCGCAACTGATAAGTACCTGCTTCAGTGAAGTCATGAATCATCGCAAAACGCTCAACATAGCCCATGTTATTTTCTGGATAAAAATTAACATGTACCTCGTGTTTGGCAGGCATGACCCGTGCATAATAGTTGGTCAATCCTGGCATACTCGAAGGTGCTAACGGCACAACTTTTATCGCATTTTTATTGACGAGTGGTGTCATATCCATATTCATCGAGGTTTTTGCCGTGCCTTCTTGACGTGGTAAAGCTGTCATAATCTGAGGACTGATTGGCTCGTGACTGTTGGGCGCGATAATGAGTGTTTTATCTATCTGCACAATTTCGCAATGATATGTACCCACACATGCAATATTTACTTCACCAGCGATAGGTTTAATTTTACCTACCCATACCTCGGCACTCTCTGCTTCATCTATTTTTTGATAGCCCGTCAATAGCTGACAGCCTGACAATAATAAGCTTGCAGCAATAATTGTACTTGTCCATAGAGCATAACGTTTTGTATTCATAATGGCGGCTACTATTCAAGAGAGATAATAAAATGTAGTGAAAAACTATCTTTCATTTTAGACAGTTCACCGCCATAACTCAACGCTGCGTTGCGACTACTCATATTTTATTAGCAGTAGATTATAGAGTGACCCTCTACGCTCGTACGTCGTTAAATATCCACGGTGTTTTTTGCATCATTTGTTGCTCATAATCTTTGATAGCATCACTTTGCTGTAAAGTTAGACCAATATCATCAAGTCCGTTTAGCAAGCAATGTTTGCGAAAGGCATCTACTTCAAAGGCATACTCTTCGCCAGTTGGTGTGATAACGACTTGACGCTCAAGATCAGCGGTCAATTCATAGCCTTCGTTATCAAAAGTTGCCTTCATTAACGTATCGACAATCGCTTCATCCAACACAATCGGCAACATGCCATTTTTGAAACAGTTATTGTAGAAAATATCTGCAAAACTAGGAGCAATTACCGTACGGAAACCATACTCTGATAACGCCCAAGGTGCATGCTCACGACTAGAGCCACAGCCAAAGTTTCTACGTGCTAGTAAGATAGTAGCACCTTGATAACGTGGTTTATTTAATACAAAGTCTGGATTGATGACTCGTGTGCTGTTGTCTTGACCAGGATAACCTTCGTCGAGATAGCGCCAATCGTCAAATAGATTTACGCCAAAACCTGTACGTTTAATAGACTTTAAAAACTGTTTTGCGATAATTTGGTCGGTATCGACGTTTGCGCGATCTAACGGGCAAACGATACCTGTTTGGGTGTTATAAGCTTGCATAAAATTTCCTATCAATTATATTTTTGCTGGCTGATGATCTTGATAAGCGTATTAAACAGTAAATAAGTTTTTACCATCTTTGACAGTATGCTCATATATTTATCGTTCATACAAGCATGATGTCAGTTACTTATTATCAGACTTAAAACGTACGAACATCCACGAAATGACCTGCCAACGCGGCGGCAGCTGCCATTGCTGGGCTTACTAAATGCGTACGACCACCATTACCCTGACGACCTTCAAAATTGCGATTAGACGTTGAGGCACAGTGCTCTTGCGGCTCAAGTTTGTCTGCATTCATTGCCAGACACATTGAGCAACCCGGCTCACGCCATTCAAAACCAGCTTCAGTAAATAATGTATCCAAGCCTTCAGCCTCTGCTTGCAACTTCACCTGTCCAGAACCTGCAACAACGATCGCTTCTTTTACGTTATTAGCAACTTTGCGACCTTTGATTACCGCTGCCGCATCACGTAAATCTTCGATACGTGAATTGGTACATGAACCAATAAATATACGGTCAAGTTGGATATCCGTAATTTTTTGACCTGCCTCTAACCCCATGTAAGTATAAGCGCGTAACCAGCCCTCTTCTTGAGCTTCATCAATGGCTTGATCTGGTGTCGGTACAGATTGCGTGATATCTACCACCATCTCAGGCGATGTACCCCACGATACTTGCGGTGCAATCTGACTACCATCGATTTCTACCACAGTATCAAATACCGCATCATCGTCTGAATATAGCGTACGCCAGTAGGCTTCCGCTTGTTCCCATTGTGCTTCGCTTGGCGCATATGGGCGACCTTTAACATAGTCAATTGTCGTGTCATCGACCGCAACCATACCGACACGCGCACCTGCTTCGATCGCCATGTTACAGACGGTCATACGACCTTCCATACTCATGTCTTCGAACACTTGACCTGCAAATTCAATCGCGTGTCCTGTTCCACCTGCTGTACCGATTTTTGCAATAATTGCTAACACCACATCTTTTGAAGTAACGCCAGCACCAAGTTGACCAGTGACGCGGATTTGCATATTTTTTGATTTCTTTTGAATCAAACACTGCGTTGCCAATACATGCTCAACTTCGGAGGTTCCGATACCATGAGCCAAGCAGCCAAGTGCTCCGTGGGTCGCTGTATGCGAGTCACCGCAAACAACCGTCATGCCTGGTAATACAAGACCTTGCTCAGGACCAACCACGTGCAAAATTCCTTGACGGGCATCATTGATAGTAAATTCAGCAATATCAAATTTGGTGCAATTATCGTCCAAGGTGACAACCTGTAAGCGTGATACTTGGTCTTTAATTCCCGGCACCCCTTCTAGGCGCTCTTTGGTAACGGTCGGCACATTGTGATCTGGACTGGCAATGTTAGCCGATAAGCGCCATGGCGCTCTGTTTGCTAATTCCAACCCTTCAAATGCTTGTGGACTCGTCACTTCGTGCAACAGGTGGCGGTCGATATAAATCAGGCTCGAACCATCGTCGCGCTTAGTGACTTCGTGAGCGTTCCAAAGTTTGTCATATAACGTTTGACCAGCCATGTTGCTATCCTTTATAGGTTACTAATTACTTAATTTTTTACTTACTTGCAAATTGCCAAGCTAAGATTCTATGTAAATGCTATGTCTATCTATAATGTTTAATAATTACTGTCGTATCTAAGACTTAAATATTATTTCTTCAGGAGACTCGACATATGACTAAAATTAACGCTTAGAATACGTTTTAAATGGCAAATAACCAATTTTTTAGAATAAATATGTCACAATATGCCTCGATGTCTTGTGATTATAGCAGGCAAATCCTATAATAATAATTGATGATTTTTAACCAGACGCAAACTTTTATTTCTAATACGTTGTGATTGGGTCAGCCAACTTTTATTTATAGCTCGTAAAGTAGCTAAGGACATTCGTTTGAACACCACAAACTTGACGACATTCGTTACCGTTATGCACACTGGCAGTATCTCAGGCGCCGCAGAAAAGCTATTTATCACGCAGCCTGCTGTCAGTAAACGTATCAAAAACTTAGAAGACGAGTTTAACATTACCTTGTTTGATACGGTAGGACGTGGAATTGTACCTACTCAAGCTGCTAGTGAAATGCTACCTCATGCCAAACGTTGGCTAGAAGACTATGAAAACTTTAAAATCAACTTACAGCATTCTCAGCACATCGTCTCTGGCAAGTTAGTTATTGGTACTAGCCATCATATTGGCCTACATCATTTAGCACCTGTCCTTAAACACTTCATTCAAGCTTATCCAGCTGTTCAGTTAGAAGTACACTTCGTAGATTCTGAAAAAGCTCACAAAGCCGTATTGGATGGTGATTTGTCTTTAGCCTTTGTTACGCTTCCACCTGTCTATGATAAGCGGCTAACCTACCATACGCTATGGTCAGATCCTCTCTACTTTATGACTGGTACGCTATCAGCGTTGGCAACCAAATCAAATGTCACTTTAGAGCAGCTAGCCCGATACCCTGCTATTCTACCGTCTGCCAATACTTTTACCAGTCAGATTACTTTGGCCGAATTTGCCAAGCATAACCTAAAACCTTATGCCACGATGAGTACCAACCCGCTTGAATCCATTCGTATGCTGGTTTCTGTTGGACTGGGTTGGTCAGTACTGCCTCAAACGATGGTCAGCCAAGATTTGGAACGTATTGATATGGCAGACAATATTGAGCTACAGCGTTATCTAGGTGTGGTTATCAATCCGAAGCTTACACAGTCTAGCAGTGTCACTGCGCTCTTAGATTTACTGGCTCCTATTGAATAAAACCAGCTAACTATAACAATATATAAATTCTACCTATTCGCATTTGTATCTCTCATGCGTTATAATACGCTTGACGTTGTTTGTATAACAAAAATTTACCACAAGGACACTGATAGTCATATATTGAATACTTCTAGTAAGATATGATGGTTAACAGTAGGTTTAATGGTTTTGGTTGATTGTGTAGGTTGCTAATACTCATATACAAATAGCAGATGCGAGCAATAACAATAGATAAGTGGAATGCGAAATTCCCATTGTTCTCTATCTCTATATGAGTGCTAGCCATAGAACGATATCAATCATATATAACTACAGAAGATACTGAAAAAAGCCATTATGTCTCAATTAATGGCTTTTTTTGTCTTTAAATATTGTTTTGGACATCGCCTTATAGGACAGAACTTTTATAGTTAAAAAATAATTACAGCCAATTATGTTGGTTAAGGACAATTTATATGAACGGAGTTTCTAGTGGCGTGCTGATATCACTCGGCGCCTATTTCTTAGTGATGATTGGGATTGGTGTTTATGCTTATTTTAAGCAAGCCAATGATACTGAAGGCTATATGTTAGGGGGTCGTAACTTAGGCCCAGCAGTAACCGCACTTTCTGCAGGTGCATCAGATATGTCAGGTTGGTTACTACTTGGCTTACCTGGTTATATGTTTGCCGATGGTGTGGTCAGTATTTGGATTGCGCTAGGTTTGACATTAGGTGCATTATTAAACTATCTCATCGTAGCACCTCGCCTTCGTGTTTATACCGAAGTGGCTGACAACGCTATCACCTTACCCGATTATTTCGCCAACCGCTTTGAAGACAAGTCGCACATGCTGCGCGTTATCTCAGCTGTGGTCATCATTCTATTCTTTACCGTCTATACCGCTGCAAGTCTTGTAGGTGGTGGTAAACTCTTCGAAAGCTCACTTAACCTATCGTATAGTACTGGCCTATGGGTTACTGCTGGTGTGGTTGTGGCTTATACGCTATTCGGTGGTTTCTTAGCGGTATCTATGACCGATTTCGTACAGGGTGTCATCATGCTGTTTGCCATGGTAATCGTACCTGTCGTTGCCTTTACTGATCTTGGTGGTATTTCAGCCACTACAGAAGCGGTTAGAAATATCGACCCTACCCTTTTGGACGTTACTAGCGGTATGAGTGTCATTGGTATTATCTCACTCATGGCATGGGGCTTAGGTTACTTTGGCCAGCCGCATATTATCGTACGTTTTATGGCGATTCGTTCAGTGAGAGATGTACCGACCGCACGTAACATCGGTATGAGCTGGATGGTTGTGAGCCTTGTTGGTTCACTAATGACTGGTTTTGCTGGTCGTGCCTACGTACAAAAAACTGCGATGACGCTGGACGATCCTGAGACTATCTTCTTAGTATTTACTCAGTTCTTGTTCCATCCATTGGTTTCAGGTTTCCTATTAGCAGCTATTTTAGCGGCAATTATGAGTACTATCTCATCACAGCTATTGGTTGTATCAAGCTCTCTAACCAAAGATGTATACAAATTGTTCTTTGATAAAGATGCACCAGAAGCTCGCCAAGTATTGGTTGGTCGTATCTCAGTGATCATCGTTGCTATCGTTGCCATTATGCTAGCGTCTAACCCAGATAGCTCAGTATTGAACCTAGTTTCTAACGCATGGGCAGGATTTGGTGCTGCGTTTGGTCCATTGGTTATCTTTAGCTTAACATGGCGCGGTATGAACCGTAATGGTGCTGTTGCCGGTATGGTTGTTGGTGCTTTGACTGTTATCCTATGGATTTATGGTCCTTTCCAAGTAGATGGTATGGCACTAAATAGCTGGTTATATGCTATCGTTCCAGGCTTTATCTTAAGTACTATCGCTATCTTTGCCGTTAGTATCATGACTGGTGGCCCAAGACCTTCAGTTTCTGCTAAGTACAAAGAGATGGAGCTAAACTTAAACAAATAAGTTTACGTAATGTCTTAAAATTATTGCTATAAAAAAACCTCGTCATTATTGGCGAGGTTTTTTTTATGAGTAATGACTTAGTATAGTTAACCTACTACAGTATCGAACCAAGAGAAATTATGGCGAGTGAGACAGGAGTATGGACAAAGATAGTAGCATCTGATAGCCCTGTGATGGGTATATTAAGCCAGATTGCCCTAGCCTATTTAAAAGGCCAACTGCTGCTCACTTTTACAAAGTAAGCCTTTAACGGAGCTAAACTAGGCAAATAAGATGTAGCCCTGCTATATGAATTAGTACTATAAAAATTATCTTTGCTGTTCTGCCTATATTTAAGCACTAACAATCAAATACTTAATAGAAAACCCATAAAAAAAGCGACCTACTGTAGGCCGCTTTTTTATTGTTTAGCAGTTATATAGAAAGATTATTTCCCTTGATAAGACAGCTTCACACCAGCGATATAACCATCATTGTCTTCAAAATCAGCGACGATTTTGCCTGTTGGTAATTGACCTTGGGCATCACCGAACCATAGGTATTTACCACCTACAGATACTGCCCAGTTTTCCGTGACATTATATTTGGCACCAAGACCAACACTATAGTAGCCTTCGACCGGGCCTAATGAAGTTACAGGGTTACCAGCACCACTATCCCAACCAACGGTACCACTTACTGCCAATGCTGGCGCTAAGCGTTTCGCTAAGCCTAGTTCCACTTGCCACTGGTCATCTTTGTATTCCACCAAGTTTAATCCATCAGGACCATAACTGATTTTACTAGTATCGTTATAAAGTGGTGGTGTAATAATGAAATCACTCCACGGTACCCAGCGTACTTTTGCTGTTGCTAGTGTTGTAGGGTTGATACCTGTTTGGAAATCAAAGTTGACTGATTTAGGAGTAGTAATTTCGTATTTGCTGTTTCTATTTGCTGCTGCAGCCGCTTGTTCTGGAGTAGCTCCTGCTGCTGTAGCTCTAATAGCTACTAACGGATATGACTCAGATATTTGTATATCATGATCGATTTCAGAACGGTAAGTTAAAGCAGCTTTTAATGCGATTTCAGGCTTACTATAAGCAATACCTGCTATATAACCATAGTCCATATCAGGATTACTGTTTGAAGTATAACCGCTAGCAGGGCCATAAGCTAAACCGCGTAATTTGGTTTCAGACTGAGTACGCTGTGCAACTGGACCACCATAAATTTGGAAGTTTTTGTTGGCACCAAATTTCATACCAAGAATACCCGTTAGGCTTTGGCTACGAACTTCTACATTAGTATTTTCGCCCGCGGTACCTGCTTCAGCTTGTGCTACTGCTACTGCTCCACGCAATCCATCTAACTGAGCCTGCTGTGCCGGAGTTAAAACACCCGCTGTTTCTCCTGCAGCCAGAGCACCAATTCCAGCCTGTGCCGCTGCAAGACTTGGCGCTGCGCCATTAGTAATAGAAGCAATAGAAGCGTCAACATCTCCTTGTGAGACGAAGTTACTTTGAGTATATTCAGCAGCTGCGCCGAAAGGCTCGTCGTATAGAATACCTACACTAAAAGTATCGTTAATGTCTGCTTTTACGCCATAGCGGAAGAAATCGTAAGACTCAGCAATATCACCTGTCTTATCACCACGTACATAATCATTTTGAGAAGGGTTAGTGTTAGCACTATCATAACCACTTACATCAGCATCAATATAAGTATAGACGGCTTCTGCATAGGTACCATCTTGAAAGAAAGCAGTGACATCTTGGCCTGAACGATCAAGACCAGCAGCATTAGTCATGCTAGCGACAGAGAGAGTAGCGATTGCTACTGCAAGGGTTTTCAAGTGAAAGGTAGTGCGCATTGTGTATCTCCAACGGTCCTTGTTGTATTACTACTTTGATAATCAATATATAGCATTGCTGCGCTTAACATTGAAAGTATCAAAGTCGTGTCCTAAGTTGAATACTAATAGCTTTTTGACACTAAAACAACAATTAAAGTGCTTTATTTCTCAATTATGACTGAACAGTACAAATAAGATAAAAATCGAACAACACCGTTTACTTCTACTTTTAAATATGAATTTCCTAAAAAATATTTGTTTATAGGAGAGTTTTTCATCAGGATAAAACGGGTTCACTATGACTATAATAATGCCTACAAAAAAAGCGACCCTTAAAGGATCGCTTTTTTATCAATAATACTTAAAATATTTGCTATATAACTAAGCTGTGAATTACTGAGCTTGGTAAGAAACCTTAACACCAAGTACAAATCCATCGTTGCTTTCGAAGTCACTCACAATAGCTTTAGTTGGAATCTGACCTTCTGCATCACCGAACCATAGATATTTACCACCGGCAGATACGGCCCAGTTCTCAGTAACGTTATATTTAGCGCCTAAGCCTGCACTATAGTAGCCTTCGATAGGACCTAATGAAGTTACAGGGTTACCAGCACCACTATCCCAACCGACAGTACCACTTACTGCCAATGCTGGCGCTAAGCGTTTAGCCAGACCTAACTCTACTTGCCATTGGTCATCGTCATAGCTGACTAAAGATAAACCTTTGTCATCATTAGTTGCTTGCTTGCTTACTTCATTATAAAGTGGTGGAACGATTGCAAAATCACTCCATGGTACCCAGCGTACTTTTGCAGTAGCTAAGGTTGTAGGATTGATACCAGTTTGGAAATCGAAGTTAACTGATTTAGGCGTAGTGATATCTAGCGTGTTACCTTGATTCGCTTCACCACCTAGCGCTGCTACTACTGGATATATTTCATCGATATTTGAGCTGTGATCAATTTCAGAACGATAGGTCAAAGCCGCCTTTAGAGCGATTTCGGGCTTACTGTAAGATACACCTGCGATATAGCCATAGTCGGTATCAGAGCTAATATGAGCGGTATAGCCTGTAGCAGCACTGTAAGCACTACCACGAAGACTTACATCAGCTTTGATACGCTGGACAACAGGACCACCGTACACCTGAAATTCTTTGTTTTGACCAAACTTAGCACCTAGGATACCTGTGATGCTTTCGCTACGGACTTCAACATTTGTGCCTTCATCATTCGCAAGGCGACCATCCGCAAAGCCTTCTAATTGCTCAAGTTGATTTAACTGTGCTTGACCTGCTGCTAGCTGCGTTTCGCCAGCGGCGATACCTGCTAAACCAGCATTAATCTGTGGACGCAGTGTAGGCTCAAGTGCTGGGTTTTGATTAACAGCTGCTTGCGCTTGTCTTACTTGTTCTCTAACTGCATTTAAACGAGTTTCAGCAGCAGTTAACTGGTTTTGGGTACCTTCAACTAAACCTTTCAACTCTTCTACATTATTAACGCCTAATCCACCTAGACGCGATGCAATAATATTATTAACAGCATCAGTTGGTGCGCCTACAAAGTTATTATTTCCAGTGTAATCAGCGGCAGCACCGAAAGGCTCATCATATAAAATACCAACACTGAATGTATCGTTGATATCTGTTTTTACACCATAACGGAAAAAGTCATAAGACTCTGCGATGTCATCGATCTTATTACCTGAGGTATCTTTACCAGTAACATCAGCATCGATATAAGTGTAGACAGCTTCTGCATAAGTGCCGTCTTGTAGGAATGCGGTAATATCTTGGCCTGAGCGATCAAGGCCAGCAGCACTAGCGACGCTAACAACAGAAAGAGTAGCAATAGCTACTGCAAGAGTTTTTAAATGAAAGGTATGGCGCATTTTATATCTCCAAACATCCGCATTGTTTTACTGTCATGCCTAGTTTTAATAGGCAATTAGTATCCGAGGTGGAAGATAGTAAAGATTTTCTAACACTAAAACAACTACAAAAACACATTATTTCTATGTTATGACCACATAGTCATCAGACAGTATCTATATATGAAAATACGTATATATTTTCCGTTATTAAAAGCTTTTCTCTCTAAATTTTATTTATTAATAATGTGGCGGTCTGTCTGCCATTACATCGAATGGTGCAATGCCACTTTCTGTATCCTGACCCTCAATCTGTTTATAAATCAGCTGTAGTTGACGTTGCAGCGTATGAATATCTCTGTCTTGTCGCGTAATTACATCATCCAGTCGTTCGACAGTTACTTCAAGATGCGCGAGGCTCATTTGCAGATCGACTACTTGAGCTTGCAAATCATTTTGAATATCAGAAGTATCGTCTGTAGTTTTAGATTGGTTCATATTTTTCTCTAAATTATAGTAAGTATTAAATTGAAAGGAGTTTGAATAGTGCTATAGATTAGCGATAAATCTACAAACATAGTCATTGACTAGCAGCAGTTAGTAAAAGCAATAAATAGTACTGATAAAACTATTTACTCGCACTACAGTGACGCGGTGGCATGTTATACTGCAGGCAATTTTGCAACAACCCCTACCTCACTATTATATAAGCTTAAGATACTCTATGGCACTGATTCATTTAAAAGACATTCACTTAGCCTTTGGCGTCGCGCCTGTTCTTGATGGTATTGATTTTTCTATCAATACAGGCGAGCGTGTGTGCTTGATTGGCCGCAACGGCGAAGGTAAATCTACTTTGTTTAAACTGATCAATGGCTCATTGCAGCCTGACAGTGGCGAGATTATTACCAACAGTAGCATGCGTGTAGCGATGCTAGAGCAAGACGTTCCTGAAACTAGCGGTCGCATATTAGACATCGTTATGGGCGGCAGTCGTCGTACGGCTGATTTGCTCATTAACTATAATAAGCAAGTCGATATGTGCGCGAATGGCGATATGGATGCCTGTGAGCACATGGCGACCCTACAGCATGATATCGATGCGGTACATGGTTGGGACTTAGAACGCGATGCCATGCGTCTGATTACGACCATGGGCCTTAATCCAGAAGACGACTTATCATCACTATCTGGTGGTCGTAAACGCCGTGTGTTACTTGCTCGTGCGCTAGTTACCAAGCCTGATGTGCTACTTCTAGATGAGCCAACCAACCATTTAGATGTTGAAAGTATCGAATGGTTAGAGCGCTTTTTGCTTGACTGGCAAGGTCTGACGTTGTTGTTCGTGACTCATGATAGAGCATTCGTAAATAAACTATCGACTCGCATTATTGAGCTTGACCGTGGCCAACTGACCAGCTATGACGTGACACAAGGCGAAGGTGGCTACGCGCGCTATCAAGAGCTGAAAGAGCTACAGTTACAAGCTGAAGAAAAGAACAATGCCAACTTTGATAAAAAACTGGCACAAGAAGAAGTTTGGATTCGCCAAGGTATTAAAGCACGTCGCACTCGCAATGAGGGCCGTGTACGTGAACTAAAAGCCTTACGTGAAGAGCGTAGCGATCGCCGTGAGCAAGTGGGTAATGTAAACATCACAATGGGTCAAGGCGAGAAAAGCGGCAAGCTTGTCTGTAAAGTTAAAAACTTACATCTTGAATATGATGGCAACGTATTGGTAGATAATTTTACGACCACTATTATGCGTGGCGATAAAATCGGTATTGTCGGCCCTAACGGTGCGGGTAAAACTACGCTTATTAAGGCCCTACTCGATATGTCTGATGACGAAGTGACCAAGTCTGGTAGTGTCGAATTAGGTACTAATCTGAAAATCGCATTCTTCGATCAGCTGCGTGATCAATTGGATCTTGAAGCAAGCGTTGCGCAAAACGTTTCGGAAGGTTCTGACTTTGTAGAAGTTGGCGGCCGTAAGACGCATATCATGAGCTACTTGCAAGATTTCTTATTTGCCCCAGAGCGTGCACGTACACCTGTCAAAGCACTGTCTGGTGGTGAGCGTAACCGAGTACTACTTGCCAAGCAGTTATTGAAGCCTGCCAATATTTTGGTACTCGATGAGCCAACCAACGATTTGGATATGGCAACACTTGAGCTATTAGAAGAATCAGTAGCCAGCTTCGGTGGTACGATTTTGCTGATCAGTCATGATCGCTCATTCATGGACAACGTCGTTACCTCTACGTGGGTGTTTGGCGAAGATGAAGATGGTAAAGGCACTGTTAGTGAGTATGTAGGTGGTTATCAAGAGTACCTCGTACAAAAGAACCGTGAAGAAGCATCTCGTGCTGCCAAAGCGCCTGCCAACAATGCAGCAAGCAACAAAGCGACAAACAAGCCTGACGCAGCAGCGAAACCAAATAAGGCAGCCAAAAAGCTAAATTATAATGATCAACGCGAACTGGATAATTTACCAAAAGAAATCGCTGCACTCGAAGCTGAACAAGCTCAATTGCAAGAAAAGCTGGCCGATGGCTCTTGGTTCAATACTGACTTTGATGCGGCGACAGCTGCTAGTGAGCGTCTCTTAACCATCGAAGATGAGATGATGCACAAGCTTGAACGTTGGAGTGAGCTTGAAGGCTAGTATTGGCAACTCTCTAGCTGAGTTTATTGGAATATCGCATGTGTACTTTGCATTGCGTATTTCGATAAACAAGTTTCTGATAGCCTGACAAAACCTTATTAATTATTATGAAGACATCACCACTTTATTATATAGAGTGGTGATATTTGTTTTACAGCAACTTACAAAGTAGTTAGATGGTGAAAGTTAGTGAACATTACCTTAATTTCAAGTATCATTCGCTATTGCTGAAAATCCTTATTATTTATAAGGTCATCACATCATAATCCTTGTTAAAGCAAAGTTAGCGTTAAACGTTGATAATCCAACTGTTTTGGTTTGATTGTCATATTCAACCTTCTAATATGTCCTATTGAGGTTGCTTTATTTTTAACGCAATAATTTATTTTATCACCGAAATAGCTTAGAATAGCAACAATTAGCAAAATTAGGCACAGCTAAAGTGGCTTGATATTGTATATTTTCTAAGCCACAAACCCAGTGTGGGATAATCCCATTTCATTCACCTGGAGGAAGTATTAATGAGCCAAGCCGAAGGCGTTAATGTACAACGCCGTAGAGTTCTTATTGCCTCAACTGCCGCGATTGGTGCAGCTGGGGTAGCTGCCGTGGCGACACCTTTTGTCCGTTCTTGGTACCCAAGCGCTAAAGCTGAGGCTGCAGGGGCTGCAGTGACCCAAGATATTGGTTCTATCGAAGATGGACAAATGATCGTCGTCAAATACCGTGGTAAACCTATTTATGTGGTTAAGCGCACCGAAGACATGGTTGCAGGACTAGAGTCAGTCAAACCTCTATTATCTGACCCTGAGTCTGATGCGTCTCTACAACCTGAATATTGCAAAAATCCTACTCGCTCTTTAGATCCAACCGTATTGGTTGTCGAAGGCGTTTGCACACATTTGGGCTGTGCACCAAACTACCGTCCTGATGTGGGCGCGGTGGATTTAGGTGGTAATGATTGGTACGGCGGATTTTTCTGTCCGTGTCACGGGTCAAAATATGACTTAGCAGGTCGCGTGTATAGCGGCGTCCCTGCACCACTTAATTTACCCGTTCCAGAATATGGTATGGATGGTACCATCTTGACGGTTGGGGAGGCTTAATATGAGTATGGGTAAAAAGTTAATGCATTGGGTGGACGCGCGTTTTCCAGCGACCGAAACCTATGAATACCATATGTCAAAGTACTACGCACCAAAGAACTTTAACTTTTGGTACTTCTTTGGCGTGCTATCAATGATTGTATTGGTCAACCAATTGGTGACTGGTATATGGCTTACCATGATGTACAACCCAAGTGCCGAAGGGGCATTTGCGTCTGTTGAATACATCATGCGTGACGTAAAAGGTGGTTGGCTCATTCGCTATATGCACTCAACCGGCGCATCTGCGTTTTTCGTCGTTGTATACCTGCATATGTTCCGCGCCTTGCTATACGGTTCATACCAAAAACCTCGTGAGCTTATTTGGCTCATCGGTATGGGTATCTACCTAGCACTTATGGCAGAAGGTTTCTTCGGTTACCTACTACCTTGGGGCAACATGTCATTCTGGGGTGCTCAGGTTATCTTGAACTTACCTGCAGCGTTGCCAGTGATTGGTGATGGCCTTGCTGAATGGGTACGTGGTGACTATATCATCTCAGGTATCACCCTAAACCGTTTCTTTGCTCTACACGTTGTTGCTATTCCATTAGTACTCGTGGGCCTAGTATTTATGCATATTGTGGCGTTGCACCATGTGGGTTCGAACAACCCTGATGGCATCGACATCAAAAAGCTAAAAGACAAAAATGGTGTGCCTTTAGACGGTATCGAATTCCATCCGTACTATACTGTGCATGACATGGTTGGTATCGTAGTATTCTTTATCTGTTTCTTTGCAGTGGTATTCTTCTTCCCAGAAGGCGGCGGTTTCTTCCTTGAGCCACCAAACTTTGAGACAGCGAACTCACTGAAAACACCAGCGCATATTGCACCAGTATGGTACTACACGCCTTTCTACGCTATCTTGCGTGCTGTTCCTGATAAGCTTGGTGGTGTTATCGCAATGGGTGCTGCAATTGCTGTACTGTTCTTGATTCCATGGCTTGATAGATCGCCTGTACGCTCTATGCGTTACAAAGGTATCTTGTCTAAAATCGCGCTTACTGTATTTGCTATTAGCTTTGTTGTATTGGGCTACTTAGGTGCGACGCCTGCTACACCAACGGCAACTATCATGGCTCGTGTATTCACGATTCTATATTTCTTGTTCTTCTTACTGATGCCGTTCTACACTGCCATCGAGAAGTGTAAACAGCCACCAGAACGCGTTACCGGAGGTCACTAATGAGCACGCTAATTAAATCCCTAGCTGGTCTAGGCTTAGGCGCGGCATTGACGTTGACTGCTGGTACGGCAATGGCGGCTGGTGGTCACGGATGTGGCACGTTTACTAACGCTGAAGGTGTTGAAGAGCATTTGGCTTGTAGTACTGCTCCTATTGATTTTACCAATAAGGGCTCGCTACAAAACGGTGCAAAAATCTTTATGAACTACTGTGCTGGGTGTCACTCAGCCAAATATGTTCGTCACTCACGCATTGCCAAAGATTTAGAGATACCGCCTGAGCTGGTTGAAAAGTATTTGATGGTTACCACTGATCAAATCGGTGACCACATTACTGCTGAAATCGATCCTGAGATTCAAGCGTCTTGGTTTGGCGCCGCGCCGCCTGATCTATCACTTGAGACACGTCTACGTGGCGATGATTGGGTATATACTTACCTACTATCGTTCTATGAAGATCCAAGCCGTCCTTGGGGTGCAAACAACTTAGTACTGGCCAATGCAGCGATGCCTCACGTATTGCATAATATGCAAGAAGAGTTGAGCCAAGAAGAGTTTGAATCTGAAGTTGGTGACTTGGTTAACTTTATGGCGTGGATGGGTGAACCTGCTCGTCATGACCGTCAAGTAATTGGTTTCTTTGTAATTCTATTTTTATTAGTACTGCTCATCCCAGTTTACTTATTGAATAAAGAATTCTGGAAAGATGTCAAATAAGTCATAGTCAGCAGATAGTTCTGAGAAATAAAAAAGGCACTACTTTGGTAGTGCTTTTTTGTGCCTTGATATAGAGCATAAATACTAGATATGCCGGAAAATAAGTCGCTCAGCGTTAATGTTTACGTACACTACCTTGATAAACGTTGCGAGTTTGTTTACGATGACAGCCTTCACTATTAACATTAGGCTTTCATGATTGATGCGAATGACATTCCAAGTAGTCAGCTAATTTTGTATGCTGATGACGGCTACGACAGTCATGTGGTACGCCTATTACTTGAAGAAAAAAAGCTCGCTTACTATTTGTCTCGCTTACATTCTGAGCGCCCTGAAGATTTGACTGAGCTAAACCCCTATCATACCTTGCCTGTATTACAGCAGCGTGAGATTGCGCTTTATGAGGTTAACGTCATTTTTGAGTACCTTGAAGAGCGTTATCACACAAATAAATTGCTCCCTGAAACACCGCAAGAGCGTGCACAGTTTCGCCAATTAGCTTGGCGTATTCAGCGTGATTGGTTAGTACTTGGCAAACGTCTGCTGACGCATCCAGATAGCTTTAATAAATCACAAGCCGCCGTTGCCAAAAAACAGCTCAGTGATTCATTGATTACTCTGTCACCGCTGTTTGCTCATAAGCCTTACTTTATGGCTGATGAATTTGGTTGGTGTGACGTGTTATTAGCGCCACTATTATGGCGATTAGATGAGATGGGTATTGAGCTGCCACGTGCTATTAGCCGTCCATTGTTTGAATACCAAACGAGAGTGTTTGAGCGTAGTAGCTTCCAAAAAAGCGTGCGTTGATTAGACAAGTATCGAAAGCTGTCCTAAAATAAAGTATAAATAAGATAAACGTTAATTAGCATTTGTCATTCGATAAATTGCTGAACGAGATATTTTTCATTATTAAAAATTATTAGTATAGGAAATCATTAGATGAGCGAAACCACCTTTATTACACCTACCCGCCCTTATATGGTACGCGCACTATATCAATGGATAGAAGACAACGCTCTGACGCCATACTTGATGGTCGATGCTACCGCTGACAATGTGCAAATACCAACCGAGCATGTGCAAGACGGCCGTATCGTATTAAATATCGCCAGCCGTGCTACTGGTAACATGAGTATGGAAAATGACTATATTCATTTTAGCGCGCGTTTTGGTGGCGTCTCACAAGAAATCTGGGTACCGCTTACTGCGGTGATGGGTATCTATGCTAAAGAGAACTCGCAAGGGATGTTTTTTGATCCAAAAGAATATGATAACTATCAGCCAGAAGACGACTCAGCACCAATGTCTAATAACAGTCCTGCCAAAGCACCTAAACCAAAGCGCGATAACAAGGCGGGTTTAAAGGTATTAAAGTAGAAAGTCTTGAAATAAATAGACCCTTAGACCAGTTCTATTTAACACAACGAAAAAGCTAGCCATATTTAATATGACTAGCTTTTTTATTAACTATTTAAAGGCTTATTAACTTTCTATAACTGATAAGCTTTTAAACGGACGCCTACTGATTAGGTTCTTGGCAGTGTCACGCCGCGCTGACCTTGGTATTTACCACCGCGGTCTTTGTAACTGGTCTCACAAACGTCATCAGCATCACTTTGGAAAAACAGCATTTGCGCTACGCCTTCGCCAGCATAGATACGGGCTGGCAGATTGGTCGTATTACTAAACTCTAAAGTAACGTGCCCTTCCCACTCAGGCTCAAGCGGGGTTACGTTGACGATAATACCGCAGCGCGCGTAAGTCGATTTACCTAGGCAAATAGTCAGTACATCACGCGGAATACGGAAATACTCCATAGTACGAGCTAGAGCAAACGAATTAGGTGGAATGATGCACTCGTCACCAACGATATCGATAAAGCTTTTATCATCGAAGTTTTTAGGATCAACGACCACTGAATGTACGTTGGTAAAAACTTTAAATTCAGGAGCACAGCGCACATCATAACCGTAGCTTGAGGTGCCGTAGCTAACCAAACGTTCGCCTGCATCATTAAAGCGCACTTGACCCGGCTCGTACGGTTCAATCATGCCGTGCTCTTCGGCCATTTTACGAATCCAGCGGTCAGACTTAATAGACATTGTTGTTCCTTAGCAAATATTTAATAGCGACGATTATACGGAATTGATGGCTGAATTTATAGCGTGATGGCTGTTTTATCATACATTGGTTTTAGACTAGCTGAGTAACCAATACCCTATCCAATCATTAGACACTAGAAAATCCGCTTATCATCGACAGGCTTTGCGAATTTATTGATGTTGGTTTCGATGTTTTTGGCAATATCTAGGTAATATTGTGCAAACTCATCATCAGCCAATACGCTTGGCACGCCTTTATCAACTTGTGCACGAATGCCACTGGCAAGTGGTAGCTGACCCAATAGTGGTACATGATATTGCTCAGCGATAAACTCACCGCCACCCGTACCAAAGATCGCTTCGGTGTGGTTACAATTGCTACAAGTGTGTAGCGCCATGTTTTCAACCACGCCAAGCACAGGAATATTAGTCTTGTTAAACATCTCAACGCCTTTTTGCGCATCGAGCAATGCAACATGCTGCGGTGTCGTGACAATAACAGCACCCGTGACAGGAATACGCTGCGCCAATGTCAGCTGTATATCACCCGTACCTGGTGGCATATCAATCACTAGATAGTCTAGCTGCGGCCAGTTGGTTTGATTATATAGCTGCATCAATGCACCCGTGGCTTTTGGTCCACGCCATGCAACCGGCGTATTATCTCCATCGAGTAAGCTACCGATAGAGAGCATTGCCATACCATGCGCATCGACCGGTACGAACTGCTCGTTTTCTAGTTGCGGCTTCACATCAGCAACGCCCAACATCGTTGGCATACTAGGACCATAGATATCTGCATCCAGTACACCAACGCGATTGCCAAGCTTTTGTAGTGCTAAGGCGATATTGACCGTGGTAGTTGATTTGCCAACACCGCCCTTACCTGATGCCACGACAATAATATGACGGATACGAGGATGCGCGGCCAATGATGCTTGCGTAGGTGCAGCTTTCGTAATCGGTGGCTCAGCGTTAGTGCTACTAGTATTGTTATTAGCGCCAGATGAAGGCTGGGATTCCATCGCATTGGTTGTCTTTGGCATCTGTTTTGGTAAGCTCGAGCCTGAACCTTTTTCTGGCGCAGGCAGACGTACATTCATATGAATCGTAGTAATACCATGTGGATGTAGCAACTGCCCAAGCTCCTGCTGGATAACTTCAGGATTGCTGTCTTTCGGCAAACGCAGGTCTAACGTAAGTGCTTCGCCATCACGCTCAAGTCCTGTAACCATTGTGGCAATACTGACAGCACCTATTTCATATCCAAGTAGGACTTTGTCGACGGCACTATCACGCTCTGCCTGCTGCTGAGGCGTTTCGGTTTTTGTGGTTTTTTTCTTCATAAAGTTAAACATAGCTACTATTATGGCCTATACAAGTGGGTAGATCTGGCAAATCGCTCAAGTCGTCTCATTGCGTATCTTACAACCGATAGCGTTCATGAGTACATTAGCCAAACCTTCTATCGTGACAGTGTAGCTGAATTGGACGCATAAAAAAACCACAACGCCAGTAGGTCTGACGTTGTGGTATATGCAAGTTGTATATATATTAATTCATAAACCAGCCATGACTGGCCACGATAGATTGTCCAGTAAATACATTGGTTGGGAAAGCCGCTAAAAATAGCGCCAATTGGGCAATATCTTCTACTGTCGTAAACTCTTTATCTACGGTATTGACCAGCATGATATCGTTAATAACCGACTCTTCACTGATGCCCTTTTCAGCTGCTTGCTCTGGGATTTGTTTTTCTACCAATGGCGTTTTGACAAACCCTGGGCAAATCACATGCGAGCGTACCTTATGCGCTGCACCTTCTTTGGCTAACACACGGCACAGTCCTAGTAGTCCGTGCTTCGCGGTCACATAAGGGGCTTTATACAATGATGCCTCATGCGAATGAGCAGAGCCCATATAAATAACTGTGCCGCCCTTATCACCTTTATACATGTGCTTAATCGCGGCTTTAGTGGTCAAAAAAGCGCCATCTAAGTGGATGTTCAGCATTTTCTTCCAATCGCTAAATGCCATTTTATCGATAGGGTCGATGATCTGAATACCAGCATTAGAAACCAAAATATCAATACTGCCAAAAGTATCTACTAGCTGTTGTAAACCGTCGTTTACCGCATCTTCTGAGGTAACATCCATAGCAATCGCCAGAGCACGTCCACCAGCAGCTTCAATAGCATCAACGGTTTTTTGTGCCGCTTCAAGGTTGATATCGGCAATACCAACCGCTGCGCCTGCTTTTGCATAAGTTTCAGCGATGTCACGTCCGATACCACTTGCAGAGCCAGTGACCAATGCTACTTTGCCTGTCAAATCTTGTTCTAATTGGGTCGCCATACATATTCCTTATCATGGTCTAAAATATTATTAGTTTTTATGAAATTGAACTGAACAAATACGCCACTATAATCATAGTGGCGTATTTATTTGCGGGATAAAACATATTAATCTTAGGACAGTCACTTTACTGTACAAAGTTTACTGAATAATACTTACTGGTGTTTTTTCTTGTAGTTCGTCAAAGCTCACACCATCTGCTAATTCAACCAGCTTTAGGCCATTATCAGTAACATCTAATACGGCAAGCTCGGTGATGATACGATCAACCACGCCTTTACCCGTCAATGGTAGCTCACAGTTTGCCAAGATTTTTGGATCGCCGTGCTTATTTACCTGCTCCATCAATACAATCACACGCTGTACGCCTGCGACCAAATCCATCGCCCCGCCCATGCCTTTGACCATCTTTTTGGGAATCATCCAGTTGGCAAGGTCGCCTTTTTCTGACACTTCCATTGCACCCAATATGGCCAAGTTGACATGACCACCACGAATCATTGAGAAAGACTCTGAGCTACTAAAATAGCTAGCACCAGCTTCTGCGGTTACTGTTTGCTTGCCAGCGTTAATCAAGTCCGCATCAACGTTTTCTGCTGTAGGGAACTCACCAATACCTAGCAGGCCATTCTCTGATTGTAGCCATACGTCCACGCCTTCAGGAATGTAGTTGGCGACCAACGTTGGGAGACCGATGCCTAAGTTCACATAGTAGCCATCTTGTAGCTCTTTTGCAGCGCGTTGCGCCATTTGCTCTCTTGTCCATGCCATGCTGATTTCCTTATTTTTTGCGATATTCTATTTTTATTCATTTAGACAGCCAGTTATCGAATCAATTAGCTGTTTAAACTATTATCAATCTAAAATTAACTATTGATTTCACTTACGATTAAGCGTCAACCACGTTTTTATTTACGCGCCTTCTACAGCTTTAGTCGTGGTCTTTTCGATACGTTTTTCAGGGCTAGCATTCAATACAATACGTTGAACAAAAATACCCGGTAGATGCACTTCATCTGGATCAAACGTACCCGTCTCAACGATTTCTTCGACTTCGACGATCGTGGTTTTACCGGCCATCGCGCAGTCTGGGTTAAAGTTACGAGCCGTTTTATTAAATATCAGATTGCCCGCTTTATCAGCCTTTTGCGCTTTAATTAGAGCGACATCAGCGCGTAAGGAATGCTCCAACACATAAGTACGTCCATCAAAATCACGAGTCTCTTTGCCTTCAGCGACTAATGTACCTACGCCCGTTGCGGTATAAAACGCAGGAATACCAGCGCCGCCTGAGCGCAATTTTTCAGCCAAAGTCCCTTGCGGGGTCAATTCAACCTCTAGCTCGCCTGCCAAATACTGGCGCTCAAACTCTTTGTTTTCACCCACGTATGACGAAATCATTTTTTTGATTTGGCGTGTCTGTAGTAGTAGACCAAGACCGAAGTCATCGACACCAGCGTTATTACTGATACAGGTGAGCTCTTTGACTTTGCTATCGCGCAGCGCTTCGATTAATGCTTCTGGAATACCACATAGACCGAAGCCACCGATTGCGAGCGTTTGCCCGTCACTAACGACACCTTTTAGCGCTTCTTCGGCACTGTTATATACTTTTGACTGACTCATGCTTGTCTCCTATGACTGTTATTTATATTTTTAATCCGTGCATATATTAGGACATGCCCTAATGCTGAATTAAGTGTCTCAATTATCCGTTTGATTGTTGCTTTTAATAAAACCTAACAGTGAAAATTCATCATGCTTATTTTTCTTTTGCGCGTTATAAACTTGTATAGTCGATTCAATTTAAAAATAGTACAAGGCAACCGAGTGTAGATGTATATTAAATACTTCAAGCGAGGTTAACGCAGTAGTATTTTTATAGTGGAATGACTATACCAATAGCCAGAAAACGCCCATGATAATGGCACCAGAGACTGCCAGTACTATTAGGCAGTAGCCCATGATAGCGCGTGCATCCAAACCTGCGATACCCAATAATGGCAACGCCCAAAACGGTTGAATCATGTTTGTCCATGCGTCACCCCATGCAATCGCCATTGCAGTAATGGCTGGACTAACACCCAGTTCGATACCAGCAGGAATCATAACAGGGCCTTGTACCGCAAACTGTCCACCGCCCGATGGTACAAAGACGTTGACCAAGCCAGCACTTAAAAATGCAAAAATCGGAAAGCTGTCTGCGGAGGCGGAATTGACAAAAAACTCGGTCACTTGCGTACTGATAGAGATACCATCAGCATTTGCACCTGTCATGATGCCCATGATACCGCCGTAGAACGGGAACAATAGCACAATACCTGTGATGCCACCTATCCCTGAGTGTACGGCGCGATAATAACGCTCTAGCGTGCCATGTGATAGCAAACCTATGAATAAGAATAGCCCAATGACGATGTTTAGCCCTAGATTAAAACCGTTACTACCAAACTCGCTGATATAGTACATCAGTGCTAAGGCCAATAAGATGACAGCGATAATACGGCTATCATCTAGCTTTTGTGCAGGCGTCTCTCTTTGGGGCGCGACGTAGATCTCTTCTTTGATCAGCTTAGGATCAATAACCGTAGGGTTTTTAGGATGCATAAAGCGATTGACGAGTGGTAAAATAAAGATAAGCAAACCTACTAGCAGCATGTTATAGCCTGCAAATACCGTCTCTGATAAAGGCACTGCTTCGGTCATAGTGTTGCCTGACAACGTCAGGAGCGTATCACCGCCCGAGCTAAGTGTCAGCGGTATCGAACCTGAAAAACCACCATGCCAAATCACAAAACCTGAATAGGCGGCAGCGACCAATAGCGGATAGTCGACATTAGCCACTTTTCTAGCCAATGCCTTTGCAAAGATTGCCCCGATGATTAAACCAAAACCCCAGTTTATCCATGAGCCGACCAACCCAACCAAGGTTGATACGATAATGGCGGTCGTAGGAGAGTGGACTCTACTAGCGAGATTGTCCAATAAGCGCTGGATAAATGGGGCACTAGCAAAGGCATAACCGGTCACTAAGACCAACGCCATTTGCATGGCAAAGCTATGCAATGACCATAGTCCATTGCCCCAGTGCCCTGCCATAGCAATCATATCCTGGCCAGTAGTAGCCAGTCCTACAGCAAACGCGATAAGGGTCAAAACGATCGAAAATACGAATGGGGATGGTAGATAGCGATTGACTAACTGCACGCTCATATTAGTGATGGCACTAAACATATTCACATTCCTTGTAAATTTGATGTTTGGTTTTAAGAGTTGTTATTAGCGCCTTGTTGAACGTTTATCAGATTTAAGTGCGGTTATTGCCACCACATCTGATATAGGGCAAGCATTATATTTTATATTGGCATTCATAACAATACATTCTATCTCGCTATATCATGCGTGAAACACTTGTGCTAACTTAACATATTATTTTCGTAGCGACTAGAAAATAACCATCAGCGCATGTGAGTCAACGCTGTGCAGGAGTTAAATTGTCGAGATATTAATGGTTAGCAGTCTATAAGTCTAGATTTATGTTTGATAAAACAGACGAAATAGGCTTATTTTGATTAATTTTATTGACCTACATCGACAAGCACGGCATACTCGCTGCCTTATTTTTTGCCAAGGAGGGCCGTCATGTTTAGTACACTTGCTATTGTCATTACCCTATTATTACTCATGTTCTTTGCTTATCGCGGTTATTCTGTGCTGATCCTAGCACCGATTATGGCGACATTAGCAGTCTTACTGTCAGGTGACTTCTTAAGCACCATTCCCGCTTATACCGATGTCTTTATGGGCGCGTTAAGTGGATTCTTACTAAAATTCTTTCCGATATTCTTGCTAGGCGCACTATTTGGACGTCTAATGGCAGACTCTGGCGCAGCAACCGCCATTGCCAATACAGTGGTCGAAAAGCTCGGTGCTAGCAAAGCTATCCTTGCGGTGATTTTGGTCTGTGCTATTTTGACCTATGGCGGTGTATCGTTGTTCGTTGTGGCTTTTGCTATCTATCCAATCGCCAAAGACTTGTTTAGAGCAGCAGATATTCCAAAACGTTTGATTCCAGCAGCGATTGCCTTAGGGTCATTTACGTTTACGATGACTGCACTGCCAGGTACGCCAGCTATCCAAAACGCTATTCCAATTCCTTACTACAACACCAACGTATTTGCCGCCCCTATTTTGGGCATCATCGGTGGTACGATCATGTTTGTTTGTGGTTGGATGTGGCTCCAGTCACGCGCCAGAAAAGCCAATGCAGCAGGCGAAGGTTATGGTCAGCATGACGAAGAAGATGTAGGCGGTGTTGGTGCAACGGCAAAAGAAGCTGAGGTATTAAACACTCATCATACTTCTTTTACCATTGCAATGATTCCACTCGTATTGGTCATTGGCTTGAACGCTCTATTGACCTATGTGATTTTCCCATCGATAGATTTCAGTAGTCTACAAACTCAGTTCCCAGACTTAAATGTCGCAGGCTCACTTGGGTTATGGTCAATTATTATCTCGTTGGTCGTGGCTTGTGTGGTGTTAATTTTGCTGCGTATCGGACATTGGAATAATCTCCAAAAAACTATTAACCGTGGTACTTATGATTCTATGTTGCCGATTTTCAATACTGCATCAGAAGTGGGTTACGGTGCAGTTATCGCGTCGCTCGCAGGCTTCCTTATCATTCGTGATAGCATCCTAAACCTAAACCCTGACAACCCTCTGATCTCAGAAGCGGTCGCTATGACTACGCTTGCTGGTATCACAGGTTCATCGTCTGGCGGTTTGAGTATTGCGCTGTCGACATTGGGTGAAGATTATCTAAGAATGGCAGTCAATGCTGGCATCGACCCTGAGCTTATGCACCGTGTAGCTGTCATGGCGGCAGGTGGTCTTGATACGCTTCCACACAGTGGCGCTGTCATTACCTTGCTAGCCATTTGTGGTCTGACCCATAAGCAGTCTTATTTAAACTTGGCGATGGTTACAATGGTCATTCCGTTGGTCGCTGTGGTTGCTGTTATTATCTTGGGTACGATGTTTGGTTCATTCTAAGTTAATCGGTATTTGCTACTAATACCTAAGCTAGTAATACATAAATAAAAATCCACTTAGCATCATGCTTGGTGGGTTTTTTATGGCTGGTTTATGACCATCAAATACGGTGTAAGCTTATCGTTTATGGCTAATAAATGCCTGCCAAATGAGAAGTAATTACCAAGGAATATCACAAAATTATCTGAATTACGGTATCATAGGCGCACTTTTTGAATTTTTATTATTTTTAGAAGTTTTTAGCATTAACGATGTCGCATCGATGAGCGATGAACCGCTTGAGATGGTCGATAATTAACCCGTTTATATAAAAATATAGGTGATTTTGTGCGTGAGATTCTAGTAACCAGTGCGCTGCCCTACGCCAATGGCTATATCCATTTGGGGCATCTTGTAGAATATATTCAGACTGACATTTGGGTACGTGCAATGAAAGCGCAAGGCCATCAGGTCACCTATGTCTGCGCGGATGATGCACACGGTACGGCAATCATGCTCAAAGCAGAAGCCAATGGCGTAACACCAGAAGAGCAAATTGCCTCAGTTAAAGCCTCACATGAAGCGGATTTTTCAAAGTTCCTTATCAACTTTGATAACTACCACAGCACTCATTCAGAAGAAAACAAACAGTTCTCTGAGCTGATTTATCGTCGTCTCAATGATGCTGGTCATATCAGCACAAAAGATGTCGAGCAGTTATTTGATCCTGAAAAGCAATTATTTCTAGCCGATCGCTTTGTCAAAGGTACTTGCCCAGAGTGTGATTCACCAGATCAGTACGGCGATAACTGCGAAGTATGTGGTACTACGTACGATGCAACAGATTTAAAAGATCCGCATTCGACATTGTCTAATGCAACGCCAGAGCTCAAAACCTCTAAGCATTATTTCTTTGATTTGCCAGAGTTTGAACAGTTCCTAAAAGACTGGACGCGCAGTAACAACCGTCTACAAACATCAGTGGCTAATAAACTACAAGAATGGTTTGAGGCAGGACTTGCCAGCTGGGATATCTCGCGTGATGCACCCTACTTCGGCTTCCAAATTCCAGATACCCCAAGTGATGAACCAGACAAATACTTTTACGTATGGCTAGATGCGCCAGTGGGCTACATGGCAAGCTTTAAAAATCTATGTGATAAGCGTGCAGGGACAGACCAAGCACTTGATTTCGACCGCTACTGGGCACAAGAAAACGAGCACAAAACTGAGGTTTATCACTTCATCGGTAAAGACATTGTTTACTTCCATGCCTTGTTTTGGCCAGCCATGCTAGCTGGTAGTGAGTTACGCACGCCAACTGGTGTCTTTGCCCATGGTTTCTTGATGGTCAATGGCGAAAAAATGAGTAAGTCACGCGGTACTTTTATCAAGGCCGAGACGTATGCTGAGCACTTACATCCTGAATACCTGCGTTATTATTTCGCCAGTAAACTGTCTGACAAAGTTGAAGACATCAATTTAGATTTAGAAGATTTTATGCAAAAGGTCAACTCTGACTTGGTTGGTAAGGTCGTCAATATCGCCAGTCGTAGTGCAGGGTTCTTGGTTAAGAAGTACGACGGTATGCTATCAGAAGTTTGCGTCGAGTCAGAGCTATTAGAAGACATCACCAAAACGGGTGATGAGATTGCTGCTGCTTATGAGAATCGTGAATTCTCGCGTGCTATGCGCCTAATCATGCAATGTGCGGACAAGGCCAACGAATATATCGATGCCAAAAAACCATGGTCACTAGCGAAATTGGAGGGTACTGAGCAAGAAGTTCAAGACGTCTGCTCGGTCGCTATCAATATCTTCCGTCAATTGATGGTTTATCTCGCGCCAGTATTACCTGAGCTGACTAATAATGCGAAAGAGTTTTTGAACCTTGATGATCTAAGTTTTGCCAGTCGTAATGAGTGGTTACTAGGTCATAAAATCAATAAATTCAAACCACTGATGCAACGTATCGAAGAAAAAGATATTGAAGCGATGGTAGAAGATTCTAAAGCATCCTTAACTCAAGCAGACGCTCCTGCCGCAAAAGACAAAGCACCTGCAACAAATGCAGATGCTGAACAAACTGACTATATTGGTATTGAAGACTTTGCAAAAGTCGAGATGAAAGTCGCACACGTTTTAGAGTGTAACCATGTCGAAGGTGCTGATAAGCTACTACAGTTCACGCTAGATGTTGGTGAAGACAAGCCACGTAACGTATTTAGCGGTATTCGCAAGTTTTATGAGCCTGAGCAATTGATTAATAAGAAAGTCATTTGCGTGACCAACCTTGCTCCACGCAAGATGAAATTTGGCGTATCAGAAGGTATGGTATTGTCAACTGGTGAGCCAAAGACTGGCTTAACAGTCGTTACCTTGCCAGATACTTGTGTTGTTGGTGACGTGTTGGCATAACGGTTATTTTTAGGATTAAAAAATAAAAAAAGATGCTCTAAGTGGCATCTTTTTTTATGGTTGATTTAGCAAATGACTAAAAACTAAGCCTGATACTTATCTGCTCAAAATACTTATCTACTCAAAATATCGATAATCTGCAACGTATCATTAATCACCGTCACAATGTTATTTTCTGGCGTACGAATACGAACGTAACGGTCATCATAACGGTCTAAAACGACAGAGCGATCATAATCCCTTTTATCAATCTTGCCGACTACTCTATAACCGTATCTATCAAGATCACGCTTAAATGAGGCATTCGGGCTAGCATTGCGATAAGCGTTAATACTTGGATGGGCGTTGCCGCTATGCTTATAGTTTCTACTAATATGGGCAGAGTTACCTTTGCTATTACCATGTCCATTACCGTGCCCGTTTCCATGACCATCTTTTGCCATAGCAGGCAATCCAATCAAAGAAGTAGCAGTGATACCGGCGATGGTTAATAATTTAAGATTAGCAGTGTTCATAATATTATCCTTAAAATAGTCATTCGAAAAATTTAGATAAGTTATAGGACTATTTCATATCCACTATGGCAGCACAATGTCACCAAAATGACTGGATTATCCTTAGAATTATCATGTTTCTCGTATGAAAATTAGCTTACGTTAATTATGAAGTGAGTACGTAATAGATGCGTTGCTAGGATGTAAGCCTTTTGCATATGGTTTGAGCAAACAAAAGTACCCTAGTGGCATCTGTTATATTCAGATCTACACAAGAGCTTCAATGCATCACGCGTCTTGATAAGATAAAAAGAAGTGATGATTTTTTTATTATCCATCACCATGACCGCTACACATTAATTTCTTATTGCGATAACTTACATTACTGTCATAATATGAACATAATAATCGATGGAACGATTACTTTATTTAATTGTTAGCCTGCTATCTCAGCATCAACATAGCATTGACTTGGCTAATCTGCATTCTTCAATATCATGGCAAAAGACCAAAGTACACCAAACAGATGAGTAAAATGACTACTATATAAGTTAGTAGGCTTAGTCAGTCTGGCCGTATCTACTTGGTTTTTGCGATTGATATAACCTATGAGTTAACCTAATAATGACTATCGCTTCTACTCTACGCTTAAGCCTCTATGGCGTTGCTCTTAGTGCCATTAGCACACTTGGACTAATCGGCTGCTCAAACTCCTCTACCGAGACCGCAGCGACTGCTGAAAATAGCACGGCTACAGACAAACCTGCCAAATCAATTGCCATTACTCAAATCGTTGAGCATCCATCATTAGATGATATGCGCCGCGGTATTATTGATGAATTGGCAGATAATGGTTATGTTGAAGGTCAAAACCTAACTGTTAACTTTCAAAGTGCGCAAGGTAACACAGCGACTGCAGGACAGATTGCCAAGCAATTTGCAGGAGATAATCCTGATGCGATCGTAGCAATCTCAACGCCTTCTGCGCAGTCAGTGGTAGCCGCTACCACCACTATCCCTATTATCTACACTGCTGTGTCAGATCCGCTAGGTGCCAAACTCATCACAGCAGATGGCAAGCCTTTTCAAAGCAATTTGACTGGATTATCAAGCCAGTTACCGCTAGAGCCGCAGTTGGATTTATTGCAGCAAATAAAGCCTGACTTAAAGACCATCGGTTATGTCTATAGCCCAGGTGAAGCAAACTCAGTGTCATTGCGTGAGAACCTAAAACAAGCGCTGCCAGCACGAGGTCTGTCACTATTAGACATTCCTGCCAATCGTCCAACGGATATCGGTATGGCGACACGCAGCTTGCAAGGACGCGCAGATATTATTTATACCTCATTTGACAATAATGTTGCGTCTGCCTTTGAGGCCATGACCCAAGCAGCAAATGAGCTAAAGTTACCGATTATCGCGTCTGATGAATTCAGTGTAAAACGCGGCGCGACTGCTGCGCTTGGTGTTAATGACTATGATTTTGGTCGTACCACTGGCAAGATGGTATATCGTGTGTTAAATGGCGAAGCGGTCAACACCATCAAACCTGAAGTCATGAATGATCTGACCCTATATGTCAGTCCTAAGCACGCTAAAACACAAGGTGTCAGCTTGCCAGCAGAGTTACTAAAAAACGCCATCAATGTTGATATTGATGCCGAAACCAAATAAAAAGTAGTAAGCTATCTATTAGCTCGTCAATTATTTATATAGTGTACGGACACACTATTATTTTAGGAGTAAGACCCATGTTGTCTCAAAATCGTTTTGGTCGTTTTAATTTCGGTAAGGCTCTATTATTAGGCGGTGTATGTACGGCTATCTTGACTGGTTGTAACCAATCAGCGCAAGATGATGGCTCCACGGATGCTGCCGCTAGTGGTGATACAGCGACGGCTATGAAGACCGTTGCTATTACTGCTATCGTCGAACATCCAGCGCTTGATGATGTACGTAAAGGTGTCATCGACGAGCTAAACGAAGCAGGCTTCAAGGACGGTGAAAACTTAACCGTTAACTTCCAAAGCGCTCAAGGAAACACTGCTACTGCTGGTCAGATTGCCAAGCAATTTGTCGCTGATGCGCCAGATGTTATCGTCGCTATTGCAACACCATCTGCGCAGTCTGTTGCCGCTTCTACTAGCAGCATTCCATTGGTATTCTCAGCAGTTACTGACCCAGTAGCAGCAAAACTGGTACCTAAGCTAGATGGCTCTGGCACCAACGTCACAGGCGCATCAGATGCTCTACCGTATGAGCCACAAATTGATTTGATGCGTCAAATCATTCCATCATTAAAGAACGTCGGTTATGTCTATAGCCCAGGTGAAGTCAACTCAACGATTATCTTAAAAAATCTAAAAGAGAAGCTAACACCACTTGGTATCAATGTATTAGAAGCGCCTGCACAGCGTAGTAATGACATTGCGATGGCAGCGCGTAGTCTCGAAGGTAAGGTCGATATGATCTACACGTCAACTGACAACAACGTAGTATCAGCGTACGAATCACTTTATCAAATCGCTAAACAAAGTAAGATTCCTCTCATTGCCTCAGACACCAGCTCAGTTGAGCGCGGTGCTGTTGCTGCTCTAGGCGTGAACTACTATGAGCTTGGCCGCGAAACTGGTAAAATTGTCGTACGTATCTTAAACGGTGAAAAAGCAGGCGCTATCCCTGTTTACACTCCACAAGCGCTTGATCTATACGTCAGTCCAAAACATGCTAAAGAAGAAGGCATTACGTTGCCACAAGCGGTTATCGATAAAGCTAAAGAAGTGGTAGAATAACGCACCTTTGTATTTGGCTCAAAATAGCAGGTATAAATAAGATAGCGACACGAACTAATACTGTGTTGTATACCTTAAATATACGGCTAATGATTAAATAAGAAACCCAGCTATGAGTCATTAGGCTGGGCTTCTTGTCTAAACAGAGTCTTTTTTTGAAAGTGCGTTTAATAGTACTGTATTTGTCTGGCCATTTATCTGATACTTGTTAAGTAGAGGATAGGTCTATTGATTACATTGCAGTGCCTTGAACCATCGCTTCAAACCAAGGTAGCTTATGATCGCTGTTAATCGTGATATGTTTTGGTTTACCCTAACCGCAGATTGCTTAATCTGTTAAATTCACCGCTTAGCTGTTTAGCAGGTAGATGATTTTGGCAATTGCCATTTACTTATCTTGGTACCATACGCTAGACACTTGGTTATGACTTACTGATCTCTTATGTCTTTAATTGCTTTTTTTGGTGCGCTTGAAAGTGGTCTGATTTATGGCCTAGTAGCACTCGGTGTGCTTATCTCATTTCGTACGCTCGACTTCCCTGATTTGACCGCTGACGGTAGTTTTCCGTTAGGGGGCGCAGTCGCTGGTATTTCTATCATCGCTGGTATCAACCCATGGTTGGCCTGTGCTTTTGGGATGTTAGCAGGTTCAGTCGCTGGTATCGTCACTGCGTGGTTGCATGTCAAACTTGGCATCTTGCAGCTGCTTGCCAGTATTTTGGTCATGGTTGCCTTATATTCTGTCAACCTGCGCATCATGGGCGCGCCAAACCTACCCTTGCTTGGCGAAACCACAGTGTTTAGCACCCTGGTGACCGATGGTAATGGTTATTGGATGCGTTGCCTGATTATTGGTGTCGTCGTCGCAGCTGCTATGTTATTTTTGAACTGGTTCTATAGCACCGAGACAGGTCTGTCGATGCGCGCTACTGGCTCAAACCTAAGAATGGCACAGGCGCAAGGTATCAATACCTCGTGGATGACTATCATCGGTATGGCGATTTCTAACGGTTTGATTGCCCTAGCAGGTGCACTGTTTGTCCAGACTCAGGGTGGTGCAGATATCTCAATTGGTATCGGTACAATCGTTATCGGTCTAGCAGCGGTCATTATCGGTGAGACAATCATTCCTGCCAAGCGTATTTGGCTGATTACCTTTGCTGTTGTCGTCGGCGCGGTATTGTACAAACTGTTTATTCAGGTCGCACTATCAAGCGATACGCTACGCAGCATCGGCTTTGGACCACAAGATTTGAACTTGATTACTGCACTGCTCGTGGTACTAGCCTTGGTATTGCCAAAAGCGAAAACCAAGTTTTTATCACGCAAGGTTCGCGCCTAATGACAGTCAAAGCAGGTATTAATAACACTTGCTTCGCTTGAAGAGACAATAAGGAATAATGATTATGATGCAAGCCACCGATTTACGGTTGACCTTTAACCCAGGCACGCCTATCGAAAACCCTGCCCTACGTGGTATCAGCTTAAACATTGCTGATGGTGAATTTGTTACTGTCATTGGTACCAATGGCGCAGGTAAATCTACTTTTTTGAATGCAGTAAGCGGTACGACTCGCGTCGATAGTGGCTCAATCTTGCTAAATGGCATTGATGTGACCAAAAAGTCTGCCCATCAACGCGCGCATTGGGTTGCTCGTGTCTTTCAGGATCCGATGGCGGGCACTTGTGAAGCGCTAACGATTGAAGAAAATATGGCTTTGGCCTACAAACGCGGCGGTAATCGCGGTCTAAAATTTGCATTGAACCAGAACAACCGCGATTTGTTCCGAGAAAAACTATCCGTTTTAAAATTAGGTTTAGAAAATCGTCTCACCGATCGTATGGGTCTGCTCTCTGGTGGTCAACGCCAAGCGGTAAGTCTGCTAATGGCATCATTGCAGCCATCTAAGATTTTGCTGCTTGATGAGCATACTGCAGCTCTCGATCCTAAGACTGCGGCATTTGTCTTAGAATTGACTGATAAGATTGTCACGGACAACAAACTGACCACGATGATGGTTACCCACTCTATGCAACAAGCATTGGCACATGGTACACGCACCGTTATGCTGCATCAGGGTCAAGTCGTGTTGGATGTCGCTGGTGACATTCGCAAAGGTATGACCGTACATGACCTACTCGATATGTTTGAGCAAACACGTGGCGAAAAAGTTGAAGATGACAGCCTGATTTTAAGCTAAGTTTTTGAGCTAATACTGCCAATAACTTACGACTTATAAATTTGTACCTGTCGGATACAACCATTTCCGACAACCTCAGAAACCTTCAAGAGAATTGATTTTTCTTTGAGGTTTTTTGTTATCTATAGTTAATGATCATATGAACTTTTCACTGACCATTATATAGTTGTCGTCTATCCAAGCTTCGCTGTTGTCATCTATCTATGAGGTCTGTCATGCGCAAAATTCCTATTTACTCCCACCCTGCTGCTGGTTGGCCTGCGCTGATCTCATCTACCCAAAAGCTAATGGATTATAAGACATTTTTGCGCGGTGGTATAAGTGTATTTAAAAGCAATCAGCCTCAAGGCGGATTTGACTGCCCAGGTTGTGCTTGGCCTGACCATAAGTCACACAAAGCCATCGATGTCTGTGAAAACGGCATTAAAGTCATTGCCAGCGAGACCATGACCCATAAAGCAGATGCCGATTTTTTTGCAAGACATACCGTCACCGAGCTACAAGGATGGTCTGGTTACGAGCTTGAGCATAGCGGCCGCTTATCAGAGCCGATGTATTATGATGCCGCGCAAGATCGCTACGTCCCTATCCCTTGGGAAAATGCTTATCGCATCATCGCTGAACAATTGGGGCAGCTTGATTCACCCCATGAAGCATTATTTTATACATCAGGCCGCGTGACCAATGAGCCTGCCTTCTTATTTCAGTTATTTGTACGCTGCTTTGGCACTAATAATTTGCCTGATTGCTCAAACATGTGTCACGAACCAACCTCAGTAATGCTAAGCAGACAGCTAGGTATTGGTAAAGCGACCGTGATGTTAGAAGATTTTGAACAGGCCAAGCTGATATTGATGTTTGGGCAAAACCCAGCGACCAACCATCCACGTATGCTAGAGATGCTCGCCCATGCTCATGAGCAAGGCTGTCGAATCATCTCAATTAACCCAATGCGTGAGCAGGGCCTGAGTAAATTTAGGAATCCACAAAAACCAACTCACATGGCAGCCGGTCAAAGTGCTGACATGGTCGATGATGTTATTCAAATTCAAATCGGCGGTGATGCAGCGCTATTGACTGGCATTGCCAAATGGCTGATCGAAAACGATAAAATAAATGATGATTTTATTACCACTCATACTTCAGGATTTGACCCGTTAAAACAATGGCTGACGGAGCAAACATGGGCAGATATCACACTTGGCTGCGGTATTTCTCAGACAGATATTATCAATCTCGCTGAACTCGTGGCCGATAGTCCAGCAACGATTTGCACTTGGGGCATGGGCATTACTCAGCATGTACAGGGTGATGACAATGTCGCGATGATTACCAACTTGCTCCTGCTGATGGGTATGATTGGTATCGACGGCGCCGGTGCATCCCCAGTACGAGGACATTCCAATGTACAGGGCGATCGCACCATGGGTATCCATGAGCGTCCTAGCAAAAGCTTACTAGACAGTTTAGAGCGTGTGTTTGAGCACCCTATGCCGCAAGAGCACGGCTATGATGTCGTCACAGGTGCCAAGGCTCTTATCGCTGGTAAATTGAAAGTCTTTATGGGCATGGGTGGTAACTATGCAGTGGCCGCCCCTGATACCAGCGCTATTGAGCAAGCCCTAACCACTACTCAGCTTAATATATTTGTCGGTACTAAGCTCAATGAGACTATGCTATACCCCGGTGCAAACAATTTGATCCTGCCCTGCTTAGGTCGTACCGAACGTATTGTCACAACAAAGGGTGAGCAGTTTGCCACTATCGAAGACTCTATGTGTCAGATCGTACCCACTCAGGGCAAGCTCAAACCTGTTAGTGATACTCTAAAATCTGAAGCGCAAATCGTAGCGGATATCGCGACTCATGTACTCGATGACGATTCGTCTATTCCTTGGCTTGCGATGAGTGAAGATTTCGATATTATTCGGGACTATATCTCTCAAGCGATTAATGGATTTGAAGACTTTAATCAGCGTATTCGCACCTCTGAGCGTGGCTTTCATTTGTATCATGCGGCGCGTCATCGTGTATGGAATACCGAGAGCGGCAAAGCTCAGTTTGAAGTACCACAATATCCGATTACTTTTGTTGCTGCACAAATGGCAGCTGCAAACGATATCGATGATATTGAAAATACAGCGCAAAAGGTTTGGCAATTGACCAGTGTCCGTAGCCATGACCAATTCAATACTATGATTTTTGGGTTTAAAGACCGCTATCGTCAAACGGATCGCCGTGATGTACTATTCATGCATCCTGATGAAATAAGCCGTTTAGGTTGGCAAAAAGGTGACCGTGTTATGGTCACTCGCCAGCGTGCTAAAGATAGCCTAGAGCAACCGCGTGTATTAGGCCCATTGGTATTGAGCGAGATGGATATTGCCTCTAACGCTGTTGCTGCTTACTATCCTGAATGCAATGACCTCTTTGATTTAGATACACATGCGCCAGATTCTCATATCCCAGCGTACAAATCGACGACCGTCGTTTTAGAGCGCATAGAGGCAAATACATCGATCGCTACGCCTGCGTAAATCATATTGTGGAGGGCCAATGAGAATGAAAATTTCATTGGCTCTACCTCTATATGACCATAAGCACACTCATAATTTTAGGCCATAATAAACCGTGATAACTATTGAAAATAATGCTGAGCAAAGTGAGGCTTTTATTGAACCCGCTATGATGGATAATTCAACTGACATTAAGAGAGTTGCACCTGAGCTGTCTAACGATGAGAGGTTGTCAGAGACACCACTTGCTCGTGGTCATTTCGCACAAAAGCATCATTACCCGTCAGTTAACAATAATCCTAATCATGACTCTCACCTTCAAATTGAGCCTCAGAGCACCAGCTTAGCCGTAGAAGCTGCGGTCTCTATCATCATTAATGGAATTCATTATGCTGTACTGATGGCCAGTCCTCATCAGCTAGAGTATTTAGCGGTTGGGTTCTTATTTAGCGAAGGCTTAATTCAATACAGTCACGAGCTACTCGACTGGGAAGTGACTCATCTTGCAGATCTAGCTAGCTATCAGCAGTTTGCTCAAGATTCGAATGACGAAGATCTTGATTCAGCATCAATTGAGCAAAGCCTACAGCAATTTCAAGATTACGATATCTATGTCGTGGAGTTGGTATTGAGCCAACGCTGCCATCAACGTATCCAAGCACAAAAACGGCAGCTAGCAGGGCGTACAGGCTGTGGTATGTGCGGTATTACTGGACTAACCCAAGCTTTGCCTGATTTAAGTGCTTACTCTCAAAGCAGTCTACAGTCCGACCATAATCAATCGACAAGCAACGATAGTGCTAAGACGACTGTTCCAAGTCTTGACTACCTATTGGCACTGCGTCAACAAGTGGATGCTGCGCAGCATACACATCAACTGACAGGTGCAGTACACGCCGCAGCAACGATACATAATCAGCAGCTATACTTATTTGAGGATGTAGGCCGCCATAATGCACTCGATAAACTTATCGGTTGGCAATTACGCCAAAAAGCAGACGTTAGCTGTGTGCTCATGACTTCGCGTCTATCTATTGAGCTGGTTCAAAAATCTATTCGAAGTCAAATCTCGTGGCTAGTTGGCATGTCAGCACCTACCAGTACAGCGGTGCGCGTGGCTGAGCGTTACGAACTTGGATTGGCTGGATTTTTACGTGATAACCGAGTCACTTACTACACCAAACAAGATAATATATAAAAATTCACTTCTACTTGTTCATTGAGAGCAACCATCTATCGCTCATTATGTATTTTTTCTAATGAAAGTTTCAGTTACTTACTCATAGTTATAATTTAGCTCATAGTGATATATCACTCGATGCTGCTCATAATAAAACCCTATCTTTCAATATTTTATTAAATATTTTATTAAATCCCTTTAAATAAATACTTATATGTCATCTGCGGTCATTATCTGGTAAATATCGGATAATGTTTGAGGTTAGTGACGTAATAGGTTACTCTTACCGCGCAAATATGTTACAGGTACTTAACAAATATGTAGTTTTATTTATTAATGCTGCTTAGTAACACATCAATCGCAATAGATGAGTAGAGACTTTCTACCTATTGCTTATTACAGCTGATAAGGCTGTCTAAATCGAGTTCGGGTCATGCCATCATGGCTTAGTGCTTATTCGTAATTCCGCTATAGACACTCATTACATGAGTTTTCTTTAGCACGTAGCTACCTTTGTGTATGCCTATTAATAGCGTGATGGTTTACCCATTAACTGACGCCTATTGAGAGTAGTCCCTGTCTTTTTGATTTGACACTATTTGTCTCATTAAGATTTGGGCGCGACACTTAGTATTTGCTTACCACTACAGTTGGTACTTTCGCTATTTATATTAGCCACATACGTTCGGTATGAGGGCTGTGTAGGCTGTGCTGTATTCCTAATGGTTTGGTATCTTTCATTTTTACTGAACTTTATTCATCAACTAACAATTGCGAGGTCTGAGTTTGAAAACTGAGTCATTGTTCCAATTTTCATCATTAACGATTATTTTATTATTATTAGCATTTTATGGCGGCACCTATTTGCTGTCTTTATTAATTAAAAAAGATAAAGAGACGACTTCTGGGTTTATGGTCGCAGGTCACGGTGTTGGCTTCGGTATGGGTGCAGCCAGCATGACCGCCACTTGGATTTGGGCGGCCTCATTTTATGCTGCGGCTACTTCTGGTTATAAATACGGCGTCTCAGGGCCGATACATTATGGCTTTTGGGGTGCATTGATGATTTTGTTCATCTACCCTTTCGGTATGCGCTTTCGTGAATTGGCACCAGACGGCCATACGTTAGGTGAACTGATTCATGCCCGCCACGGTTCATCAAGCCAATTAATCTTAGCCATATCCAATATTATGGGCAGTTTAATTAGCTTGATGGTCAACTTTACTGCTGCTGGAGCACTGGTGTCAGTTTTATCACCATTATCGTTCCAAACAGGAGTAATGATCGCAGGTATCGGTGTACTGAGCTATACATTGACATCAGGGTTTCGAGCATCTGTTTTTACTGATTTTGCCCAATTGGTCGCTCTAATGGCCATTGGTATTGTTATTATCCCCGCCGTATTATTCGCTATGGGTGGCCCTGAGGTCATGGTTAGTGGACTGTCAAACCTGACGTTAGAACAGCAGAACTTCTTCTCCTCTGAGGCATTCTTTCAACAAGGTGCACCCTATTTTGTCGCTGTATTAGCATATGCTATCGGTAATCAAACCATCACTCAGCGCCTATTTGCGATTGATAAAACCAAGATTAAAGCGACGTTTATCACTGCCACAGTCGGCTATGCTGGTATCGTTATTGGTCTTGGTATGATTGGACTAATGGCTGTGACGATTGGCGTGGAGCCACTCGATGGCAATATGAATAACCTCATTCCTCAAATGGTCAGTACTTATCTGCATCCTGTCTTTATCGCCTTATTCTTTATTTTAGTGATTGGGTCATTATCCTCAACCGCTGACTCAGATTTATCAGCGCTATCAACTATTATGATGGCGGATGTCTACGGTAAAAACATCGCCAAAAAAGGCCATGTCAAACCTAAAACGATGATGCTAATTGGTCGTGGCACGATGATTGTTGCGACAGCAGCTGGACTAATTTTTGCGAGCTTTAAGCTTGATATTCTCGTCATGCTAGTGTTTGTGGGTGCACTATGGGGTGCTATTGTCTTCCCTGTAATTGCCAGTGTGTTTTGGAATCGCGTCACCAATACTGCCTTTACCTCAGCAGTGATCGTCGGACTACTCTTATTTTGCGTTGCCCGTTTCGAATTACTTCCAATCACTGGTGTCACTGCCCTATTCTTTGAAATACTGGCTAGTGTCGGTGCAGCCGTCGTTATTGGTCTAATGGTCTTTGGGTTCTTAGGTCGTAAGATTGGCATGGTCGCCGCAGCTATCACGCTTGTGCTGATGCTTATCTTCGCTACTGGCTTCTTACGTCAATATATGGTCCTACTAGCCTCTCTAACCGCTTATGGCGCTAGTACCGTCGTCTGTGTGATTATCAGCCTGATGGGAGACGAACACTTCGACTTCGACTTAATTAAGCAGCGTGTGGGCAATTACGATAAAAAGTCGGAAATCCCATCATCACTTAAATCTTAAACCAAAGTCGCTTTATCCGAGTGCCGATTGGCCAGTAGTATTTGGCTAATCGCTACTCATTTAGCAATATTATAAGGAGATATCATGGACAACGTTTTTATCTACGGCTTATATATCTTAATTTGGCCTGCCATTACTCTTGGCGTACTCGTATTAATTTGCACGGCCACTTATCGTGATGTGAAAAGTGCCAAACGTGACAATAGAGATATAGTTTAGCGCACTATATTTTAAATCATCATCATTAAACGCTGGGTTACTGATTGCTTGAAAAAGCCTATTAATAGCATAAATGTCCTGAAACTGGGGCTAAATATAGACAAGATGATAAATAAGCTGTTTTTAACGAAAAAAGGACTTGTAATTTACTATATTTTTGCTAATATAGGCGACCTTGATTGGCTGGATGGCAGAGTGGTCATGCAGCGGACTGCAACTCCGTTAACGCCGGTTCGATTCCGACTCCAGCCTCCAATTATTTATTAACTTTACGTTAATTTTGGCTTGCATTATTATCACAACCGATTATAATAGCGACCACTTATCTAGTAACTAGATGGTCTATCAGCTAGTTTACATTTTAGATAAAACAAGTTTTGCCCGGGTGGTGAAATTGGTAGACACAAGGGATTTAAAATCCCTCGCTAGCAATAGCGTGCCGGTTCAAGTCCGGCTCCGGGTACCATTACATAGTCCTATACTATTTTATAGAACAGCTAAAGCCCCTGATATCAGGGGCTTTGTTGTATCTGGCGTTCTATACTGTCCTACTTTATCTATCCCAATCCATGCATCTGATGTACATGAATCTCTTAATGATCGTTTACAATAATAATGACAAGCGATATAGATGACGAGCATTTCAACTACTCTATTCACCTATACCACTATTCTTAGAGAAATCTGACTAGACTACACACTTGGTTTTGCAAGTGGCATTGTCAATCTTCTCTTTTAACAGCTAAATCAGCTATCCAACAATACATTGCCATAGTCATCACGCAGATCTTTTTTGACCATTTTCCCAGCGCCATTTAGCAGGATATTATCTACAAATATGACTTTATCTGGCACTTGCCAGCTGGCGATCTTACCTTCGTAAAAGCTCAGTACTTGCGACTCATCGATTTCTGAATCTGGTTCTTTCACCACAATCAATACTGGACGTTCGCTCCATTTTTTATGCTTTGCAGCAATAGCGGCCGCCATTCTTATCTGCGGATGAGCGACTGCGATGTTTTCCAGCTCTACTGACGATATCCATTCTCCACCAGATTTGATCAAATCTTTTGAGCGGTCTCGAATATTCATATAGCCATCAGCATCAATGGTTGCAATATCCCCTGTGTCGAACCAGCCGTCTTCAGTTATCGCATCAGGGTTCTCGGTATAATAATCGTTGATGATCCAATGCCCTTTGATCTGTAAACGACCTTGAGACATACCATCTTCTTCGACTCGCTGTAGCGGCTCGTCAGTATCTATGAGACGTAGCTGAACACCATAGGGCGGACGACCTTGAGAGTTACGCAATTCATTAATCTCATCTTTACTCAGCGATTTATGCTTGGCTTTTATTTGATTCATCGTTCCAAGTGGGCTGGTTTCTGTCATGCCCCAACCATGTACTGCATCACAATTAAAGTCTTCTCTGAACGTTTTGATTACCGATGGTGGGCATGCCGCTCCTCCGACGATGGTACGCGTCATGCTATCAAGCTTACTACCTCTGACTTTAGCAGCGGTTAATAGGCTTTGCCAAATCGTTGGAACCCCTAGAGCAACCGTAACATGACAATCATCGATGAGAGATACTAGACTATCTCCATCGAGATTAGGACCAGGAAGTATGAGAGAGCAACCAGTCAAGGCAGCCGCATAAGGTGTGCCCCACGCATTAACATGGAACATCGGTACTACGGGTAATAAAACATCTTGTGCAGAGAGCGCGGAGACATCAGGCATGCACAATGCCATCGCATGCAGCACAGAAGAGCGATGCGTATATAAAATCCCTTTAGGATTACCGGTAGTTCCTGATGTGTAGCATAAAGAGCTGGCTGTTGCTTCATCGAATTGAGGCCAGTCAAAGTCAGTAGAATTTTCTGCTAATAGCTCATCAAAGAACAGTACATTAGGCAGTTTTTCTACGATACTATCATCTCGATCACTTAGACAAATGAAGTGTGCAACACCTTTGATATGCTCTTTGATTGCCATAATTAGCGGTAGGAAAGTAGTATCAAAAAATAGCACACGATCATCAGCATCATTGATAATGTAGCTAAGCTGCTCGGGGAACAAACGTGGATTGATAGTATGGCAAACCATGCCACTACCTGAAATCGCATACCAAGCTTCTAAATGACGACGGTTGTTCCAAGCCAAAGTTGCTATGCGTTCTGATGATTTAAGTCCCAGTGTAGCCAACGCATTGGCCAATCGTTTTGAGTTATCTGAGACAGTACGCCAATTGGTATGAGTCATCTGTCCATCGACTTCTTTGGACAAAACCGCCGTATCACCATGATAACGGGCAGCGTGTTCGATTAGACCACTGATCAGCAATGGCTGATACATCATTTTTCCTAACATAATACATTCCCTGTAGTTATTTGAAAGTCCGCTTATTCTTGCTACTGCATCGCCTGATGCGAAGAATAGGCCTCAACTAAGAATAATCAGAATTATTCTTTAAGACAAGTTAATATTATGTTCTCCATAGGCAACAAAAAATTGTGATTCAACTTTAAAGACCTAATAATTACTCTATATAAATAGTTTTTACTTTCTCATCAAAAGTTTGTCAGTATCATGACTCATTTAATCAACCATAAAATTTAGACAAAAAAAATCCGACCACCTAAGTGATCGGATTTTTAATGTTTGGTGGAGATGGCGGGAGTTGAACCCGCGTCCGCCAGCATTACGCTCATGAATCTACATGTTTAGTTTCTGTCTTTAGTTTTAATCCGCACCGATCCGACAGTCAGGATGGATTGGACGATTCTCTACTTTTGAACCCAAGCAATTGAGACAATCACTTGTGGCGAGCCTACATGCGGACGCTTCAACTTAGTTAACCAACTGTAGGTGATCAGCAACTAAGTAAGCAGGGTTTAAGCTGCTAGAGCGTAAGTTTCGTCGTTTGCGACTATAACAATATATGTTTGATTAACGAGAGGACATACACTCTCGACATGCATCATTGAGTTTCATCACCAGCGTCGAAGCCAGAACATCCCCAATAAGACTGGCTATTATATAGGAGATATCGTTTATGTTTCAACCTATAAGTAGCCTGCATTACATTACGTTACAGCTTAATAGATTATGCCAAAACAGTGTTTAACCATTTGCCGATATTTTGGATCTGCGGCATGCAGACTTGATGTGCCATCGGATACGTATTGTAAGACACATTATAGTCCTTTGCCGACAATAACTGCTGTGCTTGCTCACCTAAGATGACAGGCACGACTGGGTCATGAGAACCATGTTCAATCAAAATCGGCATGTCTTTATTGGCAGCACTATACTCAATATTATCATTGGTCGCTAAGTAGGTAGAGAGCGTCATCAAGCCAGCCAAACGTTTTGGATAGCCAAGTGCCACATGATACGCAACTGCCCCGCCCTGCGAAAACCCTGCGATGACGATATGCTCTGGCAACACGCCGCGCTCTATCTCACGACTGATCAAATCTTGTATCTGCTGAGCAGACTCTTCAATCTGAGTCACATCTACTTTACGCTCCAGACTCATCTCTATGATGTCGTACCATGCTGGCATCACCATACCGCCATTTACCGTGACTGGGCGTTTAGGTGCATGTGGGAAGATAAAACGTACTGCCATATCGTCAGCCAACCCAAGCTGCGGTACCACTGGCTCAAAATCATGACCGCTAGCACCTAAACCGTGAAGCCAAATCACTGCGCGATCTATCTTTTTTTGAGAGGGATTGTGCTCAACGACGACTGCGTCTAAATAGTTACTCATAGTTATCCTTAATAATGTAGTGAGATATGCCTTAAGCATTTCTATATTTTTGCCAAAATAATGTGTGTGTCATTATATGGTCAATATCATCTGTTAGTTTGAGAGTATGGTCAATAGTAAGGTACTAAATGGACAATAGCGAAAATGTGAATAGTATAAGAAGACACGTATGATTTTACGACCGATAAGCTCAATACTATCAAGCTTAAAACTATCAAGCTCAAATACTGTCAGCTGTCTATTCTTTAGTACATGTGCCTACAATTGTATCCGCATTAATGCTAAGTTCTTACAAGAATGCGCGACCCTTAGCTTCTTTTAGCAAGTAGTAACCAATAGTCAAACGTTAATCTTTCAATTCCTATCCATACGTCCGATGGGATTTTTTATAATTTTGCAGGAACATTTTACATGACAATTTCTAATAAATCAGCGCTTGAGCTGAGTAAGCAGACGCCGGCTAAGGTTAATAAGATTAATCTCGCCTTACCTTTAACGCTGATCAGCTCATTATTGATAGTAGGCTGCACTACCGATAGCCGCTCAGTGCTCACATCAAAAGCCCCTTTATCGACAGCGCAACCGCAATCACAGCCACAATCGCCCTCACCTGTCGCATATACCTATGGAGTGCGTCCGTTTTATCTGATAAATGATATGGATGATGGACCACTAAAAGAAGAGTTACAGGCATGCAGAGGGCAACTGCCAAGTAAGACAGACTTCTCTATTGCACATCGGGGTGCGCCATTACAGTTGCCTGAACATACTTATGATAGCTACGTGGCGTCAGCACAAATGGGTGCTGGCATCTTGGAATGTGATGTCGCTTTTACCAATGACGGTGAGCTTGTCTGTCGTCATGCCCAGAACGATTTGCACACCACTACTAATATATTAGCCACGCCGCTCGCCAACCAATGCACTGTACCGCCAATATTGAATGCTAAAGGCAAACTTACCAATGCCGATAGTATCGAATGCCGTACTTCAGATATCAGTGCCGCTCAGTTTAAAACCTTGACGGGTAAGATGGATGCTGCCAATAAAAAAGCAACTAGCATTACCGAATATATGAATGCGACTGCACCTTGGCGAACGGACTTATACTCGCAAAATGGCAAAGTGTTAACTTTAACGGAGCATATCGCGTTGGCACGCCAGCTAGGCATGAAGCACACACCTGAGCTAAAAGCGCCCGCCGTGACCATGCCGTTTAACGGCTATCGTTTGGACGATTATCGCCAACAGCTGATAGATACTTATAAGGCAGCGGACGTGCCTGCACGCGATGTATTTGCCCAGTCATTCAATATAGAAGATCTGGATTACTGGATCAAAAACGAGCCAGCTTACGGGGCTAATGCCGTTTATCTGATTGATGACAGCAATGAAACCGCTAAGGATAAAACATTTAATAAAGATGACGCAGCCACATGGAAGCACTCATTGGCTGATATCAAAGCACGTGGCATTAACACCATTGCTCCAGCACTTTGGTTGCTAGTCACTACTGATGGTAAGGGAAATATGCAACCATCAGAATACGCAAAACAAGCCAAAGCCAATGGTCTAAAAATCATTACTTGGTCGATAGAGCGTTCAGGGCCATTAACGGATGGTGGCGATTGGTACTATAGCGGTCTTGGTGATGCTATCAACAATGACGGTGATATGATGAATTATATTGACGTACTAGCGCAGGACGTCGGTGTCCAAGGCATTTTTTCAGATTGGCCCGCTACAGTGAGCTACTATGCCAACTGCAAAGGTCTTAAATAGGTTTTCGCTTAGTCTATTAATAGACAGTCATGCTTAATCTTCGTTACCAAGGCCAGCTTATTTATTGAGTTGGCCTTTTTGTTAAATGCATTAAAATAATTACATCGCACACTATCTACTGAGCACCTTACTTTTCCATTAACTTTTCACACCATTTAACTCGTGGCAGCAAGAGCAGTCTGCTGTTTTGTGCTACGATAATTTACTAAGCTGATAAGACGATGTAGAGACTATGACCCATATTTTACTGGTAGAAGATGATCCTGCGATCGCGATGTCGCTTAAGGTTACTTGCAAGCGCGAAGGCTGGCAGATAACTTGGCTGGATAACGCCAGTAGCGTGCTACCCATGCTGCATAGTCATGAAGCACAAAATCTGTCGGCGATCATTATGGATGTCGGTCTGCCAGATGGTGACGGCTTGAGTCTATGTCAGCAAATACGTCATACGCCTGATATCGACGCCTTAAAAGATTTGCCTATCGTGTTTTTAACTGCACGTAGCGATGAAGTCGATCGTATTTTAGGATTGGAGATGGGCGGCGATGATTATTGCGCCAAACCCTTTAGTCCACGTGAATTGGTCGCGCGTTTAAAAGCCATTTGGCGCCGTGAACAGCTAATTCAGCAATCAGGATCTCATACCACAAACTCAAATGACAGTACTGATAATACTTCCTCAAATAATCTATCAGGACAAGCACTAACGTTTGAGAACCAATCTGGTGTTTGGCATTATCAACCGCTCAACTATTCATTAACGTGGCAAGAGCAAAAGCTTGAGCTTAGTAATACAGAACGCAAAATTTTGCTGACACTATTACAAGCGCCGCAGCAAGTCTTTAGCCGTGAGCAGTTGCTTAGCGCAGTAAGCGACTATCCTGACCACCGCTTGGCACGCACTATAGACAGTCATATCAAATCAATTCGTAAACAGCTCGCTATGGTAGATGTTAATGTCGATGTCATCCATACGCATCGCGGACTGGGTTACGCATTATGTCCAGCTTAACAATGGCTGCTAGTTTATGAATAATAAAACCAATCCTGCTGAGAATGATATTCATAACGACCAAAGCAATTGGTATGCCAAACTGCACCCTATTGGTACTGCTCAGCAAGCTCCCAAACGCAAACGACTGCTCAATTTAAGTATATTTTTTAGAATTTGGCTAGCCGTTGCGTTGGTGCTCGTCATATGCGGCGTGGTCGTGTTTACTCAGTTGTTTGGCTACGTCAAGCCAACCGCGCAGCAGGTCATTGAAGACACTCTCCTAGACACTAGCAAACTGTTAGCAGCCAGTCTACAGGTGCCGTTATCTACAGGACAGTTATATGACGAGGAATATCAAGCGCAACTTGATGCTGCATTTATCGGCATGCCAGCGATGGATGAAACGCTCAGTCCTGTCGATCGAACCAAAAGCTACAGTAGCTTTCGCGTATATGTGACAGACAGTAGCGGCATAGTCATTTATGACTCATTACCCAAACCTGATAATAATGAAGGGCAAAACTATGGACGCTGGAATGATGTCTATCTCACATTAAAAGGACAATACGGCGCAAGAAGCACGCTGCGAGATTATCAGCGGCGCGATGGTTCAGTCATGTATGTGGCTCAGCCCATCAAAAATCCGTCTGGAGATATCATCGGTGTGGTCAGTGTCGGTAAGCCTGTCGCTAGCGTATTGCCTTATTTAGATGACACGCGTAACCGCATGCTCATCACCTCACTACTTATCAGTATCGCCGCCCTTATACTGGCAGGTCTAGTAGCATGGTGGCTTAAGCAGAGCATTACCTTGGTGACTCAATATACCAGTGCATTGGCAGAAGACACTAAAAAGCCCTATTTCTATCTGGGTCATGAATTAAATAGCCTGACAGATACCATCGAGACCATGAAGCATCGACTCGAAAACCGTGCTTACGTCACTGATTATGTCCATACTTTGACCCATGAGCTAAAAAGCCCTTTAACCGCCATACGCGCCAGTAGCGAGCTGTTAGAGGATGATGGATTGGATGGCAATAAACTGGATAATGAAGATCGGCAGATGCTCATTGAGACGGTTGGTGAGCAAAGCGTAAAGATGCAACAGCTCATCGACCGACTTCTGTTGCTGGCTAAAGTAGAACAGCCTACCTTTAAACTCAACCGACAACTGACTCCCCTATTACCATTATTGCAAAGTTTGATCAGAGATAATACAGCCAAGCAGCAACAGCAGAATCTATACCCTATTGATATATATATTGATAATAAGAATGTAACCAATACTGCAAACTTGCCAGCAGAAGTACTGGCATCGACCAGCGTGTATGCTGACCAATTTTGGTTAATACAAGTACTGCAAAATGTGCTTGATAATGCGATACACTTTGCAAATCGTACTGTTGAGATTTCATTGCATAGCACTGCTCGAACCGTCACTATCGATATATTCAATGATGGTAAGCTGCTACCCGAATATGCTATCGCAAAAGCATTTGAACGTTACTTTAGCTTGTCTCATCAAAGCCAACCATCACCTCAAACAACGAATCGCACAGACAGCAATGATCTAAATACAGAGTCGGCAGATCCGACGACTGAGCTGAGGCAGACTGACCATAGTAGTAATACACTTAAAAAAGGCACTGGCCTTGGACTCACCTTAGTAAAGCAAGTGATTGAACATCATGGCGGTCAGGTAGCCATCAATAATGTCCGTACTAATGATGATAAAGCTGGCACTGATGAAGCTACACCTGATAACACTGATACTGGTAAAAATCAGCTTTCTGGTGTGATGGTTAGTATTACCCTACCACTAGCTTGAGAATAATAACTTATAGTCGATTCAATTTAAGAGTAGTACAAGGCAACTGAGTGCAGATGTATATGTGATACTTCAAGCGAGGTTAACGCTGTAATACTTTTATAGTGGAGTGACTATATAATAGTTCATCAACTTTCCATCATGACTACACAGGATTTCTACTTCATTGTTTTACGATAGCACTAGGATCTATTGAACCGTCAAATTCGTAAAGTAAATTAGGAGTAGAAAATCTATGTCACATCAATTAACGGATAACCCTATTATCAATAACCTAATCGGCTTTAGCCGTCATTACTGTGCACAGACATTAACTAGCCAAGGTGTCGATAGTATTGAGTTTGGTCACTGGCTAGCGGTGCCTAGTCAGCGGTTATTATTGGTATTTCGACACCAGCAGTGCGTAGCTATTGATGAGTATCAACTGGCAGCCTGATATCTTGATCGCTCAACACATTAATTGTATTTAGGTAACACCTGTATTTTATTTAGACATAAAAAAGCCCTTTATTATTTCTAGTATTAAACTACTGGAAACAACAAAGGGCTGATTACTCTACAACGAAAATACTAAGTAATCGATTGTACTGGCGGCTGCACATCCGCGTTTTGACCGCGATGACGCAGATAATGGTCAAGCACTACAATCGCTAGCATCGCTTCGGCAATAGGCGTAGCACGCACACCAACGCAAGGATCATGACGACCCTTAGTCAGCATATCGACTGCTTCACCTTGAGTGTTAATGCTCTTGCCAGCAGTAGTAATACTAGACGTTGGCTTAAGCGCAATACTCACACGGATATCTTGGCCTGATGAGATACCGCCCAAGACACCACCAGCATGGTTTGCTGCAAACCCATCTGGCGTCAGCTCATCACGAGCGCTATGTCCGAATTGACCTGCTACCGCCATCCCATCGCCAATCTCGACGCCTTTGACCGCATTGATACTCATCATCGCATGAGCGATATCTGCATCTAAACGATCAAATACTGGCTCGCCTAAGCCTACTGGCACACCGCTCGCAATGATATCAAGGCGCGCGCCACAGCTAGTGCCTTCACGGCGCAAGTTATCAATCAATGTCTCAAACCGGCCAATCGCTTCTTTGTCTGCACAAAAGAACGGATTACTATTTACAAACTCCCAGTCAATTTGACTCGGATCTAGGACGTTACTACGCTCATTGCCGATTTGGGTCACGTGACCACGAATTTGTACGCCCAGACGTTCTTGCAAGTATTTCTTGGCGATAGCACCAGCTGCCACCCGCATAGCCGTCTCACGCGCTGACGAACGACCGCCACCACGATAGTCACGGAAGCCATATTTCATACTATAAGTATAGTCAGCGTGTCCAGGACGGAAAGTATCTTTGATATCGCTATAGTCTTTAGATTTTTGATTGGTATTACGAATCAATAAGCCGATAGACGTACCTGTGGTTTTGCCTTCAAATACGCCAGAGATAATCTCAACTTCATCAGACTCACGGCGCTGGGTTGAATACTTAGACGTACCCGGTTTGCGACGATCCAAATCTACTTGTAGGTCGTCTGCAGATAATGCTAAACCTGGTGGTACGCCATCAACGATAGCCATAAGGCCTGCGCCATGTGACTCACCGCAAGTGGTGACCGTAAAAACCTGCCCAATACTATTGCCTGCCATAACTGTCCTTAAACAAGTAAACGCTACTGATGACTATGTGACCAATCACTCATAGTTACTGCTTATACTGCTTGTAATGAGTGATTGTATTGTTATTTATAGTTTCGGCTCGTGCAGCCGATACCTATTTGACCTAATATTTATCTATTGAAGGCTATCTAATAGCTGAACGTAAGAGGCAAACAATTGACGGTTTGAAACTAGCTCATCATAGGTAATCGCAAAGACACCATGACCGCCATGTGCAAACTTCAACCAATCAAATTGGATTTCAGGATAGGCTTGTTTTAGGGCCCATTCGCTGTCACCTACTTCACAGATCAGCAACCCATCTGGGCTAAGGTAATCTGGCGCTTCAAATAAGATACGATGTACCAAATCTAAGCCATCTTGGCCAGCTGCTAGTGCATGCTCAGGCTCATACAAAAACTCAGGCGGCAAATCTGCCATGATAGCAGCGTCTACATACGGCGGATTGGTGACGATAAGCTCATACTGGTTCTCAGCAGGTATCTTGGCAAACAAATCAGACTCGATTACGTTTACTTGATGACCAAGGTCATGATGATCGACATTGACCATTGCTACTTCTAATGCGCCTTTATCGATATCAACGGCATCAACCAACGCATCAACGAAACGAGTAGCAAGCGCGATTGCGATACAGCCAGAGCCAGTACACAAGTCCAAGATACGCTCAGGCTGCGACAACTGCTTCACATCTAGGCCATGGTCATAAAATACCGCTGACTTTTCGTTCGGACTGACGCCCAGTGGTTTGGCCAATTCAGTAACTTCAAAGTACGGATGAAATTGCTGACGAATCAACTCTGCAATCGGTGAACGCGGGATAAGAACACGCTCATCAACATAAAAAGGCAAATCGCAGAAGTATGACAAGTTAATCAAATAACTGAGTGGCTTACGCTCAGCGATACGCTCTTCTAACAGTCCTAGTACCAATTGCTTTTCAGACGTGGTCAGACGACAGTCTAAAATCTGCTCATTGGCAGACCAATCGAGAGACAAGGAGTGTAAGACAATGGCTGATGCCTCTGCAAACTCATCGGTCGTGCCTTGTGCAACAACGACGTCATAATTACGCAGCTGCGTGACTGAAAAACGAATAAAGTCGCGAATACTGACGAGCTGCTCACGTGCTTCGTTTAGCTCTGCATGTAAGTTAGCAAATTCATCGTGCTCACCAAGAAGTCCAGTCTCTAAATCATACTCCATCTCACCGTCTAGGCCCTCAGACTCATCGTTGAAGTATTGGTTTTGAAACTCTTCTGCACTCATTGTTTGGTCTTCTGACATATCGCACCTTGTGGATTAACTGCTAGCGGGTTAAATTGCTTTTTGCTAAAAATTGTTATATTAAATAAAATTCAGTCATACATTATAGACGTAAACCTCTAGTAGCGCCAATAACTGTCATTTTTACTTGCACAAAAAATAGTGCGAATAATGAACAGTTTGCGTAAGAATCGAGCACGACGCCATACACACCTTGGTTAAATTATTACCCAACTGTAGCGAATACGTCAGCAGTTGACGTTTGGCAAGTCTTAAATGCAAAAAGATGTGTCAAAAGTTTGCGATGCAATCAAATTATGCGCATAATAGCCGCATTAGTAGCAACCACAAGTGACTCAATATGATGAAAATAAAGCCAATTATTACTGCCATATCTATCGCAGCTGTAAGTGCTAGTGTAGCCGCACTTGCTGCACCTGCCGATAGTACTCGCACATTGCCAGTACGCACGGCTGACGCTATGCCAGGTCTTGCCAAAAAGGTTAGCCTTAATGTGCAAGAGAACCGTAGTCGCTCAGATGGCGCTGCTGCTGTACAGTTAAATACAGAGAAAGCGAAACCAGTCGACAGCATGAACCAGCTTATCAATAATAAGCAAGAAGCCAGTCAAAACGCGCCCGCCCCAGCTGCTGACAATATGAGCGCAGCAGAACTGACGCGTAAAGATGAGCAAGCTGACCGCAATGATGACATTAGTGAAGGTCAAGCCGTTGCGGCGCCTAGCGACCTATCATCTATCGACTCTTCTGATCCACTCGCTTTTGAATTACCAGAGAGTGAGAAGCGTCAAGACTTTAGCGATGATCCAACTATCAAAAACATCGAAGACAAAGACGGTAAGAAGCACACAACGCTGAATTTGTCGAACTATGCCAAGCAAGTGAACGGTGCTGTCTGGTCACCTAATATGAAGGTCAACTCAGCGATGACGATCAAAATGCAGGCGCTGCTTGATTGGAACCATGCTTCTCCTGGTCCTATTGATGGCGGTTGGGGTATGAACAGCAAAAAAGCCCTTGTTAACTTCCAAACGATGAAAGGCTTGCCAGCGACTGGTAAAATGGACCAAAAAACTTGGGATGCCTTGGTTAAAAATATCCCTGCGAACAAACCCGTACTGGTCACTTATACGTTGACCGCAGACGATATCAATACCAATTTTGCGACCACGCCTTCTGGTTCAGAAGCGAAGTCAAAAATGAAAGGTCTTTATTATCAAGATATTAAAGAGATGCTAGGTGAACGTTTCCATATGGATGTACGTTACTTAGACAAACTCAACAAAAATAAAAAGTATGCTGTTGGCGAGACTATCACAGTGCTAAATACTCGTGACAAGCTGAATCAACGTATCAATCGCGTAGTCGCCAACAAAGCCGACAAAACATTGTATGCCTATAATGGTGACAAATTGGTTGCCACTTATCCAACGACCGTTGGTAGCGATGCCACACCGTCTCCAAAAGGCACGTTCAAAATTATCAATAAAGTGAAGATGCCTTGGTATAAATCAACCGTCGGTGAAGGCGCTCAAAAGAAAGTTCACATGATAGCACCAGGACCAAACAACCCAGTCGGTGTCGTTTGGATGGGATTATCTAAGCCTTCTTACGGTTTACATGGCTCACCAGTACCTGAAGGTATCAGTCGTCAAGGCTCAGCAGGTTGTGTTCGTTTGACCAACTGGGATGTGTTAGAAGTTTATGCCAATATCGAAAATGGCGCGGTTGTCGAACTTCAATAAATAGAACTGTATTAAAGCTAGCTTCGATGCTAGTTAGCAAATAGTTTTAATAATAAAAAAGACCTCAATATTGAGGTCTTTTTTTATTTGCTGATGGGCGGTTCCACTTCTCATCGATAACACTGCTTGTCTTTATGTTTTACTGTTCGCCTTTATGTCTTATAGCCTTCCTCATTCCCAGTAATACTGCCAATTTTTTTGGTAAAGAATAATCCTGCAGGTATCGAAGCTAGGACGCCCAATCCCACTGCTATTTGAATATGAAATATCTCATCGAACCCTGTAATGAGAGCACCAATCATAAAAAGTCCGATAGTCACGGTGGCTGTCATTGAGTAGATGACAGAAAATAATGGCCAGTTCATAAGTTATTCCTTATCTTTATTGTGGATATGATATATTTAACCTTAATTCCACAAAAAAAGTAAGTGTTTACCGTGAACCCTTATAGTAGCTATATTGAATGACTTTAGAATAAAAACCATGCTATTATTAAGGTTTTAAACTTAATCATAAGAAACATCCGTTCCTACTCTCACCTTCTCTCAACTCTTTTTTATAATTTTCAAGAATCTCCTATATCTTTATCTATTTATCATTACAATAATGACTTTCTTTATCTACTAAGAACGCTATCTGCTATGTCCTCATCTGAAAAAAATACTGCGTCTAACTCAGTGGATCAAAACGATTCACCAAACACTACTGACGCCTCTCACAATCAAGACGCGACAATTGATCCAGTAGTTGATGATGCCGCTGTAGACAATGATGAAAGCGAAGACAATCAACACAAGCAATCGACTGATACAGATGGCGAAATAGACTCCGAAGTAGACACTGAATGTGCGCAGCCGCCTGACGCTGAGATAACGATGGAAACCATCAGTGACGATGTGGTCGTAGCAACATTGGAATCGACAGAACCTGAGTCACAATCAAATACTGAAGCGTCTGAGATTGCAGAGTCAGAAACTATAGAAGCGAAAGGAAAGTCAGACTTCTTCCAGTCGGATACGGCTGAAACAACAGGAAAAGGTGCTCGAGACGATAGTGACGCGGAGGTAACGGTAGAAGCAGAAGACAACTATGCCGATGACCCTGCTGATGGCACAAACATCGCAGCACAGTCATCAGATAACAAAATAGCCAATCAACAAAAGACAAAAAATGAATCTAGTCGCGATGATAACAATCAAGAGAATAATTCAGAAGATAAAAGTCAAAGTAAAGACACCGATGTAGAAGATAGCGATACTCAAAAGGCTCAAGATGAAAGTGACGAAGATGAGGTTCAAGAGGAAAAAGAAGCCAAACTTGAGTCTTATAAGCAGTTTGTCGCCGAGCAATTCAGCAATCAAAAGGTAGATTACCCAGAAGTACGGGTTAGGATTGAGGCGAACGCGCTGCCTAGCAAGATGTACTTCATCATGAACATTTTGTCTGCCATCATTGCCAGTTATGGGCTAGTGACCAATTCAGCGGCCGTAGTCATCGGAGCGATGTTAGTTGCGATGATGCTAGGCCCTATCACTGGTATAGCGCTAGCGATTATCGATCACCGTATGCCATTGCTACGTAAGTCGCTTTTTACCGTCATCATCGGTGTCTCATTGGTGGTATTGGTCGGCTTTATCGTTGGTTGGCTACATAAAGACCAACCGCTAACGGCAGAAATCCTATCTCGCACTCAGCCTACTTCCATGGATTTGATGATTGCCTTAGCTGGCGGTACGGCTGGCGCGTACGCGATGGTATCCCCGCATCTCTCGGTTGCTGTTGTCGGCGTTGCAGTTGCCACAGCCTTAGTACCACCACTGGCGGCTAGCGGTATCTTGCTCGCTAATGGCGAGATGCAGCTTGGGCTTGGTGCCCTGTTATTGGCAGCGACCAACATTCTTGCTATCCAGTTTACCAATGCGCTTGTATTGTGGGTCTTAGGGTTCCGTCGTTTGGTCGATGATGATTATAAATCCAATACCTATCTGACTTTTTTGCAGCGTAACGCCGTGACATTGTTGCTACTTGGTGGCTTAGGTGCCTACTTGACTATCAATCTACAAACCAATGCCAAGCAGCAAGTATTCGAAAGTAGTGTAAAAGAAGCCATCAACAACTACTTTATCGATCAAGGCAATGTATTGACCAATACACAGTTTGATACCTCAGAAGAGAACCAAGTGGTGCGGGCAATCGTACGTGGAGAGACATTACCAAGCTCATACGATGTTCGCCAGATTGAAACGCTCATTACTAATGATATGGCAGAGAATTTCCCAGAGTACTTGCCAATCAAGCTTCAACTACGTTATTTGCCTGTGCAAGTAATCGAGTCTAATCCAACGACGCAAGACAAATTAGATGAAACGGATGCGGCAATTTTGACCAATTAGTTTGCATACTTTACAAATTAGGCAATGACTAGCACACGTATAATAACCTAGTAGTTATAACTCTTGTACCAAGAGCTTGGGCGTTTGTGCTAAAATCGCTTGCAAAATTATTTTATGTCATTTACTCAATTCTATCCGTCAGTAAGGAGCCGCTGTGAGCCAGCCATTTCGCTCAGCCGATATTCGCCAAGCCTTTATCGATTTTTTCATAAGCAAGCAGCACACCCAAGTTTCATCGTCTAGCTTGATTCCACATAATGATCCGACATTGCTATTTACCAATGCTGGTATGAATCAGTTTAAAGAGACCTTTTTGGGTATGGAACCACGTGACTATACACGTGCGGTAACCTCTCAAAAGTGCGTACGTGCTGGCGGCAAACATAATGATTTAGATAATGTCGGCTATACCGCACGTCATCATACTTTCTTTGAAATGCTTGGTAATTTCTCGTTTGGTGATTACTTTAAGCAAGCAGGCATCGAGTATATCTGGGAGTTTTTGACCTCAGATAAGTGGTTAGCGATTGATAAAAATCGTCTCTATGTGACTATTTATGAAACTGACGACGAAGCCTTTGAGATTTGGAATAAAAACATCGGCATTCCAAGTGAGCGCATCATTCGTATTGGTGATAACAAAGGTGCTCCTTACGCTTCTGATAACTTTTGGACAATGGGCGACACGGGTCCTTGTGGTCCTTGTACCGAAGTCTTTTATGACCACGGTGCCGATATCGAAGGCGGCCTGCCAGGTACGCCAGAAGAAGACGGCGATCGCTATATTGAGATTTGGAACTGTGTATTCATGCAGTTCAATCGTCAAAAGGACGGCACGCTATTGCCACTGCCAGCACCTAGCGTCGATACAGGCATGGGGCTTGAGCGTATTAGTGCCATTATGCAAGGCGTTCATGGCAACTACGAGATCGATTTATTTGTTCATTTGATGGACGCAGCAGCTGAAATACTAGAAATCAATAATGAGCAACAATCATCATTGAAAGTCATCGCCGACCATATTCGTGCGGTAGCGTTTTTGATTGCTGATGGTGTTACGCCAAGTAATGAAGGTCGCGGCTATGTATTGCGCCGTGTCATTCGTCGCGCAGTACGTCATGGCAACAAGCTTGGCGCTGATAGCGAATTCTTCTATAAAATGGTTGCGCCGCTTGTAGCTGAAATGGGCAGTGCCTATCCTGAGCTACAAGATAAACAAAGTGTCATCGAAAGTGCTATTCAAAAAGAAGAAGCACAGTTTGCTAAAACATTGGCCCAAGGCTTACGTTTACTCGCCAGCGAACTTGAAGGCTTACAAGATGGCGATACGCTATCTGGTGAAGCCGCCTTTAAGCTTTATGATACCTATGGTTTCCCACTTGATTTGACCGCCGATATCACTCGTGAGCGTGGTATTGCTATTGATGAAGCCGAATTTGATGAGCATATGCAGGCACAACGTGAGCGTGCGCGTGATGCTGGCAAGTTTGACGTCGATTACAGCAGTGTCATCCAAGTAGAAACGCCAACGACATTTATCGGCTATGAGCAGCTTGAAGAAGACGGTGTGACTATTGACGCACTTTATCAAGACGGCAACCCAGCAGACAGCTTAACAGAAGGCATGGAAGGCGTTGTGGTATTAGATCGCACCCCATTTTATGCTGAAGGTGGTGGGCAAGTTGGTGAGCTTGGTGAAATTCGTACGGCATCGGGCGTCTTTGAAGTACAAGATACCAAAAAATCTGGTCAGGCGATTATCCATTATGGTGTCGTAACCATGGGCGATATCAGCACTAAGCAAACCGCTGAAGCGCAAGTACTGTCGAGCATTCGTGCAGCCAGTGCCAAAAACCACTCGGCTACTCACTTATTGCATGCAGCGCTAAGAGAAGTGCTGGGCGACGCAGTCACGCAAAAAGGCTCACTAGTCTCAAGCGAAGTACTACGTTTTGACTTTGCTTATGACAAACCTGTCAGCGCCGCTGAAATCATGCGTGTTGAACGTCTCGTTAATGAGCAAATTCAAGCCAACACCCCTGCCCGCATCGAGCACATGTCGATTGATGAAGCGATGAACCAAGGCGCTATGGCACTGTTTGGCGAAAAATACGGCAGTGACGTTCGAGTCCTAACCATGGGTACAGACCGTATCGTTGATGGTCAGCGCAAGCCTTTCTCTATCGAGCTATGCGGTGGCTTGCACGTACAGCGTACTGGCGATATCGGTGTACTAAAAATCACCAGTGAGTCTGGTATTGCTGCTGGTATCCGCCGAGTTGAAGCTGTCACTGGCATGAACGCGGTCAAAAACATTCAGCAAAGCGAGCAACAACTGAGCGAGCTCGCAAGTCAGCTAAAAGTAAAACGTCCTGAAGTGGCGCAGCGTGTTCGTACGATGGCTGATAAGCAACGCGACCTAGAAAAACAACTAGAGCGCTTAGAGCAGAAAATCGCCAGTGCCCAAGCAGCCAACTTGCTTGATGATGTACAAACGATCGCAGGTACACCAGTTCTTATCAGCACTTTAAGCGGTATCGATGGTAAATCTATCCGTACACTGATGGACGATATCAAATCAAAACTGCCTGATAGCGTAATTGTATTGATTGGTGATAAAGATGACCAGTTAGCACTCGCAGCGAGCGTCGCAAAATCTGTTACTGCCAAAGTGAAGGCTGGTGATATTATTCGTCATTTGGCAGGTGAGCTTGGTGGTAAAGGTGGCGGTAAGCCTGACTACGCACAAGGCGGCGCACCGAAGTCTGGTAACAGTGCAGCGGTTATTAGTGCTCTACCTGCTTGGATTGAAACCCAGCTTAGCTAAGCTAGCGCATATTAAACTCGCGAATACATTGGTTTAGCGCGTCACAATGTCCCTTATATTTATCGCATAGCTTTACTCCACTACGCATAAAATACGTGATTGGTTATAACTACTATAACCAATCGCCATACATCTAAGCGCTCCTGAGGCTTAAAGTTATGCGGTAGATATGGTATAAAGGTCAACGTTTGGGCATATTGTTCATTCCATAAGGTTGATAGATACCATTAGAAGAACGAAACACCTAAAGGCATAACTCTTATCATCTGGCTTTATCTATACAAGCATTGACGAGCATCACATTGACTCTCCTCAATGACAATAAAAAGTCATTATTGAATAAATAGGTAGATTTTTATGGCGTTAATAGTACAGAAATACGGCGGCACCTCGATGGGCAGTATCGACCGCATCAAAAACGTCGCCAAACGAGTCAAACGCTGGCATGACAATGGTCATCAAGTGGTCGTCGTGGTCTCAGCCATGAGCGGCGAAACCAACCGTTTGATTGATCTAGCTCGCCAAATTAGCACGCAGCCTGATCCTCGCGAATACGATCAAATGGTCTCAACAGGTGAGCAGGTTTCTATCTCACTACTTGCCATGGCCATTAAAGAGCTTGGTATTGGTGCCCGTTCAATGACTGGTCGCCAAGTCGCGATTAAGACCGACAACGCCCATAACAAAGCCCGTATCGAAAGCATCGATGACAAAAACATACGTGAGCAATTAGATGCTGGCAATATCGTTATTGTGGCAGGCTTCCAAGGTATCGATGAAGAAGGCAACGCGACCACATTAGGACGCGGCGGTTCTGATACCACAGGTGTGGCGATTGCCGCGGCCTTGGGCGCTGACGAGTGTCAAATTTATACCGATGTCGATGGCGTCTATACCACTGACCCTCGTGTGACCTCAAAAGCCAAAAAGCTTGAAAAAATTACGTTTGAAGAAATGCTTGAAATGGCAAGTCTTGGTTCTAAGATTCTACAGATTCGCTCAGTAGAATTCGCTGGTAAATATGGCGTGCCGCTGCGTGTACTTTCTAGCTTTGATGAAAACACAGACGGTAGCTTTGACCAAGAATTTCAAGACAACGTGGGTACCCTAATTACGATAGACGAAGGAGACAATATGGAACAGGCAATCATCTCAGGTATCGCGTTCAACAGAGACGAAGCAAAAATCTTAGTACGCGGCGTGCCTGACCATCCTGGTATCGCCTCTGCTATCTTAAGCCCAATTGGTCGTGCCAATATCGAAATCGATATGATTGTACAAAACCTTTCGGATCACGGTACCACTGACTTTACTTTCACAGTTAACCGCACTGATTTAGATAAAACGCTAAAAGTGCTTAACGAAGAAGTGAAAGATGAAATTGGCGCCAAAGAAATATTAGGCAACAGTGAAGTTGTTAAAGTTTCATTGGTTGGTGTTGGTATGCGCTCACATGCTGGTGTTGCTAGCCTTATGTTCCAAACGCTGGCTGAAAACAACATCAACATCCAAATGATTTCAACCAGCGAAATCAAAGTGTCGGTTCTGATTCAGGATCAACACCTAGAAAAAGCCGTCAAGTCATTACACACGGCATTTGGTCTAGATCGTGAAGACGGTGAAAGCAAAATCGCTGGGCTATAAGACATAAAAACTGTTAAAATATAGCATTAGCTTTAATGGTTATCTATTAATCGCTATTAATGACTTTATATAGTATGTAGATAAACAGCATTTGAATTAATAGCATCTAAATAAAAACAGTACTTAAATAAAATAGGATCTTTTTAGGTCCTATTTTTATTTTTTAGCATAGTTGAAATGAGCATTTACCTAATAGTTTTGTGAAAAACCGTGACAGTATCTGTTATGCCGCCTATAATGGGGCTTTCATTTGGGCTAAATGAATCTACCTATCATTACCGCTATTGGCACGATATCGAGCATCGTGATAATGGTTATATTGCGTGTTTGGTGCTACGGTAATGTTCTGCAATTGAGAAGTAATCTGATGAGTAATAATTTGTTGATGCGACATAAGGAGTGTGACGCATGTTAATTTTGACACGCCGCGTGGGCGAAACGCTAATGATTGGCGACGAAGTAAGTGTGACGGTTCTAGGCGTCAAAGGCAATCAAGTACGTATCGGTGTAAACGCACCTAAAGATATTGCTGTACACCGCGAAGAGATTTATCAACGTATTCAGCATGAGCGTTCTGTACAGTCGCAAATGCAGCATCTTGAGCAAGGCAACTTTTCGCCTTCATTTGATGACGAAGACTACTTTAATCGCTAAGCTAGCTAAATTATAATGCTGAACGCTCAACGGCTATTACCATCATTGAGCACACATAAATATTATATTGTTTTTTCAATCTGCTCTGAGGTCATTTATTTATGAGTATCCGCCAATCAGATGTATCGGCATTACTTAATGGTTTGAACAAAAAAGCCATTGGATTCAATGATGTCATCAGCTTTATCGATGATTTTTATCGCTATGCACCTGCCCCTTTCGTAAATGGAATGGTACATAATGCAGCCGGTGAGAACGAAGGTAGCGCAAAGATCTTTGGTTTTGCTAAGCACCATGGCCTGAACCAATTGGACACGCTTAAACTATTTGGCGAACATTATGCCAAGGTTCAAGCAACGCCTAACGGTACCGATCATGCCAATATCCGTAATTTTTTACATTGGGGCTGGCAAGGATTTTTGATGCAAAAGAACCCGCTAACGGTTCGTCCTAGTGTCGATACGACTGCTATTTAATCATTTATAATGGTTCAGCTATTTTTGATTATTGATAAAGTAAAAAAAGCCACGCTATATAGCGTGGCTTTTTTATGGTAGTTGTTTTTATAACAACTATTACAACTTATTTATAAATCTATTTATCACGAAACTTAACAGGCTGTACCGCACCTTTAGGATTTGGCATATTAGGATAGTGATGCTCATGCTCTACATCACATTCAGCACCAACGACAGAGCCATCGTCTTTTACGGGTTTATGAATATAACCTGTACGCTCAGCTGGCGGCAGATGCTCATGTTCCCATACCATCACTGCTTGCATACAAGTCTCACGCTGCTCAGCGGTAATCTTACGACCGTCAGGCCATTTACCTAGCTCAATCGCCATACGAAATTTATCAACCACTTCGGGCGTTAGACTTGCTAGTATTGTTTGTTTATCCATCTTTCCTACTCTCCACTACCATTTTTTGTATCATATTTTGGTCTAATAGATACGCTTATTCATCGTCTATAATATCATCATCGACATCAAGACTGAATTCTTCGGCATGTACGTTCCAGTGCAGCTTTGTACGGCAGGCCTCATAAAAGTCAAACCCAGGTGGGTGCAACAAGGTAAGCTTATCAGGATGCTTACGAATGTGTAGGCGCTGCTCTTGCTCAAGTGGCACGCTTGGCTTACCGTCCGCACTCACCATCGGCTGAGTACGATTGTCTTCGTGGATACGGATACAGACCTCACTATTACCGCTGACTACAATCGGTCTGCTAGATAATGTATGCGGATGCATCGGCACCAGACAAATAGCGTCCATACTCGGATGAATGATTGGACCGCCACCTGATAAAGCATAAGCAGTAGAACCAGTCGGTGTTGCTGCTATCAAGCCATCACTATGCTGTCTATAAACGTCATGTCCATCAATTTTCATCTGAAAATCAATCATATGTACGGATTTACCAGCGTGCAGTACGATGTCGTTCAGCGCCATGTCTTCATGGATAATTTTGCGCCCTTCTCGTATCTCCATCGTCAATAAGAACCGATGGTCCAGTTGATAGTCTCCCATCAATACTTGGCGTAACTTAAAGGCAGCTTCATCAGGTTTTACATCTGCTAAGAACCCTAAACGGCCACGGTTTACCCCTAGTACAGGTACACGGTAGCGTGCTAACGCTTCAGCAGCATGTAATATCGAACCATCACCGCCAACAACAATAACCAAATCACAAATCTCACCAATCAAACCACGTTTGACGATTTTGACTCTTTCTATATCTGTGAGGTCAAGCGTTGGTAAATTGGCCGTTTGTACATCCATTATCAACGTCAAATTCATATCATTGACGGTTTGGGCAATCTGTACCAAGCTTTGAGTGACACTACGTTTACCAGCACGGCCCATTAGACCAATACGCCTAAAGGCAGGGTTTTTAATAGCGTGGAATAGCTCTGATTCATGTAAGTGTGGCAATCTTGCTGACTGCGCTGAGTTTTCCATAAAACGACTCGGTATAACGGTGAAGTACAAGGTAATGATAGCGATAAATGCGCGCTTAGACTAGCATGTTTATGAATTATCGTTGTTAACTGTCGTAACTGACCCCATATAAAAGCTATCGAATGTTTTACTTAGTCAGATCTTTCTGTTCAGTTTTTCAATTAGCGTATTGAGCGATACAGTAGCCCGATGCGCTAGCCAACGGACAGCCTAAGGTTGCACCGCAGCAGTTGTCACGCAAACACAGTTGACAATAATGGCGGTTTTGCTAAAGTAACTAACATCACTATTTTTATATTTTATTATTAAGGACTTATGTATGGCCAATCCTATTGTCAGTCGCGCAGAACTTGCGATCGGCGGTAATCCAATGACGGTCAAGGGCGTAATTCAAAAGACCAGCTTGTTACTTGGTTTATCAGCCATTACTGGTGTGGGCTTTTTCTTTTATGCGCTTATGGCAGGTTTATCGCAAGGTTTTATTACGATGGCAGCCTTTGGTAGCATGATTGCTGCGTTTGTTCTGGCTCTTTTTATTACCTTTAAGCCGCAAAAAGCCAAGACTTTGGCAGTGCCTTACGCCTTGTTAGAAGGTATATTTTTGGGCGGTATCTCATTATTTTTCATGAGAATGTATCCAACAGTACCAGTCACTGCAATGTGTGCAACTTTCGTCACAGCTGCGGTTATGCTTGGGTTATATCGTTCAGGTTTAGTTAAGGTTACTGAGAAGTTCCGCTCTATCGTGACCTCGGCGGTTATTGCCATTATGCTTGTCTATGTAGCACAGTGGGTACTTTCTCTAGCATTTGGTTCATCACTACCGTTCCTATTTGAAGGTGGCGCTATCGCTATTGGCTTTAGCTTATTTGTCATCGTTATCGCTTCTTTCACCTTGCTATTAGATTTCGATAATATTGATCGCGGTGTTGCGATGGGTGTGTCTGAAGATTACGAGTGGTTGTTCAGTATTGGTATTCTTGCGACCCTAGTTTGGATGTATATCGAATTTGTGCGTCTATTAAGCTATCTACAAGACTGATTGTAAGAGCTACTTAACAGTATCTCTGTATAGAAAAAACCGCCTTTCATTTGATGGAAGGCGGTTTTTTTATGGGCAAACTTTACAGACCTGTTTACATTAAATACTTTTTAAAGAGACTAAGCACGTTTTAGACGCAATGCATTTAACACGACAAATAGCGAACTGAGCGACATACCGATCGCAGCGAGCCATGGTGGCACATAGCCTAAAGCAGCTGGTATCAGAACAATACTGTTGTAAGCGAGTGCCCAGCGGAAATTTTGCTTGATAATACGTTCCGTCTTATCAGAGATGCGTTTAGCCGCAGTGATGGCCTCGATTTGTCCATTTAAGATAATACTATCACTGGATACTTGTGCTAAGTCTGCCGCACCTGCAATCGAGGTTGAGACATCTGCTGCTGCTAGCACTGGTGCATCGTTGATACCATCACCTACCATCAATACCACAGCACCGTTAGCTTGCAACTGCTGAATATGATTGACCTTATCAGTTGGTGATAGTCCATTATACGCAGCTTGCATTCCCAAGTTCTCAGCCATCACTAACGCTTGCGGGCTTGGATCACCTGTCAACATAACAGACTCGATACCTAGTTCTTTGAGCGTATCGAGCATCGACTGCGCACTATCACGTACCTTGTCATTGAAATAAAAGCATGCCAGCGCCTGCCATTTTTTGCTATCAGTGTTTTGATAAGACAATACCACTGCTGAGCTGGCTCGCTGAGCTACTAGCTCGATGGGTAAATCATCGTTTGCATCTATATCATTGGCGCTATTATCTGTTCTGTCTAACGCAAAATCTTTATGACCGATTCGATATACAGTACCATCAATCATCGCTTCTACACCCCCCGCTGGATAATGCTGTACGGCTTGCGTCGATGGTAGATGTAACTGATAGGCCGCCGTCAGTAACGCATGGGCAATTGGATGACGACTCCCTACTTCTAGCGCAGCTGCAATTGCCAACAGCATATCTTTTTGAGCCATTAAAGATAAACCATCAGATTCGGTCTGGCTCTTTGGTGTGATTAACTCGATATTTAATAGATTTGGTTTGCCATAAGTCAGCGTACCTGTCTTATCAAAAGCAACATGCGTGATTTCAGCCAGCGTTTGTAAGGTATGGCCACGGGTCGTCAAAAAACCATAGCTGGCCAGACGATTGGTTGAGACGGTCAAGGCAATCGGCGTCGCCAATGATAGTGCACAAGGACAAGTAGCGACCAAGACTGCCACGGTTGCCCAAATCGCTTGGCTTGGATGAACGAGATACCAGCCGACAAATACCAAGACTGACAGCACCAAAATGCGCGCCACAAACCAACGTGCCAGCTTATCTGCTTGCTGCGCCAATTTGGGTTTTTCGCTCATGGCACGATTCATCAATCGATCAATTAAACCTATCTGACTATCTTTTGTCAATGCAGTGACTAGCATTTCAAACGGCTGGCTATCGTTTTGTGCACCGCCGACGATGTAATCACCTTGAGATTTGATGATTAAATCACCCTCGCCCGTTAGGAGACTTTGTGACACCGTTGCAGTAGAACTTAGCAAGATACCATCACTGATAATTTCTGAACCTGCCTCAACCAAAATGATGTCACCCACTTGCAGACTGTGAGCGGTGACCATTTGCTTCGACTCTATATCGCCTTCGGGTTGTGATAGCGCACTCTGTTGGTTGCGTGACTGCTGCCAGTCTTGAGCGATACGCGATGTGAGCGTATGAACATTGGCATCCATACGCTGCATAAAATCAGGCATCGGCTCTACTGTAGTTGACTCACCTTTAATAGTTTCATTTTCAGTAAGCTCACTTTTAATAAGCTCATCTTGTTGAGACGTATTTTCTTTTAGCAGTTGTAAAATACGCTTAGCAGCTGCTTTGTCTTCAGCGATTTTTTGTACCAATACCGGCTCAACCACCACCAAATCATTAGCCATAGTCGCGGCTTTTAGACGTGCATTGTGCTCGATATAACGCCCTGCCAGCAAAAAGAAAATAAACATGCTGACCGAGTCATAGTATGTCTCCCCTTGTCCAGTAATGGTGGCGTATAGACTGGCAAAGAAGGTGATAATCAAGGCAAGACTAACAGGCACATCCATATTGACTTGGCGGGCACGAATTGCTGACCATGCAGAGGTAAAAAAAGGAATACCAGCATAGAAAAAAACAGGCGTGCTCACAAATAAAGACACCCAACGCAAAAAGTCACGTTGGAATATCAACATGTCGCTATATTCACCAAAATAAAGCGCAACGGCATACATCATCGCTTGCATCGAACCTAGTGCAGCGATGCCGAGACGCAATAGCATTTGATTATTATGACGTGCCAGCATTGCTTCATGAGTATCTTGGCGATAAGGCTTGGCTTCGTAGCCGATTTCATTGATGACCGCTAGAATACGACTGATAGGTAACTTATCTTCATCCCAAATAACCCGCATACGCTGGTTGGTCAAATTTACCTGACATTTACCAATACCCTCTAACTCATCGAGACGCGACTCAATCAGCCAAGTACAGGCAGCACAGCGTAAGTTATTAACAGACAGCTCTGCTACTGACATCCCATCTTGCGCGTAAACGAACTGTGATTTTATCTCGTCATGATCATAGACCTCGAGGCGCGTCAGCTGAGTTGGCAAACTTGCCGTACGGTTAATCTCTGAACGGTCAAGATAATATTGCTCAAGACCAGCCTCTACTATGCTTTGGGCAGCTAATTGACAGCCCATACAACACATCTCTCGTGACTGACCTAATATCTCAGCATAAAACGGTGGCTGAGGTACGGGGTCACCGCAGTGAAAACAGTGGTCAGCCAACGGAAGCACTAAGCCTTCGATGATAGAAGTGTCTTCATAAGAATGATTGGTAGCAGATGATACTGATGATGGGATACTAGACATAGTCGCGCTTACTTCCTTTGACAGGCTTGCTTAAAATGCATTCATTTAAAGCAAACTTGCTCGTATTGACTGTACTGTACGTCATGCAATAGAGCCGTTTTTAATCACATAAATATCACTACCGCTAGTAGCATAATATTGATAACGGACGGCTAATAGCAAACAATTAGCAACAGCGAATTCATACAAAATACATCGTGAGGGCAATCGTAAATTGTTATCTTATATGGCGTTTATCTACCAGATTGAAAGTGACTGACGCTTTATTACAAGTATCGGTATTTTAATAGGGATTATACTATAAGCCATCGCTATGAGCAGTACCATCGCTCATGGTCTACGACCAATAAATGCCTGTGTTGACGATGATAGATTGAAAAATTTGTCAATTTGCGTCATTATGAGGCAGTTTTTTATCCAAAAATGGTGCGACATCCGTGCAAAAACCTAATTACAAGTTACCAAATACCAAGTTATCAGCGTCATCTAAGTCTGCTATGAACACGCTACCCTCGCAGCAGCGCGGCTTGGTTTTTAGTAGTCTGCTATTAATTATCATTATCGCAGGCATGGTGCTATTGGCACTGTATTTGATCAAACTTGATCGCACCATTACTCATAAGTTTGAGGGCAAGCGCTGGGACATTCCAGCCAAAGTGTATTCGCAGCCGCTTGAGCTGTACCAAGGCGCCAATGTTGATAGAGATACAATGAAGACATGGCTAGAGTTGCTCAATTATCAAAGCAACAAAGCTTATGACCGCACGGGTACCTATCATCGGACAGGCAATACTTACTTTATTCACACGCGCGGCTTTACGTATAGTGCTAATGATAAAGATGCCGAGCAAGTCATCAAAATGACGATTTCTGGCAATAAAATAGAATCTATCCAGAGTACCCTGCCTGCCAAGAGCGGCATCATTCGTCTAGAGCCCGTCAGTATCGGTGGTATCTATCCAGACAGCAATGAAGATCGGATGGTTGTGTCTTTGGACGAAGTGCCTCAGCCGTTAATTGATGCCCTTATCGCTACCGAAGATCGCGCGTTTTATGAGCACAAAGGGGTATCAGTACGTGGTATCGCCCGTGCCGTAATCAATAACTTTACTGGTGGTGCTAGACAAGGTGGCTCGACCATCACTCAGCAGCTGATCAAAAACTTCTATCTCAACTCAGATCGCACTATCAAACGCAAAGCCAATGAAGCATTGATGGCCGTGTTACTTGAGCTGCATTACAGCAAAGATGAAATTTTACAGACCTATTTGAACGAGATTTATTTGGGTCAAAATGGCAATCGCTCTATTAATGGTTTTGGTTTGGCATCGCAGTTTTATTTTGACAAACCTCTTAATGAGCTGCGCTTAGATCAGCAAGCGATGCTGGTTGGTATGGCAAAAGGCCCAAGTATCTATAACCCACGTCGCAATCCAAACGATTCAAAAGCACGCCGTGATGTGGTACTTAACAATATGCTGACCATGGGCACATTGAGCCAAGAAGACTATGACAAAGCATTGAAACAACCGCTTGGTATTGTGGATAAGCCTGCTGAAGGCAAAAGTCAGTTCCCTGACTTCTTAGATATTGTCAAACGTGAGCTAAATACCGTTTATTATTCTGATGACCTCAAGAACGAAGGTCTGATTATTATCAGTACTCTAGACCCTATCGCTCAATTGGCCGCAGACAAAGCCGTTGATAGAAAACTTGGTGAGCTACGTCGCAACAGTAGCAAAACTAAGGATTTACAAGGCGCGTTAGTCAGTGCTAATCCTGAGACTGGCGAGCTAGTATCTGTTGTGGGTAGTGGTAGTGAATTTACAGGGTTTAACCGCGCGGTCGATGCCAAACGCCAAGTTGGCTCGTTGCTGAAGCCTATCATTTATATGACTGCGCTTGAGAGCGGTCGTTACAACTTGGCCAGTTCAGTAGATGACTCCCCTATTACGGTCAATCTAAACGACGGTACTGACTGGAACCCTAAAAACTACGACAACCGTGATCATGGCTATGTACCATTTACCACGGCACTGTCTCAATCGTATAACCAAGCGGCAGTACGCTTAGGTATGGAGTTCGGCGTTAATACCTTTGCTAAGCAATTACAGCGCATGGGTATCAAAGAAAAAATCCCACCTTACCCATCAGCATTGTTAGGCTCAGTTAATTTGAGTCCGATGGACATGCTTGGTATTTACCAAGTATTTGCCACTGGTGGTTTCCGCACTCCTATTCATAGTATTCGTACGGTCATTGATGATCGCGGCCGTATCTTACAGCGTACTGGGCTTAACACTCAGCGTAGCATTCCACCTGAAACCAACTTTTTGACCAACTATGCATTACAGCAAGTCGTCTCAAATGGTACGGCCAGACGCGCCCAATCACTCGGCAGTAATTTAAACCTAGCCGGAAAAACAGGTACAACAAACGACTACCGTGATGCTTGGTTTGCAGGTTATAGTGGTAACTATGTGAGTGTCGTTTGGGTTGGTCGTGATGATAATAAACCGATTGGCTTGAGTGGTGGTACTGGCGCCTTACCAGTTTGGGTAGATTATATGAAACGCCTAAAGCTGACTCCGGTTGCTCTACCAGAGCCAGAAGGTATCGAGTGGTTATGGCTAGAGAACAATTCAGGCAAACTGTCTAATGAGCGCTGTGCTAACGCTCGCTACCTACCAGTAATGTCAGCTCACCTACCAGAAGAAGCCAGCAGTTGTGCGCTGAGCCTGTATCAGCAAGATCGCGCTCGTGAACAGACACAGTTTCAGAACCAGCAAGGTGATATCAATCAACAACGTCGCCGCGAAGGTTTAGAAATTCCAAATGGTGAAGCTGTTGAATCTGATGGTGCAGAAGGTAGCAGCGAGCAAAGTGAAGGTGATGAAGACCGTGCTGATACTTGGTACGACCGCGCTGTTGAATGGTTCTAGCTGTTGAATGGTTCTAGCTGTTGAATAGCTCTAGCTGTTGAATAGCTCTAGCTATTGAGTGGTTCTAATAGTGTTTTTGATATTTAGCTTTTAATATTTAAAAAAGGTTTTAACATGATGGTGTCATCTTTATGGACAACTACTTCAGTAAAACAAACCATAATCCTATGGCGTAATAAAATTACGTCAAGCAATGCCTTACTTGCAGCCAGCGCGATCGTTGGCATGCTAAGTCTAAGTGCTTGTCAGACGGCACCTAGCACATCGACCACAGTGCAAACCACGCCTGTTCAAACATTACCAACGTCACAACCGACCGTGCCATCAACGACAACTGCTCAAGCGCCTGTCACGGAAGCGAATGATCAAAGCAACTATCCAACCGAGCCTTACGATGCGGTTGAACAGTCCGAAACACCAAATCCGTTAACGCAAGAGACACCTGTATTTACGCCTCCTGCTCCAGAAATAACACAGCCTGACCCCGTTATCATTGCGCCTTCTCGTAACGACTATATCATCTCTGAACCATCGGTACCGTCGCATAATGAGTTACTTGAGCACGCTAGAAGAAACTCGCAGCAGCGTACTCAACAATCTGCCAGCAACAATAGTAATCTACCCGCATTTCGCAATTTGATGCAAGTAGGTATCAGTCAGTTGAAAGCGGGCAATCTAACTAATGCCGAGAGCAGCTTTACCCGTGCACAGCGTCTAGCGCCCAAATCATCGGCGGTATACTTCTATTTGGCACAAGTAGCATTAAAAAAGAACCAGCCTCGTAAAGCAGAAGCAATGGCACGTCGTGGTCTTAGCGTCTCTCAAGATAGCAGTCGTAGACGAGCACTATGGCAAGTTATATTGCAATCAGGACAAGCTCAGGGTAACTCACGCGTGGTCAATGAAGCAAAACAAGCATTGCGCTAATAGCTGATATCTGCACATTTTAGATTCATTAGTTAAAACATCTATATACAGCATACATTTCATTGTATGTAGATTCATCTAGGGCAACCCCTAACACCTACACTTATTTTTATTTCCGCTTAAGGTTATCTTTATGGCATGGCAACAACTGCATTTACAATGCGAAAAATCAAACGTCGACTTGGCTGAAGCGCTTTTATTAGAAGCAGGCGCATTATCAATAGCTTTAGACGATGCTGGCGATCAACCTCTGTTTGAGCCACTTCCAGGTGAATCACCGCTTTGGGATGAAGTGATACTAACAGGGCTATTTGATGCGACTACTGATGCTGGTAGTCGTCAAGCGGTTGAGCAATTAAGTCATGAAATTGCTGCACAAGTACAGGCTACTCGTATTTGGCTAACGGCTGTTGATGATAAGGACTGGGAGCGCGAGTGGATGAGCAACTATCATCCTATCGAATGTGCTAATGACTTATGGATTGTACCTGACTGGCTAACGCCGCCTAACCCTGAAGCCACCAATATAATTATGGATCCTGGCTTGGCATTTGGTACTGGCTATCATGCTACGACTCGCCTGTGCCTAGACTGGCTAACAGAGCAAGACCTAACAGACAAAGTGGTTATCGATTACGGTTGTGGTTCAGGCATTCTAGGGATTGCTGCTTTGCTATTGGGTGCACGTCAGGTATATGCAGTCGATATTGACCCGCAGGCGGTACTTGCTACCAATCAGAATGCGGTACGCAACAATGTAGGCGATCGTTTACAGGCATTTTTGCCAGAAGAATTTACAGAGTACTGCTCGCAACATGATGTGTTGCCTGTAGAAGTGATCGTTGCCAATATTCTAGCAAAGCCGCTTATTGGTTTAGCACCTTACTTTGCAACACTGATTGCGCCAAAGGGCCGTATCGTATTGGCAGGTTTGATTGAGTCACAAACCGAGCAAGTCACTGAAGCTTATCAGCCATATTTTGCACTGGATCCTAAGCATGCTTTTACTGCGCAAGAAGACCAACATTGGCAGCGTTTATCAGGTACATTTACCAGCTAGCAACATTTAATTACATCTGTTACGATAGAGGGCAGTCAAATGTTATGTGTTTGACGCCACTCTATCTTTGCCCATAATTTATCGAAATTTAAAAAGTACAATGAGTATTGTGGGCAGCTATTGGTGAGTGGCTAAGCGGTATTGATAACCATACTTTTTTGGATTCGCCTCTATGACCACACCAATAAAAACCCAATGCCCCCATTGCCAAACTTGCTATAGCGTTAAACAAACTCAACTGAATCAAGTCAATGCTACCATCAGCTGTGATCGGTGCCAGCAAAGCTTTTTGGTCAATAAGCACCTTGTGGTAAATTCTGAGGTCATTCAAAAGCCAACATCACAAAAAAACATTCCTGCTCAACAAAAAGCTCAAACTCAACCAATTTCGAATGAGCAAAAAGCGACTACTAGTAGCAATCAGCATAACCCTCAAAATGTGCCAAATCGCCCTACACCTTCAATCAGTAAGAAAAAATCATCTGATATTTTGATTCATGATGACTTAATTTATGATGATATGGATATAGACGATCCAGAAGAGAACGTTCAAGAGTATGACTCATTAGATAGCATGGATGCATGGTTGACTCAAGCCAGTAATACCAGTCCTAGCGTAGCAACCACAGAAAAACCAAAAGTACCCTCTTCTAAAGAAACTATCAAAAGCCCTAGCCCTAATCCATCAATAAAGAAACCATCTACTAGTACAATATCAGCATCCTCATCAACACAGGACATGCTCAGCTCGGCAGCGGCCAATGATATTCATGCCAATGTTGAGAGTACTGATAACAATTCATGGCTGCAAAAACTATTAGAAGAACAAAATAAAGACGAAGAAACACCACCAGATGATACAGACTTATCACAGCTTCTGTCTGATATGGGAGTACCCGTTAAAGATGAAGACCCTGTTGCCGACGAACGTTTAAGAAAAACACAGCTACCGTTTGCACCAACCCAAACGACACGTTCAATTGCATCATTATTATGGATATTAGGTTGTTTGGTTCTAGCACTCCTACTCGCGGCACAGTATGTTATTTTTAACTTAGAAAATTTAGTCAAAAACCCAGCTTATGCTCAGCGTCTCCAATCAATATGCTCTGTCGCTGCCTGCAGCTTGCCTAGTGCAGACTTATCAGTGCTTACCATCAGCAATACCTTTCATAGAAGCAGTCAGATTAAAACCGCTGGTACATTTAGCGATATAGGCGCTACTCTAAGTAACGGCAGCCCGCAAGCACAACTATACCCAAATGTAAAAATAAGCGTTTATGGTAAAGACGGGCTTATTGGAGAGTTCATTGCGGATCCAAACGATTATTTATTAGGCAAGCAAAGTCAGTTAGCTGCCAATACAGATAGACAGCTACTATTCACTATCCCTGTCGCTAATGCGCAGATTCGCGACATCACTATGACCGCTCTTTATTAAAGTAGGGTGTCATATATAAATAAGCGTGAGTAGAAAACATACCGTAAATTCACTTTCAATTAAACCGTGATAGCCAAGATAACGATGAATCTATCAGCGCTAGGCGATATTAATTTGATATACTATGGTTCTGACCCCTCACAATCAGAATTTTTCTTCATCTCAAGGATATTATTTTATGGCACCTCATGCACAGCATAATGCCAATCATTTTGCTAAAAGCTCTGAGCACCCTGCCGATTATAATAAAGACGAATACCAACCACCTACGCACGGCTTTGATTTTGCTAATCAAAACTATACAAGTAGTGCGCAGCAACCTCTACGAGTTCATGTAGAGCGTGTGGTACGTCAGTACTTTGCGATGCTAGGAGATGAGATGCCCACTGATTTATATGAGCTGATTTTAAAGCAAGTCGAAGAGCCTCTCCTATCTGTCGTCCTAGAAAAAACAAGAGGCAACCAAACCAAATGTGCTCAGATACTAGGTCTAAATCGAGGCACTTTGCGCAAAAAAATGAAAACCTATGATTTAATGTAACATTGTTATATGAGCTTACCCATCATTGACTATCATTATGTATGGCAATTAAATGTTCCGCGCTTTATCTATCATGATACGGCATACCATTGTCATCATCACCTTGCCAGACGTTTACGTCAGGCTTTTTTTATGGAAAATTTCTTATGAGTACAACCCCACTTGCCCTACTATCGGTCTCCGATAAGTCTAATATCGTCGAGTTTGCTCAAGGCCTTCTCAAAGCAGGTTTTGGTTTATTATCTACTGGCGGTACTTATCGCTTGCTCACAGAAAACAACGTCGACGTGACTGAAGTATCAGATTACACAGGCTTTCCTGAAATGATGGATGGCCGTGTTAAAACGCTACATCCTAAGATTCACGGTGGTATTCTAGGACGCCGTGGTACAGATGATGCAGTAATGAGTGATCATGCGATCGAACGTATCGACTTGGTCGTCGTGAACTTATATCCGTTTGCTGAAACGATCGCACGTGCTGACGTAACTATGAACGACGCTATCGAAAACATCGATATTGGTGGCCCTACCATGGTACGTTCAGCGGCGAAAAACCACGCTCATGTGGGTATCGTCACTGATCCAGCTGATTATGACCGTGTACTTAACGCCTTAGATGGTGGTACTGAACTGACGACTGCTTTACGTTATGATTTGGCAGTAAAGGCGTTTGAGCATACTGCACAGTACGACGGTATGATTGCAAACTTCTTAGGTAGCCGTGTCAACGAAACTCAAGAACCAGAAAACTTCCCACGTACATTCAATGTACAGCTTGAAAAAGCACAAGACCTACGCTACGGCGAAAACCCGCATCAAAACGCGGCTTTCTATACTGAAAACCAGCCTTTAAAAAGCAAACAAGCCTCAATCGCAACGGCTAAGCAACTGCAAGGCAAAGCATTGTCTTATAATAACATCGCTGATACCGATGCTGCGCTTGAGTGCGTTAAAGCTTTCAGCGCGCCTGCTTGCGTTATTGTTAAGCATGCCAACCCTTGTGGTGTCGCGGTTAATAATGACCAAGTAGCGGCATATCGTACTGCTTTTAGTACCGATCCTGAATCATCTTTTGGCGGTATCATTGCATTCAACCGTCCGTTGACGCTTGCTGCGGCAAAAGCCATTATCGACAATCAGTTCGTAGAAGTAATCATTGCACCTAGTATCGAAGACGGTGTACTTGAAGCGACTGCTACTAAGAAAAACGTACGCGTCTTGGTATGCGGCGAGCTACCAGCACCAGATCAGCGTGATATCCAACTTGACTACAAGCGCGTTAACGGTGGCTTACTGGTACAAGAGCAAGACCTTGGTTTAATCACTGCTAACGACCTAAAAATCGTCACTGATGTACAACCAACTGAAGCGCAAGTGGCAGATCTACTGTTCAGCTGGAACGTGGCAAAATACGTCAAATCTAATGCCATTGTCTACGCAAAAGGCCAACGTACTATCGGTGTTGGCGCAGGCCAAATGAGCCGCGTTAACTCAGCACGTATTGCTGCTATCAAAGCAGAACATGCTGGACTAGCAACTGAAGGTGCTGTTATGGCATCAGATGCGTTCTTCCCTTTCCGTGATGGCATCGACAATGCTGCTGAAGTAGGTATCTCTGCTATCATTCAGCCAGGTGGCTCTATGCGTGATGATGAAACTATTGCTGCTGCTAATGAGCATGGTATCGCGATGGTATTCACGGGTATGCGCCATTTCCGCCATTAAACAATCACCTATTAGTTTAAGACTGGGATTAGTCGCAGCAATTGTATTTGTCACTGCGACTGATTTTTAGTCTATATCATATTCGTGATAGTTGTCGTTAAAGCATCATCCAAAAAAAAGCCACTGTATTAATTGATACAGTGGCTTTTTTACGTCTAAAAATAAGAATAATAATCTAACAAATACTTAGCGTCCTTGCGCGTTTGCCATGTTGCTTTCATTAATCTCAACCGTATACACCATACGTAGATAGTCCAAATAGTCTTGCAACTGATCTTGGCCTAAATTGTCACGGATAATACTGGCTGTTTGCGCTCGTTGCATATCAGACAGTGGCGACTGCTGCTCAGTTTTAATATGGTCTCCAACCAGTAGCGTTGCACCCATCTCAGTCTCACTAGCAATCGCAACGACACCATTATCAGCAGCTTGCTGGCTAAATGCCAATCCGCGCTCTTTGTCTGTTAGCTGCGTCGTTTGACGGTTAATCTCACCCAGTGCTTGGAAACTAACCGATTGCTTACTGATATCAGATGGCGTCTTGATACCAGCAGCCAATGCTTTAGCATCTTTTAAAGCTAATGCTGTCGCTTTCTGCTGACGGAGTATTTGAGTGATTCTTGGAGTTGCATTTGCTAGAGCAAGCGTCTTAGTAGGACGATAATTGCTTGGCTGTAACCATACGGTACCGTTGCCAACTTCTACGCCTGCCGTTACCGCCTGATCTTGAATAGTAAACTCATCAAAGGCCTGTTTAACCACAGCTGGTTGCGGCAGTGCTGATTTGTTGTTCACTTTACGATAATCTTTGATACGCTTTAGACTGACGTTTTCTTGCTGTGCAATATCTTCAATACTGAAACCATCTGCTGCCAAATCATTGATTGATGTCACTTTATCAGCATAGATTTCCTGACGTTTATACTCTTTTGCTTTCGCAGTCAGCTCATCACGCATACTGTCTAGGCTTGGAATCTTTTTGCCATTGTCTTCAGTAACCGTAAATATCTGATAACCAAAGCTGGTTTTGATAGGTGCAGTCACATCACCAACGCTCAACCCTTCTAGTGCCTCTTGTACAGTATCTGCATCACTGCCAAACACTGACGGATTAAAGCGTCCGATATCACCCCCTGTTTCACCTGATGGATCGTCCGACTCTGCTTTAGCAAGCGCAGCAAAAGCTTCACCTTTATTCAGACGTGCTTTGACTTTATCTGCTCTTGTTTTAGCATCTTTACCAGTAAACAGAATCTGACTGACTTTACGCTCATCAGTAGCCGAAATGCTCTGCTTATATGCTTCATACTGCTGCTGCAATTCTTCTGCGGTTACTTCATCAACCTTGATAGTTTGCGGGCTTAGCTGAATATAAGCCAAGTCAACCATCGCTGCACTTTTCAATGTGTCTTTGTTGGCATCATAGTAGGACTGAATATCTGCTTTGCTAAGCTTAACTTTGTCAGCATAATCTTGCCAATTAAAACGATGCACCCAAACGTTGCGCGACTCAAGTTGCAAGTCAATCAATTGACTAACAGCTTGCATAGGATAGACAGCCGTACCAACGATACTAGCGTTTAGTTGATCCAGGCTTAACTGATTGCGAAATTCTGCAAATAGCTGGTTTTTGGTCATGCCGCGCTGACGCAAGAAGTTTGAGAACTGATCGTTTGAAAAGTTACCTTCTGCATCTTGGAATATTTCTTCTTGACGCAGCAGACGATTGATCGTGTCATCAGAGACTGTCATACCAAGCTTGCCTGCTTGCTGCTCTAACAACGTACGGTCGATTAGACCCTTTAATACTTGCTCATGAAGCACATCTTCATTCAATAAGCTGGCATCTTCGACTTGCTCTAGTACTTCAGAACGACGGCTATTGACAGCAGCTTGATACTCGGACAGTCCTACGCTTGCCTCACCTACCTGCGCAATCTGGTTGGGATCGACGTTGCCGCCAAAATAGCTTTCGACACCCAAGAGAGCGAGCGGCGATAGGCATAAAATCAATAAAATGCGACCTGGCCAGCTTTTTAAGAAATCGCGCAATTTATCCATAGTTATCTCTGCTTTATTAACCTATATTGATGAAAAACCATTGTAATACTGTTGGGAGCTGTTGAGTGCAACCTGCCAATATCAGTGCTATCTAAGCTCGCAATGGTAAGAGTAAGAGCGTATGCATTTTATAGTAAAAAACAAAATTTACTAAAGAAATCTGACTTAAATGACACACCTATCGCGCGCCCTATGATACGTGATTTTTCATGCAGACTCAAAATATTCACGACGCATGATACAAACTATAGCGATAAAAAAAGCACCTAAATATTAGGTGCTCTCTTCGATGGTTAGCTCATTACTTCAGCTATAGACCACCGACTATCATTTTATGCTTAAAAAATCGGCTTAGTTCAAGCGCTCTTTTAAGTTTTTACCAGCTTTGAAGCTTGGTACTTTGCTTGCTGGAATGCTTAGCTCTTCGCCAGTCTTAGGGTTGCGACCAGTGCGTGCTTTACGGTCTTTCACACTGAAAGTACCAAAGCCAACTAATGAGATGCTATCGCCAGCTTCTAGCGCTTCGCCAACACTTTCCATAACAGCGTTTAGTGCATCACCAGCTTGGGTTTTATTTAGACCACTTTTGTCTGCGATGCTATCAATTAATTCTGACTTATTCATAAAATTTCCTTCAAGTTTAAGGGGGTAATAAATGCTCACGCCAAGTATTGTAACGCTCTCATGGTGCTTACGCAATAAAAACTACCTAACTGGCGCATTAACAGGTTCTTCTTTGTTATCGTCTTTATATCAAGGCAGCATAAGGAGCGCAAGCGATTTTACATATTTTTGTGCTCTACACTACGTATTTGACACCTAATGTTACGCAAAGCGTTAGGAATTTATATATAAGTGGCTCTGCATAACTGAGACGATTGGCTTTCCTATTTTCTACGCTTTGACAGATTTGTCAATTGCCGTCTGTGCATTGCTATACATTAAGTTTGTATATTGCTAGTCATAAATAAGAGTGTCTTTATTGACTGCTAAATTGTAATGTAATAGTTTAGCCACTACAGAAACTAGCGTTACTTTTTATTATAAAGACGTTACTATAAGCAAAATATCACTGCAAGTCTTGGGCAAATACAGACTTCTGTTTGCTAAATATCTAAAACTTGCTAAATAAAAAACGGATTACTTACATGAAGCGTTCTACGTTGTCTCACTCTTTTCTTAATATCATTTTAGTATTTATCGAGTCGGCGCTGACATTACTGTTACGTTTGGATCCTGAACTGCGTAAGGCCGCTTATCCGCTCGCCAAGCAAGGCACCGTGGTGGCGCTTCGCCTGTATTTACCGCATGTAGAAGTATTTGCCACCTTTAGTACCAAAGGTGTGTTACTAGATGCCCAGCTGCCGATTGGTCGTAGTGAGCCTGACGTGGTTATCAATGCCTACAGCATTCAAGTTATCAACGCCATCACGACTCATGATAGCGAAACCACTGAAAAGCTACAGATGCGCGGTGAGTCGATTCAAGTACAACTGGTCAAACAGTTTATTATGCAACTTGGGCTTGGCAGCTTGATTCAGGGGCTGATCAAAAAGATAAAGGGTGGCAAGACTAAAGCCAAACCTACCGAAGCTGATTTAGAAGAAAAAAAGAACAACTACAAACTGCGTATTAAAGAACAGCAAACACAGATTAATACCTTGACCATTAAAAACCGTGAACTTGAAACAACCGTGAGAGAGCTTCAGAGCAAGCAAAAAACGTTGATGATTGTCACTGTTGTCGCCCTCGTCATTATGATCGGCTCAGTCATCGCACTACTGATGAACTAGTTTTGGTTCGCTGAATTACCTATAAATAAGCGTTCAATGTCTTCTATAGATATTGAACGCTTATTTTTTATTTCATTAAATATATCTGAGCAGACAAATTAAGCTGCTTATGTCTCACTCATATATCTCTTCTAGACATCATTGTTTTTATCAATTACAGCAATAAGCTTGATTAACCATTGAACCACACTTTAATCTTGACTAAATTACTCGGGATTAAGTATAATTACCTTAATCGTTGCACACATCGGGTTAATCATCTGTTGTTCAATAACGATAAGACAAAACTTAGCTGACGTATTATTGATTGCTCTTTTTACCTTATGAGTATTTATTAAATTTTTTGGCTAAGATCGTTGTTAAACATAAATGATATCAAGTTTGGAGATAACACATGCGTTTGACTACTCGGGGCAGATACGCTGTTACCGCATTATTAGATTTGGCATTACAGACCAGCCAACAAGACAGTGCTGTATCATTATCCGATATCGCCAAACGGCAATCGATTTCAATCTCGTATCTTGAACAGTTATTTTCTAAACTCCGCAAACGCGGCCTTGTCACGAGTATTCGCGGTGCTGCAGGTGGTTATCACTTAGCTAAGCCATTGAATGAGATAGATGTGATGAGCATCATATCTGCGGTTGATGAGTCAGTGAACGCGATGCAATGTGAAGGACGCGGTGACTGTCAAGGTGGTACAATGTGCCTAACTCACGATCTGTGGTGTGCACTATCAAATCATATCGAACAGTACTTGAAAAATATAACATTAGCGCAATTATTAGATATGGAAAACGTGCAGTCAGTCTCAGAGCGTCAGCACACCTCTACAAAAGATATTTCCATAAAAGACATTAATACTATTACTCTATCGAACAGCGAGGCAAACCCAGCATGAGCCAACATAACAACCTTATATACTTAGATTATGCCGCCACTACCCCAGTTGCTAAATCAGTAGCTGCTAAAATGAGCGAGTATTTGACTGTAGATGGTGTCTTTGGTAACCCAGCTTCACGCTCACATGGTTACGGCTGGCAAGCGGAAGAAGCAGTAGAAACTGCTCGCGGTCAAGTTGCTGAAGTAATCAACGCTGATCCACGCGAAATCGTCTTTACTTCTGGCGCAACTGAGTCTGACAACCTAGCTATTAAAGGTGCAGCACATTTCTATCAGTCTCGTGGCAAACATATCATTACCAGTAAAATTGAGCACAAAGCTGTATTAGATACTTGCCGTGAGCTTGAGCAGGAAGGTTTTGAGATTACGTATCTTGAACCACAGCCAAGCACAGGTCTTATCCTGCCAGAGCAAGTAAAAGAAGCACTACGTGATGATACGATTTTAGTATCACTTATGATGGTAAACAATGAGCTTGGTACTATTACTGATGTTGCAGCGATTGGTGAAATCACTCGCGAAGCTGGCGTAGTTTTCCATGTTGATGGCGCACAGTCTGTTGGTAAAGTAAAAATCAATCTTGAAGAAATGAAAATTGATTTGATGAGCTTCTCAGGCCATAAAGCATATGGCCCTAAAGGTATCGGCGCATTGTTTGTTCGTCGTAAGCCACGTATCCGCTTGAAAGCTGAGCAACATGGCGGTGGTCATGAGCGCGGTATGCGTTCAGGTACACTACCAACGCATCAGATCGTTGGTCTAGGCGCAGCATTTGCTTTAGCTAATGAAAGCTATGAAGCTGACCATGCACATGCAGCCAAATTACGTCAAAAACTTTGGGATGGCCTACAAGACATCGAAGAGATTTATTTAAATGGTGATCTTGAGAATAGCGTACCAAACATCGTAAACATCAGCTTTAACTTCGTTGAAGGCGAGTCATTGATGATGTCACTTAAAGACCTAGCGGTATCATCAGGTTCAGCCTGTACCTCAGCAACGCTTGAGCCATCATATGTACTACGTGCAATCGGTCGTCCAGATGAATTGGCACATAGCTCAATCCGCTTTAGCTTTGGCCGTTATACTACTGACGAAGACATCGATACTGTTATCAAACAGATGCATGAAGCTGTTGATAAATTACGTGCCCTATCACCACTTTGGGATATGTACCAAGAAGGTGTTGATTTAAACTCAGTCGAGTGGGCTGAGCATTAATTTCTAATATAGCTTTTTAGTATAGCTAGCAATATATATATTTATTAAACAATTGATCAGACAATTAAATTAAGCGTTTGACCCCAATTATCGATGAGTAGTTAGACATTTAAAGTTGATAAACGACTACTCATCATCTAACTAGGAGAAAACCCCATGGCCTATAGTGACCAAGTTATTGATCATTACGAAAACCCACGCAACGTTGGTAATCTTGATAAAAACGCCAAAAACGTTGGTACCGGTATGGTCGGTGCCCCAGCATGTGGTGATGTAATGCGTCTACAAATCCAAGTCGACGATAATGGCATTATCGAAGATGCACGTTTCAAGACTTATGGCTGCGGTTCAGCGATTGCTTCAAGCTCGCTTGTTACTGAGTGGCTAAAAGGCAAGAGCTTGGATCAAGCTGGCGAAATCAAAAACAACGATATCGCTCAAGAGCTAGCATTACCACCAGTAAAAGTGCATTGCTCTGTACTTGCAGAAGACGCCATCAAAGCCGCTATTAGCGACTATAAAAGTAAGCATGGCGTAGCAGCTCCAGCAGAAGAAGCTGTGATCTAAGCTAGGTTAAACCTGCTAGCGTATGCGCTACGTTGTACTAGCAACGCTAAAGTAGCAATGTGTAATCGCTACTGACGCTAAAGAGGTGACAATGACACTTATGTAATTGTCACCTTTTGTTTTCTAATAGTCGCAAGCCTATTGTTTTGGCAATCTTGTAATTCTGGTTGTCAGTTTATCTAGATTTTTTTATTGATATTTATGATTAATAGTCAATGGGAGTTGGCATGATTGAAATGACAGAACGCGCCGCTCAGCATGTTCGAGACTTTTTGGACAATCGCGGCAAAGGCGAAGGCATTCGAGTTGGTATCCGTACGGCGGGTTGCTCGGGCTTGGCTTACGTTTTAGAGTTTGTAGATACCCCTGATGAAAACGATACGCGTTATGAAAGTCGCGGCGTTAGCATCTTTATTGATCCTAAAAGCCTAGTATATTTAGACGGCTTGTTAATGGATTATGAAAAAGAAGGTCTAAACGAAGGCTTTAAATTCACCAACCCTAACCAGAAAGGTGAATGTGGTTGCGGTGAGTCTTTCACAGTTTAATGGTTCAATGGCTGAAAACTGATAGATTTGTGCTTCAACAAACTTGCATAAAAATAGTGCAGTATCTCTACTATCGCTATGAAGAAAGGTTAATGTAGTTGAATAGCCAAGCGATTCAGTATTCTTAGCTAGGTCATGACTTCAAAAATAAATAAAAAAGCAAGGCATCAGATTATGACAGATATTACTTCAGAACCACAGTTTGATAACTTCTTTGCCCTATTTGAGCAGCCTGTACAATTTGAAATCAACCAAAGCAATCTAGAGCAACGTTTGCGCTTGCTGCAGAAACGCTATCATCCTGATAATGTTGCCAAAAATCAGACCGATATGGTTCAAGCACAGTTGCAGTCTGAAAAAGCGTCGGCTTTAATCAATCAAGCGTATCAGACTCTAAGCGCTCCTGATAGTCGTGCTGGTTATTTATTAGACATGGCAGATCAAGCACAAAACATAGAGCACTCAATCGCAGACTTGGACTTTTTAGAAGATGCGATGCAGATGCGTATGGATCTAGATGATGCTATCGAAGACAAAGATCTTGCAGCCTTGCAGCAATTACACCCTCAAATTACAGAGCGCCTAGCAAAGCAATCTGAACGCTTTAATAATGCTTATCAAAATCAAGATTGGCAAACAGCGATTGATGCGACACAGAAACTAAAATTTTTAGTTAAGCTAAATGCTGATGTGACAACTGGGCTTGATGATGTTGCAAATTCATCGCATTCAGATGACGATGACTTATACGTCTAAATATCTGTGGTTATGGCTCTCACTATCAAGCTAAATTCTATATATTTGGTTAAAATAGTGACCTTGATACCGTATAATCTTTGAGTCTAAGCGCATTAAACTATCAGAATCTATCCTCTTTATGGAATGAGATTACCGATGTTAAGCTCTCGTACTACATATGCTATATTTGCTCCATTTCACTTATTCATTTTATCTCTGAGTTATCCTTATGTCTTTAATGCAAATTGCTGAACCCAATCAAAGCGCTCAACCTCACCAACATAAATTTGGCTTGGGCATCGACCTCGGTACTACACGCTCGTTGGTTGCTGTGGTGCGTTCAGGTAAGGCACAAGTCTTAGAGGCAGGGTCAGCGACAGATACATTATTACCGTCTGTTGTCTATTATCCAGCGACTGGTACGCCATTGGTTGGCTATGATGCCCTAGCGCATTTAGCGGATGATCCAAAAAATACGATCGTCTCGGCTAAGCGTTTTATGGGTCGTAGTCAAGCTGATATCAAATTCTCTCATCCTTATGAGTTGTCTGGTAATAAAGATGATATGCCCGCCTTTGTAACTGCTCAAGGTGAGATTTCTCCTGTTGCAGTATCAGCGCGTATCTTAGCCGCTCTTGAGCAACGTGCAGCAAGCGCCTTACCTGCAGATAGCATTGAAGGTGCCGTGATTACGGTTCCCGCTTATTTTGATGAAGCACAGCGTCAAGCAACCAAAGATGCCGCTCAAGCAGCGGGTATCAACGTACTTCGCTTACTCAATGAACCAACAGCGGCGGCAGTCGCTTATGGTCTTGACCAATCATCAGAAGACAATAAAAAAGAGAGCTATTACTTAATCTATGATTTGGGCGGTGGTACTTTTGACGTCTCTATCTTAAAGCTTACCGATGGCGTCTTTGAAGTATTAGCAACTGGTGGTAATAGCGCACTAGGCGGTGACGATATTGATCGTCTTATTACCAATTGGATCATTAAACAATTAAATATCGATCCAAAAGACGTAAGCCTGCATGACAAATCAATACTAGCTCAACAAGCCAAAACTTATAAACAAGCATTGACTGACGCTGAGCAAGTGGACATCAATGTGGTTGTTAATGGTCAGTCTTATCAAGGCGTATTAAGCCGTACAGATGTACTAACTATCGTAGAGCCTGTTAGTCGCCGTACGCTCAGTGTGTGTGAACAAGTCCTACGCGATGCCAAGTTATCTACTACAGATCTAGATGAAGTTATCTTAGTGGGCGGTTCGACTCGTATGCCTGCCGTACAGCAAGTCGTGACTGAGTTTTTTGCTAAGCAGCCACTTTGCCGTCTGAATCCAGATGAGGTAGTTGCTTTAGGTGCTGCCCAGACTGCTCACCAACTGGTTAATGGCGATAGTGATAATAATTTATTATTATTGGACGTAACACCATTATCATTAGGTCTTGAGACCATGGGCGGTTTGGTTGAAGTACTCATCCCACGCAACACGCCTATCCCTGTGAAGAAACGTCAGGTGTTTACCACTTATCAAGATGGTCAAACAGGCATGGTGATTCATGTGGTGCAAGGTGAGCGTGAAACGGTGGAAAACTGTCGTTCACTTGGACGTTTTGAGCTGTATGGCATCCCGCCAATGAAAGCTGGGTTTGCTCGTATCGAAGTTACCTTTAGCATCGACGCTAACGGTCAGCTTACTGTCAGTGCACAAGAAACTACGACCAAAACAGAAAGCAAAATCGAGATTGTACCTTCTTATGGTCTATCAGATGAACAAAAAGAACAGTTGCTGATTGCAGGGTTTAAACACGCAGAAGAAGACAAAAACGCGCGGTCTTTAATTGAGACCAAAGTGGAAGCGGAACGTGAAGTACTTGCCCTAGAGTCGGCACTTAACGAATTTGCGGCGTTGCTTTCTACTGAAGAACAACAGTCACTAGCAGAGCATATACAAGCGCTACGTAACTCTCTTAGCACTGATGATTTAGCGCTTATTGAAGCACAACAAGCACAGCTCAAGCCACATAGTGATGCCTTTGCTGCACTTATTATGAATCAAAGCGTCAAGACCAGTATGGCCGGTACTAGTGCCAAAGACTGGTAATAAATACATCGACATATATAGCTTAGCTAACACGTTAAGCTAATTTCTAATATTTTTTAAATTGATTAGCATCGGACAGATAATTTATGCCAAAAGTTACCGTACTACCCCACCACGAAATTTGCCCTGAAGGCGCAGAAGTTGAGCTACAAGCTGGTGAAAACTTATGCAAAGCACTATTAGAAAAAGGCATTAAAATCGAGCATGCTTGTGAGATGTCAAAAGCTTGTACCACATGCCATGTTGTAGTACGTAAGGGTTTCAACAGTTTAGATGAGATGGATGATATCGAGGCGGATCTACTTGATCGTGCTTGGGGACTAGAGCCTGATTCACGTCTGTCTTGTCAGGTCATGCTTGATGATGAGGATTTGACTATCGAAGTTCCTAAATATACCCTCAACCATGCTAAAGAAAATCATTAAACACTGATGATACTTTCTAGTTAAGATTAAAAAAGGCCAGCTATCACATAGCTGGCCTTTTTCTATATATAATTTTAAGACGATAGACTTAAAACACTTACTTGCGATTGGCATCCTCACGCTTACTTTCTGCTGCTATGCTCTTTACTACTTTTTCTTCCTCTTGCTCGATGCGTTCCAGCGCAAAATTTAAACGAGCTCTAATATCTTGATAATCATTGTCTTTCATATCTTTAAAGTTCAAATGCAAATTGAAACCAGGCAATGTGTGGTCAACCCATTTAGACAAATGACCTGTACTGGCACTAGGGTCAAGTACTTGCCATGCATCGACCTTTTCATCAATACCCTTTAAGCAAAATGCGGCAACGTGCTCGCACTCATAGTTATGGCAAATATAATCGTAAGTGCTTTCACTGACCAATATCTGATCTTTGCCCGCACAGGACTCAAGCCTAGAAGCTAGGTTGGCTTCTTTGCCAATGATGGTATAGCTTAATCGACTATTACTACCAAAATTACCAACATGACAGTAGCCAGTGGTGATACCAATACGTATATATAAGCCTTCAAACCCCATTAATCGCCATTTCTGGCGTAAGGTGCGCATTTCTCGGCGCATATCAATTGCCATCGCCACACAATCTAAGGCATCTTGACGCGAGCCGCGGCTATTAGGCTCACCAAAGAAACATACCATGCCATCACCAATAAACTTATCAAGCACTGCGCCATGTTTATCAGCGATTGACGTCATACAATGCATATAAGTATTGAGAATGTCTGACAAGTTGTCAGAGCTTAGACTATCAGACAGTTCGGTAAAGCCGACAATATCTGAAAACATGATAGTTATTTTTGCGCGCTTATTAGAAACACTAACGGGGCTATCCGATTTGACAATAGGCTCCCAAATTTGAGGTGGTACAAAACGGGTCAGCTTATTGATCACTGATACCATTGTGCTTAGGCGTCCCCCTGCCTTATGGGCAGAAGCCTTATAACCAATGTACTCTTGATATATACGCCAGAACTGATACAAAATAACGCCTAAGCTTGCCACCATTACTATCAATGGTAATAAGCCCTCATCAAAGCCCATACTATTCGCATCTAGGACTATGCTAACGTAGTAAAATACAATAATCGTCACGACAGATACAGATAACAGTCTGAGGTGATTCTCAGGTCGGCTAAGAATGATACGTACACCAATCAAAGCAGCCAAGCTGATTGATATGACTGTACAACATTGTAGCGAGCCGATGACAACCGATAATAGAATAATAACGATGTTAGACGTCCAAAAGCTGGTCTGGCGTCGGTAGTTGTATATCAGGATCATGAGGCTTGGCAATGTAATAATAACCAATAGTGCCATTGAGATAGAGCGGAAGTCGTAGTATATAGCACGTAACACAACCGTCAGTATTAACACGAACACTTCTGGATAGTCAAAACGACAGGTCCCGGTGTCCTTTAACGGTGTCATTGGTTTGAATGTCTCTGAGAAGGTCATATGAGATTCACTTAAATAAGGTGAGCTATCTGAGAGACAAAGGCATACTACACTAACATATGTACGTTATTTGTCCTTATGACGATTTATCATAAGATATATCTAATAATATATTATACTTTTGAAATAAGGTAAAACAAGGTTACTGATGATTAAAAGGCGACCTTTTGTCTAGTTTATTCCCTCCGTTACACTTTTATTCAAATTTAAATAAAAAGAGAGACCAGATACATTTAAGTATCTGGCCTCTCTTTTTACATATAGAATTTAGGTTCAATCTATTCTTATTAAACGCAGGATAGATTTATAATTACATTTGCCAATCAAACGGCATTTGGTGATGACCACGTAATGCCATCATCAATGTTTGCTGCATTTGCGCCAACACTTCTCTAGTATATGGCACAGCTGGCACACCCCATACTGGGTTTGGCCATTGCATATCATTTTGATAACGGACAATGTGATGAAAATGAAGCTGTGGCACTTGATTACCAAGAGCGGCTACATTCATTTTATCGGCTTGAAAGGTTTTAGCTAACTGGCTCGATAACCAGCTGGACTCTCGTAAGAACTGTGTTTGGTCTGCCTCAGACAATTCATATAACTCTTTAATACCAGATACACGCGGCACCAATATAAGCCAAGGAAATTGGCAGTCATTGATTAAACGACAAGTGGATAATGGAAAATCCCCCACTAAAAAACTATCAGCAGCAAGTTTATGATGAAGTTGGAACATAATGACGGTTCTCTTGTTGTTTAATGCAAATAAAATACAGAAGGTTCAAAAGTTAGTTCGGCTATTTTATCAGTTATCGGGTTGATAAAATAGCACCATGATTTATTGTCTTGGAGTGACTACCTAATCTACTTGATATCCAGCTATGTACTAAACATGCTCTGTCACCATGTGCTCGCTAAAATAGCGCAGCAGCTCTTGTATGACCGTCACACGCTGTTGCGGTGTGGCCAATTTATCGCTATTTTGGTAACGGATACCAGATGCGCCATTCATACGATAATGCTGACCATTTGATTGGATCAACTTAATAATCGCTAACGCATCAACTGGAGTATCTGGCGCAAATTCCAGCGTCATACTAGTACTATTGGCATCAATTTTGTTAATCTTGAGCGGCTCTGCTTGTAAGCGTAATCCATGAATGGCGAATAGCTGCTTGGTTTGATCTGGCAGTGCACCGAAGCGGTCTATCATTTCCGTGCGAATATCCGTCAATGCCTCTTTATCATCGGTATTGCTAATACGTTTGTAAAACAATAAGCGCTGATGCACGTCATGTAGATACTCTTCTGGAATGAGAGCAGAGCTATGTAGATTAATTTCACTGGTTAGCGACAATGGTGTATTTAAATCAGGCTCCTTGCCAGCTTTAATGGCTTTAGTCGCACGCTCAAGCATATCCATGTATAAACTAAAACCTATCGCCTGCATATTGCCACTCTGCTGCTTACCCAATATCTCCCCTGCGCCGCGAATCTCTAAATCCTCACTTGCCAGCATAAAGCCTGCACCTAACGTATTGGCACGCTCAATCGCATGCAAACGGCGCTTGGCATCACCTTTGAGGCCTTTCAGAGAAGGCACTAGTAAGTAACAATACGCTTGATGATGACTACGTCCTACTCGGCCACGCAGCTGATGCAATTGCGCCAGACCAAACTTATCAGCGCGCTCAATGATAATTGTATTGGCATTGGGCACATCAATACCCGTTTCGATAATGGTAGAGCAAACCAACACGTTGAACTTTTTATGATAAAACTGCTGCATAATCTGCTCAAGTTGGCGCTCTTGCATTTGCCCATGGGCTACCCCTACTCGCGCTTCTGGCACTAGGTCACGAATAGTCTCTGCCATACGCTCGATACTAGCAACGTCATTATGTAGTAGATAGACCTGCCCACCACGCAGAAGCTCGCGCAATATGGCTTCTTTCATCAAGGCTTCTGTCTTTTGCATCACAAAAGTTTTAATGGCAAGACGACGGGCAGGCGGTGTGGCGATAATCGACATATCACGCATACCTGAGAGCGCCATATTTAGCGTTCTAGGGATCGGAGTCGCCGTCATAGACATGCTATCGACATCTGTCTGAATAGCCTTGATACGCTCTTTATGACGTACTCCAAAGCGATGCTCTTCATCCACAATCATCAGTCCAAGGTTGGCAAACTTCACATCTGGTTGTAGCAGTTTATGGGTACCAATGACGATGTCCACTTTACCAGCAGCCAAATCAGCCAATACCATTTCTTGATGTTTTTTGCCGCCAAAGCGCGATAAGCTTTCAATGCGAACTGGCCAATCGGCAAAACGATCGCGGAAATTGTCTTCATGCTGACCGGCAAGCAATGTGGTAGGCACCAGTACGGCAACCTGATAGCCAGCACTAACGGCAATAAACGCCGCTCGCATCGCGACTTCTGTTTTACCAAAACCAACATCGCCGCAAATAAGACGATCCATCGGTTGGTTTTGTCTCATGTCTTCCATTACGGCATGAATGGCATTGGCTTGGTCGGCGGTTTCTTCAAAGGCAAACTGACTGGCAAATAGCTCATACTGCGATGGGTCTATTTTGAAATGAATGCCAACTTTAGCCTCACGTCTTGCCTGCATATTGAGCAATTCAGCAGCGACGTCATGAATTTGCTCCAATGCTTTTTGCTTGGCTCGATCCCATTTACCACTACCAATCTTATGTAGCGGTGCTAAGGCAGGATCACCGCCACTATAGCGACTAATCATTTGCAAATTGGCAACTGGCACATAGATACTAGCGTCATCAGAATATTTTAGGTGGATAAACTCTTGCTCACCATCGCCCACATCTAAGGTAATCAAGCCATTATAACGACCGATACCATGCTCAATATGTACCACTGGACTGCCATCTGTTATCTCAGTAACGCTCTTAACTAAGAACTCTTCTGATACCCCGCTTTGGCGACGACGGCGCGTCTGTAAGACTTGACGACCGAACAGCTGTGTCTCACTAATCAACACCAAACGTTCAGGCACATAGACACCGCGCTCAATTGGCGCTACGGTCAGACCGACATGTGGTAAATGACTGTTATTAATAGCGCTGGTTTTATCTGCGGCTAAAAATGCCTCAAAGCTATCATACGCTTTGATATCAATCTTGCCTTTGAACAGTTCAATGAGAATCTCGCGACGGCCTGCGGTTTCTGCAACGATTAGTACGGGTGTCGAAGTCTTTGATTGCGTATCCAAGAAGTCGAGCAATTCGGATAATGGTTCAGATTTTTGATGATTGACTGCTAATTGTGGCGGTTCTTGAGCACTTAATGTCACCAGTCCTTGTTGTTTAGTGACACTCAATGGCAATGGTATTTGTGAGGCATCTATACTTTCTGGCACTCCCACATCATTCATCGTAGCCAGTTCGTCACGAGCACTTAATATAACTCGTGGATATTGATTGAGCTGTTCGTTAAGCGCGTTAGATAATAGATACAGCATTGCTGGCGCTACGATAGGCTTATCAATATCATGGCGACGCTCTTCGTAGCGGCGCTGGATTTGTGACCAGTAATCGGCTTGTTTTTCATTAATTAATTCATCGGTGATAAACAACGCATCGCTTGGTAAATAGGAAAATAAACTACTCTCCGCCTCCCAGTCTTTTAAGTCAAAAAATAGCGGCTGATAATACTCTAATCCGCTACTAGCAATCCCTGCCATTACGTCTTTGTGCAGCTCAGATTTACGGCTGCTGGTATTAGGGAACAGCGCAGCAAAGTTTGTGCGAAACGTCTCACGCCCTTCATCGAGCGGAAACTCTTTGGCAGGCAAGATTTGAAATTGGTCGATAGGTTTAGAGATATCTGGCATCTTATGCAGTAGTGACAATGACTCTTTCGCCATACTGGTATCGTTGCCCGTTAACATCGCCTTCAAATCATCAGCAGTCAATGTACGCTGCGTTTGAGGATGAAAAAAGCGAATGGTTTCGATTTCGTCATCGAACAAGTCTAAACGTAGCGGAAAAGGTTGACCCATGGCAAAAATATCAATAATACTGCCACGTACTGCAAACTCACCTGGCTCAAAAACGTTTTCAACCGCTCGGTAACCTGCTTTTGCCAAAAGCCCACGTTGGGTATTGATATCAAACCGATCACCAACACTTAAATCAAAATGCTGACCAATTAACCAGCTTGGCGGTGCGACGCGATGCATGAGGGCTTGTATCGAAATAAGCAGCACGCCCGATTTCGGCATATCCGTCAACAGATTGATACGCTCACTGACGATGTCTTGATGCGGAGATAGCTCATCATAAGTCAGTGTCTCCCAGTCAGGGAACACATAAGCATCGACTCCACAAAATGCCAGCTCAGTCTCTATTTGATTGAGTTGGTTTTGGTCACGTGCCACCACAACTTTTAGGCGCTCGGCAACATTCCACATAGGTGTTTGCACCAAGCTTGCCAACCATAAACTGCTGACCGCACCATGGACAGGCGCTAGCCAACGCCGCTCAGCATTTTGGATAGGAAACAACTGCTGGTTAATAGGGTCAAACGCGTCAGTCAAAGCAGTAATAGGCATAAAGAATAGGATCAAAGTTAAGGAGTCAGAAAGCTATTATACGAATATTTGAGCAATTACCAAAACTTATGCCGTAACGGTTTGTCACTTAAGAGTTTACTCATTAACGATTGAGGGTTAACAACGATTATTGCGCTTTAACTGTCATTACACAATAAAAAACCCCAACTTATCAGCTGAGGTTTTCGTTTTTGCTAATCAAGCCAAGCCTAAAACTTCAGCTGATAAGTGGTTTATCGCTAGCAATAATGCCATTATTATCAGCATAAATGAACATACCAGAATTCAACGTCAAATCACCGAAGCTGATTTCGATATCCGTTTGACCTTCATCTCGGCGGGTCGATTTACGCGGGATACAACCAAGCGCCATCACCCCAAGATCCATCTCTGCCATGTCATCAACATCGCGGACACAACCATATACAATAACTCCAGCCCAGCCGTTGTCGATAGCTGATTGTGCAATCATATCGCCTAGTAATGCACAGCGCATAGAGCCGCCGCCATCAACGACCAATACTTTGCCATTGCCTTCTTTGTCTTTGCCATCGCTATTCAATAGAGATTTGACACGACTATTGTCTTCAAAGCATTTAACCGTCACGATTTCACCGCAGAATTTGTCTTTTGCACCAAACTGACGGAATGACTTACCTTCGATATTTGGTAAGCATACTTGAGACTCAGGATTGGCATCCAATAGATCACAAGTGACAAAATTCCCTCTATCCATTTGTATCGATTCTGACATTGCTCCTGCTCCTTGTTTTAGTGATTCAACTGACTGGTGTTTCAATACTTATTGATGCTTTGATAATAGTTAATAGTTATTGTGTTTTTTACTCTTATATTCTTGTTCTAATGCAATTTTGTCCCAATGCAATTAACAATCGGTATCTGTAGCTTTCCAGCTTTGAGACTAAGACTAAGTCTGTCATTAGAAAAACTGTCCTTTTATTTTTTGACACGGGTCATCGCTAGCATCTGCTTATTTTCGATAATGTCGATATGCTTAATTTGAGGTTCAGTACGATATTTACTACGATGGTAAATATCATGAGCACTCATGGCCATAGCACTGGCAACGCGTTTAGCAGAAATAGGATGTAACGATAGTGACTCTGACACGAGCGGCGAAATGAGTTTAAAGGCTTTTTGACCAATGCTCTCAAGCGGACGACCTTTATGCTTACCAAGCAATAATGACGGACGAAAGACGACCAATTGGCCAAAATCTAATGCCATAACAGCTTGCTCTGTCTCAGCCTTGACTCGATTGTATAAAAAACGGCTGTCAATATCCGCATTCATTGAGGAGAGTAAAAAGAAATTCTCTACTCCCTTATCACGACACAGCTTGGCAAAATTTACGTTATAGTCTCGATCTACCTTGCGAAAAGCCTCATCACTACCAGCTTGTTTTTTTGTCGTACCCAAACAACTAAAAGCATCCGTGGTTCGATCGGCACCAACACTTGCAAACACTTCAGAGAGATTATCAAAATCATTGATTTGATAAAAACGCATGCTGGCATTAATGTAGCGTGGCGGGCGACGAGCAATCACAATCAATGTGTCATAAAGCTCACTCAGTTGCTTTACCAAATGCTGCCCTACTAACCCTGTTGCGCCAATCACAATTGCTTTTCGCTGCATACCCTATCCACTTATATAACATTAGATGAACTATATTGATGAGAAAATACCTATATTAAGGCCTATCGTTAGAATATCATACCTAAATTCCTCAATAACTGACGCTATTATATAGGATATATTGTAAGAGATTTTATCAACCCTCTACGTCTATCAGCGCTTACTATTGATTTAGTTACTAGAATGACCCAAATTCGATGATATTACGTAACTTCTTTGAGCATTAATCATCAAATATATTGTCCTTAGTTCAATAATTTGCTAAGATAATCGGCTTTACACGTCAACGCTGTTTAATTATTCCAAACAGCTCTGACGCTTACGATGATCTATTCATATTAGATACTTTAATATCAGACATCGACATCATATTTGACGAGACGGCTGCTCGTCACCGATGATTGTTAAACCCATTATTGCAATCAACATTCATATTTTTATCTATCTTTATCAAGGAGATACGCGTGGCTAATACTGCACAAGCTCGTAAACGCGCCCGTCAAAACACCAAACGTCGTCAGAACTCTGCGTCACAACGCTCTATGGTTCGTACTTACTTAAAACGTGTTGATGCGGCTATCGCAGCTAAAGATTATGACGCGGCTACCGAAGCTTACAAAAAAGCGGTACCAGTTCTTGATCGTATGGCTGACAAAGGTATTATTCATAAGAATAAAGCTGCTCGTCGTAAGAGCCGCCTAAACAAAACAATCAAAGGCCTACAAGCTTAAGATTTGTATTGATTAGACCGCATTTCGCTTTTATAGCGTAATGACTAAAACCTTGTCACTGGTTCTAATACCGTGGCAAGGTTTTTTTATGCCTATTCAAAACGTATTCAATGAACAGCTTCCCTATCAACTCATTTCAATTTGCGATTAAGAACAAAACATCAAGTCCACTGTACTTCTGGCGGCAATAGCAATTTGCTAGGATGGTAACCAGCTGCACGATAACCGTCTAATAATGAACTAATCGGCCGAGTATATACCTGACCTCGCCAGATGAAATGCGCGCTCGCTTGATCAAAGGGCTTATCATCGAACCATAAGAACACGCCCTCCATCATTTTTGGCCAATCATTCCAATCAATCTCTACCACATCGAACATGACGGCTAAGAACGCAGATAGCAATGTGTCATGACTCACAGCAAGCATCAGATGACCATGCTGCGGCTGATTCTGATAAAAAAGAGACAGAATATCCAAACCGCCCTGATAGGTATTTTTGGTCCCTTCGAGATTGCCTTGCAAAAAACGATTGATAAAGTTCAGCACGCCAATCTCTTTGAACACAGGATTGGCTATTTCAGGCTCAGTGACGAGACTGCCAGGCTCAACCAACAATGATTGATGCGTAATGTCACGCCGTAGTCCTGCCCCCTCTTGCATCAGCTGCGCGGTATCGATACAACGTCCAATGGGGCTAGAAATACTATCGACGTCGAGCGAATATGGTAGATGACCTGATAACCAACGACCCCAAGACTTTGCCAGTATACGGCCTTTAGGAGTCAACGGTAGCTGATAGCTAGCAAAGCCATTACCATCAGAGCGCTCGCGTAAAGAGTGCCTAGTAAATAGAATCAGCCGCTTATTTTCAGGCAATAGGCTGACGGAGGAAATCATGCTCTCTGGTAGGTGCGAAGGTGCAGGCGCGCTTGGGGTGTGAGTCGCGAGCTTGTCAGCAGATATTTTGGACAGGGTGTTATTTAGATATTTACTCATGACAGCAAGCCTAGCAGATTTCTTATCAGGAATGAACCACAGACAAATCTAGTTGCAATATATCTTATTAAATATTCTGCACTCTTTCAAAAAAACACTTTGTTCAAAAGAATCTATGTCTAGAATAAATCGAGATTTGCCAGATATTTACACACGGTCCTAGCCAATATCAATGACCTTGTCCCATGCAAACTCTAATGCCGTACTACTAACCTCATTAGGATAGGCTCGTGGATTGACAATCACTCGCGTATTACCAATTTTATAATCAAATGCTTCATGAGTATGTCCATGTACCCATAGCATCGGTGCCCAATCCTCGTGCATCCATCCTGAAAAGTCACTAACGAAAGCCGCATTACTCGGTAGATTGGCATATTTTTCAGACACCGATAATGCACTGACGCTATGATGACTCATGACTACTGTTTTTTTACCAAGTTTATGAGATTCCATCAAAGCTTGCTGTAGCCACTGACGATGCTCCGCATGAATCTGCATAGATACTTCAGGCGAAAACAGCTCATTGCCTGCGTAGATTTGCTTGTAGTCACGCATAAAATGACGAGCAGCAGCCATAGTGTCTTCATTGGCATGATACTGATAGTCGGTCCAAAGCGTACAACCTAAAAGGCGTATATCACCGATATCGATATGCTGACATTGTAAGACGCGAACCCCTTTTTTAGACACAGCATCATAGTTATCCCAAGTTTTCAGTTTATGGTCAAAGCTCAACACATCTTCATCAAAGTATTCATGATTACCAGCGATAGTAATCAGGGGAACCTCTAAGCGTGCCGCTTGTTCTTGCAACCACGGCATACCTTTGTCGCTATTAGCAGTGTCCCCTGCTACTAATACTAAATCTGCATCAGTTTTAGGAATATGTCCAACGGGGTGCGACTGACGTTCATAACTATCAATATGTAAGTCACTCAATATCTGTAATTTCATATTATCCAACATCATTTAGTGGCGTTATTATTAAAAATCTAATTAGCGATAAACGCTCATAGCAGTACTACTGATATTTAGCTAAATGAGCGTTTTTAATATAGTTATTATATTTTAGAACGGTTGTAAGAATAAATTTAAGTAGTGTAGCAGCTTTTTCTATACCATCAAAAAGTAAAAAGACAGCCATTTAGGCTGTCTTTTTTTCTTAACGTCTATTCAAACTTAAATACTTTGAAGTATTGTCTGTAGTTTAGCAGCAGGGTCTGAAGCTTGAGTGATTGAACGACCAATGACTAAATAATCAGAACCGTCTATTAGCGCCTGACTTGGTGTACAGATACGTTTTTGATCATCTGCATTATCTTCAGCTAAGCGAATACCAGGCGTCACCAGTTTAAAATCCTGACCACATAATGCTTTAAGTGCCTTTGCTTCTTGAGCCGAGCACACCACACCATCTAGACCAGCTTGCTTAGTCAGTTGTGCTAGTCGGCTTACTTGGGTATCTAAGCTATCAGTGATGCCTGTCTGCATCAACGCTTGACTATCCATAGAGGTCAATATGGTAACTGCAATAAGCAATGTATCAAGATTTCTATCTAGCAAACGCTGTTTTGCCAGAGACATGGCCTCTAGACCTGCACTAGCATGGACATTCACCATCCAGACACCAAGCTCAGCGGCAGCCAATACTGCTTGGGCAGTAGTATTAGGAATGTCATGGAATTTTAAGTCTAAGAACACTTCAAAATCACGTTGATGCAATGCTTTGATGATATCAGGACCACAACGGGTAAACAGCTCTTTACCGACTTTTAATCGACATTGGGATGGATCTAACTGGTCAGCTAGCGCTAGAGACGCCTCTACCGTCATATTGTCTAGAGCGACGATAACTGGAGAGTTAATTACATTATTCATGGTTTTACCATATATTTTGAAGTTATCAAAGTATTGTATTTGAGGTCAGTACTGCGTTCGTTGAACTATCAACTAGCAGACCACCTAAAAGATTACCTAACGACTTAATCTCGTCTACGCTTAGACAGAGTAGAGCCTTCGGTTAGGCTAGTTGCGTCAGTGTTTTGCACATTGGCAGCAGAAGCACCATAAACAGCTTCATTCACTGTCGGCGCGCTTGCTTGACGATCGATAACTGTATTGGCTTGAGTCAATTGCTCTTGTAGATTTGCGTTTGCTTTTTGCAGACGTGAGATTTCCCACTTATTTTGCAGCACACGAAAGATAAGCAATGCCAGTAAAATACCAATAACAATACCTAGCATCAAACACAAAATAAGTAGCAACCCTAGATTCATCGTAGGTGCTTGCGAAAACAGTAGGTTGACTCCGACCTCAGTATTATTTGCCAATACCAAACCAAGTGAATAGGCAAAGCTCAAAAATAGCAATACAAATAGTAGAAAGCGCATGAGACAGTTACCTCTGTTTGGAATGATAAATTTTGACGGTTAGATGGCCAGTGCTGGTTTAATTAACCGTTTGCTACCGTATCGTTTACTGCTTCGCGTAGAGCCTTACCTGGCTTAAAATGTGGGATCGCTTTAGCCGGTACAGGTACGCTTTCACCTGTCTTAGGATTGCGTCCCATACGAGCACGGCGGTGATGTAGACAAAAACTACCGAATCCGCGAACTTCGACTCGGCCATCATTGGCTAAAGTATGGGTCATCAAGTTTAAGATTTCACGCACTGCGTCATCAACCACGGTGTCTGCCATGTTGTCACAGTTTGCACTCAAATTACTAATAAATTCGGATTTGTTAATCGCTTGCTGCATTATTACGCTTGCCTTGTTGATTGATGGATAAGCTGATGATGAGTCAACGCTCTATAGTACGTAAATGCGTTTGGATAATTGAATTATAAAGACTGAATTTCTTAAAATTGGTCTTCAAAACCACATTATGACTATAAAAAGCTTATAACTATCATCTCGTTACTCAATGGTGCAAATGATAGCGGATATTGGCGTAAATGGGAATAAGAGTTTGCCCATTTGACTAAAAACCTCTATTACTAACTGTGTTAATAAAATCTAATCATAAAAAAAAGCGACCGAAGTCGCTTTTTTTATATTACTTTTATATCAATAGTTTGCAGCTTACTGCATTTGCTCTTTGATCAAATCACCAATAGTTTTTGGCTGTGCATCAGAACCTGGAGCAGCAGTAGTGTTCGTGCTACCAAGATCTTTAATCGCTTGACGCTCTTCAGCTTCGTCTTTCGCTTTGATAGACAAGTTGATGTTGCGTGTTTTACGATCAACACTGATGATTTTCGCTTCAACGTCATCACCAACAGTCAGATGCTTAGTTGCATCTTCAACGCGGTCACGTTGGATTTCAGAAGCACGTAGATAAGCTTCAACTTCGTCAGCAAGTTCGATAGTAGCGCCTTTAGCGTCTACTTCTTTTACTTTACCATTAACGATAGCACCACGGTCATTGTTGACTAGGTATTCGTTGAATGGATCAGAGCTTAACTGCTTCACGCCTAGGCTGATACGGTTAGCTTCTGCATCTACAGACAATACCATTGCTTCAACGGTGTCGCCTTTGTTGTAGTTACGGATAGCATCTTCGCCAGTTTCGTTCCAAGAGATATCAGATAGATGAACAAGACCATCAATACCACCGTCTAGACCGATAAAGATACCGAAGTCAGTGATTGATTTGATAGTACCAGTGATTTTATCACCGCGCTCATGTTTCTTATCAAACTCATCCCATGGGTTAGCTAGAGTTTGTTTGATACCTAGGCTGATACGACGACGTTCTTCATCGATATCAAGAATCATTACTTCAACTTCATCGCCCACTTGAACCACTTTAGATGGGTGGATGTTTTTGTTGGTATGATCCATTTCTGATACGTGTACTAGACCTTCGATACCTTCAGAAATCTCAGCGAAACAACCATAGTCAGTCAAGTTGGTTACGCGAGCTTTTACAACACTACCTACTGGGTAAGTGCCGCCAACGTTATCCCAAGGATCAGTACCAAGTTGTTTTAGACCTAGGCTAACGCGGTTGCGTTCACGGTCAAACTTCAATACTTTAACTTTTAGGTCTTGGCCAACTTCAACAACTTCAGATGGGTGCTTGATACGGCGCCATGCCATGTCAGTGATGTGCAATAGACCATCGATACCACCTAGATCAACGAATGCGCCGTAATCAGTAAGGTTCTTAACGATACCTTCGATCTCGATGCCTTCTTCAAGCTTGTTCAATAGCTCTTCGCGCTCAGCTGAGTTCTCAGCTTCCATAACTGCACGACGGCTAACAACAACGTTGTTGCGCTTCTGGTCAAGTTTGATGACTTTGAATTCTAGCTCTTTGCCTTCAAGATGCGTTGTATCACGGATAGGACGTACATCTACCAATGAACCTGGTAAGAACGCGCGTACTGAACCGATATCTACAGTGAAACCGCCTTTAACTTTGCTTGAGATAATACCTTTAACGATTTCATCGTTATCAGCGATTTTTTCAAGGAAGTTCCAAGTTTCAACACGTTTAGCTTTCTCACGTGACAGCAAGGTTTGACCCATGCCGTTATCAACCGCTTCAACTACGACATCAACGCTATCGCCAACTTCAACTTCAAGTTCGCCTTCTTCGCTTAAAAACTCTTCACGAGCGACGATACCTTCAGATTTAAGACCAGTATCTACTGTGATCCAATCGCTATCGATGGCCACAACAGCACCTGTAATAACCGAGCCACGCTCGATATCTAGGCCCTGCTCTTCAATGCTCGCTTCAAATAGTTCAGCAAATGATTCCATTATGTCTACCTTTGTATAGCCGTATCCTGTCCAGCACAGTACGGATCAAATTTATGATTGTATAGAACGAAATACTGGTTTTATATCCCATGCAATCATATAAAAAAACGTTTGTTGATAGCGAGCTCATCGTAATTAAAACTGACTAACAACAACTGTCTTATATCGAATGCAATATCTTGAATAAACTAAGTTTTTCTTACTGCTTTAATAAAATTTAACTTAACCGTATTATTTTATACTAAAACAATGATTAATAGGAAACTTTTTAGTACTTAATATGTTGTTTTTACTAGCTATTAAATGACTAACTAGTGAAAAACACACCTTTATCTTGGCAATGCTTTTTGACTTGCTCATATACTGCATCAGCATTCAGCGCTGAACTATCAAGTAATAATGCATCTGCCGCAGGCTTAGATGGCGCTGTACTACGATTTTCATCACGGTCATCACGCTCTTTTATCGTCGCTAAAATCGCCTCAAAATCTGCTGTCTGACCAGCGTCTAACAACTGAGTCACACGGCGCTCTGCACGTGCTTCAGCACTAGCCGTCAAAAACACCTTAACATCAGCATCTGGGAAAACAACCGTACCCATATCGCGACCATCAGCAACCAAACCTGAACGAGTAGCCATATCTTGTTGTAACTTGAGCAACGCTTGGCGAACCTGTGGATAAACAGCTATCTGTGATGCATAGCCTCCAACCGTTTCATTGCGTACTTGCTCACCTACTGCTTGTCCATTAACAATGATATCTACACGCCCTGAGTCATTGTTCGGTACAAACGCTATCTCTAAGCTTTCAGTCAATGCTAATACAGCATTTTCATCAATTGGTTGGCTAGCATCTGCGCTGATTAAACCCGCTTCAAAGGCTTTTAACCCAACAATCCTATAAAGCGCACCAGAGTCTAACAACTGATAGCCTAACACTTGTGCTAGACGCCATGTGACCGTACCTTTACCAGCGCCACTGGGACCATCGATACAAATAACAGGATAGCGCACTGATGAGGTGTGGCTATTCTCTGTATTGAGTAAAACATTATCAGGTGTAGAACTAGTCATAATACTTACTCAATAATATGCGTTACTTATATCGCTTATCGTATGTCATTAATAAAACGATATTTATTCGTATGTTAAGTCTTTAATAGCCTATTAAGATGGGTGCTATCAAATAGGGCAATATTATAGCAAAAAATCATCGTGACCACTAGCACCAAGACTGATATCTTGTTTATTAGTATTTTGAGTTTACATATTAGCCTTATTCTTTTTTGCCGCTTGCCTACGCTCACGAAAAAATATCTTTAGTATTTGACTGCTATGCTCGCTGCATAACCCGCTATAGGCTTGAATACTATGATTGTAAAAAGGTTGTAATGATAAGTCCATTTGACTACCAACCATCCCGGCACGCGGTTCACTCGCTGCGTACACCAACTTGTTTACACGCGCATGGATTAGTGCACCGATACACATCGTACAAGGCTCTAGAGTGACGTATAAAGTAGTCTGTAGCGGCAATCGATAGTTTTCTAAACGCGTACAGGCGTCTCTCAATGCAACTATCTCTGCATGAGCAGTAGCATCATGGCTACTAATAGGTTGATTAAATCCTTGGCCAATAATTTGCTGCTCATGTACCAATACCGCACCTACCGGCACCTCTCCTCGCTCAGAACCTTGCTTAGCAAGTTCAATTGCCTCTTGCATCCATTTAATATCTTCAGCTAACCAAAAAGTGCTGGCCTGCATATTTAAAGGTTGATACGGCATTAAGCTTATATTCTGTATATTTTGCATTTATTGTGGTAATTGCCAGTCAATTGGAGTTTGGCCATACTGTGCCAAGTAGTCATTTGTTTTAGAAAAAGGTTTAGTGCCAAAAAAACCGCCACGGTTTGCCGCGAGTGGTGACGGATGTACAGCTGTCAGAATCAAATGCTTATCGGTATCGATATACTTGCCTTTCTTCTGGGCTTTACTACCCCACAAAATAAATACGGTATGCTTTGTCTGTTCATTGACGGCATCGATGACAGCGTCAGTAAACTGCTCCCAGCCTTTATTCTGATGACTGTTTGGCTCGCCTTCTCGCACAGTTAGTGAGCTATTAAGCAGTAGAACGCCTTGCTGCGCCCAGTATGTCAAATCGCCATGCGCTGAAGGTCGAATACCAATGTCATCTGCCATTTCTTTAAGCAAGTTATTCAATGATGGTGGCTTAGGAATGGCTTTAGGAACAGAAAATGATAACCCCATAGCCTGACCTGGACGATGGTAAGGATCTTGGCCCAAGATTACCACTTTGACTTGTGATAACGGCGTGAGATTAAGCGCATTGAACATCAATGGTGCAGGTGGATAGATACTATCATCGGACTGATAGGCTTCCTTTAAAAACGCGCGTAGATTATCCATATTCTCAGACGTTAATTCATCTACTAATGCCGTTTTCCAATCTTCTGGTAAACGGACATTGTCTAAAATCGCTTGTTTTTGTTCTGGAGTCTTGGTTGTCGGTTCATCAAACAGTTCCATAGTGTGTCCTTCTTATACTTGTTATCTTGTTATAAGTTCCATAGCTTCGTTAAAGCTAGCTTACTGTAAATAATCATACTAACAAAAAATGGTGTACGCTTTGTTGATGAATTATAGCAATAAAAAAACGGCTACCGCAGTAATACGGTAGCCGTTTTTGTGATGTCAGTATTAAATAACTTAGCTAGCAAGAGACTCAGAATCAGGATGTGGTTCGTGAGTTTCAACGACTGTCAGAATAATACGACTATCAGCTGAGCCTTTGTCTGACACCTTATCAAGCTTCATCGTATCATTCTCTTGAGAATCATCGACTTTAGGCTCTAAGGTCAGATGTACGACACCGCCATTAACCAAATCACCAAACAAAATCATACTTGCCAATGGTTTTTTGATTTCATCCTGAATCAGACGTTGCATCGGACGTGCACCCATTAGACGATCATAGCCCTTATCCGCTAGGTAATCACGTACATCATCATCAATCTCTAATGTCACTTGCTTATCATCAAGCTGCACTTGCAGTTCAACTAAGAACTTATCGACAACCGATACAACAACTGACGTATCTAGAGGGTTGAACTGAATAATAGCGTCTAAGCGATTACGGAACTCTGGCGTGAAGACACGTTTCAGCGATTCTGTATTGTCACGACTATGGTCTTGTTGAGTGAAGCCCATTGACGAGCGACTAATACTATCAGCACCAACGTTCGTTGTCATAATAACGATGACTTGCTTAAAGATAGCCACACGACCATTGTTATCAGTTAACGTACCATGATCCATTACTTGTAGTAACAAGTTGAAGACATCTGGATGCGCCTTTTCAATCTCATCAAGCAACAACACACAATGTGGATGCTGATTGATTTTTTCAGTGAGCAAACCACCTTGATCATAGCCAACATAACCTGGAGGCGCGCCAATCAAACGTGATGCCGTGTGCGCTTCCATATACTCTGACATATCAAAGCGTACCAATTCTACACCTAACAGGTTCGCTAGCTGACGCGATACTTCTGTTTTACCCACACCAGTTGGACCTGCAAACATAAATGAACCGATCGGTTTATCAGGTGCTTTTAATCCTGCACGTGATAGCTTGATAGCATCAGCCAACGTAGCAATCGCCTCATCTTGACCAAACACCAAGTGCTTCAGATCTCGATCTAAATGCTCAAGGATACTCTTGTCATCACTCGATACAGATTTGGGTGGAATACGTGCCAGTTTAGCAATGATAGCCTCGATATCAGCCACATCGATTTTCATCGGTGGCTTTTGACCTTTTGACAATTTCACACCATCTGCTGACTTAGCACTATCACTTGCTTTCGCAGTCGCTGCTTCATCCTGCATTTCGTTATCTGTATCACCATCGATACCTTCGATATCAGCATCAATCTGCGCATCAAAATCCTGCTCTAAATCAGCAATGAAATTTTCTTCCGCTTCGATATCATCGACATCAGGCACCACACCTAAGCGCTTATATGCACCTGCTTCGTCAATCACGTCAATAGCTTTGTCAGGTAAAAAACGCTCATGAATATGTTTGGCTGATAACTGTACCGCCGTGACCAACGCTTCATCCGTATACTCAACATTATGGAATTCTTCATAACGAGGTTTTAGACCACGCAAGATATCGATGGTGTCATCCACGCTTGGTTCTTTAACATCGATTTTTTGGAAACGACGTGACAATGCATGGTCTTTTTCAAATACTTGACGATATTCAGTAAAGGTTGTTGAACCAATACAACGCAGCTCACCGTTAGCAAGCGCTGGCTTGATAAGGTTCGATACGTCCATATTGCTGCTCATAGATGAACCAGCACCAATAATCATATGAATTTCATCGATAAAAAGAATAGCATTTGGTTTTTTCTTTAACGCATCAAGCAATGACTTCATGCGTTTTTCAAAGTCACCGCGATACTTAGTTCCCGCAATTAGTGAACCAATATCAAGGCTATAAATCACGCAACCGTTAAGGGGCTTCGGTGCTTTGTCGTTAATAATTAACCATGCTAAACCTTCAGCGATAGAGGTTTTACCTACACCAGGCTCACCTACTAGCAATGGGTTATTTTTACGACGACGGCACAATACTTGGGCAGCACGTTCAATTTCAGAAGCACGCCCAATCAAAGGATCGGTTTTACCTTCAGCAGCTCGCTGATTTAAATTAGTCGCAAATTCAACTAAGGGATCTTTACTGGTCTTTTCAGAGGCACTACGACGCTCAGTACCTGCCGAACCGCGTGATTCAGAAGGCTCTTCTTTATCTTGGCCGTGTGATAAATACTGGGTTAGCTCAAGGCGACTGATACCTTGTTTTTTAAGCAGGTAGACAGCATAGGTATCATGCTCTGAAAACATAGAAACCAAAATATCAGACCCTTCCACCAATCGACCACCACCAATCGACTGCACGTGAAAAATAGCACGCTGCAAGATACGATCAAAGCTTTGAGTCGGCTGCGGTGACTGTTCCGTATCAGCATCGATGGTTGGCGTGTGTTTATTAATATAAACCTCAAGCTCAGTACGCAACGCCGAGACATTAGCATTACAAGCAGTCAACGTATTGGCAGCATGAGTGTTTTCTAATAAGGCCAAAAGCAGGTGTTCAACAGTGAGATACTCATGCGATTTTTGGCGCGCAAGCGTCATTGCTAAACGTAGAGAAACTTCAAGATGACGACTTAACATAACAACTTCCTACGGTTATATCTATCTTTATAATTGATAGTTTTATGAATGAGTTAGTAAGTAAATCAGGGCGGTAGATGAATTGTTCAAGGGCTATATTCGTATTATTAGAAGTCATGAATAAATGAGGTGAGCGGTAGACTATTGATTAAATACTATAATCTCGCTATCAGCCAACAGTAATCATAACTATCAATGGCCGCTTTTCTTTATATCAACACGATACTTCAACGGAGTCAATCTATTAACACAGACTAAAATGTATCAAAGCGTGCTACAAGCTAGTAGCGACAACTCTAATAACGAATATTAAATGTTGAAAAACTGATTAGATAGAAAGAGAGATTGATATTTTAGAAGCTAGAAATAACAGAGTTTTAGCAAGTTTAACTGAGATACTTAGTCTAAGACTATTGAATAGGACTGTTTAATAGATAGGGTTATTTGCTATAGAAATCAAGACCCTATGGATAATAAATCTATTTTTAAAAGATGCTGCTTGTATACAAGGGGAATGACTAAAAAGTCAAAAAAGCTCACTATAAAGGTGAGCTTTAATATGGATTACTTAGAAATAGAAAACAGTAGATAAGGCTTTAATAGAGCCATATATCAGTATAAGAAATTAATAAATTGCTCTACTCGCCTTGATGTGGTTCGATTTGGGTCAATAGCGGATAACCTTCACGATGTGCCAAACTATTTACTTTTTTGGCTTTGGTCTCAGCGATATCTTTGGGATAAATGCCAGCAATACCTTTGCTGCTATTATGAATAGTCAGCATAATCTCGACTGCAGAATCCATACTATGACGAAATTCTGACTGCAATATATATACAACAAACTCCATCGGCGTGTAGTTGTCATTGTACATAACGACCGCATACATAGGCGGTTTGGCTACTTCAGGCTCTACGACCAATACATCTGCTTGCGGTGACGTTTCACCATCGGTATCACCGTCTTGTGCACGATGAGCAGGCATATTGGGAAAGTGCCAATCAGCAACCGTTGGCGTGGCTTGTGATATCATTTTTTTCATCATAATCAAAATATAATTATAAGGTAAGTTTAAGATAGAAGAGATTGTTAAGGCAGGCGATAAGGCATGGTATAAAGCACAACCACTAAATAGGGCTATTGTGCTTCGATTTCAACCACAGCATCGTCACTGAGTATTTCATTAAGACATGAGGTAATTAAGGTACGATAGGACTTTCATCAACTTCTGGTAAATCTAAAAGCGATGGTAGCATGTTATCCACACTATCACCGAGCTTCCAGTCATACAATTGCTCTACTTTCTGACCACCAGCTTGCAAAGTCAGCTTGGCTTGCAATGGTCTAAAGCCTGATGGCATTACAAAGCGACCACGTATCCGAACGATACCTTCGATCATATGGTATGCAGGGTCAAGTGGCACCTCTACAAGGTCATCATTGTTAAGTAGCGTCAATACAGGCCTCAAGCGTTTGGCTTGACCATCGCTACTGAGCATCCCAATATCAAAACCATACTCAAAAGCATTTTCAGGTAGTGGAGAAATTTTGGCACCTAATACCTGTAAAGGCATACCACCTTTCTCACGGATGACATCTGAATATAGCTCATTGAGCTGTGACACTTGTTTATTTTCTACTGCTAATTCTTGCTGGCTTTCACGCAGTTCTTTTAAATTAGCCAAACTGATGGCCAGTTCTTGTTTGGCAGTTGCCGCTTGGTTAGTAGCTATCTTATTGCTAAGGCGCAAATCTTCTAGCGCTTGTGTCGCTTCAGTGCTATCGATGATTGCTTGCTTGGCTTCTGTTTCCATCGAATGAAGGCCACGTTGGTAGCCCAGCTTATGACCGAATACCAGCCCAACCACTGCTGTCACTAATACGGCCACTACAAACAGTGCCAATACCAATGTAGAAGCACCGCGTTGTGAGCTAGCAATACCACTTATAGGGACATTATTATTTCTAAAGGAATGCTGTTTGCACTCCAAGCTAGGTATAATCGAGTCTTTGCACGATAGACGTGCTGGCTGTGAGCAAAAGCGTAGTACGAGCTGAACACGCATTTAGACAGTATCTCTTAAGGGTAAGGGCAAGTCATTATAGCCGAATTTATAATCAATACCTAGCACCGCAAATGTGAATGATTGGAATATGAAGTCATTGATATTAAGGAACAATCGGTGCAAAGTTCAGCCCCATTGACTCATCAAAACCAAACATCACGTTCATATTTTGCACAGCCTGCCCAGCAGCACCTTTGACTAAGTTATCTTGAACGACGATAACCGTTAGCTCAGCGCGCTCATTGTCCTGATGTACCGCAATGCGTAGACGGTTACTAGCGCGAACACTGCGCGTATCTGGATAAAGACCTTTTGGCATGACATCAACAAACAACTCTGACGCATAGCTACTTTCAAACGCTTGCTGCCAATCGATAGCAGCACCAGCATCGGTCAGCTCCATATGAATAGAGCTTAGCATGCCCCGAATCATCGGTACTAAATGCGGTAAAAAGCGAATACGGTGCGAGAACTGACTGTCTAATAACTGTGCAACACCCTGCTCAATCTCAGGTAAATGACGATGGCCTTCAACGCTATAAGCCTTAAAGCTATCTGTTGTCTCAGCATAGTTAAGTGCAAGTGATGCTTGACGGCCTGCACCAGACACGCCAGATTTTGCATCGATAACGATACGAGACTCAATCAAACGCTCTGCTTGCTTATTCTGAGCTTCGATAATTGGTTTTAGACCCAAAATCGCAGTAGTTGGATAACAGCCTGGGTTGCCTACTAGTAACGCATTCGCAAGCTTGTCACGATTGATTTCTGGTAGGCCGTAGACTGCTGTTTTCAACAATTCAGGACAAGCGTGCGACTGCTTGTACCAATGCTCAAAGTCATTCAATGACTGCAAACGAAAGTCAGCAGCCAAATCGATGACCTTGACGCCAGCTTGGGTAAGCGCTTCGGCTTGCTTCATTGCTACGCCATGCGGAGTCGCAAAAAACACGACATCACATTTTTGCAATGCAGCAAGCGTATTATCACCCAAGTCACTAAAAACGATGTCAGAGACACCGCGTAAGCTTGGGAAGATTTCATCAGCACGAGTGCCAGCTTCGCTACGAGAAGTTAATAAATCAATAGAAACCTCAGGATGAGCAGATAATAAACGAATGAGTTCAATACCCGTATAGCCTGTGCCACCGACGATCGCTGCTGAAATCATAAAACACCCTTTTCTTGGTAAATACTAAATATGCACTGATAGATTCTATATTTGCTTATAACTTATGCAGTTCTACAAACCTTTCAACTCCACAAATATAGAACAAAGACAGAATCACTCTCTAAATATTCTGACTCTTAAATTTTATAGTCGTGTACTGCATCCACAAACACTTTGGCATTGTCAGGGTTGACCCACTGGGTGATACCGTGACCTAAGTTTGCTATGTAACCAGTCTTTTCACCATCAGCGTAAGCACGGTCAAGCATCGCATTGACTTCAGAACGAATTGTCGCAGGCGAGCCATATAACGTCGCTGGATCTAAGTTACCTTGGATAGCTTTGCTGCTTTGCAGTTTTTTATGCTTCTTGGTCAATTGACGCTGACTTTCAGTCAATACTTGACGCGCACGATCAATCGGCATCGTCCAGTCTAGACCTAACACGTCTGCTTCGCTGTCAGCCTGAATATCAAGCCATAATCCACCACCTTTAGTGAATAACACTACAGGTACTTGTGGATGACGTTCCTTTAGTTCGGCGACAATACGTTTATTATAAATGTGTGAAAATTCAATAAATTGACGATGGCCTAACGCCCCGCCCCAACTATCGAATATCTGTACAATTTGAGCACCAGCGACGATTTGGGCATCTAAATAGTCAATAACTGACGTCGCCAGCTTGTCTAATAACTGATGTAGAAAATCAGGGTTACTATACAAGAAGCCTTTGGTATAACGATAATCTTTCGAGCTACCGCCCTCTATCATATAAGTAGCCAACGTCCACGGACTACCAGAAAAACCAAATAATGGAACCTGACCATTCAATGCTTTACGAATGCTGGTTACAGCACGCATTACATAGTCTAGAGAGTCGTTTGGCTCGAGCACTGGCAATCTATCAAGATCAGCCTGTTCGCGGATAGGATGTTTGAACTTAGGGCCTTCACCCGTTTCGAAATACAAGCCCAGTCCCATCGCATCAGGGATAGTTAGAATATCACTAAACAAAATAGCAGCATCTAAATCATAACGGCGCAATGGCTGCAAAGTCACTTCAGTAGCACGGTCTGTATCTTTGCACAGACTCATAAAGTCACCTGCTTCAGCACGAGTGGCCTTATACTCTGGTAAATAACGACCAGCTTGGCGCATCATCCATACCGGTGTGGTATCAATGGGCTCAAAACGTAATGCACGTAGCAATCTATCATTTTTTAAAGGTGCAAACTGTTGCTGAACCGAGTTACTACCGTCTGAAGCACTCATGTACAAATCTCCAAAACAGCACAATATCCATATTTATCAATGGATATTGTGCTGGATAAAATAAGTTGAATAAAAAAGGTTATATAAAAGCACTATACAGTCAATGCAAGATTGTCGCGGTGTACCATGACGACACGTTCTTCGCTACTGCCAAAGATCTTATCGAACTGTTCGGTACGCTCACGAGCAACGCGGCGCGCATCATTCGATGAGAAGTTTACCTGCCCAACGGCTATGCGTTCGCCAGTATCCTGATGGATAATTTCTACCACATCACCTTCATCAAAACCGCCCTGCACTTCTACAACACCGACTGGCAATAAACTTCTATTGTGCTCAGTCAATGCTCTTGCAGCACCTGCATCGACGACCAAGCTACCTGACATACGTAGATGCGCTGCTAGCCACTGTTTACGTGCGATGATTTTATCTTCGTCATTGGTCGTCAGCAACGTACCTACAGCTTCGCCTGATACCACACGGGTGATAACGTCATCGATAGCACCGCTGACGATAACGGTAGGACAGCCACCCATAGCAGCAAGGCGTCCAGCACGGATTTTGGTCAACATACCACCACGTCCAAGCTTACCGCCATCTCCTGCAATATCAAATAAATAATCAGCCATTGCACGCTCTTGACGAATCATCTTGGCATCAGGATTATCACGTGGGTTATCAGTAAAGACGCCTTCTTGGTCGGTTAAGATAATGTACAAATCAGCATTAACCATCGCGGCTGCCATCGCACCCAAGGTATCGTTATCGCCAAATTTAATCTCATCAATCGTGATGGTATCGTTTTCGTTGATAACAGGTAGTACGCGCCACTCTAATAACTGGGTCAGCGCACCAGTCGTATTAAGGTAACGACTACGATTAGACAAATCATCGTGAGTTAGGAGTAGCTGCGAGCTTTGAATACCATGTTGAATCAAAGCTGACCACCATGTTTCAATCAACCCCATTTGACCAATAGAAGCACAGGCTTGTAGTGCTGCTAGTTTCTTGGGACGTTCCTCAAGGTTCATACGTACCACACCTTCAGCAACAGCACCTGATGATACTAGCAGTACCTCAACGCCTTTTTTGTGCAGCTTAGCAATTTGCTTTGCCCACTCATATATGGCAGTACGATCCAGCCCTCGACCGTTATTGGTTAATAGTGATGAACCAATTTTGACAATAACGCGCTGAATATCAAAGTTGCGAGTTTGCTTAACAAATCTTGCTTCTTCCATCGTGTTTGCTATGTCATCTGCCATATAAACTCCTTTTTTCATATTAATTGATTGTAGGGATTAAATTCACAATTCAAGTATAACTACTCAAGCATACTAGCTTAAGGAACGTACATTACCTCAACGCCATCGTCATCATCGTCGTCAAAATCAGACGTATCCAAGCCTTCACGCGCCGCTTTACGAGCTGCACGATATGCTTCACGCTGCGCTTCAGTGTTAAGACGTACTTCAGCTTCTAGACGCTCAAAACGTTCTTTTTGTGCTTCAGCGAAGATAGGATCTTCTATTTCACGCTCACGCTCAAGTTCGATATCATTCATCAGATGATATTTGACCGCATCAACGCCCTCACCAGTTAGCGTTGCCGTACGGAAGACCATACCAGTCCAACCAAGCTCTGCGACGATATGAGTACAAAGCGCATTCAAATCTTCATCATTGACTTGATCGATTTTGTTTAATACCAAAATCTGCGGCAAGTTGGCCAATTCAGGAGAAAAGCGCTCAAGCTCATTTAAGATAACGCGAGCATTCTCGACTGGATCGCTGCCATCAACAGGCTTAACATCAACTAAGTGTAGCAGACGACGCGTACGCGCAACATGTTTTAAGAAGCGAATACCAAGTCCGGCACCTTCTGATGCACCTTCAATAAGACCAGGAATATCTGCCATCACAAATGAGCGATGACGACCAATATCGACCACACCCAAGTTTGGTACTAGGGTGGTAAACGGATAATCAGCCACTTTTGGTCTAGCAGCAGAGACTTGACGTATAAAAGTCGATTTACCAGCATTAGGCAAACCAATCAAACCAACATCAGCCACTACTTTTAGCTCAAACTTAAGAACTTTTAGCTCGCCTTCAAAACCTGACGTCGCTTTACGCGGTGCTTGGTTGGTCGAGCTTTTAAAATGGGTATTACCCAGACCACCATCACCACCTTTGGCAATCAGTAGTGTCTGGCCGATCTCAATCAAATCGCCCAATACTTCGTCTGTCTCGGTATCAACTACCGTCGTACCAACTGGTACTGGTAAATAAAGATCATCAGACCCTTTACCTGAACAGTTTCTACTATGGCCGTTCTCAGCACGCATGGCGTCATGACGACGCGTATAACGATAGTCAACTAGGGTGTTAGTGTTATCTTCTGCAATGACATACACATCTCCGCCCTTGCCGCCATCACCACCATCAGGTCCACCACGTGGGACATATTTTTCTCGGCGAAAACTGGCGATTCCGTTACCACCGTCACCTGCTTTTACCGTTACGACGGCTTCATCAATAAATCGCATCTTACGTTCCTTAATTCACAATCCAGTCTATAAACTGGTTACAACCAACGGTTGTATTTTGGGGTTTTTCTATGTTGTTGCGTCAAAATAAGCACTGTATAAATACTACTTTTACTTAGTGCCCATTATGACAATAACACCCGATAATCAATCGGACTATCGGGTGTTTAAGTATGACAGTTAAAGTCCTACCAAGCTATTCAAAGTAGCATCTGCTGCAGCGCCATTCTTGTGACACGATAGCTCTACTATACTTGGTATGACGTTATTGCTCTACTGTATTTAGTAATCTATGCTGGAATCTGAGCGTAGCTGATTCCGGCCATTTGCGTCGCCAAACGCAATACCTGAGTACTATAACCTACTTCGTTGTCATACCAAACATATACGATAGCTTGGTTGTCAGTCAAAATAGTGGCTTGAGCATCGATAATACCCACATGAGTCGTACCAACAAAATCCGTTGATACCGCTTCTGTAGAATCTGTATAAGCAATCTGCGACTGCCAAGTGCTGCTATTAGCCATTTTACGCAAGAACTCATTCAACGCATCAGCGCTTGCTGGAGCAGTTTTCAGATTCACGTTCAAGATTGCTAGGCTGACATTTGGTGTTGGTACACGAATAGCGTTACCCGTTAGCTTACCGTTTAGTTCTGGCAATGCTTTACCAACGGCTTTTGCAGCACCAGTACTAGTGATAACCATGTTCATCACCGCACTACGACCACGGCGGTCTGCTTTATGATAGTTATCAACCAAGTTCTGATCATTGGTAAATGAGTGAATAGTCTCTACATGACCATTTACAATACCGTACTCATCATTCAATACATTCAACGTTGGCGTAATCGCATTGGTCGTACAGCTAGCAGCACTAACGATCGTATCGTCACCAACAGTGTCATTGTTCACGCCATAAACGACGTTTTTGATATCGCCGCCAGCAGGTGCTGTTAGCAACACTTTTTTCACGCCAGTAGACTGTAAATGCTTACCAAGACCCGCTTCGTCTTTCCAGATACCTGTGTTATCGATAACAAGAGCATTGTCGATACCATAAGCAGTATAGTCGATTTCGCTTGGGTCTTTAGCATAGATAACTTGTACAAAACGACCATTAACGATCATGCCGTTGTTGTCATCATCGATACTGATGCCGCCTAAGAATCTACCATGGATTGAGTCACGCTCAAGCAACGAAATACGCTTAGCCAAGTCGCCAGCAGCAGCTGGACGTACAACAATCGCTTTTAATTGTAGACCTTTCGCGCTTGACGCTTGTGACAATAGCAGACGAGTCAAAATACGACCGATACGGCCAAAACCATATAGTACAACGTCAGTCGCGCCGTTTACAGCACCAGCGTTGTTGATAGACTGTAGAGCGGTCTGTAAGTCAGTGTCATTAGCAATCAATTGACCAACATCGATACGAGTGGCTTGGATATCAGTGTTTTCTGAGATAACTTTTACCACCGCTAGAGTATCAGCGATATCGATAGCCTTAGCGCCATGATCGCGTAGTGCTACTTTTTGATGTAAAGCAAGTATTTGACCAACTGAGGTAGAGTCTAGCGTTTCGCCAAACAAAGTCACTTGTACGTCTTGCTTGTTATAGAGCTTGTTTAGTAGCCCCATAAGCTCAATCGCTTGTTGTTCTTGATTGTTGTAGTTGTTCAAGTGGTCTTGATGTAATTGGCGTAAGGTATCAGCGTTGCTCACGAGAAACATCCTTATGGTCAGTAATGTATGATCAATAAAATATGAAGAAGTGTAAAATAGATAGGTCGTGTATGCTCTAAATGGCGACTCTAATATGATAATCAACCACTATCAATATGGGTTATTGACGCTAGAGTATTTGAATCGCCTAGATTTTAGCCTAAAACGCCTCATTTTGCCAGTAGTAACCGATTAGCTAGCGTCCATAATAGGTTTTACTCTCGTATATAGCTCCTATATATAATTCTCATATACAGCTAATAATAAAGGCAGCCATATATGCTGTCTTATCGAGACGTTATCAAATAATAATCGCTATATGGTTTAATTAAAGCAGTAATTTCAGTTACATCTATTATGGTGCTAGATTCACCGTTTGGTTGCTTTGCGACGTCAAGGTAAACTCTTTTAAGTCATAACCTTGCTGCTGAGCAATTTGACGATATTTAGTATACGTTTCCTGACTGATATTTGGCGAGCGTGCTAGTAGCCATAAGTATTTTTTATCAGGCGTTCCTACTAGCGCAGTTTTGTACTCTGCATCACGTGCTAGCACCCAATAATCAGCACGACCGACTGGGATCCAACGAATCCACTTCGGTAAGAACGTCACTTTTAGTTTGCTACCGCTTTCATCGACTGGCTTAGCCAAACCTTCTGCCACGATACCCGAACCGTCCTCGCTTACACACTTGTTAGTAACCATGATTCCTGAGCCATCATCTTTTTGAGCATAATTGGCTGTCACATTGCCAGCACACTTGCGCTGGAAATACATCGGCAAACGGCCGATTTCATACCAAGTACCTGCATAGGTATTTAGATCTACGCTATCTACAGTAGTTGGCGTGCTTGCAGATTTATGAATAATATCACTTGGCTTAACCGATAGCATATCGGTCGTGGTCTTCTCACTCATCGCATCATCAGACATGCCATTAGTTGCCGTGTTATTAGTTGCCATGTTCACTGGCGGCGTGGCCGCATAGGCTGAGAACGCTGCTAACGGTATAATAATTGCTAAGGCAATGCCTGTATGTTTGATCAGTCCATTCATAAATATGCGCTCCGGTATTTCTTTGTAAGATGAATTATTTGTTGATGCATCGCTCATTTGCCCAGCGTCGATGGCGTGTTCAGAACTACTGTTCAGATTATCTATTTGATCCTCTAACAGTCCCGACATTAATGGCTCATCTTCATTTAGCTTTTGTGGCTGCTTATTTTTCGCTGACTTGTAGCCAGATGACTTGTAGCCACTAGCCACGTCATAGTTGTCTTCATTGCTATTCTTTAGATCTTTGCTTATCTCATTGTTACTCATAGCTGACTCTTTTGCCCTAAGGCTATTGTCGGCGCTTTTGTATCCAAAATAGCTGTCTTGCGAAGACGTGTTTTTTGCCAGATGGTGCGAATATTCGCCATTCGAGCTGTCGTGATTATAGCTAGCATCGTTACTAGCTTGGTTTGTCTGTTGTGTATCATCGCCATATTCATTGTCATTGAGCGATTGCTTAGGCTGCTGAAGTTGAGAACCAGCTGCCTGTGAATCAGTCCATGCTGACTCAGGTAACTTATTGGTTTTCATAGGAGTACCATTCTTAAATAGTGATTGTTAAAAACGCTTTATGTACGGCATCTATTTGGTCTCGTTTTCTAAAAGCCGTTTGCTTTGGTATAAGTTATTTATGCAAAACTTGACTCTACAAAAGCTTTTTTATTATTGTATTTTGAACATTACTTTCGGTTAGTCATTCTTCTATAAAATAAGATCAACGTATCGTAGATATGCAATATATATTAAGGACAACTGGACTATTAAAACAGTAGTGCAATGTAGGAAAACGCAACGGTTTGTAAGTAACTATGGGGTTTGAGTGTTGTTTGAACACATCATAACCACACAGTTACTTGCTGGATAACTAAGTTAAAAATCAGTTATTTGAACTTACTAAGCTTAATACGCACGTCTAATACGGGTCACATTCAGGCAAATGAAACTATAGATTGTAGATAGATTCCTTGAGTCATGCGGATTATATAAACTGACGAATGCCTGCCACACTGATACCGCCATACTGTAATGCTTGATTGAGCATAGCAGGCTCCAGACCACCTAACCCAATGACAGGCATATCGGCCAATTCTGCTAACGCTGACCATACTTCCCAGCCAAGCGGCGTGTCGTCAGGATGCGTTTGGGTGGCGAGCACAGGCGATACGAAAGTACCAATCACTGGTGGTAATGCATTCTGTATGCGCATGCTAGCAAGTTGATTGGCTGCTGTTATGCTCGCGATATCATGGCAGCTGACGATAAGCGGATGGTCTTTAGATAGCGACTGTGTGAGAGCTGTAGAACTGCCATCCTTACCAAAGCACTGCATCAGTGTTGAGTGTGTCAAATGCTTGGCAACTATTCGCTGGCCAGTTTCTGTCTCATTAGCGGTTAGGGAGCCCTCAACATCTAAAAGTTGCTCATTATCATTAGGTAAAATCGCTAAAATATCTGGGCGTGATGTTATCAATTGCTCAGCAAGATGCTTAGAATTTGCGTCCTTCAAGCGGATATATACCCACGACTCTGATGCTAACTTTTCTTGGTGATATTGTAGCCACACCGCCGCTGCATCAGTGTGTGTGCCAAAATGTGCTAGAGGATAAGTAATCGCTATCTTCGAGGGGAGTTTCAACCATTCAAGGATTGTCTTATTAGCAGCAGGCAAATGATACGCTCCTGCCAAAAGCTGTGATTTGCTTACCCAAGTTAATGCCTGCCCTTCTAAACCCTGCTCACGGTGTTTATGCTGCTCGTACTGCTCTGCTGTCAGCTCAATCTTATAAACCTGTAAGATGACTTGCTTGTCGCCATAATCATGATGCAAACGCCCAAGCTTAACGACAGTATTATTATCAAGCAGGATACCCGTCTCTTCAGCCACTTCTCTTATCAACGCCTGCGCTGCTGACTCATTCGCTTCTATCTTTCCACCGACGAACTCGTAACGATTTCCTTGATGCTGAGTAGCATCTCGAAACCCAAGTAAATACTGATCCTTATAATGAATGACAGCCACTGCAACATTTACGATATTTACGATGCTGGGTTTGTTAGTTTTCGCATTACTGTCTTTCTTAGTTTGTGTTTGTTGATCTGACCCGTTCGACATACTTATATCCTTTATTTCGGTATTTACTCTGATTACTTTTGATAATTTAATAGTTTTTATAGGCTAGATGATTTATTTAAATTTATTACCTAACCTATTAATTTATATATATAAAATTTTCATTCGAGATGATTTATGACAGCGAAATTAGATAAGTTTACATAATAACTGCATTTTATTTTATCAATTGCCTTGCAAATTTATCAAATCTAAATGATAATTATTATCGTTAAAAACAATTACGCTATGGTTAGCCAATTTTATAAGCCACTTTTTTTCAAAAGGAATTTACTATGAGCATGGTCATCTCTCGTTATTTAAACTGTCGTGAAAACCGTTTACCTACTTTGCAATCACAACATCTATTTGCACTGACTAAAGAGGTACGTATCGAGCATGAAGGCGAAGAGTATCGACTACGCCTAACTCGCAACAATCGCTTGATTCTAACCAAGTAACGCCTATTTCAATAGTATCTGTTTCAATACTTCTATAAAAAAACGCCTTCATTATGAGGCGTTTTTTTATAGGTCATATAGTTTAGAAATTACTTTAGAAGCTAACTCGATCAACTTTAATCAAAAAGCAATTTTTCTCTAAATAAACAATTTAGAACTGCCAACTATAGACCACATCTACTGCATTTTCAGCTGCTGAGCTTGCTTCCACATAGATACGGCGTGTCAATTGATAACGAACAGAAAGGCTGTTTTGCGCGTTGAAAACGCCCACACCATAGCGAATGTACAAATCAGGGGTCACATAACCTGTGACGTTGACATTGGTGTCTTCGCTACTACCTGAGGCATCAACTGTCAGACTTTGCAAGCCAAACGCTTGCCCAATTTGATTGGTCAGGCTACGAGTGCCACTCAGACCAAAGCTTAATCCAGCGGCGGCCAGATTATTGGTCACTTGCGATTTAAACCCTTGCTCACTGATTTGTGTCGCGCTCTTATTATCTATGCGGCCCGTTACCAATGCATTCATGGCTTGCTGCTGAGTTAGACCTGCATTGTTGAAGACGATAATATTGGGGCTTTCAGTCGTTCCTTTGACACGCAGACCAACTGTTTTGCCATTAATTGTTTTGGCCGCTTCAATGCTTAGGCTCGGTTTCATCACATCGCCATTGAAACGCACTTGACCATAATTCAGCTCTAGGCTCTGTCCAAAGGCATTGATATTGGTACGGCGTGAGACCTGCACAACACCTCTAGCACGCATGATACCTGTGCCATTCTGAGTCACATTAATTGCACCTGCCAATGGAATGACGGCGCCAAAACCACGGAAGTTGATATCATCGCCCAAATCAACACCGATATCAGCATTGATTGACCAAGGTTTTGAAATAGCCAGTACTTCATCGATATTACCAATCAAACGACGATCTAGTACGACTGCATCTTCAGTTTGAGTGATGATATCTTCGCTGGCTTCAGGCGGACGAATGGTCGCAGACGGCACACTGATCGCTCCTTTTATATCGACATAACGATCGCCTGGACGCACGATAATATCGATATCAGGATCAATTTCAGCAACCAGTAGTGGCGGCTGAGTGATAACTAGGCCTTCACCGACGATACTCAGTTTGGCCTGCAGTTTTTGCTGCCAGTTGACTGTCCCTGATAGTTCGCCTTCACCTGTACCACTATTGAATGTGCCATCAATGGTCGCTTGCGTACCGCGAATTTTGGCTGCCGCATTTACTTTGGACAGATTCACGGGCAAATCAAGCATGGCTATACGGCCATCAGATAGTTTTACGTCGCCATAGAACTGCGGTTTGGTTAAGGTACCACCTAGGCCACCGGCCATTGTGACGTTACCTCTTAGGACGCGCATACCAGGGAAGAAAGGCTTAAATATCGCAAGATCAAGCTCGTTCAGTACCAATGCTCCAGAAATTGGTTTAGGGTCTTTATAAGGATCGACGATCACTTCAGCATAGCCACGCGCACCGCGTCCAGTATTGATGTCGGTACGCAGCTTGATACCCTCAGGTACAGACAGAGCAATGAGAGACACGCGCTTGTATGGCAAAGTCATTGATGTGCTCTCGCCATCTTGAACAAGGCCAATCTTGCCATTGTCTGAGTATAGCGTGGTATTGATAGTTGGCGGACGACCACGTTGCCATCCAACGATTGCTTTACCATTAATCTTGCCATTCCAGTCAATATCTTCTGGTAAGAACACTGAGAATAACGACGTGTCTAAATTCTGCAACGCTACATTGACTTCACCTTGGTCTGGCGATGCCACTAATTTTTCACGTAGACAGAGCTTGCCAGTTTGATCCGTGGCCTGCCAACAATGAGCAGCAAGCTGTACTTTTAGATCACGGTTCTCACCACCCTGATTGTAAGGTAAATTCACAATCAGCTGTGCAGGTTGCAATTGATTCAAAGTCGCATATTTAGATTTAATGCGGCCTTTTCCAATGACACCTGACCAGCTTAGCCTATCTCGATCAAAACCACCTTTTAGCCTAGCACCAACATCGAGTTGCTTATTGGCCACATTTAGATCGACCACATGAGACTTTTCGGTACCATTAAAAGACGCTTTAACACTATCGAAACTTTGACCAGCAGCATCTAGACCTTCAGCCGTCACGATTAACTGGCTTGGGCTATTGGCTAAGTTGACCAGCTTGCCGCGTACACGGCCTTGACGCAATATAAAGCCAGGTAGCGCAAGTCGCTCACCGACCAAATCAATATAAATAGTAGGCAGTGCTTGTCCAACCGGTTGAGACAGCGTGGCACCGCCAGTGACTTTACCAGCCAGTTGACTAGACAGCTGATCTAGACTGGTAATGTTAATTTTGGTTTGTAGCTGCTTGGCATTGCCGTTAGCTGTGACATAGTTGTCACCCCAACGCAGTACAAGGTTATTAGCATCTAGGCTATCAATCAAAGCATTCACTTGCTTGTATTGTGCTTGGACATCTTGGGTCTGAAGCTGTTTGAAGTAACTTGCTAAATCTTTAGGCAAACGCATCTTCGCTGAGAGGCTGCCTTTGGCACTCAGTTGCTGCCCTTTTAGCATGCCATTTAGATTAACTTGTTTAATATTGACAATCTGCTGCGTGTCACTCCAGCGGCCATCTGTATCAATCGTACCAGTGATAAGGCTTGGGGTATCTTTTAGGAAGTAGCCAATGTTAAAACGATCCATGACCGCGTTGATATCCCATGCAACGCCTTGACGCACATCAACGGTTCCGCTGGCATCGATACTACCTGCCGCACCCACATGACGGAAACGGTTGATACGTATCAGCTGACTGTCACCACTGGCTTCTATATTCAGCTTACCTGCTGGCAATTGCTCGGCATCCAATATGCCGTTGAAATTTACGGCAAAGCGCTGCAATGTCCCTGCGGTGTTTTTGCTGTTTTTTGGCGCATTGTGCCACTCGCCACTGGTTTTTAGATCGCCTGTGATTATCGCTGGATTATTGGGTAAGAAGTAACCCAAGTTGAACTGGTCAAAACGACCATCTATATTCCAGCCGATATTTTTACGTAAGTCGATAACACCTTTCGCATCAACTGCGCCCGCTTCACCCTTATAATTCAGCTTACGAATACTAATCAGCTTTGGTGTACCCGCAGCATCGATAGACAGACGACCTTGCGGTACATCTGCTGTATCAATCCGACCATCAAAACGCGCATCAAATACTGACAGCTCACCACCTACGATATCGACACTGGCATCACCAGCACCAGTAATACCGATAGCACGATCCGCTTGCGTCGCATCGAGCTGCGCTTGCATATCAGTATTGTTTAAAGTAATCACGTGACGCTGTCCGCTGACACCATTTTTGGTGATGTTTAGCAATCGACCACGCGCACTTATACTACCTGTTAGGCGCTCAAGCGGTAAATCGCTACGATATTTCTTAGGGAGTAAACCTTTGGTACTGGCATCAATCTGCCATGTCAGTGGACGCTGTTTGCTCGCTAACTGAATCTGTCCTGTACCGGATAAATCTCCTACTATGCCGTTATAATTAAGACGATTGATATCTATGACATCACCAGCCTTACGTATACGTAGATCGTAGTTGCCCTTGGGGGCAGCATTTAGCTCATTGATAACGGCATTGGCATCGACTGATAAGGTCGAACCACGAACGATGACGTCTGCCTGCCCACTAGGACTGTCGATATTGCCAATATTGGGTACGTTGTGGCGGGTTAAGTTTTTCCAGTTAGCATCAATATACCAAGGCGCGACTTGCTTAGATTTAGCAGAGGTTTTACCACGGACCATATTGGCATTGATATGCTCACCATCGCGCTGACGCAAATCTGCATCAATCTGCGTATTACCAGTGGCATTCTGCTGCTGATAACGCAATGACAGTCTACCGTTAAGGGTTTGCGGCGCATAAGCTTTGAAGTCATTATACTCAGCCGGAATAGCTTGGCGAATATCAAAGTTGCTACCCGTCGCACGCACCGTGGCCTCAAAGCTGTCTTTCCAATCTAGAATACCTTGTAACGCCAAACGTCCCGCTGGCACGTCAGCATCTAGGCGATCTATACGTAGCTGACTGTTGGCGATAACAGCGCGGCCTTGGTAATGACCTGATGGAATATCTTTGGCGGTCAATTCAGTATTGATACGCAAGCGTATCTCAGAGATGACACCAGAAGCTGTGGCTGTACCGCTTTGTAGGCGAATATTTTGGCTATCAGCATAAGGGATAAGAATATCATCCCACTGTAGTTTTGCATCAAACGGTGCACCCGCATCTAACCCTTGTACTACAAAGTCGCCTCTCACATCGCTATCGTTATAACGACTACGTACTTTACCGACAGTACGTTTAAGCGTTCCCGTTGCAGCGATATTCAATGGGTCGATATAGGCTTTTTCAAGGGCGCTGACTTCCGCAATCGCACTCAAATCTAGTGGATAGTCGCCCTGTAGGTCGATCTCTCCTTGTAAGGCACTGATTTTCACAATATCAGCGTACTGCAAGTCACCACGGACAACGGTCACCGTACTACCTACCCAAGTCAGGTCACGTGCCGTAATATCTTGAATAATGATAGGGTCTTTGGTTACCTGCTTATAAGTGATCTTCTTAATTTTTGCTTGATCAAAACGCAAGTTTACTGGCAACTTTAAAGTTTTATAATCAAACGGTTCACCAGTAGGCGGTTTTTTATTGATAATCTCTATGGTTTGAATATCTGCATCGCTTAAATGCACTTCTTTTGCAAATACTGCACGCCAGCCTATTTTGACGTAGGCCTTATCTACTAATATCTCAAGATCTTCAGTCGCTTCAATATCGATATCAGTGACCCAAATACCATCGCGCAAGTTACCGCGTCCGTATTTGAAATCAATACCTGTTTCGACACTAATTTTTTCTAATATAAACTTCGTACCAGCATCAGTACCTGCTGCATAAAAGAATATAGCAAACATGATGGCTAGTACGATAAGTACTAATACCAGAAGTTTGAGCAGAAATGACAACGGATACCAACGCCTAACGGCACGGGCATCACGCTGTGCTGGATCTTCATCTGGAGCATTATTAGGCGGGGTATTTTCTGTCAGCATGACACTCAACTACGTTAAAAAATGAAGACCAGCAATCGGTACGATAAGTGATAATTAGAACATTTGGAGCGACTGAACATTTGGAGCGACTAAACATTTGGAACTACTACATTAAGCGATTATAACGGTGAACCAATAAAGAAGTGTAGTCGTACTGGAATGCTTTCCTCGGTCACGCCAGCAGCCACATCGACACGCACCATTCCTACAGGCGACGCCCAGCGGATACCGACACCAACGCCGACTTTTGTCTCAGTATCAAAATCTTTGTCATAGGCATTACCGACATCTGTGAAGAATGCGCCACGGAAACCTGGTTTAAATTCATAGTTATACTCAGCACTACCGACCGCTAGCACCTGCCCGCCCGTTAGATAGCCTTTATCTAGTGGTGACAAGCTCTCATAGTCATAACCGCGGATACTCTGATCGCCACCTGCAAAGAAACGCAACTTATAAGGCACATCATAAAAATCATCCGCCCAAATATAACCTGCATTGGCACTACCTAATACTTGATGCTTTTTGTCTTCGCCAAAGCTATAGATACCACTGACGCCTGCGCGAATAATCGCCATATCGGTATCACTGAATGCGCTATCAGTACCAGCCTCGATTGAGTAGTACTGGCGCATGCCTTGTGTTGGGTTGGTCGCATTGTCAGTATCTGTTTTATTCATACCATAGCCAAACAATAACGCGCGCTGTTTCGGACTTGAAGAGGTAAAGCGGATAGGCAGATCATCTAGCGCTGCTCCATCAACCCCTGTCTCAAGCTCATCCAAGCGGTAACGCACAGAGTAGCTGCGATTCCAACCAGTATCACTACGGATATTACGTGCCAAAGCTGCCTTCAGCGTTGTGGTCGACAGATCAAAGTTGCCTTCGCCTTGGTCAATCACTTCCTCTTCATAAGTAAGACGCCCATCTAACTTATCATTGAGCGGATGATTCCATGGTCGACTGGCATACACAGCCACGTTTTTGCTGATTCTCGATACTTCTGTTTCTGCACCCGCTTGATAGCCTTGGCGATTGAGCAAGTTATAGTCTATTTTTGCGGTGGCGCGAACGCCAGTATCTGTTCCATAACCCAGACCAACTTGAGCATCACGTGGTTTATCCGCATATACAAACACATATAAAGGTACTTTTTTGCTTTCTGCAACGTCTTGCGGCGTTTTACGTCCTGCTAGCGTTGGCGGAACAAAGTTTTCATCAGCGATCAGACTTTTTTCGTCGGGGAATATCTTTTGTGCGACATTACTGATTGAGTCACTAATTTTGCCCAATAGATTATCGGCTTCCTGATCTTTTTCATCAAGCACGCGATCATTCGGCAAGCGGCTTAGTCGTTCTGCTTTTTGTCTGATGGCTTGCAGCTTATCAAGGGTAGCTTCATCAGCTTCAAAATCAATAGCAGCGATATCCGCTTCATTGACCGTCTCGCCGCTACTAGCACTCAGAGCATCATCGCTCTCTGCACCTATATCACTATTATCATTAACCGTATCTTCTGTGCTAGCAGTGACATTTGAGGCAGCTGCGCCATCATTGCTACTCAGATCTGCGACGCCATCATTGTCTACATTGTTAATGTCGTCATCTAATGTGTCGTTACCCTCGGTAGCAGCATTGTCAAACGCTAAGGTACCAGCTGCACTACTATCAGTTGGTGGTAGTATCGACTCGACGTTGACCGTATTAAAGTATCGAGTTGCCGATAAGTCGTTACTAAACTTAGTGACTGCGGGACGATAAAACGGCTCACCCGGCGTAAAGCCATAGAGCTGTTGTAATAATGAAAGCTCTACTGGTAGCTTATCAGGGTCTTGGGTCAGCGTATTGGTTTCTTTGTCGTAGGTAAAAAACACCACATCGTCAAACTCGTAACGATCACCTGTGTTGTAAACCAACGAGACATCTGCCTTGTTGTCCGGCAAGATGATATCAACGGATTTGTTCAGCCAATACTGGTCAAAGTAGCCGTAGGTATTGCTCAAGGACTCTAAAGCCGCTTTACTGCTCTTATAGACACGATGATTAAAAATATCACCTTCTTGCGGTGGCAAGTCTGCCTCAAGCGATGCAAACTCTTCTTGCTCACTACCCTCACCGCGAATCTCAATAATACGGCTGTCTACTAGTACCGGCTCGCCTAGCTCTTCAATCACAACATTGACCGTATCGCGATCAGGTTGGGTCAAACGCAGCTCAACCTCATAGTAACCAACGGCTTTAGCAGCATTCTGTGCTGTTTCGCGCAAACGTGGCAATGCCGCAGTAAAGTCAATAACCGACTGAACGGAAGTATCATCTAGTGCTGCTTTGATGTTTTTCATTGGCTGAATATCATTATCAGCCTCAATCAGCTGAGCCTTACCATTAGGAGAGTCTTCAGCAGATACTTGCTCTAGATAAATAGCGGTTTCTACATTTGGCAAAGCAACCACGCCACCGTCGTTAAAAAAGCGATTGTACAGACGCGTCACGATATTACCTCTATTGCGCGCGCGTGGCCGTGGTCTATTGGCTTGTTCGATACTTTGATCGACGGCCTGAGTATCATTCTGATAATCTGGTAGATAGTCATTCGGATTGATAATATCTGTTGTCGCACCTTCTATATTGGCAGGCGCATTCGTACCAGCTATCAGCTCATCACTACTATCATCAGTCGTCAAGCCATTTTCATTTTTAACAATAGCTTCACTGCTAGCGACATCTCCATTGCTGACGGCACCACTCACCTCAATCGGACGTGACATCCCTTCAGCTGCGCTCGCCTGTTCTTCTGTTGTTTCACTTCTACCCAACGTATCAAGGTTGTTAGGTGCTGGCAAGTTTGTTGCATCTAGCTCTGTATCTAGACCAATTGGCGATGTTGTGTCATCTAACGTAGCGATTGGCGCATCAAAGTCACTGTCGTTATTGCTAATATTAATACTATTAATATCTTGAGCATTCTGCGCATCCATTGCAGCTAGCTCACGATCGATCTGCTCAGGGGTCATCATTTGATAACCCTGCTGCTGAATCTCGGTTGCTTGTTGCAACAAGTCATAATTAGAAAAGTTTGACTGAGCGTTATTTGGATTATATGAAGTACTTGGACTATCAGGGAAAATCTCTAAATTCTGAGAGCTGTTGTTGTTTTGAGAAGTTGTATTTTGTGAATTACTGCTCTGAGAAGATAGGTTTTGAGCATTGGCATTTTGCGTCGACGAGTTTTTAGAGCCTGACTTTATCGAGTTAGGTTTTTTAATGCCCAAGCTCTGTTCGCTATAGTCGTCCAATACTGACTGATCGATAATGCCTTGTTCTACTGCTTTTTTTAGACGTAGCGCATCTAGAGCCATATCTAGCTGAGTATCGTCATCTGACAATGTAGCTGATTGCTTGATAGATGCCTGATCATTCGCAGCTTGACTATTGTTAGTCTGGTTACTAAGCGTTTGATTACCGTCAGTTTGCTCAGTAGCAGATGAGTTGGTGATAGCCGTATTGTTTGCATTATTAATGGTATCTGCCATTGCCGCAGGTGCTATACCGAAGAAACTGGTCGCAAGCGCAGTGCACAGTGCCGAGCGTCTGAAATTTTTACGCGGCGCTGCTGGATACATACTCAAATTATTACTATCGTTTTGGATTATGGCTGTGTCACGCTGCATCATTAGACCCTTGCATGCTCGAGTTGAAGGCTGCTTTATCATCTTTACGTCCTATCAGCTCACGCGGCACAATCTTATCAACGATAACAATCGTTAAGTCTGACCGGTGAATAAACTTATAGCAGTTATCTGGAATTAATGGTTTACTACTTTAATTTTATGACTGGTTATCTATAGTGTCGGCTTTAGCACTGTGTGTCTACTGTCTTGTAGGGCTACTAGCTTAGAGAAGGCTACTAGCTTATAGTCAGTGTTAATGGTTAGTAGCCTTTGTTTTCACTACTATTTATACCCTAAAACGCAATCACATAAAATTTATAAATCATAACTTAGTTAAATATCGAATCATAGCATTGACTGCATGTATTTTCACCGAAGCCTTGCTATTATACGGCTTAATATTGATAAAACCTATGCTATATCTTGATATAGTTTTTAATAAAATTTACGATTATTATCATAAAAAAATTGTCGTTCAGCGCCGCTATTTTCTCTATCAGTCGCGATTTATCTGTAGGAATGTCCATGTCCAACCAGTTTCAGTTATTCAAGCGTCGTCGTTTTAGCTCTATGTTTTTCACCCAGTTTTTGGGCGCATTCAATGACAATATTTTTAAGCAGGCGCTCATACTGGTGCTCACTTATACTGCCGCCAGTAAATTGGGCGTAGAGGTCAGCATCCTTAATAACTTGGCCGCCATGTTATTTATTCTGCCCTACTTTTTGTTTTCTGCTTTGGCAGGACAGATTGCTGATAAGTATGAAAAGTCAAAGCTCACACAGTTTATCAAACTTCTTGAGCTAGTCATTATGGCAGTTGCTGCAGTCGGCTTTGTCTTTGAATGGTATGCACTGCTATTTGTCGCGTTGTTTTTGATGGGCACACATTCGACCTTCTTTGGACCGATCAAATACGCTTATCTGCCGCAAGCGATGAAAGAAGATGAGTTGGTCGGCGCCAACGGCCTTTTTCAGATGGGTACTTCGCTAGCTATTTTAGTCGGTATGATTGTCGCTGGTATTTTGACTCAGCTATCACAATCATTGTATTGGATTAGTGCCACGGTGTTGGTTGTCGCTGTTTTGGGATATCTAGCCGCGCGCTATATCCCTAATATGCCAGCGATGCAGCCTGACCTGAAGATTAACTGGAATATTATTACGACCAGCTTAGCCACTGTCCGTTACTTATACTCTTTGCCTTTTTTGTTCTTTATCATTCTTGGTAACAGCTGGTTTTGGTTTTATGGGGCGACGTTTTTGACCCAAGTGCCAGAGTTCAGCAAGGTGATTTTGCTTGGTGATGAGTCAGTCGTTATTTTCTTGCTTACATTGTTTTCTGTTGGTGTGTCGATCGGTTCAGTGCTATGCAAAACATTGACCAAGAACAAAGTCAGCTTGCGTCTATTACCTTTCGGTATTGCTGGATTAAGTATCTTTGCTATTGATTTGTATTTTTCACTTTCAGGTTTAGATATAAATGTGAATAATGACACATTACTTGGCATCGGTGATTTGTTTAATATAAGTGGTAGCTGGCGTGTCTTCGCGGATTTATTCTTATTAGGGTTCAGCGGGGGTTTGTACATCGTACCGCTATATGCTTCTATGCAAGCCTACGCACCTAAGAGTCATCGAGCACGTATTGTTGGCGCAAATAACATTTTTAACGCGATATTTATGGTTACCTCAGCGATTTTTGCGATTGTTATCTTAAACGTTTTAGGATTTACGCTGCCGCAGCTATTTTTGGTGACAGGGCTATTGAATATCGTATTTGGCGCGTTTTTATACATTAAGCTCAATAAACATATTAAGCATGCCATTATCCAAACCAACGATGGTATGGCGCCGTAAATACGTTTAGCGCCGTAAATACGTTTGGCCCTATAGATATAGTCTGATGTTGGGCTGATGACTTCGTTGCTTTTATTGCTATAGCAACCTACGAACTATCTATAGGTTATTTATGAGCTATCTAGACAGTAATATTCGAGCCGATAATTTAGATTGTTTGTTATAGTAATACGCATCATACCGTTGCATTTAGACGGTAACATACTTTATTTTATTGACAGTTTTTAACACCATCAGGAGTGAGTTATGACCCTGCGTCCTTTATCTAAAATTGACCAGTTGTTACTTGGGGTCGATAAGGCATTACGAGCTGTCGTGCCCCATTCCAATCAAAGCACGCGGCCGTTGCCCGTCAGTAGCGATGAGATTCCTGAGCTGACCATCACAGAGGCGCGGCACGTCTCAGGTCTTATGCGTATCAATCATACAGGTGAAGTATGTGCGCAAGGTCTATACCATGGCCAAGCGTTTGCCGCAAAAGACACTGGTGTCAAACAAGCCATGCAACAATCGGCCGAAGAAGAAGTCGATCATTTGGTCTGGTGCGAGACTCGCTTAAGTGAACTTGGTAGCCATGCCAGCATATTTACACCGCTTTGGTACGGTATGTCTTTTGGACTTGGTGCAGTCGCAGGCGCGATCTCCAATGAGTTTAGTCTAGGGTTTGTAGCGGAGACAGAAGCACAGGTCAGCGAGCATCTACAGGATCATATCAAGCAGTTACCTGAACATGATCAGCGCTCAAAAGAAATACTGGCACAAATGGATAAAGAGGAGCTGCATCATCGTGAGCTAGCACTTGCAAGTGGCGGTGCTGCTTTATCTCCTCCAGTACGTCGAACCATGCGATGGATGGCAAATCGCATGAAAGACACTGCTTATCACTTATAGCTTATGGTTACAGGTACTGTGATTAGCTGTTGTTGTCGATTTTCTTACTCATCAGTGGCTGCACAGATTTACGTAGGTTTGCTTAATTCTAGTGATTAACAATCCTACCACAGATAGCGTAAAGCTTAATTTGCTACGGTATTAAAAATTTGTACGATTTTGCAGCAATGCGCTATTTATATTACCGTCCAATCAATGAATAACAACCAAATAAATTAAACAAGGTAACGATTTTTATGAAAGCGATTCTCTCTAGTAGCCACTCTATTAAGTCACCGAAGTTTGCAACGTTGACCGTCATGGCTGCAACCTGTGCCATGTTATTATCTGCACCTGTGAATGCAGCAGAAACTGACGCCACTGCAACGGCTGTACCTAGTGCAATGGACTCAAGCAAACGTGTGATTCGTCTTGCTCGTCCTAATGCAGCTATCAGTCCTGCTCAAGCCAATGCCGCACAAACAAGCTTGCCAGCAACACCTGCGAGCAACAACCAGCCGACTAATGTACAAACAACTAACATGCAACTAAGCGGTACTCTGCAAAACAATGCATCTGTTAGTACTGCTCAACCTCAAACACCGCAAATGATGTCGCCTGCTGCTGCACCTGTCATGAACGGCACTACCCGCGTTTACGAGCCTGGTCCAATGACAGCTACCGGTATCGACTTGCGTAGCGGACAACTTCCGAATATTCCTACACCGCAAGTACAGCTCTCAGACATGAGCTTTGTCAAAACCGTACTGATTCCGCAACAAAAAGGGCTAGGTACTGATAAGCTTGATGTCAGTTTGTTAGATGATTTCATCGCTGACGTATCTCCTAACGCGCGTCACTATCCACCAAACTTCCCTAACCGCTCACAGCGCCATTACACACGTGAAAAAATCAAAGTATTGGCTGATTGGATCGAACCATATGCCAAGTCGCCAGATGCGTCTTTTGATGTATTGCTTCGTGCCGCTAAGCTAAACGGTATGGGTCGTAACCTAGACTTGGGTTCAGACTACACGGTACGTGGTGGCCAGTACGTCGATCGCGCTATCAAGCTGCAACCTGATAGTGGTGAGGCTAACTTCCTATACGGCATGATGCTATCAGAAGGCGGCGGCTTCAAAGAAGGTCAAAAATATCTAGACCGCGCTGTCGCTTTAGGGTACACCGAAGCAGAACAAAGCTTGGCACAGTCAGATCTACTTAGTGACCGCCGCGCTAATGCGTTAGAACGCTTACGTCGTCTTGAAGGGCAATACCCTAACAATACTGTTATTCCTCAACAAATCAAACTCGTTGAAGAAGGTAAGTTCTATATTTGGGATATCCCTGCTCCTGATATCAGTGTAAAACCAGGTGCTTAGAAACGCTGTACTTGTTGAGACTAGCTATTGAGGGGTTGATTCACAAGATATTTGTTTCATAAGACTTTCACTAGGTCAAATCTCTAATAAATAATCTAAGCTTCAAATACCAAGCGCTTTTGTTTTATCTCTATAAGACGAAAGCGCTTTTTTTCGACTAGTAGAAACCCATTCGTTTTAACACATGTTTTTGTAGAACTGCAAATGAATAGTCTAACGTCAAAAGTTGCGCTACACTCATTATCAATTGCTACTTTCATTACTCATACTCTCATAACCACCGTTTATTGGACTGACTTATGATTTTCGCTGGCTTTAGCAAACATACAGTAATGCATACTAATAAAAAAACTCTGCCCATTACGTCACTTATGCTTTTGGCGGCAGCAGTATTGCTACCAGCGTGTAGTACGGTGACGGTCGATAAACAAGCCTCGGCCAAAACCATTTCAGCGCAGCGCGGCAATATCGTCACTGACAATGCGTTAAGTAGCGACACAGCATCTGCTTTACTATCAGCAGGACTGAATGAGCAAGCCTGTATGCAGCAATTTGACTTATGCTTGACTCAGCTCTCTGACAGTATGCTTAACAGACACTATCGCCCTGCTTTGGCTATTTTTGCAGAACTGCACTATGCAAAAGCGCGTCAACTATCTGATTCAAAAAACTGTCGTAATGCGCTTGCACGCCCGCCACTTGATCCGTATTACGCCAACGCGCCCTTAAGTGATGATGACGCCAAAACGCAGCAAAAAGAAACCGACCTGTGTTTGACCGACTATCAAGCAAGGTTATTTGATGCCGTCAAATACAGCTACACCTACCTATTTTATGACAGCTTGACCCATGACTTCGAAGGTGCAGAACAAAATAGCAATAGCACTCGTGCGCAAAACCGTATTCCAAATGACAACGACATCCAAACCCAAGATATTTATAACGCTGCTAGCAATGACGTTATTACTCAAATTTATCAGTCGACTGAAAACGCCAATAAATTGATGGGTGATACGACAGTAGAGTATTTGCCGATAACCTCTACCAAGCGTGACAACACGGATGAAGCAGCGATTGCCAATCGACCTCCACTAAAGGGCAAAGCAACAGACCAAGTCAAAGTCATGAAAGTGACAGTAGATAACTATAACCTTGATATTTATTTGCCCAACGAAAACAACTATCTGCAAAACGCTCATAAACAAACTTCCGCTTTGGCAGACTTATCATCCACTTATGAGCTGCGACTATCTGGTCTCAATTCTGTGAGTAAGCGTCCCGGTTTAGGCATCAGCTTGGTGGCGTCGTTGGATGATCGCTACACCACCACGATCCGTCAATTGTTGGTCGCCTCCTTATCTGGTCGGCTGACAAATCAAGATAAAAACACGGACGACAGCGAGCCAAGCTCACGTATTTATCCCACGGGACATCTGCTATTGACTGGGCTGATTAAACCAGACGGTGATAGCGTATTAGATGCGCTAGGCAGTCGTAAGCTTGATATTCATTTATATAACCCGTACCAAACTGAATCCGTAAATATCCTCAATGATGATTACCCACTGGCAGCCAACTTTTCGGCGGGATATGGCTTATGGTTATCAGAAAATCAGTTAGATGGTGTGGGTTATTTAAACTTGATTACGCGCCAGCCAGATGCTCAGCTGCCCAAACTCTTCATGCTTGAGCCTTATGATCCTGATAAACGCGTGTTGATTATGTTGCATGGGCTAGCCTCTAGTCCGGCCACATGGGTCAATCTAACCAATGATATTCTTAATGATGACAAGCTGCGTGATAATTACCAAGTTTGGCAAATATTCTATCCAACCAACCTGCCTATTTTAGAAAATCGTTATCAGATTCAGCAGTTAATCAACAGCACGTATCAGCAGACTGATCCCAATGGACAAAATCGTGCCAGTCGAAATAGTGTGATTATTAGTCATAGTATGGGTGCCATCATCGCTCGTATGATGCTATCTGATGAAAATTTAGTCGATGATTTAGATAAGCTTAATGACAAAGATATCCTCTCTAGCAATGAGAAACAGCAAATCCGTAACGCGCTCAAGACGTCTTTTGGCGAAGATGAGTTAAAGGAACGATTTGAGCTACAGGCATTGCTACAAGTAGACACCGCTGTCTTTCTATCTGCACCTTTCCGTGGTACCGATTATGCAGATCGTTGGTTTACCCGTGCGCTACGCCGTATCGTTTACTTACCTGTAGGTCTGGTCAAAACATTCACGGATAATTTAGCGACCATCGCCACACAAGGCGATTTGGCGCAAAACCCGCTCGGCGCATTATATTTGCAGAACGGTGCCAGCCAGTTAAGTGACAAGTCTTCTTTTATAGAGTTAACCAAAGACATCACTATTAATGAGCGTGTTACTTACCATTCAATCATTGCCAATAACGATGCCGATATCACTAAAGGACTAGCGCAAACGCAACCAAACGGTGCCAAGATTGACTTGTCTCAAGCGGTAGAAGACAACTCTGGACATGAAAAGGCGAGCGTTGATGTGAGTGATAATACTGAGACATCACAGCTACCATCCGAGCCACTTGTTGCCGCTGTGACAGTCAATGATGATATCAGTCAGGCACTGACCGAACGGTTGTCAGATGGTATCGTTCCTTATAACAGCGCCCATCTCGACGGCGCTGCGTCTGAGACAATTATCAATGGTGGTCATAGTATTCAGACCAATCCGCAGACCATTTTGACGTTGCGAAGAATTTTGCATAAGCAGCTACAAGAATGATGTAGATTTTTGTTATTTTACAAAGTTTTTGGCGCATAAATCGCAACCTTTAAATATCAGTCATAGGTTTCAACTAAGCAGTATGTTCACGCATACTGCTTTGTTTTTAATAATATTAATTTTATTTTTCAATGTTTGAATTATGTTATTTTGGTGACTCTGAGGTCTGCAACAGACAGACTGGGTTGCTTGCGTGTGTATCTAGGTGAGCGCATAATATATCTATAGCACATGACAGTAATATGTAAATTTATAAGGACATAAATTATTCAATTCAGCTAAACAGTGAGTCGCAAACTTAGCCACAATTTATGTCTAATGGAGCTAAGTCCACGTCACTGAGCTATTGCCCGTAATGTTTGCCACTTTGATCGATGGATAGTTACGGACAGTTACTTGAGCGTTGTATGGAAGTCAGCGCTATTCAGCTAACAGATGAGAGTAACCGTTTATGTTCGCTACATTTATGATTGACCAGCTCGATGCGCTGATGCTTGCGCGTATCCAATTCGCTTTTGTTATCTCGTTCCATATCGTCTTTCCTGCCTTTTCTATCGGTCTTGCCAGCTGGCTTGCGGTGCTTGAATTCCGCTGGTTAAGAACTGGTGAACCTATCTATGCTGAAGTCTACAAGCATTGGGTCAAAATATTTGCTGTCGTCTTTGGTTTAGGCGTGGTATCAGGCGTGGTGATGTCCTACCAGTTCGGTACCAACTGGGCTGTATTCTCTGATAAAGCCGGTAACGTTTTAGGCCCATTACTCGCCTATGAGGTACTGACAGCGTTCTTCTTGGAAGCGTCCTTCTTAGGTATTATGCTATTTGGGTGGGGCCGCGTCAGCAAACGCATGCATTTTGCCTCAACCGCCATCGTTGCTATCGGTACCTTGATTTCAGGTTTTTGGATATTAGCCGCCAACAGCTTTATGCAGACCCCTCAGGGTTTTATGATGGGTGCAGATGGCCTACTCTATCCTACCGACTGGCTTGAAATTATCTTTAACCCTTCATTCCCTTACCGTTACGCTCATATGATGACCGCAGCATTTCTAACCACTGCCTTTGTCATCGGCGGTATCGGCGCATATTATATTCAATCCAAAAAGCATGTCGAGCACCGCGCGCATGGTCGTGTGATGCTAGGCATGGCGATGATTATGGCCATCTTTGTTGCGCCTGCGCAGGTATTGATTGGTGATGAGCATGGTCTAAATACCCTTGAGCATCAACCTGCTAAAGTGGCTGCGATGGAAGGGCTCTGGGAGGATGAGCGCGGTGCCGCACTACGTCTCTTTGCGATTCCCGATCAAGAAAATCAGACCAATAAGTACGAAGTAAAAATTCCTTATGTGACCGGTTTGATTCTTACCCACTCATTAGATGGTGAAGTTAAAGGGCTCAAAAACTGGGCACCTGAAGATCAACCACCCGTCATTATTGTGTTTTGGGCATTTCGTATCATGGTTGGTATTGGCATGCTTATGGTACTGGTCGGCCTATTCAGTCTATACAAATACTTCAAAAAACAGCAATTCAATACTGACAGTGTGTGGTTCCACCGTGCTTGGATGATGATGACACCGCTTGGTTTTATCGCCTTACTATCAGGTTGGTTCGTAACCGAGACGGGACGTCAGCCTTGGACGGTTTACGGTGTGATTCGTACTGCTGAAAGTATGTCTCCGCTTGCAGCACAGCAAGTAGCGACGACGTTGATTGGCTTTATCGTACTGTACATATTTGTCTTTGGTGCAGGCAGCTTTTATATCTTGCGCTTAATTGCTCAAGGGCCGAAACCTTATACAGATCCTGCAGAAGATAACTTCTACGAGCACTCAGTGACCGAGAGTCAAGGCCGCGCATTAAGTGGTGATAGTAATCCTGCCAAAGGTACTGAAGAAGGCTTAGATGAGCCTGCAAACGATGTCGATGATGGAGGATTACGCTAATGTTTAACTTCGGTGATGTATTAGATTTACCTCTCATTTGGGGCGGTTTGATTGCTTTGTCTGTCTTTGTCTATGTACTGCTTGATGGCTTTGATTTAGGCTGCGGTATTTTGTTCCCCTTTGCAGGCTCAGATAAAAACCGTAGCCGAATGATGAACTCTATCGCGCCATTTTGGGACGGTAATGAGACGTGGCTAGTGCTAGGGGGTGGTGGTTTATTCGCAGCATTCCCTGTTGCTTATGGCATCATCATGACAGGCTTATATTTACCCGTGACTGCCATGTTGTTCGGCCTTATCATGCGCGGTGTGGCGTTTGAGTTTCGCTTCAAATCCTCTTCACGTCGGCATGTATGGGATACCTTTTTCTTTGTCGGCTCAGTCGTTGCCACTTTCTCTCAAGGCATTATGCTTGGGGCGTTAGTGCAAGGTTTAGAAGCCAGTAATCGTCTATATACTGGTGGCCCATTTGATTGGCTCACGCCCTTCTCGATTGTGTGCGGATTTGCCATGATTATCGGCTATGCTTTACTTGGTTCAACGTGGCTTATCATAAAAACAGAGCACACATTACAAGTATGGGCGCGCCAAGTTTCTAGATGGATGCTTACTGCGTTACTAGTAGCGATGGTTGTGGTCACAGCGTTTATGTACTTCTCAGACATCGACGCATTAGAAGGCTGGTTTAGTTTCCCAGATTTATTATACCTCGCTCCTATGCCTATCATTGTCATGCTCTTATTCTTTATCATGCGTAAAGACTTAAAAACTGAGCGTGAGTATCGTCCATTTTTACTAACGGTGGCTCTATTTTTAATGGGTTATATTGGGGTTTGTTTCGCCCTATTCCCTTATATCGTACCGTATCAAATGACGATTTATGAGGCTGCTGCTGCCGATACTTCATTATCATTTATGCTGATTGGCGCCTGTATCATGTTACCGATTATCTTGAGCTATACAGCATTTGCTTACTATACCTTCAAAGGTAAATCTGATCACAATCCGATGTACTAGTCGCTAATCGCGGTGAGCAACGGATCGGCTAAAAAGGATGGCTATCGTCGTTTATAGATGGTAGTCACACTTCATACGCTAATCAGGAGATCTCTATGAAAAAGTTCAGTAAAAAACAATCCCAATGGGCATGGTTTGTAGGTCTATATTTGGCAGGGTTTTTAGTGGTGTTTACCATTGCTCAGCTAATTAAACTGGCCATGGGTGTTTAGCATCATTACCTAATCATATGATTGAGTGCTAGTTAGCTAATAAATAGCTTGCTAGATGCTAAACTTGCATTTTTGTCTTACCAATATACCTTTTAGACATGTCGTAAGAAATAATTATATATGCATAAAAAAAGCAGCGTTGAATAATCGACGCTGCTTTTTATTTATCTTAAATTTATCAGTTTGGTTTACCTGCATGCTCGATATCATTCTGTTCGATAAACTCATTAACCTGTGTTAGACGCTCTGGTGTCCCCACGTCTATCCAATTATCTGTCGTCACTTCAGCGGTAATCTGAAACTTTATCATTGCTTGCTTTAGTAATGGTGCCAATGCAGCAGGCTGTCCTGATACGAGCCCTTCTACCAATTTTGGTGACATTACGCTAATACCAGCGAAAGTATACTTATCTGCATCGCCCACTGGTTGTTCACTAGCGAGGCCATTATTAATCGCAAAATCGCCGCCATTATTATGCTCTGGATTATCTATCAATAACAAGTGCGCGCGCTGATCCGCTCCCAATGTATAATCTGTTAATTGAGAGAAGTCATAGGTAGTCCATACGTCAGAATTGACCAGAATGAACGGCTCATCCTTTAGTTTACCTGATTGTAATGCCTGAAAAATGCCGCCTGCAGTTTCAAGTGGCTCATCATCTTCTACTGACCAATGCAGCTTTACGCCATACTGTGAGCCGTCGCCTAAGGTATCCATTAGCTTATCTGCTAACCATGATGCATTGACCGTGATATCGGTAATGCCTGCTGCTTGTAGCGCTTTAATATGCCATACAATAAGCGGCTGACCTGCGACTTCAACCAAAGGCTTAGGTGTCTCAAGTGTTAATGGACGTAAGCGTGTGCCCTTGCCCGCTGCCAAAATCATGGCTTGTGTAATCGTAGAGGTAGACATCTGCGCTCCTATCTTTATTATTTAAATTAATTTAGCTGAGCGTCATCTACGCTGAAGCAAACTGCTCTTTATAAGCAGGTAGCACTGCCTCTTGTAGCCATTGATTAAACGGTATAACTGATTGCTTTAGTTCATCATTACCATGTTCAGCAAGCCAGTTTAATTCAATAATCAAATCGCGCATGACTTTAGGAATATCCGCCAAATAGCGGTCTTTGCCATCGCGTTCAGACAAACGAATAAAAATCCCTAATACCTTTAAGTGACGTTGTACGCCTATGACATTCACATCGTTTTCAAACTGCACCGCGCTATCAGCAGTGGTTAGTGATTTCTGTTTTTGTAACTGCCAAAAGTCATCAATCCATGCAGATATTTGGCTCTCTGGCCATTCAACATAAGCATCGCGGACTAACGACACTAAATCATAAGCATACGAGCCAATGACAGCATCTTGAAAATCAATCACACCCAACTTTGATTTATCTGCTTGATCTTGCATAAGGTTGCGGCTGTGATAATCACGATGTACCACTACTTGTGGCTGTCGCAAAATCTCATTCATTAACGCTGTTTTTAGGTTTCCCCAAATTTGCTCATTTAGCGCTATACCAATATAAGGCATAAACCATTCGCTAAATAAATCCATCTCACGGTCTAGTAGTGCTGTGTCATAATCTGGCAGCTGATGTTGCGACTTTGCCGTTTCTACTGGTACCGTTTGTAGCGCCACTAATGTCTGCATTGCTAGCTGATAGTAGTCATTGATTTGGTCTGAGGTGGCATCAACAAGCAAATGGGCAAACTCTACTGTGCCAAAATCTTGTAATACCAAAAATCCTTTTTCCACATTTTGTGCCGTCAGAGTCGGCACGTTGACAGCAGGCGCCATCAGCTTAGCAACATTGATAAACTGCAGCATCGCATCTTGCTCGTCAGCGGAGTCCATGACGATATAATGCTTATTGGTGCTATTGTCTGTCTCTGATAGTTCGATACGATGATATCGGCGGGCACTAGCGTCGCCAGGTAAGCTGTCTAGACTAAAAGTTTGATCTAAAAATACTTGCTGTAACCATTGTTCTAATTGCTGTTGACGGTTGTTATTTTCATCGATCATATCAGTCTCTAAAGTCGTTTTGTCAGTCATATTGGGCATCGCTGGTTAAATATAAGTCATAAATAATTAAAGTAGTGATAAGTCTGACAAATACTTGCTAAAATAGCGATATGTGTCGGTGCTATACAAGCTGCCACAGACGTATTGCTATATCATTCAATACTTGATGTCGGATAGAATCGCTATCGCTACTTAAAAATCAGCATGGCTATATTATAAATTTTGGTAAATAGTGTAGCTGATTTGGTTTTTTTTGACTATGATTAGTCGTCATTATATGTAAAACATCCAAATTTTTGAGAATACATTAGTCATATTTTAGTCGCTCGTTCACTGCTTTATATCGTTCGGTGATACCGCTACTAAACTCAGTCATGCAATCCAATAAGCTCTGCAATCATAGGTGTGCCCTTGTTATATTCTCCGCTTTACCAAAGCATCCGCTTGATCTTATTTGGTGCCTTAGGCTTATCTAGCCTAACTGTCAGTGCTGCCATTGGTGATGCCAATACGCAAAAAACTGAACCACTCACTACGGATAGTACAGGCAGCTATGCTTCTAATAGTGTGGCGACTGACGCCAATAGTATTAGTCGTACTCAAAGCAATGATGGCTATCAAGAAGCAGATATTCTAAATGACAGCTATCAAGACAATGCTAATTCTGCTAATGCGAATAACGCTACTTTATCGAATGATACGGCGTTAGATGGCAGACTCTCTGAGAACAATGACCTAGATATTACGGATATCACAGAGATTAATGAAGTTGCTGACTCTGAAGCTTTTAGCAATGAAGTTTCTAATGCTGCTAATCTAAATACAGAAACTAGCAACCAACCAAGCAGTAATACACCAGATAGCAATGCCTTTGTCCCTAAAGCGATAACAACAGACAATGGCAAGCTGAATCTTGATGACGAGAGTATTCAAGCCAGCTTAATGCGCTTAGCAGAGTTTTATGAGCTAACACCAGATACCGATGCTTCAACATTAAACAATGACACTATCAGCACTGAAGCAAACAATACTCATAATAATGCCATGCCTGCCGCACAGACGATTCCAAAGGTCGGTAGAGATTTACGTCTACTGCCAAATGCCGTGGACAGTGCCCAGCGCTGTGAAGGTCAATGGGTATATCCGCAGAGTAACCCTAATTATCAACGTGCTGTGAATGAAGCTGGTACGGCAAACGGACAACCAGCACCAAATGTGGCTAGCGTTCCGAACAATCAAGCCCCTTTATTTACTGAGTCTGATTACGGTTATTACAATAATATTAATTATGCTGAGCTATCAGGCAATGTAAAAATTGACCAAGGCACTCAGCATATCGAAGCAGAAAAAGTCATGATTGACTTGAGCAATGGCGTTGCAGCTGCTCAAGGCAAAGTCATGTTTACAGATAATGCGACTGGACAGCGTACAAGCAATGCCACTACAAAAAACGGCCAAGCCAGCTTTAATGATAGAGCGGCACAAAGCGGCCTAATTGGCGTTGCAGATAGCTTGAATTACAATACTGAGACTGGTCAATCAACGGCCAATGATGTGGCATTTGCTAGTGTTGGACTACAAGCGCACGGCTATGCCAAACGCTTAAACAAACCGAACGAGAGTGAATACGAGCTGGATCAGGTGATGTTTAGTACCTGTCCACCTACCAACCGTAAATGGCAGTTTGAAGCCAAAAGTATCGATCTAAATACTGATACAGGGCGCGGCGAAGCGTATAACACTACTTTCCGTGTGGCTGACATACCCGTATTTTACCTCCCCTATTTTAACTTCCCAATCGACAGTCGCCGTAGTAGTGGGTTTTTATTACCAAGTGCCAGTGTCAGTAGTGAAAGCGGTCTTGAAGTTGATATCCCTTATTATTTCAACTTAGCACCTAACTATGATGCCACTCTTAACACGCATATTTATACTGACCGTAACCCCATGCTATCAGGTGAGTTCCGCTATCTGACTGAGAGTTATGGAGAAGGTATTTTAAACGGTTCATACTTACCTAACGACAAAGAGTATGACGACGAAGATCGTACCAGCTTGTTTTATGACCATACTTGGTCGTCGAAAAGCATTCCACGATTAAGCGCTGACGCTGAATACAACTATGTATCAGATGCCGATTACCTTAATGATTTTGATACGTTGGGCTTGTCAGACAGCACCATAAACTTGCCACGTCGTGCCCGCGTCAATTATTACAATGATTATGTCGATGGTGAACTAAAAGTAGAAACTTTCCAGACTCTAGATGCATTCACTGATAGCGGTGAGGCGTTAGAAGACAAAGACAAACCGTACTCACGCTTGCCACAGCTCAAATTAAATTATCGCCTGCCTTGGGCCGAGCGCTTCGATATCACTGGTATTCATGATTCTGCATACTTCAAAAAATCTATCGATGATGGCTCTGAAAACGAAAAAAGTGGCGCACGTATTTATAATAAACTGAGCGCCGCCTACCCGATGGAAACCTCTTGGGGTTATATCAAACCTAAGCTGAGCTTGCAGCATCTATATACGTCATATGATGAAGATAGTTTAGAAGATAATCAGCTTAGTGAAGAAGATGGCAGTCAATCGGTGTTTGTTCCGCAAGCCAGTATCGATGCAGGTCTACACTTCTATCAAGCAGGCTCACCATTTGGTGCGTTTGACGATACGATGGGCGGCTATCGTTTACTTAGCCCACGCGTAAAATATACGTATTCACCGTATAAGAACCAAAACGACATTCCTAACTTTAATACGCGTATTGCCTCGATTAACTATGAGCAGCTGTTTTCGGACAGTTGGTTCTTAGGTCATGATCGTTTGCAGGATTTGCACTCTATTACGCCTGGCGTCAATTATCGTTACATCGATGCAACGGGTGTGACACGTTTTGATGGTAGCATTGCAGAACAGTTCTATCTAGATGATGGACGCGTAACACTTGATGATGATCAGCCAGTTTTTACCTCGTCTTCTTCAGGTATGGTATGGGATACCAGCACTCAGCCTTACAATAATTTTTGGGTTGATGTCAGCGGTGCCCTAACCAGTAATTATGATTTGAACTACATTACGACTGAACTTCGTTATCAGCCATCAGACAATAGCTTATTTAATGTGGGTTATGTTAAACGTCAGCGTGATGACAATACCGATCAGTTGCCATTATCTGCGTTTACCGCTTCTGCTGTTTTCCCTATCAATAACAGCTGGCGTATATTGGCTCAGGGTCAGTACGATTATAATCGTAACAAGATGCTTGATTCACTTATCGGCGTTGATTACGAAGATTGCTGTTTCGGCTTTGCTGTTTATGGTCGCCGCTATTACAATGACCTAAACGTAAAAGACGAGCCAACACAAGCTATTATGGCAGAAGTTAGATTGAATGGTCTTGGCAGCGGTAGTAGCCGCTTGACACGATTGCTTGCTGATAAGATTTTGGGCTTTGAACCTGTACAGACGGCATGGAAAGACTAACCAGTTTTTTGCTAGATTAGAGTTATTTACGTAAATATTTATAAGACACTATTTGAACCCCTATTATGGGAAACGCTGTCGAATATTTTATTATTAAGAGTATTGGATAGAGTTGACCAACTACCATCCGATGCAATGACATTGATGAGGAGCATCATGAGATTTTTTTCTTTACGTCAGACTAGCAGAGCAGTATTGCTATCTATGGCAGGCCTTACGCTTACGTTAAGTGCCAACGCTGCTACTGTCAAACCTGCAGCGGCTCAAGCTTCTACTTCTGCTGCGCAAAGCTCAGTTGATCGCTTGACGCCAGCCAACAGCACAGACGGTATTATTGCCCTAGTCAATGAAAATGCTATCTTAAAAAGCGAACTGGTTGATGCTATCGAGCAAACTCAAGCACGTGCCAAAGCTGCTGGTGAGCCTATTGCAAACTCAGCACAACTACAGTCTGAAGTGCTAAACGCACTTATTTTGCGTGAACTGCAACTGTCTATGGTCAAACGCGCGGGACTGTCTGCCGATGAAGCAGAGATCAATCAACGTCTTGGTCAAATCGCTCAAGCTGAAGGCCTTAATAGCATCGCAGCATTACAGCAACGTCTAGATGCAGCGCAACCTGGTAGTTATGCCAATCTACGCGCCAAACTGATCGAAGAGGCTTCTATCCAAGCGCTTCAGCAGCGTCAAATTACTCGCCGAGTACGTATTAGCGAGCAAGATATTGATGCATTTTTGGCCTCACCTGAAGCCAAACGTCTGAATCAAAGCGAATATCAAACCATTCACGTACGTGTGCCTTATATAGATGACTATAGTCGCCTATCGGCCGCTCAACGTGAAGAAGCATTAAAAGTGGCGCAGGCATTACGTACGCGTTTGCTTGAGCCAAATGTCAACGTCGCTGAAGCCGTTGCTGCTAGCCAAGGTAGCTATCCGATTCCATTGCAAGGTGGAGATATGGGCTTTCATAAGGCAGCCTCTTTACCGACAGAGCTGTCTAGCAAAATTACCAAGTTAGACGTTGGTACCGTAAGCGAGCCATTATTGACTCCTGAAGGTATTGACATCATTAAGCTTGCTGATAAAAAAGCCAGCAATACGATGCTGATACCACAGTGGCATACTCGCCATATCCTCGTTAAAGTCGATGACCTACAAACTGACGCGCTTGCTGAACAAAAAATCAATGATCTATACGAGCAACTTCGTGGCGGCGCTGACTTTGCTAGTTTAGCTTCAACGTATTCAGACGATCCAGGTTCTGCGGGACGTGGCGGTGACCTTGATTGGGTTAGCGAAGAAGATATGGTTGGTCCATTTGAAGCCACAATGAAGAATACGGCGGTTGGCGACTATTCTGCGCCATTTAAGACGCAATTTGGTTGGCATATCCTCAAAGTTGATGGTAAGCGCGATCAAGATATTAGCGAGCAATATCGTCGCAATATGGCACGTCAAGCATTGTATCAACGCCTAGCACCACAAGCTCAAGAAGACTGGTTACAAGAGCTACGTGCTGGCGCTTATATTCAGATACTTGGCTAATATGTTGCAATAAGCTAATAGTATTAAGTTAGCTAGAATATTGAATCGATTTAAATAAAGAAGGGTATATGCAATGGCATATACCCTTCTTTTGTTTGCGCAGTTAAATATTTAACTGGAGGCTTTAAAAAATCTCAAAGTTAAGCATTCTAAACTTTACCAAATCAAAATCCATACAAAGAAAAACCCCGAACCTAGGGCGATTGGTTCAGGGTTTCAATACTTCATGTTATTGTTATTATCTCTCTTCCGTGCTGACTCATCCTAAGTCATTTAACAGTATTATATAAGACAGCGGGCTGACCTGTGCTTTTATTGATACTGTCTCAACACTACATCCATGCGTATCCTTGTGTTGATGGATGTATTATAGGCCAATGAATTTGGTGCCGATAGAAGCTAAAGACTCTATTTTGCGTAAGCATATGCTTACATTATCTCTATGTATTACCGTTAATAAACAGCCTATTTTATTAACCAAAACTGCGCTGCTCTTGTCTGTGCTCTTCTGACACTTTTTCGCCTTCTTTCTTGCCTTCTTCGATTTTGTTGTCAGTTTCTTGGATATCTTCTGCTTGTGCAGTAGGCGCATTGCCTTCTTGCTTACTTGCTTCTTCTGGCTCATATTGCAAGGTAGTCATCACAGGGAAATGATCAGATCCTACGGACGGCATACGCTGAATATCAACTACCGTAAAGCAGGCACTATGGAAAATATGGTCTAGAGCCCAACGCAGAAATGGGTATTTAACATGAAAGGTATTAATAAAATGTCGACCAATGCGAGGATCTAGCAAGCCAGAAATACGCTGAAAGCGACGAGTAGTTTTTGACCATGCGACATCATTGAGATCACCTGCCAGTATCGCCGTTTGGTCGTTTTCTTTTATATGTTTACCTACCATGAGCAGCTCAGCATCACGCGTGGTGGACTTATCAGCTTCAGTTGGACTAGGCGGCATGGGATGCAAGCAATATAACCAAATGACGCGGCCTCCTTGCAAACGCAATTGAGTATGAATAGACGGTATATCATCAATCATCAAGTACTTAACTTCAGGATCAATCAGCTCAAGCTTAGAGTACAAATGCATACCATATAAATTATCTAGTGGCACTTTCACGGTATAGGGATAGTCAGACTCGACTTGCTGTAAGGCTCGCTCCCATTTCTTATCACTTTCTAATGTAATTAAGATATCAGGCTGTTTTTGCTTAACCAAATCGACCAGCTTTTGCGTTTCGTCATTGGGTGTCAATACGTTTGATACCATGATTTTTATCTGATGCGCTTGCCCTTCTGGCTTATCTTTTGCCTTTTGAACTTCTTTTTTCCACAGCTTAGTATACGGCAGTACCATTCTCAGCTGAAATGCTAACGTACCGCTCAATACAACAAACAATATCCACTGCCATAACTCCCACTCTGAGAAAAACACTAACATGCCAAACCAAGCGATAATACCAAGCACCATGATTTGAATACGTGGAAACTCAACACCGCGCACCCACCAGTTATCCAGTGGCAACCAGCCCCAGATTGTGACAAAGGCGATGAATCCTGCTAGACCTTGTAAGGCGTAATATAATAGTGAGAGATCCATAAGTAGGTACTAACCGTTGATTAAAGTGTCGATAGAGCTGATGATGTATATTGGTTAAGCTGTAACTCACCTGACGTTAAATAACTAACGTCGAGTAATTGTGTTTGAGACTTACTTTAGCATTTCAGAAGATTCTCGCCTACTGGTGAGTCTCAATTATGCGACAACTATCATAAAACGTTACAATATTGGCTCATTCAATATAATGAGTGCTTTATTAACATCATATTTTTAAGGTCGTCAGATAGCCAAGTACCTCTTCAATAGTAATAACTTAAAGTTATAGTCGACATAGTTAATAGTATATGGAAAACGACCAAATAATAGCCAAAACGCCTTGCTTTTTCGCGCCATTCACGGCATTGTTATCGGTTGACGATGCAACAAATAATTGTAAATAGGATTGAACTTCATGAGTGATTTAACAGTAGGTTTGGTAGGCTGGCGCGGTATGGTAGGGTCAGTATTGATACAACGTATGCAGGAAGAAAACGACTTCAACGGTATCACACCCGTGTTTTTTTCAACCAGTAATGCTGGTGGTGATGCACCAAAATTCGATGGTATTGAAACCGACCAACTAAAAGACGCTCATGATATTGACGCACTTGCTGCTTGTGATGTGGTTATTACTTGCCAAGGTGGTGACTATACGTCAAAAGTCCATCAGCCATTGCGTGATAGTGGTTGGAACGGCTATTGGGTTGATGCGGCAAGTACGCTGCGCATGAAAGATGACAGCATCATCATTCTTGATCCAGTCAACCGTAACGTTATTGATAGTGCCCTAGCCAATGGCAAAAAAGACTTTATCGGTGGTAACTGTACCGTATCATTGATGCTGATGGCTATCGGTGAGCTGTTTAATAAAGGCTGGGTCGAATGGGTCAGCGCCATGACATATCAAGCTGCTAGTGGCTCTGGCGCAAACAACATGCGCGAGCTCATCAATGGCATGGGTGTGTTACGTGATGCCGTCCAAGAAGAATTGGCTGACCCTGCTAGTGCTATTCTTGAGATTGATAAAAAAATCGCTCAGACTCAGCGTTCAGCAGACTTCCCTAAACAATACTTCGGTGTACCATTGGCAGGTAGCTTGATTCCTTATATCGATGCTCAGCTAGAAAACAAACAGTCAAAAGAGGAATGGAAAGGCGGCGTCGAGACCAATAAGATCTTGGGTAATGATGAAACCAGTACGATTCCTATTGATGGTATGTGTGTACGCGTCGGTGCCATGCGTTGTCATGCGCAAGGCCTAACGATCAAGCTAAAAAAAGACATTCCGCTAGAAGAAATCGAAGCTGCACTCAAAAACAGTGGCAACGAGTGGTTGGACTTGGTCGAAGATGACAAAGAAGCTACCATGAATCGCCTAACTCCAGTGGCAGTGACTGGCACCTTAACTGTTGCCCTAGGTCGCTTACGTAAGCTTAATATGGGCCCTGAGTATCTAGGCGCATTTACTGTTGGTGATCAGTTGTTATGGGGCGCAGCAGAACCATTACGTCGCATGCTTAATATCATCCGTGAGCAAAACGTCTAACTCAGATAGCTTAAATTAAGCACAAAAAAGACAGCGATTGCTGTCTTTTTTTATGGGCTGATTACTATTCAGTTTGGTACGCAATCATCACCTCATTGCGACGTAAGAATGGTAGCGTCCAAGGTGGGTTATAACGGGCCAATTCAGGCTTGCCTGTAGGCATCAAATTCTGGTCTTGCATCCATGTTTGCAGCGCTTCGGTTTTTTCCGCTACTTTATCTTCTCCTGCGAGCCAAGAGAACTTAATCACACCGTATGTCTGTGCAGGCACTTCAATAATCTCAACGTTTGGATTGTTTGGTTTAGGCAACGTTTGCATTGTATATTTACTAGGCATCGTAAATTGCACGCGCCACTTACCATCGTCTTGTTGCATACTGACTGGTGCTGTCATGGCAATTTTCTGTGACTCATTATCACTTTCTTTGTTATCAGCTTGCATCGTGACAGGTGCCGTCATACTAAGTTTACTACTGTCTCCACTTGGTGCTGTGTTATTACCAAAAATATAGTCCGCTAAAACCTTAAATCCTTCACGACTTGCTGAGTCTTGGTCACCACTCACCCACGTTTGCGCTACTAGCTGCTTATCATAACGACGCAGCTCAAAGTCATCTACTTGCGTCAATACTGTGTATTTCGGCTCTTCGGTAGCCATAGCCCCTCCTGATATCAATAATGAACCACTCAATAATAAGTAAGCTGTCTTTTTCATATTATGTCTCCAGCATCTAAAAGCATGATGTGGTAATGATTATCACCTCACCTGTATAACTTCTACTGTATCAATAGACCTCTAGCACTGTCTGTGTCTTTTGGCGTGCTATCTGTATTTTTTAGTTATGGTAAAGCGGTATTGACCAAAGTGTATATCGAGCGTATATCGATGACACCTAATAACTATAGTCAAAGAACGCTAAAATGTATGCAAGGCAGCCGATTGAAAGTCATACAAGTAGTACATTTAGGGAGAGTAACGCCGTAGCAGTTCAGTGATTCTCTGACTATATGTCCAAAAAAACCGCTAACAATGCTATAATTAGCGCCATTTTCATAGCTTAAATAGCGGTTATCATATGCAATTTGTCTTACATAAAACGGCCAGCGGTGCAACGCGTGCACGCCGTGGTACGGTTCATCTCAATCATGGCGATGTGCAAACGCCTGCTTTTATGCCTGTTGGTACTTATGGTACGGTCAAAGGCATGCTGCCACGTGATATCGAAGCCATCGGTGCTGATATTATTTTGGGCAATACCTTTCATCTATGGTTACGTCCAGGTACCGAAGTCATTGATAAATTTGGTGGCTTGCATAAGTTTATGCATTGGGACAAACCTATCTTGACTGATTCGGGCGGTTTCCAAGTATTTAGCCTCGGCGCAATGCGTAAAATCACCGAAGAAGGTGTCAATTTTAAATCTCCTATCGATGGCGCAAAGGTATTTCTCTCACCAGAAAAATCTATGCAAATTCAGTATAGTTTGAACTCAGACATCGTCATGCAGTTTGATGAGTGTACGCCTTATCCAGCCACTCATGATGAAGCGAAAAAGTCGTTAGAGCTATCATTACGTTGGGGACAACGCTGTATCGATGAGCACAACAGACTGGGCAGCACCAACGCATTATTTGGTATTGTACAAGGTAGTATGTATCCTGATTTGCGTCAGCAATCACTTGAAGGCCTGTTAGAGATTGGCTTCGATGGTTATGCTATTGGCGGTCTATCAGTTGGCGAGCCTAAAGAAGAGATGATAGATGTCCTAGACTACCTGCCTGATGATATGCCAGCAGATAAGCCGCGCTATCTTATGGGTGTTGGTAAGCCCGAGGATTTAGTTGAAGGCGTACGCCGCGGTGTAGATATGTTCGACTGTGTGATGCCAACTCGTAACGCGCGTAATGGTCATTACTTTGTGACGGGCGATGCAGACAATGCTGGTGTGGTACGTATTCGTAATAGCCAATATCGCAATGATGAAGGCCCATTAGATCCTGAATGTGACTGTTATACTTGCCAAAACTTTAGCCGTGCTTATCTGTATCATCTTAATAAGTGTAAAGAGATGCTAGGTGCTCAGTTAGCTACTATTCACAATTTACGCTATTACCAACGTTTGATGCAAGGTATCAGAGATGCTATCGAGCAAGATAAATTTGATGAGTTTGTCAGCGAGTTTTATGCCAAACGCGGTCAAACAGTTCCTGAGTTAAACTTGCGTTAATCCTGTTTAATATTCATGAACGTATAACGATATCTGTTAAAATAAAAAAGGGCTTAAGAATAATCTTAAGCCCTTTTTCTGTGCTGCTTATATCACTTAATGGTCATCACTTAATGATTCAAATAGTGTCAATTCTGACTACTATCCCATCAATGACGTCACAAATACTACAATAACAGCGATTGGCGCGATGAATTTTGCAACGATTTGCCACAGCTGCCATGTACCATTAGATAAACCAAGCTCTTGCTGAATGTTACGTTGATCCATTTTCCAACCAACAAATACAATCGCAGCCAGACCTGTTAGAGGCAATAGGAACTTACTAGTGAGTTTATCTAATGCATCAAAGATACCATTACCCATGATAGTAAAGTCAGACCATAGGTTAAACGATAGCAATGCTGCAATACCTAACAACCAGATTACTGTACTTGCCACGATAGTCGATACAGTACGACTCATCGACGTACGCTCTTCTAACAACTCAACGGTTGGCTCAAGTAACGAGATAGATGAGGTAATAGCGGCAAAGGTAATAAGTAAGAAGAACAATGCGCCAATGATAGTACCCGCACCCATGCTACCGAAAGCAATTGGTAAACTTACAAAGATAAGACCAGGACCTGATGCAGGATCTAGACCATTGCTAAAGATGATTGGGAAGATGGCAAGACCAGCAGCCAACGCAATAACCGTATCCAAAATAACAACGGTACGTGCTGTTTTTAGCAAGTTCACTTCACGGCCCAAATATGAACCATAAGCAACCATGATACCCATACCAATTGATAGAGTGAAGAATGCATGACCTAATGCTGCAAGCATAACATCAGCCGTTAGTTTGCTAAGATCTGGCGTAAATAGGTAAGCAACTGCTTCACCAAATCCACCGTTCATCACGTTGTAACCAACGATAACGAACAGAATCACACCCAATAATGGCATTAAAATCTTAGCTGTTTTTTCGATACCACTTGTCACACCAATACCAACGATGACAGCAGTTAAAATCATAAATACCGTATGCCAGATCGTCAATGTACCAGCTGATGCAAGCATAGCATCAAAGGTTGCAGCAACAGAATCACTGTCTTGACCAGCAAAACTACCTGTTGCAACTTTAGTGATATAGTTCAGCGCCCAACCACCGATCACACTATAGAACGATAGGATTAAGAAGCCACCTAAGATACCAGTAGCACCAACGATGCCCCAGCTACGTGACTTACCTTCATTCGCTGCTACGTCTGAAAAAGTGTTGACTGGGTTTTTTTGACCACGTCGACCAATTAACCATTCAGCAACTAATATCGGAAAACCGACCAGCGCGATACAGAACAAATAGGCAATAACGAAAGCTGAACCACCGCTTTCGCCAACCATGTATGGAAATTTCCATATGTTTCCTAAACCAACTGCTGAGCCTACTGCTGCCAATACGAAGCCAAAGCTTGAGCTCCATTGGGCATGTTCTTGTTTATTGATAGCCATTTTTTCCGTCCTCGTGCTTCGATTAACGTTACTGATAATCTTCCTTGATCAACATAAATAGTCAGCCTTACCATTGGACTATTTAGTAAACGCTTCGATGTGAAACGCCCAGCAACATTAAGAAAGAATTGATTACAATATCGTAAACGCTCAGTTTCTGCTAAGCGACCAAAAAAGTCAAGTGCTCACAAATATAAAAAGCCATAACAAATAGTTATGGCTTTTATCTAATTCGCCTTCATTCCATAAGAATTTAGCTTATTAAAAGTATCAAACTCATCATTAATCGAGTTATGCTTTAATCGTGTTATGCTTTCTTTAGCGTACAACACCGCGGCTACTATTTTGTAATGAATCAATAAGTAGCTGAATTTTTGGCTCTTTAGCCAATAGCTCACTATGTAAGACTTCCAACGCTTGTGCAGTGGTCAAACCTGATCTGAAAATCGTACGATACGCTTGACGTAATACATTAATAGTTTCTTTTGACCAACCTTTACGGCGCATACCTTCGATATTAAGTCCATGAGCCTTTGCTGGATTGCCAGATACCATCGTAAATGCAGCCACATCTTTTAGAATTAGGCTGGCTCCGCCAATCAAGCTATAGTCATCTACTGTACAAAACTGATGTATGCCTGAGTTACCACCGATGATTGTATGGTCGCCAATAGTCACATGCCCCGCTACACCAACATTATTAGCCAGTACGTTATGATCGCCAATGACACAATCATGTGCGACATGGGTGTTTACCATCAGTAGATTATGACTGCCGATTTTAGTCAGCTCGCCGTCTTGCGCCGTACCGCGATGTAAGCTACAGGCTTCACGAATCGTATTGTGATCACCGATTTCAAGCCAAGTGCGCTCACCTGCATATTTCAAGTCTTGAGGATCTTCGCCAATACTAGCAAACTGATAAAACTCATTGTGTTGACCAATACGAGTCAGCTTAGTCACAACGACATGTCTATGCAAAACCGTATGCGCACCAATTGTTACTTCATCACCAACGATACAATAGGGCCCGATGATAGCAGTCTCGTCAATCTGCGCGGACGGTGAGATGAGTGCTGTAGGATGAATCTGACTCATAAGATGGGCCCTTGTATCATTTGATGCGAGTAAATAATAAAAAAGTATCGCTATTTCAGTCTTACTAACGAAGCTAATACCAGTTGCGTTGTCGAGTTTACATATAGCTGTTTATTGCAGTGATAGTGAGCGATTTCAATATCGCTCTTTGTACAGTATGGATTATTAAAAACTTAAGCACCCTTCGTGTTAGCAGGTTTTTGCTGCTCTTGACGCGCAATCATGATTTGAGCACTAGCAGCCAGTTCATCTTCGACATGGACAGTACAATCAAATTTATAGATACCATGCCTTTGCATCACGGTTTTTGCACGAATGATAAGCTGATCACCAGGAATCACACGGCGTTTAAAACGGACTTTATCCACACCTGCAAATAGATAGAGGTAACCGTCTTCTGCCGTTAGCCCTGCACTAATAAAACCAAGTACTCCTGACACCTGCGCCATCGACTCCACCATCAATACCCCTGGCATAATCGGCTCATCAGGAAAGTGACCGTTAAAAAACTCTTCATTAATAGTCACGTTTTTGATACCAGTAATACACTCGCCTGGCGTACAAGCTACAATACGATCTACCAGCATAAAAGGATAACGATGCGGTAAGTAATGCTTAATCGTATGATACGTCAATGGTAGCGTAAGACCTTGCTCAGCCAAGCTTTTAACGTCTTCATCAGTTGGGATATCTATATTGTTATTGCTCATAATGACGCTTCCTTGCTGTGTTTTGAATATCTATTATTTGTTTGTGTTTGCATTAGTTATTGCCTAGCTGACGAAAACGTACAGCAGCACGTCGCCAATTAGCAGTTGGCATTGCAGCCGTACCAGATGAATATGAGCCAGCGGTTTTAATGGATTTGGTTACCATGGTCATACCAGACAGAACAACATCGTCTGTAATCTCAATATGCCCTGTGATACCGACAGCCCCGCCTATTATACAGCGCTTACCTATCGTAGTACTACCCGCAATGCCAGTTTGAGCAGCAATAGCCGTGCCGTCACCGATACGAACGTTATGAGCAACTTGTACCAAATTATCAATAATCACGTGATTGCCAATAACGGTATCATCGATAGCACCACGATCGATACACGTCTGGCTACCAACTCGCACATAATCACCAATAATGACACGGCCTAACTGGGCAATGCGCTCCCAACCTGCGTTACTAGGATCTTTAGTAGGCGCAAACCCGAACCCTTCAGATCCGATGCTTACCCCTGCATGCAATCTGACGTGATTGCCAATGACACACTCAGGCCCGACAACGACTTGCGACTTAATCACACAGTCGGTACCGATACTAGTATTGGCCTCAACCACGACATGAGCATCGAGAGAGCTACGCGCCCCTATTTGCACATTGTCACCAATCACGCAAAAAGGGCCAATATTGACTTGCTCACCAATAACAGCACTGTCTGCAATCACAGCGCTAGGATGAATCCCGTTAGATAAAGAATGACGTGCAAACAGCTGACTGGCACTGGCATAAGCCAAATATGGATTTGAGACGACTAGCGCTATCGCTGAGGTAGGCACTTGGTCACGATATGCTTCCGTCACCAACACCGCGCCTGCGTCACTGCTAGCCAAGCTAGAGATATAGTGAGGATCTGCCAAAAAGCTTAACTGCTGCTGACTGGCCGTCGTCAAACTACCGACGCTACTGAATGGTTGACACAATTGCTCAGTATCAATCTCAGCCTTATTAACAATAGGCTGACGCTGCTCAATTCGAGTAATGAGTTGCTCAATCGTTATCATAATGACTATTAATAAAATATGGTTATAAATGAAACGGTCGCCAAAATACAATGCGTTTTGACGACCTACTAAGCTCTAATGATATTTCCGTCTATTTGAGATAATCTTTAAAACTGCTCAAATAAATGAGAATGATGTCATTAATTTAGAATGTATTACCAATCTGGAACTGGACTTTTTCAGTCTCATCGCCTTCTTTGTCACCAAATGGTACCGCATAGCTCAGTGAGATTGGACCAATTGGCGTATACCAAGTGATACCAGCACCCGCACTGTAGCGGAAGTCATTATCTTGGGTCAGCAATGGAACATCTGAATCATTAAAAGTACGATCTTCTTTGTCAGATGTGTCAAAGACCTGACCACCTTCAGCAAACAATACTGGGCGTACTTGATCTGCCCAATCACCTTTGAACGGCATTGGCAAAATCAGTTCAGCACCAAACGTTGCTAGCGCATTACCACCAACCTCTTCTGCAGTGAAGGTTTGGTTGTCTGGATCATTGACTGCATCAAGATAAACTTGTGATCTAGGTCCTAGAGTAGATGATTCATAGCCACGTACTGAGCCATAACCACCAGCATAGAAGTTCTCATAAAATGGCAAATCATTACCATAACCAAGCTTAGTATAACCACGCGCAATCACGTCTTTATAAATAGGGTAATATATATTGCCGCTATAAGTTAGCTTTTGGTAATTGGCATCGCCAAGACCGATGGTTGCATCAATCGCATGGCTCATACCTTTGGTAGGGAATACTGGACGGTCTAAAGTGCTGTAATCCCAACCAAACAATAGGTTGTAGGTCTGATAATCATTCTTGAAGGTAGCAACACCATCAGTATCAACTTCAGGCGTTTTTGTACCGCCCTCGTCTAGAATCTCTTGAACATTAGATATACCCAGATAACGACCACCACGAACCTTTGTGTTGTCCACATTCAGACCCGCACTCAGGCGTTTGGTTTCATCAATAGGATAACTATAGTTCAGCGTTGCACCATATGAATCGGTCACATAGTTACTAACGTTGTCGTCGTCATATTTGGTTTTGCGATAATAACCGCTGATACCTTGAGAAACACCATTTTCTGTAAAGTACGGATCGGTATAACCTAGGCTATAAGAATCACGTGTTTCTGAGCGAGAAAGCGCAGCCTTGACGCGGTTACCGGTACCCATGAAGTTGTTTTGAGTCAAATCCAACTGGAAAGTCACACCACCGCTTTGTGAGTAACCGGCTGCAATCGTTGAGCTACCAGAAGGCTGCTCTTCAACCACATAGTTTACATCAACTTGATCTGGCTGGTTAGGTACTGGCTTAACATCAACAGTGACATTCTTAAAGAAGCCAGTACGCATCAAACGCGTGCGTGACAGCTGAATTTTGTCATTAGAAGACAGCGTACCTTCTAACTGACGCATTTCACGACGTAATACTTCGTCTTGCGTTTTGATATTACCCGTAAAGTTGATACGGCGAACGTAGATAGGACGTGCAGGGTCGATATAGTAATCGACATCGACCATTTTAGTATCGTCATTGATACGTGGTACTGGTCTGATTTGGGCTAAGTAGTAGCCTTCGTTACCATAGCGTCTCTTAAGAGAAGCAGTGGTTTCGTCTAGTTTTGCTTGCGAGTATTTTTCATTAGATGCAAAGCTAACCAGCTCTTTTAGCTCACTATTTTCAAAGGTAGGTTTACCTAAAAAGTTCACTTCGCCAAACTGGTATTGCTCGCCTTCGCTTAGGCTAACTTCGATAAACACGCTACTCTTGTCTTCGCTGATGTTCAATACGGCATTATCAACTGAAAAACGCACATAACCATCGTTCTGGTACAGCGCCTTTAAACTTTCTAGACTTGCGGCTAGTTTTTCTTGAGCGTAACGATCAGACTTAGATAGTAGACGCGTCCATGAAGACTCTTTTACTGCGAAAACGTCTTTGATCTCTTCATCACTAAAGTGCTTGTTACCAATGATATTGATATCGACAACTTTAGCAGGCTTGCCTTCTACAAAGCGCACGTCAAGTTTCACGCGGTTACCATCAAGTACCGTTTGATCTACTTCGATATTACTATTGTAGTAGCCTTGGCTAATATATTGCTGTTGTAGCTCATTGGCCACACCTTGCAAAGTAGACTGTTTGAGCACGTCACCAGCAGACAGTCCAGCATTCTTCAATCCCTGCTCAAGCCCTTCTTTTGGAATAAGCTTGTTACCTTCAAAGGTAACTTCAGCGATTGTTGGACGCTCAATGACGTCAAACCTTAGCTTGCCACCTTCGACACGGCTTTGAATATCAGCAAAGTTCTCAGTTGCATATAGTGCCTTAATACTGGCAGCTAAGCTACTATCATTCACCGTATCGCCTACCGTAACAGGTAAGACCGGATAGAGGCTATCAGGGGTTAGGCGTTGTAAGCCATTAAAACCGATGTCAGTTACTACAAATTCTGCAGCCTGTACTGGCATACTCATCATCGCTACAACTAACGGCAACCCAGCCGCGCTCATAATTAAAGGCGTACGCATAAACACTATCCGTCAATAAAAAAATTGCTTAAGTTAAGTTAAAAGGCACGTATTGTCTAACCCGTGCGCATAAGGTTATAAACCCATGCAAGGGTAACTCAGAACACTTTATATAAATTGCATCACAAAATAAACTAAAAATTACGATTAGTACAGAGGCTGCGACACAGAGTAGCATGCCTATCATAACAATAATCAGCCTATAATAGGCGTAAAACCATTAGTATATCGTGCTTTATCAGCCATATTGCTCATCAGCTGACTAAAAGAGCCGGCTGATGTCATTACCAATTGCTAACACCATGAAACCTGCCAGCAAGAGTAAACCGATATTTAGACCGACCATTTGCACACCTTCAGACAGTGGCTTACCGCGAATCAGCTCAATAAAATGATAGACAATATGACCACCATCTAATACTGGAATCGGCAAAAGGTTTAAGACGGCAAGACTTAAGCTAATAAGCGCCGCTGTCGATAATACCATCTGCCAACTGATATCAAAGCTTTGTTTGGCGACTTTGGCAATGGTAATTGGCCCTGATAGATTGTCTAAACCAATCATACCTGACAGCATTTTTCCCATTGAGCTTACGGTCATTACTGCTAGCTGCTCAGTCTTTTCAAACGACTTAACTAACGACTCACTAGGACCGTAGACCACAGTGGTCTTGTAATCGTCAGGGATAATAATCTCAGTCTGATCCACCATTGCACCAATCTGTCCGTAATCATTACCCAAGTTGTCTTTTTTACCTTGGGGCATAATCTGCAACTGTACAGGCTTGTCATCACGCAACACTGTAAAGTTCAACAGCGTTTCAGGATTATCACGAATGATACGCGTCGCAGTAATCCAATCTTCGATTGACTCATTATTAATAGCAGTAATGCGGTCGCCAACCTTTAGACCTTGGCGGCTAGCGGCACCATCGGGAGCCAAACCGCCTACAATCGGCGCAATCTGCGGCTGCCATGGCAACATACCAAAGCTAGTCAATGCGTCTTTGCCTTGAGCCTCACCTTGCATAAACTGTGTGACGGGGGCTTGATATGTTTTAGTCGACTGATTGGTTTGGGCGTCTGACAGCAAGGTAATGCTGACATTATCCGTCTCACCCATACGTCCTGCAAGACGATAGTTAATATTTTCCCATGTCTGCACATCATGTCCATCAATCGCAACAATCTTATCACCGACTGGTAACTGTGCCATTGCAGCAGGCGTATCTGGTAGTACCTGTCCAATCTTAGTCGCCAACTGCTCAGATGGGGTCATAAATAGTACCCAAAATAGCGCGATAGCGATAACAAAATTCATGATAGGGCCAGCTGCAACGATAGCAATTTTCTTGAGCGGATGCTGCCGATTAAATGCAAGATGCTGCTCATCTTTTGCGACATTACCTTCACGCTCATCCAGCATCTTCACATAACCGCCGAGTGGCAATGCTGAGATACGATAATCGATACCGCTCTTTTTGCTGGTCCAACCAAAAACCTTAGGACCAAAACCGATAGAGTACGTTAGTACTTTGACACCGCAAAGCCGCGCCACAATATAATGTCCCCACTCGTGTAAGGCAATAAGCGGGCCTAAAACAAATATGGCGGCAAGAAGTGTTAGTAAAAACGTCATGATTTTTTCTCAGTATTGTCTCTCAGCATTTTTATCAACATCTTCGCTAATATCGTTTATCAATGTCATGTATCAGCTAAGAGACGCTTGCTACGATTATGTCAGCTTTGCTACCAACTTATCAGTCAAGTGGCGTGCAATCTTATCGATTGCCAATATATCTTCTATGTCAGTGGTTTCGTTCAATGGTGGCAGCTGTATGTCATTTAAGGCTTGTTCGTTAATATTAGCAATATCAGTCAAACGAATTTTCCCATCGAGAAATGCCGCTACTGCAATTTCGTTTGCCGCATTAAGCACAATCGTGGCTTGTGTTCCGGCTTGCATAGCTTGGCGAGCCAAACGCAGGCAGGCAAATTTTTGCAAGTCTGGTTCAATAAACTCCAAACCACTAAGTGCAAATAAGTCTAACGGCTGCGAGCCACTATCAATCCGATCAGGGTAGCTAAGCGCGTGCGCAATGGGCGTTTTCATGTCTGGACTGCCCAGCTGTGCTAAAAAGCTGCCATCGCTATATTCTACCATTGAGTGAATGATACTTTGTGGATGAATGACCACATTTATCTTATCTTCAGGCAAATCAAATAAGTGACAGGCTTCTATCAGCTCAAGCCCCTTGTTCATCATCGTGGCCGAATCGACAGATATCTTTTGACCCATTGACCAATTAGGATGTTTGACCGCTTCTGCGACGCTTGCCTGCTGCATTTGCTCGAACGACTGCTGCAAAAATGGCCCACCAGAGGCTGTTAACCATAGTTTACGGACACCATGATTTGACTGATGGATTTGCGTATTATCTTGCTGAATAGCAAGTGGTAAGCATTGAAAAATAGCATTGTGTTCAGAATCGAGCGGCAGCAAAGTGGCTTTGTGCGTCTTGACCGCATCGATCATAACCTTACCTGCCATGACTAAGGCTTCTTTGTTGGCCAATAAAATACGTTTGCCTGCACGGGCTGCTGCTAATGTAGACGGCAACCCTGCCGCCCCTACAATCGCCGCTACCACCGTATCAGTCTGTGAGTCAGTGGCAATATCTACTAATCCTGCCTCGCCCCCTACGACATCACTAGCAATCCCTGCTGCTTTAAGCCTGTTAGCAAAATCATCCACGGCTGACGTCGGCACACTGACGCGTTTCGGCAAAAACTGCTGACAAAGTGCAAATAGCTTATCTAAGCGATGATAGCCTGATAAAGCATAGACTTCATAGGTGTGCGGTTGCGCCGCTAATATTGCTAGAGTGCTATCGCCAATCGAGCCTGTCGCGCCTAGTACGGCGATGCGTTGCGTCATAACCATTAATGCCCATGATACTTAAAAATAATAAAAATAGAATATCGTCTGTTAACTATAAAGCCACTGCTCTGATATCTTCGCTGGCTATACTAATGCATTGCTCGCTCTCAGCTTACTTATACCAATATTATTGTGGATGTACCACAGAACAGGCTCAAATAGAACAGCGCTGCTATATAACCTTACACCACTATCAAACCAAGCTGCTGTATCGCCCAAAAGCCAAGGGCAAATATCGGTGTGGCAGACAGCAGCGAATCAATACGATCAAGGATACCACCGTGACCTGGCAAGATAGTGCCTGAATCTTTTACATCAGCACGACGTTTGAGCATCGACTCAAACAAGTCTCCAAGTACAGAGGCAAGAATAGTGATGGCCGATAACGCTACAAATGCGATTAACGGTAAACCGGTCAGCTGTAATTTGAAGACGCTAATAGCCACCACAACTAACAGCCCTGTGACGAGGCCACCAGCCAACCCTTCCATGCTCTTATTGGGTGAGACATTGGGTGCCATTTTTCGGCGACCAAGCTTGCGTCCGACGAAATATGCGCCACTATCTGCACACCATACTAATAAGAAAACATAGAGTAGCCACCATGCGGATAGCTGCCAGAGATAAAACATTGCGGTAATTGACGCGGTCAAAATAACCACACCCATTAGAGCTAGCTGTTTACCATACCATCTCGTCTGTGTCGGGAAGACCTTGACCCAAGACAGTGCCATCAGCCATATAACGAGTGATGCCACCCACCAAAACAGCCATATCACTTTAAACATCAGCGATATGAGCGTTATCGCCAACACTAACAAAACAAATACAGCAGGCTGGCGCCACTTAGGCATCAATTTGGCCCACTCATGAGCGGCGATAATGACCCCAATGGCCAACAGTGGTGCAAATAAAATAGGCGTTTGGCTCGCAAACATTGCAATACCAACGATAATAACGAGAACAATTGCCGTCTTAATTCGTTGCCACATACTTATCGAGCCTTATAATAATGAAGAACAGATGGTCAAAAAATGCATTATAGCAGCTAACTAACGATGGCCTAGTGATAGCGCATTCAATACCAATTCAAGCCGTTTATCATTGCATAAACCAACCCTATTGACCAGTCATACAATACTAACTGAACCGACCGGACTTATCTATCAGCTCGCTGCTCAGTGACCTTGCTGCTCTATCACTACTTGCTCGCTGGTTTTGCCAAAGCGGCGTTGACGTTTAGCAAACTCTGCGATCATCAAAGCTAACTCTTCTGCTGCAAAGTTCGGCCATAATGTAGGAGTGAAGAACAGCTCAGCATAAGCAGATTGCCACAATAAGAAATTAGAAATACGATACTCGCCGCCCGTACGTACCAGCATATCTACTGCTGGCGTATCGGCTAATTGTACGTAGTTACCTAACAGCTCTTCGCTGACATCTTCAGGTTTTAATTCGCCATCTTGCACTTGCTGAGCCAGCTGTTGTGCTGCGTTTGCGATATCCCACTGTCCACCGTAGCTAATCGCAATCACCAAGGTCATTGCGTCAAACTCTGCCGTCTTTTCTTCTGCGTCAGCCATTAGCGTTTGTAATGACTCACTAAGCTGACTACGGTCACCGATGAAACGCAAGCGAATACGATACTCATTCATGCGCGGCATTTGCTCATGAATCGTCGATGTGAGTAGCTGCATCAATAGTGCCACTTCACTAGGCGGTCTCTGCCAATTTTCGCTAGAAAATGCAAATACAGTCAGTACTTCAATGCCTGTATTGACACAGTAATCAACGACAGGGTCGAGCGCATCTTTGCCAGCCACATGTCCTTGACCGTGGCCCAAATCATTGGCCTTACCATAGCGATTATTACCATCCATAATGATGGCGATATGACGAGGAAGAATAGCGGGCGCCAAAACGGCTGAAGTGGACATAGGCGAACTTGCTTATTGTTGAGGTAAAATAATAATAACGTGTGCAACAGCGATTAAAAAGCGCCATTTATATAATTCACTAACTTATCATAATTGCGTCGTTAGTTTTTAGTACTCAGAATGCGATGGATCCAGTTCAATCAACCACACCTCTGGCTTGCTTTAGATATGGCTTCATATAGTTGATTCAGTTTAAAAGAGAGACAGGCCAACCGAGTGCAGATGTAACTGTGATACTTCAAGCGGGGTTAACGCTGTCGCTCTTTTATAAAGGATTGACTATATCAGTCTACACAATAATAAACAGCCAATAGCTATAAAGTATTGGCTGCTCAATTACAGATAATCTACCGAACTAATTCTTGCTATAAATACCAGATATATCAGTATTAAACTTCCATCAAATCGCTTTCTTTCTTACTCAAGCGAGCATCAATCGTTTCGATATATTTGTCAGTGATTTTTTGAATATCATCACTAGCGCGGCGCTCATCATCTTCTGAGATTTCTTTTTCTTTTGCCAAGTCTTTGATGTCATTCATCATGTCACGGCGAATGTTACGGATAGACACTCGGCTGCTCTCAGCTTCACCACGTGCAAGTTTCTGCATATCGCGACGGGTATCTTCTGTCAATGCTGGCATCGGCACGCGAATCACATCAGCAGACATTGGGTTTAGACCCAAATCTGCTTCACGAATGGCCTTATCTACTGCTTGTACCATCGTACGGTCAAACGGTTGAACCAACAAAGTACGCGAATCTTCAACGTTGACGCTTGCCACTTGGTTCAATGGTGTATCAGAACCGTAGTAGCTAACCATCACACCTGACAACATACCTGGATGCGCACGGCCAGTACGAACTTTACTGAAAGTGCTTTCAAGCGCTTCCAATGTCTTTTGCATGCGTGCTTCGCCGTCTTGTTTAATCTCTTTAATCATTGTGTATCCTTATTTATCGTTACCGACAAATTTTTTATTTGCTATTGGGGTATTAATTATTTGTTGCTAATCGTTAACTATTTACTAACGTTAGTTGCCAGTATCGCACCAATTAATGAAAAACTCGTGTGCCTTCATTTTCACCCATGATGACATTCAATAATGCATTAGGCTTAGTCATATCAAACACTTGTAGCGGCACGTTATGCTCACGGCACAATGCGATAGCCGTTAAATCCATGACGCCTAGCTTTTGCTCTAGTACTTCATCAAAAGTCAGACCGTCATACTTGACTGCATCGTCATGTAGACTTGGGTCTTTGTCATAAACGCCATCGACCTTAGTCGCTTTTAAAATCAAACCAGCTTCGATCTCGATACCGCGTAAACATGCAGCGGTGTCAGTAGTAAAGAATGGGTTACCCGTACCTGCGACAAAGATACAAACTTCACCGTTTTTAAGATAACGAATGGCATTACGACTGCTATAGCTTTCGGTGACTTCACCAATCGGTAACGCTGACATCAAGCGCGTTTTGATGTTGCGACGCTCAAGCGCATCACGCATTGCCAGTCCGTTCATAACGGTCGCTAGCATGCCCATCTGATCACCAGTAACGCGGCCAACGAGACCTTCTTTTTGTAACTGTGCACCGCGATATAAGTTACCACCGCCAACTACGATACCAACTTGGACACCAAGTCCACGCAAGTGAGCGATAGACAAGCTCATTTTATCAAGCACTTCGGTATCAATACCCATGTCTTTACTACCAGCTAAGGCTTCACCGGAGAGTTTCAGCAAGATACGAGCGTAACGCGGGTTTTTGTCAGACATGAGGTCACCTTGTTATCATGAAATTATAAAGAAAATTATCGGTAAAATACAAATCGAGTGTGCCCACAACGCCACACTTACAGCTAAGCGTATTAAAAAGGCTAAATTGCGCTAATTGTAGCAAAAACTGCCCGCCATTGGGCAATTTTCACTCGCATATCTTATTGGATATCTAGCCTTGATAACTGGCGAATAGATCGTATTCACTAGCATCATCAATAGTCACGGTTAAGAACTGCCCTACTTTAACTTGCTCGTTGATATCATCAACATAGACATGACCATCAATTTCAGGTGCATCAGCATAGCTACGGCAAATAGCAATATTTTCATCGCTATCAATTTCATCGACCAATACCGTTAAAGTCTTGCCGACTTTTTCTTGTAGCTTTTGCGCTGAAATATCTTGCTGTAGCGCCATTAAACGCTCATAGCGAGACTGCTTGACGTCTTCAGGGACATGGTCAGGCAAGTCGTTGGCCACTGCGCCTTCTACTTCTGAATAAGTGAATGCGCCCACGCGATCGAGGCGTGCTTCAACTAGCCAATCAAGCAAGCACTGGAAATCTTCTTCTGTTTCGCCAGGGAAGCCAACCACAAAGGTCGAGCGAATCACAATATCAGGACAAATATCACGCCATGCTTTGATACGGGCCAAAGTGTTTTCGCTATGTGCAGGACGTTTCATCGCTTTTAGGATACGATGACTAGCATGCTGGAACGGAATGTCCAGATAAGGGAGCAGTTTCTTCTCACCCATCAACTCAACGACTTTGTCTACGTGGGGGTATGGATAGACATAATGCAGGCGTACCCAAATGCCCAAATCATTCAATGCTTGGCATAAGTCATAAAACTTAGATTTGAGCGGCATGCCATTCCAAAAGCTGGTCTTGTACTTTAGGTCAAGACCATATGCCGAGGTATCTTGCGAGATGATAAGTAATTCTTTCACGCCAGCTTTTTTGAGTGCCAGTGCTTCGTTCATCACATTATCAATCGGGCGCGATACCAAATCACCGCGCAAGCTTGGGATAATGCAGAACGTACAACGGTGATTACAGCCTTCTGATATTTTTAGATAAGCATAATGGCTTGGGGTCAGTTTGATACCCGCTTCATTAATCAAATCTATTTTTGGATCATAGTTGGCGTCCTGACTGCGATTTGGCTTAGGCACATGCTGTGCTACTGCCGTAATCACTTCGTCATAGGCATGCGCGCCCGTCACTGCTAGTACAGCTGGATGCATCTCACGGATTTTATCTGCTTCTTTACCTAAGCAACCAGTAACAATCACTTTACCGTTTTTGCTAATGGCCTCGCCGATCGCATCGAGCGACTCTTGTACCGCTGACTCAATAAAGCCGCAAGTGTTTACTACGACCAAGTCGGCACCGTCATAATCGCTGGCTACTTGATAGCCGTCACGGCTTAGCTCAGTAATAATACGCTCACTATCCACCAATGCTTTTGGACAACCTAGTGACACAAAACCAATCTTTGGCGCCGCACTAACTGGCATCGTAGCAGTCGCATTGGCAGTCGTTACATCGCTGCTTTGAGCTACACTACGGTTTTGGTTATGGTTGGCTTTGTGATGGTAAGGTTGTTTAGTGTCTGTTTGACTGGCATCTGCCTGACTCTGCGCTTGTACTATGGTAGGCGCGGCAGGATTGAAGATAGTGGCAGTGTCTTTTACGGCAGATAGAGGAGCTGTTGCTGTCGTATTCACTGACTCGGTAGAAGTTTTGGACATGGCTGACCTTGCTAGAGATAAATTGGCTGAGCGCATTGTACGTTTTTTTTGCAAAAATCACCAGTTTTGCCGCTCTATAGTCTTGATTTGTGGTTAAATATTATCTCAAGCATCTGACTTTTTTGGGCCCTACTGATGAACGCTGATTTTATAACCGCAAAAACAACCCCTGACCTCGCATTTATATCTCAGCATTTATTCACCGCTATTCTTTGGGTCAACGATGAGCTATCAATCACACGGTTGAATGCTCAAGCCGAGCAGCTACTCGCTATTAGTAGTGGCAGACTAATCAATCAATCAATCTTGACACTGCTCGCACCTGATGAGTTGAAGACTAAAGATACTGCATTTATCAATAATGATAGTGGTGATATAAATGAAAATGAGCCTTCGAGCGAGCCAGCATACTCGTTGACCGAGCGCTTTGTGCAAGCACAGAACTATCAGCAGCCTTTTATCGATCATGACCACATCATAAAAACACCGCTAAACGGTAATTTATCATTGTCAGTCGACTATAGCGTCACGCCAGTCATCTATGAACAGCAGCCTTATTTTATTATCGAGATGTGGGGCAAAGATCGTCAAAGTCGTATCTCTGAGGAGCAGCGCCAGCAACAGCAGTATACAGTGGCCCGTCATATGCTGCGCTCGGTGGCACACGAAATAAAAAACCCTCTTGCGGGTATTCGCGGGGCAGCCCAACTGTTGCAACGGCAGTTTATTAAATTCAGCGATGCATCTACTACTAACACCTCTAGCGCTGATAATGCTTTGATAACCACCAACGCTGACACGCAGCATGATTTGCAAAAAATGAATCAAAAGCTGCGCAACTATACGGACATTATTATTTCAGAAACTGATCGATTGACTCATCTTATTGGGCAGCTTCTGGGTTCCAATCAACTACCAAACTGGCAAACGCTTAATATCCACGAGCCCCTAGAGCATGTCTTAACCTTAGTGACCAATCAGTATCCACAGGTAGTGTTACAGCGTGATTATGATTTATCATTACCAGAGTTGTGTGCAGATAAGGATCAGCTGATTCAAGTGTTTTTAAACCTTATTAACAATGCTTGTGAGTCGATGACTGAGTTCGAACAAACGCTACAACAAAATAAAATCTCAGAGTCTCAAGAATCACCACAAGCTACTACGCAAACTGAGAGCAATTCTGACTATCAACCGACATTGCATATTCAAACACGGGTTGCTTTTCAGCATACGATCGTCGGGCAGCAGCACAAGCAAGTGATGCAAATTACTATTACTGATAATGGCTCAGGTATTGATCCAGCATTGATCGGTCAGATATTTTTCCCGATGGTCACTAGCCGTGCAGCCGGTACAGGTCTTGGATTATCCATCGTCCAAGATATTATCAGTCATCATCATGGTATGATTGATGTGAGCTCGACAAAAGAGCAAGAAGATAAGCAAACCCGATTTACGCTATATCTACCATTTACTCAACCCATCACTGAGACATAAAACAAATTATGAATTTGTGAATTAAAGGCTGCTAAGTTTCATAACGCCAACTCCCAATCCCCAACTTACCATCAATAATTGCTGATTAGGCCCAATACATGACTGAATATAGCGACGACCTCCAACCTAAAAGCGATGATCAATCAACACAATCACAAATAGTAACTGTGAATAATGCACCCAGCGACCACCCTGCAACATTGTGGTTAATCGATGACGATGCAGCCCTACGTATGGTGTTGGCAGACACGTTTGAAGATGCTGGATTGACCGTTATCAGTTTTACTCAAGCACAAGCAGCATGGACTCGCCTTAATGATGTTTTAAAACAGCAAGAGTCAGCTGAGCAATTGCCAGACGTTATATTGACCGATATTCGCATGCCAATGATGGATGGCTTGTCTTTTAGCGACTGGGTCCATCAGCACTTCCCTAAAATGCCAATCGTAATTATGACGGCACACTCAGACCTGACCTCTGCTATCAATAGCTATCAGACTGGTGCTTTTGAATACCTACCCAAGCCTTTTGACTTAGATGACGCGGTTGCAACGATTTATAAAGCCATCAACTATCAGCCGAATTTAGAAACAACGACTGTTTCCCTTGCAGATGAATCCAATACCAATATAACGTCTGACACGTCTACTGAAAACTTGCTAAAACCTAAAGTAGCACCTGCTAGTAAGACAACCAAAGACAATAAGAGCAAAGGTGCCGCCGTAACCAAAGATAATGGTAACCCTAGCGGCATCATTGGACAATCTCCAGCCATGCAAACGGTGTTTCGTGCCATTGGCAGGTTGGCACAATCTCCCATTTCCGTCTTAATCACTGGTGAGTCTGGAACAGGTAAAGAGTTGGTGGCCAGTGCATTGCACCAACACTCTCCGCGTAAACAGCAACCGTTTATTGCACTTAATATGGCAGCCATACCACACGACTTGATCGAGTCTGAACTATTTGGTCATGAAAAAGGTGCGTTCACTGGTGCAACGACGATGCGTCAAGGCCGTTTTGAACAGGCAGACGGCGGTACTCTATTTTTAGATGAAATCGGTGACATGCCTTTTAGCACTCAGACACGGCTGTTACGCGTACTGGCCAACGGTGAGTTTTATCGTGTTGGTGGTCAGCAGCCAATCAAGGTCGACGTGCGTATCATCGCAGCCACTCATCAAAACTTAGAAGAGCTGGTAAAACAAAGCCGATTCCGCGAAGACTTATTTTATCGCCTCAATGTCATTCGATTACCCCTACCACCATTACGTACACGTCCTGAAGACATTCCTGCATTAGCCCTCTACTTTATGCAGTCTGCCGCAGAGCAAATGAGTACTACCCCGAAGCATCTCCATCCTGCCGCATTGCAAATTATGCAGACGTTTGACTGGCGCGGTAATGTGCGTCAATTAGAAAACGTCTGCTTGTGGCTCACGGTGATGGCCACTGGTGATACGGTGATGGCGACAGACTTGCCACCAGAGCTACTTGAAAACATCTCACCTAATACGGTGCTTTATGAAGAGCATGGCTCATTGAAGGAAGATGCTCAAGAGCATTTGGCACAAAGTGGCGATGTGTTAAATGGCAGTTCATTAAACAGTCATCAAAATGAGCGAAGTAGCCCGTTGCCTAAAAACCAAAGTTGGCAGCAAGCATTGGCTGATTGGGCTGAGGAGTCGTTAAGCACGGGTGAAACTGATATTTTGCAAACAGCAACCCCTGAGTTTGAGCGTGTTTTATTAACAGCAGCACTCAATCATAGCGGCGGTAAAAAGATAGAAGCCGCGAGCTTACTTGGTTGGGGACGCAATACTCTGACACGCAAATTGCAGCAATTGGATATCTCTGCCCCGAGAGTACCAACTAAAGAATAAATAAACGCATAAAACACGATATTAAATTAATATAAATATCAATTACTTAAAATTAATATCGAAAATAAATGATAAATAATTAAAAATAATTGCAAATAGGGGTTGCCAAACAATTAAAACTCTATATAATAGCCAACCACTGAGACGCACTACCGAATCAGTTAACTATCTAAATAGCGTTTGAGTTTAATCGCTTTTGATGATAGAGTAACGAAAATGGGGCTGTGGCGGAATTGGTAGACGCACCAGATTTAGGTTCTGGCGCCGCAAGGTGTGAGAGTTCGAGTCTCTCCAGCCCCACCATTTTCGGATAGTAAATCTTAGACCAAATATCAAAACCTGCTTTTAGCAGGTTTTTTTGTGTCTGGAATTTGATATTAAAACTATAAAACATCTCATCAAGAGCATTAATCTTCTTTTCTACACTTTATAAGTCTTTTAGCACTTCATTCATACTCTGATAGCGCCCACTTACCCACTGCATAAATGCTTTCATTCACCTACCATAGACAGAACTAATTAATAGAAAGGTTTCCCTCACTATCATTGAATACTGCACTACGTTGATTTTTACGAAGAGCTTCACGTTGAATGATATTTTTGGCATCGACTTTTTCTAAAGGTAATCTTGTTTCGCGAGAAAGATCGCCATCGGCTATTAAAGATAAATAACGAGAACAACAAACTCTTAAAAAAGAGGTAAAATTGCCAATATCATGGTCAGCATCGAGAGATTCAAGGTATAGCTTGGTAATCAGCTGATTAACCGTCATTTGATCGCGAAATGATAACTCTTCTAATATATCCCAAAAAAACACTTCTAAACGAATTGAAGTGACAACGCCCTGAATTCGAAGCGATTTGGTTTTAGAGCTCCACAAGCTATCGTCAGCACTAATAAAAAGTTGGCACATATATATATCCTCTCTCGATACTGGGGTCTATTGAACGTTCAACAAACCCGAATTAATGCTTATAGCAAGGCAACAAACTGCTTTAGCATCGCTGGGTGGGCAGGCCATGCAGGTGCCGTTACCAGTTGGCCATCTGTAATAGCGCCATCCATAGGTAACTCGACATACTCAGCGCCAGCCATTTCTATTTCTGGCTGACATGCAGGATAAGCAGATACTTTTTTACCCTTCAATACGCCAGCAGCTGTCAGCATTTGTGGCCCATGACAAACTGAGGCAATCGGTTTATCAGTATTTGCGAAATGCTGAATCATCGCAATGACCTTAGCATTCAAGCGCAAGTATTCTGGTGCACGTCCACCTGGCAAATACAAAGCATCGTAATCTTCTACATTGATATCAGCAAAAGACGCATTAAGGACAAAATTATGACCGCGTTTTTCGGTATAAGTTTGATCACCTTCAAAGTCGTGTATTGAGGTAGCAATGCTATCACCTGCAACCTTATCTGGGCATACCGCATCAACCTCGTGCCCCATTGCTAGTAGTGCTTGGAACGGAACCATGTTTTCATAGTCTTCAACAAAATCACCGGTAATGATAAGTACTTTAGCCATGATCTTCTCACTGTATTGTAATGAAATATGGGAACCCAAATTAGTTTATAGCGACTTCGCTTAAAATGAGCCTGAATATCCATTCAAACATAAAAAACAACGACTGGGTAACATGTGAATACTACAAACAATCACTTTTTGAAAATTAAATCATAAACTTAGCGACTGTCTAATGATGTTAAATCTATCAAAACATCATCCATACTCCGATACCGTCTCTCTACCTGCTTCGCCAATGCCTTATCGACCATACATTGATAACGACTATATTCTGATGACAGCTTTAGAATAGGTTGTTGGCAATGCTGAATCGCCCACGCTTTTGATTTATCATGGCTGTCGGCATTTACCTGAAACGGGCGTTTCCCTGTTAGTATCTCAACCATCATTACGCCAAACGCGTAGATATCACTTTGTATAGTTGCCTTCTGTCCTTGCCAGCGCTCAGGTGCGAGATATGCTGGTGTGCCAGCAGGATTTGGTTGGCTATTAGCCATCGTCATATGTTGTGATAAAGCAAAATCAGTGAGTAATAATCTAGGAGGCAGACTATTGCTCATAGTATCTGCCGACCACTCATCGTCAGAACCTTTAATCAAAATATTGCTGGGCTTGATATCATTATGTAGCCAGCCAGCCTGATGCAAATTGGCTATCAAGTATGCAGACTTCATGATGAAATGATGCTTTTGTTGCATCGTCAATGAGTGCTGATTTCGATCACTCAACTGTCCTGCCAAGCTACCATTAGAGTAATAAGGCATAACTACTATCACGAGCTGTTGAGACGACTCTAGTATTTGAACGTCCACGCAATGATGAGCCAATAGCGGCGGTGCGATAGCATTATCTTTGATTTTCGATGAAGCATTTACAGCAGCTAAAATATCCGCTTCATGAGTTAAATCGGCAGCAATAGGATAAGCACCATCACTCAACTGCCATTTAATCATCACGCTACCAAATTGCGGATGCTGGGCACGTGTTAGCCCTTGGAAGTAAGTCTTGTCGATACCTTGTGTTTTAACAACTTGCACATGCTCATCTTGCGTTTGTTCTGTGCTTTGCTGAGCAATACGTTGATGCACTATTTTCCTAAAATCTTGTGCGTCTAGTTCTTTGGTAATAATGGGCAATAGCTGTATCGCCTGCGCTTGCCAAGCTTGCGTAATAGACGGATTACTGGCACTATTTTCCATGGTATTGTTTCTCATAATATAGTGAGATTACTGCCTTCCCATTCGTATAATTTCCAAAGATAATAATAGCGCGAATAATGATTACAAGTACTACGCTTAGTAGGCACTAAGATTGTAGGTACTGAAATTTCAGCAGCGTTAATTGTATTTTTGGGTATGGTATTAAAGACAACCTTAACTGCTAGAGCCACTATGTCACAACCAACTATCCCAACCACGCCATCTGATCAACCTACTTATGCCCTGCCCGCACCGCTGCTAGACTTACTCAGTCAGTACTTACAAGAGCGAGTCACACCAACTATTGAAATCGACCCGAGCCAGCTTGCTTATCGCTGGGTTGGTGGACGCACTGGTCACCTGCAGCCTTTGTCGGTCAACCTGTTTTTGAGCTTAGATGACTTGCATGGTATCGATACGCAAAAATCGAAACTGGTACAGAATACCCGCCAGTTTATTAAAGGTTACCCTGCCAACCATGTATTGATGTCAGGCACACGCGGTGCCGGTAAGTCATCATTGATTCGCGCCTTGCTACAAGCCCATCATAGTGAAGGCTTGCGTATTATTGAAGTGGCCCGCGATGATCTGCAAGTATTGGATAAGATCCGTGCTGCTATTAATGCCCTACCAGCAGATTGTCATTGCCGCTATATCGTATACTGTGATGACCTCGCTTTTAATGGTCAAGACGAAAGCTATCGTGCGCTAAAGAGCGTACTCGATGGCTCGCTAGACTCTGAGCAAGACAAACTACTGGTCTACGCCACCAGTAATCGTCGTCGCTTGCTACCGCAGATGATGAAAGACAATGTCGATATTTATAATGGGCAGACGGATGAAGTCAATCCCTATGAGGCCATTGATGAAACCGTGTCATTATCAGATCGGTTCGGTTTGTCCCTCACCTTCCATCCTATGGATCAGCAGACTTATCTGCATATTGTTCAGCACTATCTAAATTTAGAGCAGCAAAAAATCTCAGCTGATATGGATAGTGATGCTAAGGACATTTTGGAAAGTCAGTCTATGCCTGATAAGATCAGAAAGGATGCGCTACGTTGGGCCTCAGAACGTGGTGGTCGCTCAGGACGAGTCGCTTACCAGTTCAGCCGCTTTTGGAGTGGTAAAACACAATTGGCTATCGAAGACAGTAAGCACTAGGTCATATTTAACGCTAAATCATATCTAAGCTTAGCCATGTCTAATCACTGCGTGCAGATCCTATATACTGCACGCGGTTGTCCACTCGATCGTCTGCCAAATCGGTAGCCCCATCAACTGTATATTGAGCAAAATCTTCTGCCAGCCATAGATTGCCTTGATAGACACTTTGCGCATCTAAGCGAATATATGCCATATTTGGCGTTTCGCTATCTGGATTATCAAAGTTCTGATAGCGAGCGCTAAAGTGGGTCAAAATGATGTTTTTCAGTTTCATCTTTTGCGCGAATATGCCCACCACATTCGCGCTGCTATGCATTGGGTCATAGTCAGGGTTTCTGGCTTGAATAGCCATCATGACCTCATGCGTATAAGTGGCTTCATGCACCAATAAATCCGCATCGACAACGGCTTCGCTTAACAAATTTGGCGTATCATTGTCTCCTGCCACCACTATTCGCGTCCGCTGTATCTCATTGTCAACATAATCTACTGAGTGCAATTGTCTATTATCCTCAGTCGTGACATCTTCGCCTTGCTGTAACTTGCCCCATAGTGCACTTGCTGGAATACCATCTGCCACAAGCTTATCTGTATTAAGGATGCGGCGGCTAATAGTCTGAGTAATACCAAAGGCATGAGAAGCAACCCGATGTGAGAGCAGCGTGATATCAATATCAAGCTGATGTTGGTCGCTTAAGCTAATGTTAACCTTGTTCGTATCACCTTGCTCAGCTAACACCTCTTCAATCGCTATAAAATCGAGAGCAAAAGGTAGATACAGCTCTGTAGTGGCGGTAATGGCATCAAGCAAAGTAGCAATCGCTTTTGGGGCAATCAAAGTTAATGGCTCACGACGTCCTGACATAGCAGCGCTTGCTAATAGCCCTGGCAGACCGTAGCAATGGTCACCATGCACATGGGTGATGCAAATAGCAGCTAATTGATGTAATGAAAGCTTAGTATGTAGCAATTGCTGCTGCGTGCCTTCACCGCAATCAATCAGCACCCATGGGCGCGATTTCTTACTCTGATTATTCTGTTGACGACTTCCTTGCTGTACGCCAGAGGTATGTGGATTCAGACACTCTATTGCCAGTGCAGTCACATTACGCTGTTTGGTCGGTACACCCGCGGACGTACCCAAAAAGGTTAGCTTTAGCATAATGATGCCTTTTATTTATCAGGAGTACTGGCTCAGAAGTACGAGAGCGTCTCTTCACTCTAAAACGATTACAGAAGTAGAATAAACGAAGAGTATGCCCTAGCTACGACAGTTGGCATATCATGGTCTTTTGACCTTCAATCATTTGCCCACCATTGGCAGTGCACTCATTTACCATATTCGATTCGTAAGATTTCCAGCCACCATAAAAGCTTGCCACACATAGAATGACCACCAGAATTTTCTGTGACCACGATTTGATAGAGACTTGTTGGCTATTAATCTGTTGTCTATTATTTTCTTGCATACTGGTATCTTGCTTATTGAGTGATGTTTGAGTTGCTGCCTGATTGTCATTTTTGTCTAGGCTATCTTGCTTTAAATTGTCTTTATTCGAGGTCTTTAGGTCTGTCATAACATTATCCTAAAAAAGGCTTTGTTTATTCATAAACAAAGCCTTTGGTCTACATGGCTACTTAAGCGTTGAGAGAGGATTATACCAGTATCCTCTAAAAATTCAGACGGCCACCCTTTTTTTCTGCTCGTTTAAAGGCATCTCGTTCTTCGCAGCGTTTGAGCCAGTTCAAAAGATTGGTATATTTACTCTGATCTAAACCTGCACCAGCATTGGCACCCAAGACTGCAAGATGCATTTGAATATCAGCGGCGCTAAATTCACTACCTGCAAACCAATGGTTTTCATGTAGATGACGCTCCATCATATCTAGCATCTTCTCCAAACCGCTACTGATCATGTTTTTTTCAATCTGACCTTGGATTTTTTTGCTGATAGGTTTGATTAGCATTGGCGACTGAGACACTACTTTTGTGAATACCAAACGCATGACCAACAGTGGCATCAATGAAGCCTCTGCAAAGTGTAGCCAAAACGTGTAGGCTTCCCACGCTGCTTCGTTATTATCTTCAGGTTTGAACTGCTTTTCTTTATCATAGTGCTTAATCAGATACTCAATGATAAACCCTGACTCAATCAGCACACGATCGTCCGCTTCTAGTATCGGCGCATTACCAATCGGATGCACTTGCTTTAGGCTGTCAGGAGCACGGTATGCCTTATTGCGCTCATAGCAAGTCAGTTTATAATCGGCGCCGAGCTCTTCCAACAGCCAAATAATACGAAACGAGCGCGAGTTTGCTAAATGATGAAGATGTAACATAAACCGTCCTAGTTATATATTGTAGTAAATCAGCCATAATATCTCAGATATAGCGCCATACGTTCACTCAATCGCGACACTACTGCTCTCGATAATAGCGTAATTTCTACTTGTTTAATACTGCGAGTTGGCAGACATACTGGAAAACAATGTCTACCAAGTCAGTTCAATTTACATCTCAACCTACGCCTAAGACACTGTACTCTTCAACATCAATCTAAATGTAATGCTTCAATCTTGCGCGTCATTTTATCTATCTTTTGCTGATACTTTTTGATCTGACGGAATCGATGCGCGATTAGCACGCCTTTGATACGGCGATTTTTAAGACGACGACGTGGTGGGAAACTGCCCACTTGTGGCTCATTGTAGCCGTGTAAGCGGTCTTCACGTTTACGTGCCATATAGCCCAGTGCGCTATCAGCAATCATAATCAGCAGTGCGATGAAAATCATGCTGTACATCAGCATGGAGCCACCATCATGTAAGTTACGATCTAAAATTGCGATTGAGAAGATAAACAAGAATATCGGCTCAAGGTAGCACAAAGTCCCGAACAATGAGACAGGCAGCTTCTGACTGGCCACCATTGTTAGTGACATTGCAGCGGTACTGATAATGCCTAATAACGGCAACAGATACCAAAGCTTGTGGTTGGTGATTGCTACTTCAAAACCACCATTCATATACAGCGCGACCAATACCACTGGCAATAACAATACAAGGTCTGAAATCAAACCAGTAATAGGTGGTACTGCCAACTTGCGACGTAGTAGATAGTAAGGAGGATAACCCAAGCAAACAAACAAAGTCGCCCAAGAAATAGCGCCATACTCAAAAATATCGTAAGCGATACCAAGACCTGCACACACAATGGCAGCCCACTGAAGTAAGCTCATGTCTTCGTTGTAAAAGAACCTGCCGACAACAATCATAATCATCGGATATAGAAAGTAACCCAACGTTACCTCAAGCCCCAAACCATTGACTGGCGCCCACATAAATATCCAGATTTGCGCGCCCAAAATCGGTGTGGGTAATATAAATAAAAACCACTCTCTTGCGTTCTTTAGTGTTTTTAGATAATCAAAAATGTGCTGCCATTGCTTTAGTACGCTGACCAGCAGTACTAGACTAAAAAACATTGTCAGCACGCGCCACGAAGCGACCTGCGTACCTGATAATGGTTGCAGCAGTAGACCAAATAAGAACAGCAATGAGTATAAAAAATTTGCAGCGACAGCAGTGATTGTACCCTGCGAGGTTTGGTTAGTAGTCAGCATCACAACAGCCTTTAAAGATTGGGGCACATCCATGGCAATTTTTAAAAAAAACAAAAGCCTCAGACGAGAACGTCTGAGGCTTTTGCATATAAGGTCGTCGCGCAATCTAAGTTGAACGCTTTTGATGTATTAGGCTTACATCATGGTCGGCATTATGTCAAAGTCAGAATGAATAAGCAATGCCACTGTTCATCTAGTGTCTAAACTTTTAAATTGAGTAAATTTAATACAGGTAAGTGCTTATTTTGCATCAAGTTGTTGGATTTTTTGCTGTATCTTATCCATCTTTTTTTGATAACGACGAATCTTACGAAAACGATGGGCTTTTAGCACGCCATCGATACGCTGATTGATAAAATGACGACGCGGTGGGAAGCCACCAATTTGAAGCTCTCTATAGCCGTGCAAGCGGTCATTACGCTGACGAACGAGATAGCCTTTTACGCTATCAGCCATCATGACCAGTAGCGCAAGCGTAATCATGCCGTACATAAAGAGTGAACCACCTTCTTCAAGGCTTTGACTCAGAATAGTAATAGACAACACAAATAACAGCATTGGCTCAATATAACTTAACGCCCCAAACAGTGAAACAGGCAACTTGCTACTGGCAATCATCGTCAGCGACATCGCAAGCGCACTAAAAGCACCAAGCAGCGGTAACAGATACCAGAACTTCATGTCTTGCACCGCAACATCAAAACCGCCCGTCATATATAGCACGACGAGCACGACTGGTGTCAACAGCGTCAAATCAAACAGTAACCCTGTAATGGGCGGTACAGAAAGGGTGCGCCGTAGCAGATAATACGGTGGATAACCCAAGCATACAAACAGTGTCACCCAAGAGACTGAGCCATACTGAACAATATCGTAGCCGATGCCGAGCGCTGCAAATATCGCGGCAGCCCACTGCAAGATGCTCATATACTCATGGTAAAAGAATCGACCAAGCACAATCATCACTAGCGGCAGTAAAAAATAGCCCAACGTCACATCGAGACCAAACCCATTGACCGGCGCCCACATAAACAACCAAATCTGCCCACCTAGGATTGGCGCAGGCAATATAAATATTAACCATTCTTTGACTGTCTTTAGCGTCTTTATATAATCAAAAACACGTTGCCACTGCTTAGTCAAACTGACCAATATCACCAAACTGAGTAACATCATGAGCACACGCCATGATGCTACCTGCGTCCCTGTTAAGGGCAACATAAACAGTCCAAACAAAAACATCATCGAGAATAAAAAGCTCGATGATACCGAAGCAACCGTTCCCTGAAAAGTTTGATTGGTCGTAAGCATAACAACAGCCTTAAAAAATAGAACCTTATTTACAGTATTGAAAAAATGAGAATGAAAAAACAAAAGCCTCCGACGATAACGTCAGAGGCTTTTTTCTAGAAAGATGCTAAGAGACTAGACTCAAAAGCTAATTACCAAGACTATTACTCGTCATTGTCTTATGCATAGTTAGTCTATTATAGATTGTCACTTGGTTTATGGTCGTTTGCAATATCAATCACATCATCGACGTCAGTAGTTGCAGCATTGTCAGTTGTCGCATCAATATCTATCTGCTCCTGACCTTCTACTTCAAACGTACCGTCTTCTCTCATGGCATCGATAAGCTCGTCATCGCTCTCTTCGTGCTCAACACGTGCCATGGCAACCAGTTTTTCATCTTTTGACAGACGAATCAATGTTACGCCTTGCGTATTACGACCAGAGCTAGCAACATGCTCAACTGGAGTACGAACCAACGTCCCTTTATCAGAGATTAAAATGATATCATCGGTAGAGTCAACCTTGGTCGCTCGTACTAGTGCGCCGTTACGCTCACTGGTCTTGATAGCGATCACACCGCCACCGCCACGATTTTGCGTATTGAACTCATCGATAAAGGTACGTTTACCAAAGCCGTTTTCACAAGCAATCAAGATTTCACGTACATCATCTTCGATAACGACTAATGACTTGATAAATTCATCAGTAGCCAGACGCATACCGCGGACGCCTTTTGCCGTACGACCCATCGCACGCGCATCATTCTCATCAAAACGAATCGCTTTACCACTTGAAGCGAACAACATCACTTCTTGGCTACCATTAGTAATACGAGCGCTGACCAATTTATCACCGTCTTCTAATCCAACTGCAATCAAACCGTTCGATCTGATATTGGCAAACTGCTTCAACTCTACCCGCTTCACTGTACCGTTGGCCGTAGCAAAGAATACAAAAGGTGGCTCTGCTTGGTTGCTATCTTCTAGCTCATTATTGTCTACTAAGTCGTCTGCTAGTGATGCGTCGCCTTTCGCAGGTAGCTCTTCTACGATTTTTGGAATTGGCAATATCGTCGTAACGGTTTCGTCGCTATTTAGGCCAATTAGATTGACCAATGGACGACCACGAGCACCGCGACTGGCAATCGGCACTTCAAAACCACGTAAACTAAAGACACGTCCACTATCAGTGAAACACAGTACCGTAGAATGCGTTGATGTCACGACTAAATGATCGATTACATCATCTTCTTTCATTGCTGTGGCAGACTTACCTTTACCGCCGCGTTTTTGTGCGACATAGTCATCAATCGGCTGAGTTTTGGCGTAGCCAGTACGCGATACCGTCATGACGACCGTTTGCTCAGGGATAAGGTCTTCGCGACTAAAGTCCATGCGTGAATCGATGATATCGGTACGGCGCTCATCACCAAAGTTATCACGAATCTCGATCATCTCATTAGAGATAATAGCCATCAGCTTATCAAAATCGCCAAGGATAGACTCTAAATGCGCGATTTCACGCAATAGGTCTTGGTATTCTTCGGTCAATTTATCTTGCTCAAGACCTGTTAAACGATGCAATTGCATATCTAAAATCGCATTGACCTGCTCAAGTGACAAGCGATAACGCTCTTCGCCTTCGATCAGACCAAACGGCGCTTTAGGATCTTCGCCATCGATAAACTCAGGACGTACTGATTGACTACCAGCAGCCGTAAGCATCGCAACGACGCTACCTGAACCCCATGTATTATTTAATAGACTTTCACGAGCCAATCCACGGTTTGCTGACGCTTTAATCGTCGCAATAATCTCATCGATATTGGCTAGTGCGACCGTTAGACCTTCTAGCAAATGACCACGAACGCGGGCTTTGTTCAATTCATAAATCGTACGGCGGGTCACCACTTCTTGACGATGACGGACAAATGCAGCGATAAGCTGACGCAAGGTCAATAGTTTAGGCTGACCATTGTCTAATGCCACCATATTGATACTAAAGCTAGACTCTAGCGGCGTTTGTAGAAATAGGTTATTAACGATAACTTCAGCAGTCTCACCGCGGCGCAAGTCAATAGCGATACGCATACCGTCTTTATCAGACTCATCACGAATTTCGCTAATGCCTTCGATTTTTTTATCACGAACCAGCTCTGCAATACGCTCGATCAGTTTGGCTTTATTAGCCTGATAAGGTACTTCGGTAAATACGATGCGCTCACGATCACGGTTGACGCCAGAACTGCTCATCGGCTCGATATGATAGCGACCACGGATATGCAAACGGCCTTTACCCGTACGATAAGCATCTAAAATGCCCGCGCGACCATAGATAATACCGCCCGTAGGAAAATCAGGACCTGAGATATGCGACATCAGCTCTTCAGCTGAAACTTGTGGGTTTTCAGCATAGGCTAGACAAGCATTGATCACTTCGGTCAGGTTATGGGGTGCCATATTGGTCGCCATACCAACGGCAATACCCGTCGCACCATTGACCAATAGGTTAGGAATACGTGCTGGCATCACGCTTGGCATGCGCTCAGAGCCGTCGTAGTTGTCTTCCCAATCGACCGTGTCCTTGTCCAAATCAGCGAGCATCTGGTGGGTCAGTTTGGTCATACGTACTTCGGTATAACGCATCGCTGCCGGAGGATCATCATCGATCGAGCCAAAGTTACCTTGACCATCAACCATTGGGTAGCGCAAGCTGAAATCCTGCGCCATACGGACGATGGCATCATAGACAGCACTATCGCCATGTGGATGGTACTTACCGATAACATCACCGACCACACGTGCTGATTTTTTGTACGGTTTATTATAATCGTTTGATAGCACGTGCATGGCATACATCACGCGGCGGTGTACAGGTTTGAACCCATCACGCACATCAGGCAGCGCACGCGAGACGATCACGCTCATCGCATAATCCAAATACGACTGCTTTAGTTCATCTACGATGCCAATAGGACTGACCGATTCGCTCATATACACTCCTTCACTCACATTTTTTTCTAACGTTGACACATCGCTTATGGCACCCATAGATCATATAAAAATACTGCCACATAAATGGGCAGTCATGACCAAAATAGACACCATAAAAAAACACTGCTACACGTGCAAAACAATAGGAAAATAGCGATAGTTTTAATGTTTAATAAAAGAAGCTATTTTAGCACAAATTTGCTGATTTAGGGGGTTCTGAGTACCATTAAAATCAAGCTAGGCGGTTCATTCGCAGTGATATTTTGAATTATCCATACACGCTAAAATAATTCTAATGGCAGGTTTTTTTTGATTGGCTGATTTTGCCATTTTTACAGACAAACTTACCATCTGCTGAGCAATGAGATACCCCGCCCATTTTACCTGAACAGGGCGTATTTCGAGCTTGTGCTTGGCTCATAGATGTAAAGGCAAATACTAGAGCTAGTAGTGCTGTGCTGATTGATTTTATTGTTTATTCTCCGTATCTGATGGATATTAAATAGAAAAATACTATACTCATTCAGTACAGCTCGACAAGATTTATTTTGGCTAACTGAGTGGATACTTATATTTCTATCTACAGTTCAACATGACATTTAATTTAACGCTAAAATCTTGAGCATAGGGCTCATACGTGGTTTGCATATAAGCTCTATTGACCAAGCAACTAGGATGCTTAGAATATTTAGCCAATACAACAACACCTACAACTGTCTCTGACGTGAACTGATTGTTGTTATGGTCATATTGTTTTCATAAGCATAATGCTTTGCCATGAGCTAATAGCTTTCAAAATCATATTATTCTCATGAGCACATTATGATTTAAACCACTTTGATGCAGTTATTTTCTAGTGATGCTGGACAAAAAAATTCTAAACGCTACACTACCTCATCTTTTATAGCACTTAAATAACGACCTAACAGGCTACTATTACTATGGATATCATTCTTGCAATTGTTTGGATTTTAGCAATGGTGCTATACAGCTTTTCGAGCGATTATGTTGCTAGCTTTCCTAACCATAACAATCGCGCTGTCCCTTATGTCCGTTGGGGAGCACTTTTAGTCGCTATGGCTTTATCAGCATACTTGTCAAAAGCCTACCAAGAAAATCTACAGGGTAATGGTATGTGGGTGTTTGTTATCGTCGTATTTGTGGTTATTGTTTTAGCGAAGGTCGTTTTTAAATGGGTAATTAACAGACGTTTAAAACGCTAGGCTATATTGGATATTTTTATTGCTCTCAATCTCTCATCTATTGATCTGAACGCCTTATGACAACTGAACATCAAGATAGCCAGCCTGACTCAAACCTTTCTATACCAGCAGAAGACAAACGAGCAGATCGTAGTTTCGATGCTATCGCCGATCATTTTGAAAAGAAAGTGTATGGTGGTTTAAAAGGCGAGATTCGATTGGCCGTATTACGACGTGATATTTTCGAATATAGCGCACAAATGAGTGAGGCGCTTGGGCGACCTTTACATATCTTGGATGTGGGTGCAGGGCTTGCACAAATTGCGATAGAACTTGCTGCTCAAGGTCATAGCGTAGTCATCAATGATATCTCAGAAAATATGCTTGAAAAGGCAAAAGCAAACGCAGAACAGATCGATCAAGCGCTGGATATCACATGGTACGTCTGTCCATACCAAGCGCTTGAAGAAACGCTAGGTAAAGAGGAAAACGATAAGTTTGATTTGATTATGTCGCACGCGCTACTTGAATGGTTGGCAGAACCAGCGGCAGTCATGGACTTTTTTGATCAGCATTTAACAGATGGTGGCGCGCTATCCGTCTGCTTCTACAACCCCGCGAGTTTTGATTATCGCAATCTTATCATGGGGAATTTTAATCTACTCGATAATACAAACTATAAGGCAGACAATAAGAAAAGTCTAACCCCCAACCATCCCGTGGCCAAAGAAGAAGTTGAGTCTTGGCTCAAAGCGCATGATTATCAGACGGTACGTAGCAGTGGTTTACGAGTGTTTCATGATTATGCACCGCTCAAACGTGGCGGTCATAACGATCCAGATGCAGTGATTAGAATGGAGTTGCGCTACTCACAGTTAGAGCCGTACAAATGGCTTGGCCGTTATTTACATATTCTAGCTAAACGTTAAATTGAGACAACAGCTCAAGAGTGGTAAATGCTACTAAACCTCTTCATCCATTCGCGATGATCTATCATATTCTGACCAAGTAGTGGCATTGATGTCTTTTTCATCGAAGACTACGACATGCTCTAGCAAAGGCAGAATGCCAATATGAGAACCGATTGCATGATTATGATGGCTCGCAACCAAGGATAAGACAGTTTGTCCGTCATCTAACTGCAGACGGTACAAGTAGTTAGCACCGCGAAACACACGCCCGATAACCAAAGCTGTCTGCGTACTGTCATCATCATGAATAATATCATCAGGGCGCACGAGTACTTTGATCGGTGTACCATTTGGATAATCATATTCGCAGTACTGTGGTTGTCCTGATTCATCATAGACTTCCATACGGCGATAGATATTCCCCAGTGCCGTCTCAACATGACCTTCTTTGATAATGCCGTCTATCATCGCGCCTTCGCCTACGAATTCAGCGACAAAAGGACTGACAGGCTCATGATACAGCTCGCTTGGCCTTGCCCACTGTACCAATCGCCCTTTATCCATTACCCCTACTTTATCCGCTAACGCAAACGCTTCATTTTGATCATGAGTGACCAAAATCGCGGTGGTATTAGTACGTTTGAGGATATCACGGACATTCATTGCCAATGACTCACGCAGCACCACATCTAGATTAGAGAAGGGCTCATCAAGTAATAGTAGTTTTGGTTTGGGGGCTAGTGCTCTTGCTAGAGCTACACGCTGCTGCTGACCACCAGAGAGCTCATTAGGACGTTTGTCTGCATGCTCAGTCAATTCAACTAAGCTTAGCATCTCAGCCACTCGAGCTTTTTTGTCAGCAGATGACCATTTATTAAGACCAAAGGCGATGTTTTTTGCCACGCTTAAATGACCAAACAGAGCATAGTCTTGAAACACCATGCCCATGCCACGTTTGGCTGGCGCCACTGCAAATGATTGGCAAGCATTTTTTTCAGTTAGGCGCTGATTATTTAGATAGATAGTACCGCCGCGACTTTGCTCCAGTCCCGCGATTGCTCGAAGCGCTGTGGTCTTCCCGCAGCCGCTATAACCTAAGAAGCAACCAATCTCGCCTTGTTCTAGCATCAACGATAGACCGTTGACGACGATAGTATCGTCGTAGCCTACGATGAGATTTTGCACACTAAAATAAGGATCTGTCGCGATATATTTCTCAGTATTTTGTTGTGAGGTATTGCTTTGTTCTACAGTTTTATTCGGCTGCACTGGATTGATTCTATTTTGTGACAGTGGTGATTTTGCTACAGGCGTATGGCTAGCCCGAGCCTTTTCTGACTTAGAATTTGTTGAGTCGTTCATTGAATCAGTGTACATAAACGGTACCAGTTCGCTATTAGTAAGTAAAACCATCGATAAAACAGAGCAAATTATAATATAGCTGACACTACGAGTGTGCTGTTAAACTTATAACAAATTATTGCTATTAACTTTGTTGCTATTAGCTGTGTTTATCGCTTTGACGCAATAGTATCCAGACAGGAAGCAAGCCAACTAACACGATTAGCAAACTCGGTAATGCGGCTCGTCCCCACATACCTTCACTCGTCATTTCAAACACTCGTACTGCAAGCGTATCCCAGCCTTGACGCCGTGTCATTAGCGTAATGGGCATCTCTTTCATCACTTCAACAAAGCCCATCAGTAATGCAGTCAATACACCAGGGCTAAGCACAGGCAGCATCACATGACGCCAGCGCTGATAAGGACTGTCGCTCAGTAATTTTGCAGCAGCTTCTTGATTGACAGTCAATCGCTGCAACTGTCTATCAACTGGCTGAAAACTCACCGTCATAAAACGTGTCGATAGCGCCAGTAGCATAACAATGACACTGCCAGAAAGCACTTGCTGTGAGGTGATACCAAACGCAATCATTTGATTATCAAGCCACGCAATAGGTATAAATATCCCTACCGCCAACACAGTCCCCGGTACGACATAGCCCAAATTGGCTAAAGTGGTCATTAGCTTAGTCGATTTATCAGGATACTGCCGTTTGATCCACGCAATAATAATGGCCAAAAAGGCAATGAATAGCGTGGTCATACTAGCAATCATGAGGCTGTTGGTAACAAAATCAATGTAACGCGCATCAAAATCTTGGCGAAAGTTAAGTGCTGTCCAATAGATGAGCTGTAAGAAAGGAATTAAAAAGGCAACTAAAAAGATCAGCGTACACAGCAGTGTCATGGCGAGCTTAGCAGGTTTACTGGCGTCAAAGCGTTGGCTGCTACCTTGGGTAAGTGAGCTACCACGCTTCGCTTGCCAATACTGCTCAAACAATACCACAATGAAGATCACACCAATGAGCAAGGCTGCTAATTGAGCCGCTGTGGTCAAACTGAAAAAACCAAACCATGCCTTATAAATGGCGGTAGTAAAAGTATCGACATTAAATACAGATACTGCACCAAAATCTGCTAAGGTTTCCATACTGGCTAGCAACAAGCCGCCAATGATCCAAGGCAGTGCTTGCGGTAATGCCAACCGAAAGAACACGCGGCTACGACTCAAACCTAGCATCTGTCCCGCTTCTATCGCTCGCCTGCCTTGCGACAAAAATGCCTGACGCGCGAGCAAATATACATAAGGATAAAACGCTAGCGATAATACCAAGCCTGCGCCCCATACATTTCTTATCGACGGTATGGCAGTACTAATACCGGAATCGCGTAAAGCTGTCTGTAGCGGCCCACTAAAGTCAACAATGCCGATAGTGACAAATGCCAACACATAAGCAGGGATGGCAAGTGGCAACATCAACGCCCACGAAAAGAAACGCTGACCAGGGAAACGATACATACTAGTAACCCAAGCCAGAGCAGTACCAATAGTACCTGAAACGACAGTCACCATAAGCAATAAAATCGCCGTGTTTTTGAGCACTTGCGGCAGTACATAGTCTGCCATGTGTGTCCAAATCTCTGCCACTGGCTGAGTCCACGACAGCAGCACGATTAAAATCGGTACTAGCATAAACAACGAAATCAGCCCTAAGACTGATTTCGAAATAATACGTTTACGAAGGGCGTGGTCTTGGCTGACAGTCTGCTTGTCATTAACACCATCATTGACAGTATCGTTTTGACTAACAGACGCATCTGGCGTTGTGATCATATTATCATTACCGTGTCATACGTATAGAGACCTTGTAAGCTTATACCAACCTTAAAATCGTCATTACATGAATAACTGATCTGTAATGACTAACCTTTGAACCTATTCTTTAAAAGCTGTTGTTTAAAAGCCGTGCTTTGAGAACTATTGTCTAAAAGTTATGATTTTGAGATTGGTATCAATATTACTGGCGATCCCTTATTTATAACCCGCTTTATCCATCATTTGGATAGCTTGAGTTTGTAGTTCACCGAATTTCTGTACATTGATATCATCTTTTTTGAACTCGCCCCATGATCTGAGCATGTCTGACTCATCGATACCTACTTTTACTGGGAATTCTTTGTCAGAGCTAGCATAAAGACCTTGTGCCTCGTCAGATGACAACCACTCTATCAGTTTAAGCGTGCCATCTGGATTGTCTGAACCTGCAACCACACCAGCACCTGAGATGTTTACGTGCGTGCCAGTCGTATCTTGGTTTGCCCAGAATATCTTCACAGGGAAGTTTGGTTTTTCGTCCAATAGACGACCATAGTAGTAACTATTGGCGATACCCACTTCACACTGACCAGCAGCGATAGCTTCTAGCATCGCAACGTCATCACTGAACACGTCAGTCGCTAGGTTATCAACCCACCCTTTGATAACCGCTTCGGTTTTTTCTTCGCCCAAATGCTCCATCATGCTAGCAACAAGCGATTGGTTATAGACCTTTTTAGAGGTACGTAAGCATAGTTTGCCTTTCCATTTTGGATCGGCCAAATCTGCATAAGTAGATAACTGGTCAGCAGTGACTTTACTTGGGTCATAAAAGATAGTACGTGCACGTAGTGACAAACCAGTCCACTGACCTTTTGGATCACGGTATTTTGCAGGGACGTTAGCTTCCAATACAGTAGACGATACTGGCTGTAATAGGCCTTGCTCTGCAGCCTGCCATAAGTTACCAGCATCAACGGTCAATATCATATCAGCAGGAGTATTCTGACCTTCAGCTTTTAGACGCGCCATCAAAGGCCCAGTTTGGTCTGTAACCAGTTCAACTTTTACGCCTGTTTGCTCAGTATAGCGATCTAGCAATGGTTTAATCAGCTGCTCATTACGTGATGAGTAGATAGTAATTGTCTGACCATCAGCAGTCGTAGCTTCGTCAGTTGCTGCTTGCTGCTCAGCACCTGTCTCTGTTGATTCTACTTCTACATTCTCTTCTGTGGTTGAAGAATTACTACAACCCGCCAAACCCAACATCATGCCAAATACGGCTGCAGGTAGGATAAGCTTCGTAGAGGTTAGATTAGCGCTGATAGCGTTCAATGACATGGTTTTCCCCATAGTAATGCTATAAAAAAAGTAAGACGAATGGTGAGACAAAATAACAGTAATTATAACGATGACTTGCTAATCGCTAGCAGTAATCAGGCCATAATATATCAAATCAACATACTAATGGAAGTGAGATTAATTATCAATACATTTGTTTAACTGGTAAATATACCTATGATTAGTCTTTAGCATTGATTTTTAAGAACTATTTTTTACCAGCTCTTTCAATAATTTGGTCTAACGACGCGTTTTAGTGTCCATCTAAAGCAACCATTGCCCTAAGATTGCATTGACCGCAGCTTCTGTTCGCAAAATACGAGAGCCTATATGTACAGGCGTGCAACCCTGCGCTGTCAGCAGTTCTATCTCATAGTCGATCCAGCCACCTTCAGCGCCTATGCAAACTATACTCGGTAGCTCTCGTGATGGTTGTAGTTGTAAAAACTCAGAAAAAGACTGCTGACTATAAGGATGCGCGACAATCGCTCGACTGTTCATTAGGCTTGCAAGTGTGTCTTCAACAAATGGCTTAAAACGTTTTTGTAGCGTAATACTAGGAACAATCGTATCGATGCTTTGCTGTAGGCCTTCTAATACAAACTCGTCAATCCGCTCAAGCATTGGGCTTTGCCAATAGCTTTTTTGAGTACGGTAGCTATTGATAAGAATGATATCGCGTACACCAAGCGCCGTCATATCCATGATTAAACGCCGTAGCACTTTAGGACGTGGTAACGCCAAAATGACAGTTAAATCCAATTTGGCTGGCGGTGCAGTATTCAGCTGGACGTTGCTTAACCGAATACTGTCAGCGGTAATACCTTCAATAACAGCCGTACCAAGATTGCCGCCGATCTGGCCAATTTTAAGCGTATCACCGACTTTCGCGCCCAGCACTTTAGTCACATGGATGACTTGAGACAAGGCATCGATTTTTGCTGTGTCTGATGAGAAATTTTCAGCAGGCAATAATATACAGTTCATAAATTATCTTGGTTAGAAGACAGCTCGATTGCGTCTTCAATCATCGTAAATTGGCGAGTCAGTACCGCTTGCTGCTGTATCGTCATTTGCTCGCCAGCTTGTCCTGCCTGCGCGGCCAATGGCAAATTGCGCAGCCAAGTCTCTAGCTGCGTATAAATACTCACAGCGTCTTCACGGTTATAAGCTGTTTTCTTACGAGAGGATTTTTTGTTCGCCTTTAACTGGTCATTACTGGCAATCTGCGCATTCGAACTACTTGAGTTATTTGACTCGATTGGACGATAGAAGTCATTACTTGGCTGATATAAAGCGCCTACGCTAGCCAGTTTGTCTATCACGCTTTGGCACGACTGAGTGTAACGACCCATCAGTACAGGCGTTGCCACACTTGCAGGCTCTACTGGATTATGCCCGCCAATATCTACCAGTGAGCCGCCCACAAATGCTACATTTGCCAATGTATACCAAGTCATCATCTCACCCATGCTATCTGCTAGATAGACTTGCGTATCTGCACCAATCATATCTCCATCACTGCGCCGAGCCATATTTAACCCAGTTTTTTGAATGAGATCTGCTACTGCATCAAAACGCTCAGGATGCCTAGGGACAATAACAAGCAACGTATCTGCTAATGTCACTTGAGACAGTAGTTGCTGCTGCAATGACAACGCTGCTGCCTCTTCGCCATCATGAGTACTTGCAGCTACCCACACAGGACGATCTGCTATACCAAACCCTGCTCGCAGATCAGCTTTCTTATTATAAATACTATTATCTTCTATCGCTTTATTATCAGTTTTGGACGCATTGATTACCCACTTTAATGAGCCTGCCACGCGAATTTGGGCGCTACTAGCCCCTAGTTGCCGAAAGCGTTTAGCAGAGTCGCCGTCTTGCGCAATAATTAAGGAGAGGTTTTTCATCATACTGGCGCTGACTGCACCAATTTTTTGATAACTCTGAAAAGAAGAAGCCGATAACCTGCCATTGACCAGAATACTTGGGATACGATGCTGCGATAATTTGGTCAAGATATTTGCCCACAGCTCTGTTTCTACAAACAGTGCAGCGCTCGGCTGCACATGCGTCAAAAAAGTCTCGATCACAGCAGGGCTGTCGACTGGCACATAGCTGTGACTCATCTGACCCTGAGCTATCTTTTCTGCAAAACGACTGGCACCACGGGCAAAACCTGTCTGAGTCGTATTGGTCAACCATATCTGATAGCCATTTGCCAATAACATATCTAGTAAAGGCGCAACCGTATTGGTCTCGCCCAATGAGACTGCATGGCACCAAATCACCCCTTTATCGCTATCAGCACTGACCACTGGACACGGTGGATATTGCTTACCAAAACGCTGATCGATTTCCTGCTGGTAGTTGTCGTTTTTATGAGATCGACGCCATACTTGCAGACGATATAGTGGCTTTAGCAGCCCAATAAGAGACTGATAATATAAAGGTGTCTCGTGTACCACACGACTAGGCGATGATACAGGGTCAATTGGATTTGCAGAGTGGTCAGACGGGGTATTAGATGATGGCATGGAGCAGCCCAAATTAGTTATGAATCAAACAATAAAAGGGTAAATGTAGAGCGCGCCAATTCTACCTGAATTTAAGCTGTAACAATAAGCTTTTAAAAAGTTACTGAGTAAATAGTTATTAGATAACGATTGTTAGATAATGATTATTATCAATAAAGCGACTGCGATGATTGCGCCAATTAACAGCTGATAACGCTTGGTGCTATGCTGCTCTTGCTTCTGTGTGGTCAGCAGCATTTCTGCTTGCTGCCATTGCTGAACTAAGTTGGCCGCTTCCGCATGACCATTATCTGCTGCTTGCTCTAACCAGTATCTACCGCTACCTATATCTTGGGATACCCCTACTCCTTGATAATACATTTTACTGAGTAGACGCTGAGCACGGCTGTCGTTTTTGCTAGCGGCTTGATTGACCCATTCTACGCCAGATTTTTTTTGGTTATCACTGCCTGCTGTCAAACCTTCATCTAATAATTCATACATGGCCAAACGTAGCATAGCAGCTGTATTACCATCTTTAGCAGCCGCTTGTAGTAATAGCAACGCTTTGTTTTTTGCTGCGATATGATCATCTGAAAATATAACTTGGCGACGAGGCTTGTCCTGCTTGGCAATATGCTGCTCGAACTGATCCAGTACTTTGCGCGCTTGCTGATATTGAACATCACCAGTTGGTTGTGGCACCGCTATCTCATCTAACTCTACGAGCAGCTGCGTAAACATCTCTGGCGTTGATGTATTCTTTACAGACGACGTAGGCCTAGCTATTGGTTGCACTACTTTAGTCAGCTCAGGCTTTATTGGATTTCCAGACTCAGGAGGCACTACGCTTGTTTGCAACTCAGTTACAGTATCAGGCATAGCAGGCTGAATTGCGCGACTCTCACTATCAGTTACAACTACATTAGCTAGGTTATGCTCAGCTCCTATCGATACTTCCTCTGGCTTGTTAAGAGGAGCATTTAATTGGCTAGTACCGACATGCGTATTTGAATCTGCGCTCGGATTACCACTATCAGTGACTTGATGAGTGGTTACTTTATGTATTGTTGCTTTGTTTGTTGCTACTTTATTCGCTGTTAATTCGGACACTGAATGAACGTCGTTACTTAAAATAGTTGGTAGTCTAAGGCTAACCGCTTGATATAACCCACTCTCTACTTGCCCGCCTTGTACTGCGTCAAACTGCCGATCAATATGACCAAACAGACGCAGCCCTATTGGCTCTAGTGCAAAAAATAAGCGCTCTTTAACCCCGCTATCATCGTAACCAACCGCCATATGCTGATAAAAATCATCGGTGATCAACGTTAGCTCAGGGTAACGTTTACGCAGCTCAAACTGACCATACCAATGTGGCTTGCTTTGCCACTGCTGTGCCAATACACGACCGGCATAAAACGCCAAAAACACCATAAAATTACGATAGCGTTCATCGACCAGTAGCGTCGCCTCTTTCCATATACTGCTCTTGATCATATCTCGGCGCACTTGGGACAATAGCGTATCGATACGCTGTAAACTCTCAAGCGACTCATCTAGTATACAAGCGCGCAGCTCAGTTTCGTAGGCGATACCGCCTGCAATAGGACGCCCAGCTAAGAAATCTTGCCAGTAGCCTTCTGCAATATAGTCCAGTGGCGTTAAAGGTGATGCAGACATAGACGGACGTGACCTCTTTGCAGATAGGTAAAACAAAAAATCATAGGCTATAAGATTGCTACGACTAAAATAATAGAACGGTACTGGTAGATTACCTTACCCTAAAAATCCGAGTGCTACAATAAAGGACTGAACAAGCGCACGACATTATCAAACAAGCGTTTTGATCCGTGACGCTGTTGCCACTCATCACTATCCAAGATTCGGCAGTTTTCTAAATAGACTTCCTGACAGTCCGCTACTTGGGCAACCATTTCTGGCGTATAAATCGCCAAACTGACTTCCATATTTAGATAAAAACTGCGCATATCAATATTAACGGTGCCAAATAGACAGTAGTCATCATCGATAACCACTGTTTTTGCGTGTAGAAAACCTCCTCTAAACAATGCAATCGTTACCCCTGCATCCAACAACTCTTGATAATAAGCTTGAGAAGCATGTTGTACCAGAAATGAATCCACCTTTTCAGGAACAATAATCGTCACATCAACGCCGCGCTTAGCCGCTATCGTCAGCGCACCCGATAGGGACTCATCAGGGACAAAGTAAGGTGTGGTAATACGGATGCGCTTATTGGCACGATGAATCACGGTAACTAACGTATTGTAAATCACATGAGCCGTTAGCTGCGGTGCTGAAGGTATTAGCTGCGCCAAGACTTTGTCCACGACAGGCATCTTTGGTACGACAATCGAGGTGGCGCCTATATCTGGCTGCTCATGACTATCAACCGTATCCGCCAACACCTTCACTCGGCTATTTAGATCATTGATGGTCGGATGCATCACATATAACTTACGGGTGTAGTTATTAACCCGCTGATGCAACTCAGCAAGATTGTCATTACTTTCAGCACCAATATCGGTAACAATTACCTTGGCCATGGCTGTATTGATACTAATTGAGTGCTGGCTAGTCGTTCGTAGCGCCACATCAATCCATTGACCAACATTTTTATTCTGTTTAAAAAACCTTGGATCAACCAAATTGAAGCTACCGATATAGCCGATATGTTCATCGATAACCACCATTTTGCGATGATTGCGCAAATCAGAACGTTTAAATAGCGTCTTAAACAACCCTACTGGCAATGACTGATGGACATAAACCCCTGCTTTTTCTAATTTACGGTGCACGCTACTATTAATAAAGCTAAAGCTGCCCACACTATCGGCCAATATATGACACTCTACGCCGCGCTGAGCCGCGACGGATAGCGCTTCTATGACTTCTAGCACCTGTCCTTTTGGATAGACAATATAAAATTCCATAAGGACAATACGCTGGGCGGCATGGATATCTTCAATCAGACGCTGAAAAATAGAAGCAGGATCAGTCAACAGCTGCATTTGATGATTGGGAAATACACCAAACCCAGTCCAGCGCGTTCCTATTTGACTAACACCGCGGTAGTTGGTTGGTAATAAGTCCTGCCCTTTATCAAAAATCAGATGCTCACGTTTTGCCATATCATTCATCAAGATGCTGGCTTGATCCACGCGTTCACGATAGCGCCGTCCAATCATCGGCTCACCGAGCAGAATGTAAGCCACAAAACCAAATACTGGCAATGTATAAAGCACAGCCACCCAAGCGATAGACACGCCAATATTGCGCTGCACAGAAACCACGCGCAGCGTCATTACTATCATAAGTACAATATGCAGCACCAAACCCAGACCCGCTAAGTCTCCCCAAGTCCAGCTGGTAAAAGTATCTTTAATAGTAAAAGTGTTTATATTGGCCTCCATTAACCGTGTTCAACGAATAAAGCATCCATAGTATAGTAGCTTTTCACCGCCAAACAACAAATAATGATAATAAGTGTATTTTTAGAAATGCTATATAATACATGGCTTTGAGTGCTATTTTTGATAGATTAAAAGTGCGATTTATAATTATTTTCTAAAAACATTAAAATAATATTTGACACCCAACAGTAAATCTATATAATACACACCCACAGCAACGGAGCTTAGTGACAAACTTAAGGGCTCAGTTGATGTTGAATAAATTGCCTAGCAATTGTTCGAAGGGTGATTAGCTCAGTTGGTAGAGCGTCTGCCTTACACGCAGAATGTCGGCGGTTCGAATCCGTCATCACCCACCACTTCTTAGTAAGTGGCTAAACAAGCTAAGAGACCTAAGCAGCGGTAGTTCAGTTGGTTAGAATACCGGCCTGTCACGCCGGGGGTCGCGGGTTCGAGTCCCGTCCGCTGCGCCATATTTAAAACGAATTTAGACTTTCGAGTTTAAGCAAGTTTCGCCTCAAGCATTAGATTGTTTGAGGTTTTTTTGTGTCTGTATATTTTGCTTAGACATTGTTTATATAGCTGCTGCGCTACCTAACACTTAACTCGCATGCAAATATTTCAGTACTATGGACGTTGACTTATTCGGCTCACACTAGCGATTAACGCTACCATCACTACACCCATGATAATTAGAATACCAGACATCATATGCGCCGCCTCATAGTTGAGCGCCTCTACTTGCTCATATATCGCAATCGATACCACCTTAGTCTCACCTGAGATGCTGCCGCCTATCATCAGTACAACCCCAAACTCTCCAATGGTATGAGCAAAGCTTACCAAACTACCCAAAATAATACCCACCCGCGCTTGCGGTAAGGCTACTTTCATAAACCGTCGCATACGACTTGGTTCTAAGAGATGAGCAACTTCTGTGACACTTTGTGGAATACGCAAAAACTGTGCATAGACAGGCTGTATATAAAAAGGCAATGAGTAAATAATAGAACCAATGACCAGACCCTCAAAGGTAAAAATTAGCGGGCTAATATTATGTTCGCTCAACCATTTACCGATACCTACACTAGGACTGAGCAGTAACAGTAGATAAAAACCAATCACGGTAGGTGGTAGCACCAGAGGCATCGCAATGATGCCCATGAGCAGTACCTTAAGACGTCCTATTGCTTTTATACGGTTCGGCTTAGCCAACCAGTAAGCGATAGGCGTTGCAAATAGTAATAGACATAAAGTGGTCACGCAAGCGAGCTTGATGCTCACCCAAAATGGACTGAGCATATCTGACATAAGAGACTGGTCGATCATATGATGTCACTGCTCGTTCTATGATGAGAGGGGTTAGTCTAACGTATTACTGGACGGCCAGATAGCCTGCTTGTAAGAAGTGCTGCTGCCCTGCTTTTGAGCGCAGGTAGTCGGTGAAGTCTGCTGCTTGGTCAGTGTTATTAACGATTATCCCATCTTGTAAGATAGCTGGATAAGACGCTGGCAGCAAAGTGATAAACTGCTCAGGCTTGGCTTTAATCGCAACAAGCTGAGACTGTGCTACAAAACTATAGTCCACACTACCCGTATGCGCATATTGAAATGCTTGACCGATATTCTCTGACTGTATCAAACTTTTTTGAGCGCTTAATTTGTCATACATCTTTTGTGATTGCAGATAGGCTTTTGCAGACGCACCATAAGGGGCAAGTTCAGGATTGGCAATGGAAATCTTGCTATCATCTGTGAAACTAGCATTTGTAAACGCGTCAATAAGAGATGCTGGCGTAAAGTCATTCAAAGGTTTTGTGACACTATAGAGCGCTAATTGACCTCTGGTATACGTAAAAGGCTTGGTTAGCTTATTATCTTCGTTAATAGCATCAGCTGAATTTTCATCAGCCAATTTAGCAGGGAAATCTTGATTGGCAGACAAGAATATATCATACGGTGCTCCTGCTTTGATTTGCGCATATAACTTGCCAGAAGAGGCATAAGTAACTTCAATATCTGAGATACTTGAAACATTTTGGGCAGATGAGCTGTTATCAGCCTGATAGCTATCAATGATATGAGGGAGTACATCAGATAAGTTAGCAGCTGCAGCAATACGCAATGTGTGAGATTGCTCAGAGGTATCAGCAAGCGCCTTATCAGCGTCTGTGTCTTGCGTACAAGCATTTAGTGACAATAGCAGACAAGCAGATATACAAACAGTAGCTAATGACTTAACCATTATTACTGAGCCATTTAGACGAGTCGTCTTCGTAGTATTCTTGCTTCCACACAGGAATGTCCGCTTTGATAGTATCTAATATCCAGCGACACGCATCAAATGCTGGATAACGGTGCGCTGACACTACCCCAACCCACACAGCTACATCACTAATCTCTAGCGCTCCAATTCGATGTATCGCAATAGCATGCGTAATTTCAAAACGCTTTTTGGCTTCTTCTATAATGGCGCGGCCTTGATTGATTGCCAAATCTTCATAACCATAATAGGTAAGGCTATCAACGCTCGTGGCATTATTATGGTTGCGCACGCGCCCTTCAAAACAAACAAACGCGCCGCAGCTGTCATTATCTAACGTACTTTTTAGCCTATCTTCGTCTATAGCAATATCTAGTAGCGCAAAACCATCACGCTCAGCGATAAGGTAAGCTTCGTCAGCACTACGTTTGATGCTCATTGAATGATCGTGGACGTTGTCGGTCATTTTTCTTCTCTATTTATTATTTTTTCTTTATCGCAACTGAATAGCCACTGACACTGAATAGCCACTGACACTGAATAGCCACTGACAAAATGGACACTAGTAAATGCTTGTCTAACCACCAGCCACTGGCGTGATGAAAACCACGCTATCACCATCATTTATCTGGTCAGTCCATTTAGCAAAGTAGTCATTTACTGCAACGCGAAGCTCTGACTGCGGACGACTAAAGCGATGCTTTTGGTTAAGCTGTTCGTATAGTTCAGTTAGTGACGTATCCTGCTGTACGCTTACTGTCTCTTGCTGACAATTGGCCTCGTCAGCCAAACTGGCAAAATACATGACATTAATTTTCATCGTTGATTCGATATTAGCTGTCATATCGATAGCACTCATAAACCTCTCCATCTTATGCAAGCTTCCTTGCTTGGCACTTAGCATATTTTTATTAATTGATTGGTTGATTAATTGATGACGTACTCTGCAATTTCGTCATTTTAAGCATGACTATAATCTGACTTGCCACCTGTCTTTTTAACCAAATGAATATCATCTATAACGATGTCATGCGATAGCGCTTTGGTCATATCGTAGATAGTCAAACAGGCAACGCTAACCGCTGTTAGCGCTTCCATCTCCACCCCTGTCTTATGCGTGACCTTGACCACCGCCCTGACCGTGATGCTGCTGAGCGCGTCGTTATACTCAAAGCTTAAGCCTATCTTGTCTAGCGGTAGTGGATGGCAAAGTGGTATCAGATCATGAGTGCGTTTGGCTGCCATGATACCAGCGATATGAGCCGTTTGCGTGATGCTGCCTTTTTTGGTCATACCATCAGCCGCTTTAATCTGCGCATAAATCTCACTGGGAAAGCGTACCTGACCAGTGGCATTGGCTTCTCGCGTCGTTGCTGTCTTACCACTGACATCGACCATGGTAATATCACCATCACTATCTAAGTGAGATAAAGTAGATTGCTGATTTATCTGAACGCTGTCACTCATTTATATAACCTTTTCTATGTGATATTTTTATTATTTTGATAGAGCAGCACATGCCTGCTTAAAATCTTCGAGCGTATTGAAGTTAGTCAGCTTTTGCCACTCTTTGCTAAATCGTACAGCTTGCACCAATGGCTGAATAAACTGCATCACTCTACGCTGTCCGCTATCTATATAGGCCTTCAAATCAGGCTCGATACTTAGCTGATACAGGCCTAACAATGGATATAGGTGACTGTCATCTTTTAAGCAAATCACATTCTTATCAGCAGCAAGGCTTATTTCACACTGTAATTTCTGCCACAAGTCAGTTGCTGGTATTAAGCTATCGCAGCTAATAACCAGTAACCACGATGGTTGTACGTTTTTTGATACGCCTGAATCATTCAAATCGCTCAATGTTTGTAAGGCTGATTCGATAGCCACCAGTGCGCCGCCAGTTTTAATCAGCTCATCATGCTTATTAGAGTCAACATCAGTACCATAATCAGCAATATGAATAATAGGCGCATTGGGTTTTTCTAAATGGACATCTAAACCAGTCTGAAAGCCGCGACCATTATCTGCAATCAATATAGGAACTTGTAACTTGTTCGCATGACGAACATGATAGTTTAACAGCTGCTCACCTGACGGTAGCGTCAACATAGCCTTAGCCGTTCCCATACGTCTAGATGCACCGCCTGCCAAGATAACCACACCTGCCAAACCATCCAGATTATTTGAGCAATCTGTTACTACGCTATTATCTTTCAGATTTGATTGTATATCGCTCATAGCTCAATTATTTATAACTCAATCATGACTAGGGTTTTGTGCCAAAAAATGCGGCACAAAATTGCACGGACGAGTACGACTGTCAAACTGATCTTTTAAGATATTTTCCCAACCCGTACGGCAAGCACCAGAAGAGCCTGGTAGACAGAATATACCCGTACCATTGGCCATACCAGCAACTGCTCGCGATTGTACGGTAGACATACCGATTTCATCTTTTGAGATTAAACGGAACATTTCACCAAAACCATCGATTGATTTATCAAACAGTACACTCACAGCTTCTGGCATGCTATCTCTAATAAAGAACCCTGTGCCGCCAGTGGTAATAACCGCATGAACGTCTGGGCTAGCAATCCAGCCACTAATGACTGCGCGAATTTGGTAAATATCGTCGGTAATTAACTGACGATCTGCTAAATGATGCCCTGCTTCGGTCAAGCTATCTACTAAGTACTGGCCTGACGTATCTTCTGCCAGCGTACGGCTATCGGAAACAGTCAATACAGCAATATTAAGTGGTGTAAATTGTGCAGCAGGCTTACTCATAAATAATCCTTTATAGATGTCATTTTATAATTGTATTAAAGATCCGTTGTATCAAAAAAGCTATGTTAAAAACGATTGCGTTGGAAAACAGTCTCTATCAGCGTCATGATTGCAGACTTGGAATATCTTAACCACCGATTATCGATAGATTGTGCATGATGCCACTGTTAGAGTCATGCAGATGATGATGCTCAGGCTTGATTGGCATAAAACTATGTAAAGTGTTAACCAGTCCTTGGATATCGTCTTGCTGTAGGTATGGACGGATATCATAGTTGCCTTGATCAAACAGACACAAATGCACCTTGCCTTGGCTGCTTACACGCAAGCGGTTACAGGTATCACAGAAGTGCGCCGCATATGGGGCAATCATACCGATACGACCGATATACTCAGGGTGACTGTACTCTACTGCTGGACCATCGGCACTACCGCGCTCATGCGGCTGCCAGCCATTTTCTAACAAGTAATCGGTGATAATATCAGACTGGGCATGCTGAGCAAAAAACAAATCGCTATTATCACTGGTCTGCATAAATTCGATAAAGCGATAGGTCACTTGTCTGTCTTTGACATAGTCGATCGCCGTGATTAAGTTCTCAAAAGCAGTCTCTGCCATCAAGACACTATTTATTTTGAGTTTGATATCAGTCGTTTCTAACAATGTATCCATGTCAGCCAATATCTGCGGCAAGGTATCAAAGCCTGTCATTTTATGAAAGGTAGCAGCATCAAAACTGTCCATACTGATATTGAGCTGATCAAGTCCAGCAGCTTGCCAGTTGGCTATATGTTTACCCAATTTATAACCGTTGCTGGTCATCGCGACCGTCTCGATACCGTCAGTCTGCTTAATCGTTTCGATGATTTCGACAACATCACGACGAATAGAAGGCTCACCACCTGTAATTCTAACTTTTTTAGTACCTACTTGAGCAAAGCCGCGTACCAAGGTGGCAATTTCAGAGATACTCAGCTCATCATCAGGGCGTTTACCTTGATAGCCATTTGGCAGGCAATACTCACAGCGAAAATTACAAAAGTCAGTAATAGACAGACGCAAGTATGTCAGACGCCGTGCAAACCCATCGGTTAGCGGCTGTTGATAGTCACTCATCTGCTCAGTAGGCACAACTAACGAAGGCTCTATGCAGCCATCAGATAATGCCGGTGCCAAGCTCGGTGAATACAGTTGCGGGCTGTCTATTTTGTGTTTGTCATCTATGTTGTCATCAATCATATGTTACTGCCATCAGTACTGCTTACTATAAGCACTACTTTGTTATTCGTGTTTAGCATACCAGTGTAAGGTTACTCTCTAGCATTGTATGACAACCTTACAATAAATTGGCAAACGATGAATTAGCGATGTAGCCAAGGAAACGGTTGTACAACGACGTCATTACCAGCTGCTACGTTCCCACTGTCTTTGTCCAATACAATAAAGCAATTGGCGCGGCTCAACTGTTTGATTCTATGTGACTGCTGTCTTGAGAAACACTCAACTTGATAATGACCTGTATCGTCTCGTGACAATACGCCACGCTGAAAGTCTTTGCGGCCGGGAGATTTTCTGATATCACTGATAAGTTTGGCTTTGATCGTTAGCGGCATCGGCTGCTCTGACACGCTAGCACCTGACATTTGCCACAATGCAGGTATCACAAACTGTAACGTACCCACAACCGTAGAGAGCGGATTGCCCGGTAGGCCAAAATACAGTACTGGCTTATCGAGATTTTTATTCAATTCACCAAATACAAAAGGCTTACCAGGCTTCATCGCCACTTTATAATGGTTAATCTGACCTAATGTTTCGATCACAGTGGTCAAAAAATCATAGTCACCAACAGAGACACCTGCAGTCGATATCAGTACATCACAGTCCTGCATAGCCTCATTAACTGCGATAGTTGTCTGCTCTAGGTTATCAGGGATAATGCCATAATCACGAATAGTGATAGGCAAATCTGACAGTAGGCTTTTGAGCGTTGGGGTATTCGAGTTATATATTTGGGCTAGGCTTTGTAACTCATTACCAATAGCCACGAGCTCATCACCTGTTGCCAACACGCCTACAACGAGCGGTTGGAACACGTTCACTTGGCTAATACCAAGGTTGGCAAGTAAGCTAATATCTGCAGGATTAAGGCGTTTACCGATTTTTAATACGGCTTCGCCAGACTCAATCTCTTCGCCTTGTGAGCGGATATTACTGTCAACTTTGGCCGTTTGTGTAAGCTTGATGTCGTAAGGTCGAGATTTATCAACGGTCGCTTTGATATCTGCAAAATTTGTATTCTCTTGCATAATGACCGTATCACAGCAATCTGGCACGACTGCACCAGTAAAAATCCGCACCCCTTGCCCTGACGCTGTCTCACCAGTATAAGCATTGCCAGCTTGCGACTCGCCAATAATTTCGATAGTACTGTTTTCTGATAACTCACTACCTTTGACAATCGCATAGCCATCCATTGCAGACAGGTTTTGTCGCGGCACATCAAAGGGTGAAGCAATATCTTGAGCCAATATATGGTTTAGGCTGTCTAACAACTCTAGAGTGTTGACAGCTCTTTTTTGTAGCGGAAAGTCAGTAATATGATAACTATCTATCCGTTGCTGTATCGCAGCTTGTAATTCTTCCATGGTAATCATAAGGTCACGCTCTTTCTGTCGTTCTAATTATTTATAATCGAAACTGTTATTAAAAATGGTCGTTAAAAAATGTCACTAAACACTATGAGTCAAAGTCATCTTTAAAAAATACATTATCTAGAGTCTATCATTCAAAGTATCAACTTTCTTGTATTAACCTTGTCCTGATAAGTTTTGAATAAAGCCAGATTACACTGGTCTTAATATTTGATATTTATTGCATTGTCCGTGGTGTTAAAGATGTCAGCAAAATCAGACATAGATTGAGACAAAAAAAGCACCTTGGCAAGGTGCTTTTTGTAGAACAAAGTAAGTTATCGTTTGTTGGCTAATGGCTAATTCATAATGGCTAAGTACGATTAAAAAGAGCCACTTTTATACAGTGTATAAACACCGTCAGTTTACCTCACCATCCAGCCAATGAAGACGCACTGTTTTGAGTAATGAATCCGTCTGGCGTTTGGCCGTTATCTGCTTGCCAGCGCTGGAATGCCGTGCGAGTATTGGTGCCCACGATACCATCAGCGCCTTTGGTATCGTAACCCATACTAGTCAAGCGACGTTGTAAGTTAGTCACTTGCGTGGTCGATAATGGACGCTCATAACGAGGCCAAGACTTTTGCAAACCGCTTTGTCCATTAATCGTTTTGCCTAGCAGACTAACACCCAGCGCATAGCTTGATGAGTTGTTATAGACTTTAATCACATCAAAGTTTGGACTTAGCAATAATACTGGACCGTCTTTACCAGCGGGTAACCATAGCTCCATCTGAGTATTGGCATCTAAGTAAACGTCAGCTATCGTATCGACACCCATCGCAGCCCATCTAGCGGCAGGTTGCTTACTACCAACCACTGAGTAATCAAACGAGGCTGGCACAGTTGCTTCATAAAACGGTGCTAAGCCACGAACCCAACCTGAGTTACTAAGATAGTTGGCCGTCGAGGCTAGCGCATCACCAGTCGCCCAAGGATTACGATGTCCATTACCATCACCATCAACCCCTTGTTTGAGCCAAGTCTCAGGGATAAACTGGGTTTGTCCCATACCGCCTGCCCAAGAACCATCCAGCTGTGACCATGATACGTCACCGCGTTGTAGCAAGGTCGCTAACGATAGCAACTGCGTTTCAGCGAATTCTTGACGACGACCATCATAGGCAAGGCTGGCAAGCGAACTTGGTAAATCGCTATTGCCGGTTACAGCACCGTACGATGACTCCATACCCCATATCGCAGCGATAATCTCTGCATTAACTCCATACTGAGACTCTAGCTGAGACAAATAAGCACGCTGCTCAGCAAATTTGCGTTTACCTACACTGACGCGTCCACTTGATACCGCAGAATCTACGTATTCCCATGGCATCTTAGAAAACTCGGGCTGACCTGAATCTAATGAGATGACTTGCTGATTTAGATAAGCAGAGTCAAGCAATCGACCAATCACTTGGGCATCATAGCCTGATGATATTGCACGCATAGAAAAGTCTGACTTCCAATCAGAAAAGCTACTGTAGCTAGGCTTTGGCGCAGGCTGCGGTTTTACGACTGGCGCAGGTGTTGGTTTGACCTGAACGGTTTGAGTTTGAGTAATCTCAACGCCGCCTTGACGAACAGGCTTACTTTGCATTGCCTGCTGGCTTGTACACCCGACCATCACTAATGCTGGCACAAAGGTGAGGTATTGCTTTTTTAATCTCATAAAAAATCTCAAACATGAATAAATAAAATGGCGCACAGTGGCCAAGCTATCCGTAGCTATTATTTAAGTCTAACGCCCAAGTACGCTACGTGGGTCAATAGGATTACCATTTAAGCGAACTTGAAACTCTAAGCCTACCTCATTGGTCTGACCACTGCTGCCCATACTGGCAATACGTTGACCACGCTGTACTGTATCACCCTCTTGCACCAATAATTGGCTATTGTGCGCGTAGGCTGTAATATAGTTATCACTATGACGAATCATAATTAGATTGCCATACTCTGGCAGACCGTTGCCTGAGTAAAGCACAGTTCCTGATTGGCTGGCAAGTACTGGATCACCAATCTTGCCTGCAAACCACATTCCCATATTGCCTGCAGCAGGGTCAATGTTACGAGTTACTGGGTTGCGCGTAGGATAATCATAACCAGAGGTCGAGTTGGCAGTGGCTTCATAAGCTGGTATTTGAGATTGGGTCACAGGTGGCGTATAAGTTGGCTGTGATTGAACTGGGGCACTGTAGCTATTGTTACTTGCAGTGGTTGCCGCATTGCCTTGCCATAGCTTGAGCCATTGCCCACTATAGATGGTGTATTTACTATCTAGATTGTTCATCGCTCCGATTTGGCGGTAGTTCAGACGATAGCGCGCTGCAATCTGGCTGACCGTATCGCCGCGTTGTACACGGTGATAGTTAGGGACGCCTTGCGCGTTAGTAATAATCTTAGGACCTGCTTGATTTGCTGATTGATAGGTAGGCTTCGTTGCACAGCCGACGACAGATAGAGTAGCGACTGCCATAGTGCCAATCAAAGCGGCTTTGACAAGGTGCGATCCAGCTATGATTTTTTTCATACAAGGTTCCTATTCTTTGTGTTGCTCATTCATTGTTTAATCATTCAAAAGATCTTAATGCCATACATCTTAATGTCATACAAGAGTCTTCTGATATTCTCATAACACGTCAGTGTTTAATAAGCCGGTATGGATTATATCTTATAGAATTTATAGCGCGAGTGTTGATAATCTATCCACCAATGCCATTGGCGTATGATGTAGGCGTACTGGTGATAAACTGACATACCCTGCCGCTACGGCTTGATAATCGGTCATCACATCCTGCTTCGCTTGTACCGCATCGATTGATGTCTCTAGTGGTCGCTCATTTTTACCTTTTCGTAGAGACAACCAATATGCATCTCGGCCGCGTGGATCTATCATATGGCGTACTGGCTGAGCAGCCTGCTTATGGCCTAGCGAGGTTATTTTTCGACCCTTGATATCATCAGCATGCTGCACATCAGGAATATTAACGTTTAATACATGATAGGGCAAACTTTTGAGCATCTCTAAAATCGAAGTCTCAGTAAGCAGTTTGACGATTTCATGTGCGGCCACTTGATAATCACTGGCTGATTCTTGCCCGCCGTTTTTGACACCTCCGCCTACCAAAGACGTTGCTATAGCAGGGATACCAGATAGTTGCGCAGTCAATGCAGCACCGAACGTACCAGAGAACATCACATCTTGTCCCAAGTTAGCCCCTGAATTAATGCCTGTAATCACGCAGTCAAAGTCAGTATCACGATACAACTCATGGATTGCTAGATAAACACAATCAGCTGGTGAACCATTTACCGCTACAAATCCAGAAGGCAACTGATGCGTGTGCAGTGGTCTTGAGACACTCAGCGCGCTGGCATAGCCGCTTTGTTCATCGTTGGGAGCGACGACCACCACTTCGCCGATAGTCGTTAACGCCTGAAATAGTGCCAATAATCCTGGCGCATACACACCGTCATCATTACTAATTAAAAATCTCATTTCTGCTCAGTATGTGGTTAATATTTTATTATCTGTCTTTCTACATCTCTATTCAGTAATTCTGCTATCGTGGCATATCTGTTCAAGATATGGCATAAAAATACGATGCCCATATCTAAAATGAAAACATGATACTCTAATTCTCCAACGACATGACGCCTCAGTCTAGTGAAAAAGTATCATTTTGATAGCTGGGCGATTATAACTGAATAATATAAAGACACGAACCCTGTCGTTAGCAAAGTATCATGTTCTTCTTATACTAATGATTATATGAGGAAAATAGCGTGACAAATATTTTTATAGAACGGATGACAACCAGTAGATTAAGCATCGCGTTACAATAAGCAACACCCCACAACAATACAAACCGATGTACTGATACTGAAGTAACGTCATTAGGGTATGCTACTGATATGTTGCTAAAAAATGGTTTTGGCTCACAAGATATCTACACATAAATCAATATTTTATGTGACTTTTGTTTTTTTACCGATTAACATATGACCATTAAATAAAGACGAGCGAGTGTAATACTGAATGAATAAACAATCGATATTATCTATAGCTTCTGTGATAGCAAATACTGCCTCAAAAGTTGGGATTGCAGGACTGATAACGTCTGTTGCTATGCTGTCTCAAGCTTCTAATGCTGCGAATAACTCTGGCACTACCATTCCGCTAGACATGTCTGGCATTAACATTACTAAGCACGAAATTGCGGTGATGCAGGTACTATCAGAGATATGCCCACCAATGCTAAATGGTAAGCAAAAACAGCGGTTCTATAAGTCGTACACTGTGCAGCTGCATGAGCTAATGCCTTCTCTAGAAGATCCAAAAGCAGCTATTCAATACTTATCTACACAGCAAGACTATCGCCAGATACTACAAGGTATTCGTAGTTGGACGATGGGATTCTCAAAGCAAGAAAACAAAGCACTATGTGAAGATTTGGCAAACGCAGATTATTAGACAACTAGCTAGTTTAATTCAATGACTAGCGTCACCTGCTTAATGTGTTAATAATATTGCTATTAATGATAATAAAATAAAAGCTATGTACTCTTTATAACATCGGTTAAGCAAAGTTTATCAACTGATTGTTTAGATATCTGTAGCATCAAAGCTTGCTGTCACTTTACTTGTTATTCACAAGCAGTGCAGCAGGCTTTTTTGTGAGCGTTGAATTTTTATTACAGAGACTGGTCAGATGATAGTCAGAACAAATATATGATAGGCCTTCATTTTTCTTTTCAAACTTGCCTTATTTTTGTATTTATTGATTCCCCATCGGTAGTCATTTTGCTAAGATAAGGCGTTAATTTTATGTCTATTGTGTAGGCGTTACTATTTTCGTCGATACATTATTTTAAACACTGCATTTAAGACATGCTGCTTGAAATAATGTATGGAAATAGGTACAAAACATAAGCGATAGATACATTTGGTTCCATGATGCGGTGTAATGATATATGACAGTAAAGCGTGTAAAAAATCAGCTGATACAGCTGGTAGTTGGTGTAAGTATCTCGATGAGTGCAGTAGTGGCAAACGCAGCCATTCAACCACCTGAAATGGACAATACTGCCTATGTGTTGATGGACTATAACACTGGCGAAATTTTGGCTCAAAAGAACGCCAATGAGGCACTGCCGCCAGCATCTCTGACTAAGATGATGACCAGTTATATCATTGAGCAACGCTTAGCATCAGGCGACCTGAAAGAAGATGAACAGGTGTTGATGAGCCCAAACGCGTGGTGCCGTGGTAGCAGCAGCCAATCTTGTATGTATGTACCTGTGAACAAAACCGCCAGCGTCATCGATATGCTACGCGGTATTATCATTCAATCAGGTAATGATGCATCAAAAGCCATGGCTGAACATATTGCTGGCAGCGAAGCCTCGTTTGCGATCTTGATGAACGAACAAGCGCAAAAAATTGGCATGGAGAACTCTAACTTTGTCAATGCTACTGGTATGCCTGATGAAGGTCATTTAGCATCTGCTTTGGATTTGTCTAAACTTGCGCGCGCTATTATCAAAAACAGCGGCGACTACTATAGTATCTACGCAGAAAAAGAGTTTACTTATAACGGTATTACCCAAGGTAACCGTAATGCTCTGCTGATTACTGACCCAACCGTTGATGGCCTAAAAACGGGCCACACTGATGCGGCAGGCTACTGCTTAGTAGCATCAAGCAACCGCGAAGGCATGCGCCTAATCTCTGTCATTATGGGTACCAAGAGCCAACAGGCTCGCGCCGATCAGTCACGCGAACTACTTAACTGGGGTTTCGGTCACTTTACAACGGTTACTAAAGCACCTACTGGACAGTTCGTTAGTAAGCTTCCAGTATGGTTTGGAGAAGCTGAAGAGGTAGAACTGGCAACTGGCGACAACTTGCAAATTCTAACCAGCAAAACACAGAAAAACAAAATCACCACAGTGGTCGACATTCCTGAGAGCTTAGAAGCACCGATCAAGAAAGGTCAAGAAGTTGGTAAAATGATGGCTGTAATCGATGGTAAAGCGGTAGCCTCAGTTCCAATTATCGCAACCAATGATATCGAACAGTCTGGCTTTATGAGCCGTACGTGGGAACATATCGTGCGCTGGGTAAAGAATCTTCTCTAAGAGAAACCTTTAAAAAGCAATTCTAGCTAAAAACTGTTTAAAAAAAAGACGCCTCAAAATGGGCGTCTTTTTTCTTTTTATGCTTACTTTAATTCAACAGTGCTTCGATAGTAAAAAATATGAAAAATGCTACCTAGTAAAATAAACCTAACTAGGAACACGGATTTAATAGAACCGTACTACGTCTAAACCAACCATTGTTTTAATAGGTCGCTTAACGCTTTGTCTTTATAAGTAGCAATATGACAATAGTCAATGCCAGCTGCTTTTAAACCATACTCAAAACTGTCTACATAGCGCGCCCGATGCTGCGGATACCAATATACCAATAACGCCCGATGCTCGCTCTTACTGCCCACATCGCTTTCATACTGACGAATGCGTTTGGCCAGCATCTCAGCTTTTTCTGGGAAAACATCTTCAGCAAACATTACCATGTCAACTTTCTGCTTACGCATCTCCTCTACGACAAGCTGGTTACCTTGGCGACAAATAATCGTAGCCCCTAGGTATTCCAGTTCCTCTAACAAGGAGCCTGTCTCGTGATAGTAATAATAAATAATCGTTAGGCCAGACAATAAGCGCTGCTGTTTTGATTGCTGTTGATTGGGCATCGCTATGGTCAGCGTAAACTGTGTACCTACGCCAAGCACACTATCCACATCTATAGTAGCACCCATAAGCTGCGCCATTTGTCTAACGATTGGCAAGCCAACCCCTGAGCCTTCATACTGGCGAGTTTGCGACGAATCCACCTGAAAGAATGGGTTAAATATATCGTCTAGGTGCTCATTATCGATACCAATGCCCGTATCTTTCACACTAATCTGCCAGCGATTACTCTTATTAAAATGTGTCAGTTGCGACGTAATCGTAACTTTTCCAACAGGCGTGAACTTAATCGCATTATTAAGCAGTATCGATAGTATCTGATGTATCTTCTCTGAGTCACCGTATAGGCTATAGTCTATATGATGAATATTACTAACCAGCTCTAGCCCTTTTTGAGTAGCCGTATTTTCAAACTTAGCTAGCAGATCAGCGATTAGCTGTAATGGGTTAAACTCATTTTTATGAATTCTTATCTGGCCTTTTTGGATCTGGTTCAGCTGTATAATATGATCTAACGACAATACCAATTTATCACTACCACTACTGATAATCTCTACCGCGTCTTTTTGCTCTCTGTTTAGAGCCTCATGATCTAATAGTTGTAAACCACCTACAATTGCATTCAACGACGTTTTTAATTCATGAGAAATCATGCTTTGAAAATTATGCAATTGCACATCAAGTGATACATCTTTATTGTGTAATTGCTGTTCAAAGGCCGCAAGGGTTTCATAACCTTGCCTCGCTTCTTGTAAACGATTAAATAACACAATTAATGCTTTTTTGATTTGGGTCAGTTCTTGGAAATTGAATTGTTGCGGGATGACTGGCAGTTGCTCTAGATTTGCGTTGTCTATGACAATGTCACAAACATCGGTCAATGTTTCGATATCTCTGACTGGCCAATTAAGCTTCCTAAAAATGTATAAGGCAAACATAACAATCAGTACCACTGTTGTTAGCCATAACCACAGGATATTTTGGAACCAATGTAAACGTAGCAATTCTACGTCCATCGTAATATTAATATAACCAATCAATGTGCTATTTTCGGTAACTGTATCAGTCGCCTTATCTGGCGCTGACGATTCGCTCATAATGTTTGATAAAGTCAGTGCTAACTGTTGATTAGAATCGGACTTATTGAACGCCACAATACTGGCATCGAGGTCTTTACTAATCACCGGATAGTTGAAACTGACCGTATGCGCAAATAAAGCATTTTTCCAATCAGCAAGCGACTGGTCTATATCCTCAATTGGCTCAGAAGTGGAATAGAAAACAATACTTTGAATAGTCGGCTCATTTTCTAACAAGATATTAACTTGTTCGGCTACGACATCTGCGCCATCTGCGGTCGATGCGCTAGTCGTTAGTAGCGATGCCAATTGTTGAATATGCTGTTCTTTTTCTTGATAGTGATGCACTAAACCATAAAGAAAAGGCAATAAAAAACCTGCCAGCACTGCCAATACGACAGCTTGTATGACAGAACGCCAGATAAGTACGGGTATGGTTTGAAACGAACGGTTGTTCATATCACTCTACTGAGTCGCGGGCAGCTTTCATTTATAGTACAGGTATTTTAAAGATGTGATAAGTAAAACATTTGAGTATTTTTGAAGCATTGAGACAGCTATTTATAGGCCCAAACTATAGCGTATTAATAGAAAAATGTCATCGCGCTATCGAACGCGATGACATTAATCATAAAGCTAAAGATATAAAGCCTAAAATACGAGGATTAACGAGGCTTTTTATCTTTGGTAGTAAATTTCTGTGATCGATTACGCTCACGCTGGCGCAATTGCTGAGCTTTTGCCTTAGTCGGTGTGTCGCTCTTATTCGCATATGGATTGTCGTTTTGCTTCAAGATAACGTTAAGCGGTGTGCCTTCTAGCTTAAACACTTGACGGAATTGGTTCTCTAGATAACGTTGATAGCTCTTAGGAAGCGCACTGGTTTGGTTACCATGAATAACAATAACGGGTGGATTGTGGCCACCAATATGCGCATAACGTAACTTGATACGACGACCGGCAACGGTCGGTGGCGGATTGGCCGTTACCGCATCTTGTAAAATCTGAGTCAAACGGTTGGTCGATACTTCAAACATCGAAGATTTATACGCACGTAAAATAGACGGATATAAATTACCGACACCTGTACCATGCAGTGCTGAAATCAAATGTATTTTTACATAAGGAATAAAGCTAAAACGGCGATCCATTTCAAGCTTGATATAGTCTCTTTGATCTTGTGTTAGACCATCCCATTTGTTGATCGCAACGACTAACGCTCGTCCAGCGTCAAGCGCATAACCAATCATATGCAAATCTTGATCCACGATACCTTCGTGAGCATCAATAACAATCACAGTTACGTTAGAATCTTCAATCGCTTGCAAGGTCTTAATGACAGAGAATTTTTCTACTTTTTCATCGATTTTACCGCGGCGACGTACACCAGCAGTGTCGATCAAAACATAGTCGCGACCTTCACGCTGATAAGGAATATAAATACTATCACGCGTTGTGCCTGGCATATCGAACACCACTACTCGGTCTTCGCCAAGCAGGCGGTTGACGAGCGTCGATTTACCCACGTTTGGACGACCAATAATGGCAAGCTTCAAGCCTCTTGGCTCTACTATGTTTTCTTGCTCAGGCATATCAGCCGTTAGCACTTCAAGCAAATTGCCCACACCGCGACCATGACTGGCTGCCATCGGATACGGCTCGCCCAATCCTAGTGCATAAAACTCAGCAGGTGCTGCATCATGTACACCGTCGACTTTATTGGCAACAACATAGACAGGCTTGCCTAACGTATGCAAAAATTTACCAATTTCAGCGTCAGCGCCAATCATGCCGGCACGAGCGTCAACGACGAATACGATGATATCTGCTTCATGGATTGCTGTATGCGACTGCTCAGACATATAGTCATCAATATTACCGCTACCGTCATCAGCTTCACCGATACCACCCGTATCTACAACGATAAAGGATTTGTCTTCATAAGTTGCATCACCGTACTGACGGTCACGAGTCAATCCTGAAAGGTCAGCGACCAATGCCTGCCGACTTTTTGTGAACTGATTAAATAAGGTGGATTTACCGACGTTTGGACGACCAATTAAGGCGACCACAGGCTTGATACTCATGGGTTACTCTCAGTGAAAGGCACAATGACGGGCAGTACAGTTATTCTTATAACCAGTGACATAACAATAGTAATAGATATGCTGCAATTGACCGTGAATTAAAATGAATGATAGAACAATAGCAAAAATAATAGATGGCTATTTTACGATTAAAAATAGTATATAGGATGGCTTCATTATACCTATTATACATAAATAAGTAGTATATATGGATAGCACATCGGTCGCATAGAGTACGCGAAAGCCTGTGTTTAAACAAGCAATTTACACAAGGCACTAAACGCTGACTAAGCAGCGTTTGTGTTTTATAAATGATAATCAAGAATAGGCTTAAGGGCTATAGTGAAATATTACACTTCGTTAATCACCGATAAGCACCTATCCGTATAGCTATTAGCGTAATAACTGCCAGATAGCAACTTGTCCTGACGTACTTTGAGTCATTAAACGGCTACCTTGAACTTGCAAGTTGGTCAACGCACCTTTTGTCTCTACACGACTAACGATGCTACCCGTAGCAGGATCAAACAAATGCACTACGCCATCGAAATCACCAATGGCGATATAGTTGCCAATCATCACAGGATTGGTAAGATCACGATAAGCCAGTTCGTCACTTTCCCATAGCGTCTCGCCACTGTTGCGATCATAAGCAACTACTTTGCCATCTAGACTGGTAGCAATGACTTGCTGAGGATTTACCGCCAGTGATTTGAGACTCGCAATTTCATTGACGAACATCACCTGACGTGAGGCCAAATCAATACCTAATAGCTGACCACTATAGCTGATCGCAAATAACTGATTTTTATCTACGATAGGTTTGCCATCGACATCGCTCATACGCTCAACTTCACTACTACCAGCGCCTACGCCAACACGTCTTGACCATAGCGGAAGACCGTTATCAACAGTAATTGCATGCAAACGACCATCAGCTGTCGCCAAAAGTGCCGTCTCATTGTCTAATAAAGTTGGCGCAGCGCTACCGCGAACGCTGATAACAGGTACTTGAGTTGCGAACTGCCATACTGACTGTCCAGTTTGCAGCGACAGACCATGTAAGAAACCATCATTCGCTGATAATACCACACGATTATTAGTAATCAGTGCTGGTGTCAACACCGAACCTGACAACTGCTGCTGCCAACGCTTTGCACCAGTCGTGCTATCAAACGCCATGACCTTGCCACCACGAGTACTAACAATAGCTGTCTGACTTAATGCGTCTACTGCAACACCGCCGGTGATTTGGTCGTCAACATTGATTGACCATACACGCTCGCCTGCACTATTAAACCCTGACAGCTCACCACCGCGTGATGCAGTAACGATTTGACCATTAGCATAGCCAACTTGCAAATCTAACGGATCCTTTTTGCTGGCTTTTTTGTTGCCAACATCGGTACTAAATACGGGTTGTAGTACGATAATCGGCTGAGCGATTTGTACCAATTTTACCGGGTCATTAACGACCGGCTTAATACCGCGATTACATCCAATCACTGCCGTGCTCATTACTGCCAGTACGGCCACATGCATAACTGTCTTTTTGATAGTCTTGGTGTTTAACATTTTGCTAGAGCGAATAGATTGAGTCATTGTATGTTCTCACTACAGATAAATTATTATTAATTGGTAAATTGGCCAACAGCAAATTAGTAATCATTAGGTTATATTAAAAAAGAGCTTTGGATGATTACCAACTTTCAATACTATCCTACTGACTTACTGCCCTGCTTCGACAGTGACTTCATTCGAGGTATCCATCACTAGCGACGGCTCAGGAGCAGATGGCTCTTGAATAAGACTGGTTTGCTCAGCAATCGGCTCAGCCGTGATACCTAAGCTTTCCATCTTTAATGCCAATACTGCACGCGTTTCTTGACGGCTACGTAATAGCTCCCACGCATTGCTATAAGATTTAATTGCTGAATCTTTATTGTCTTGCGCTAAGTAAATATCCCCTAGTAGCTCCTGCTGACTTGCTTCAAACGAGCTTGGCATATCATTATTTGCTTCTGATAGTGCAGCATCTGTATCACCTGCGGCCAATAATGTTTTTGCATAGCGTAAACGAGTAATCGCTTCTAGACCAGCATCACCCAAATCAATGGCCAATGCTTTTTTGAATGTCTCAGTCGCTGCTGCAAAGTCATCATTGTCTACTTGTTGACGTGCTTTTATCATTAGCGCTTGCCATGCATAAACCGACTCACCGTGCGTGCTGACCAAAGTATCAATATCTTTGTCTAGCTGGCCACGACTTTGGGTAAGTGCTTCTTGAGCCTCTGCCTCTAAATCTGGGTTTTGCGAGGCCAATTTAACCTCTTCATTTAGCTGCTGAATATCAGCATATTGATCGGCGGCAACGGTATCTACTCGCGCATGGTTGTTTTGCCAGTATGTCCAACCAAAGTAAGCGGCCAGTGCTAACAAAATCGCAGTGACGATATAACTACCATATTGCTTTAGCGCTTGCATGGAGTTATCTGCATTCGGCGAATTAGGTGTCAGAGCCATATATATTTACCTGATAAAATTTACATTAAATTGCTGGTGCGACAAACAAATCTGATTAGTCAAAGTCGATTAGCGACGAGAGAAGTTATCTTTATTTGATAGCCAATCTTGTGCGACCGTCTTTTGCTCACCTGTCTGCATATCTTTAATACTAATCGTATTATCATCCAACTCTTGCTGTGCGATGATGACTGTCAATGCCGCGCCTGACTTGTCCGCCTTTTTCATTTGCGCTTTTAGACTCGTGGCACTGGCCATCTTTACTCGTACATCTGGACGACTGTGACGCAAGTTCTGTGCATAGCTTATACCAGCACTATATACCTCAGGATGGGCCACCACGAATACATCACAAGCAGGTATGTCAGCAATCGGCGCAACCGCTTCTATGAGTAGCAATAAACGCTCAAGCCCCATCGCAAAACCAACACCAGGCTCAGATTTTACTGGTTTACTGCCATCTGTACCGATTGATTTTAATTGCCCTACTAGCCCGTCATAACGACCACCAGCACAAACGGTAGCTTGGCTTCCAAGCTTATCTGTTACCCACTCAAATACCGTTTTATTGTAATAATCAAGGCCACGTACTAAGTGCGGATTGATTTCAAAATCGATATTAAGCGCAGTCAGATAGGCTTTGACCTGCTCAAAATGCGCCACACTCTCTTCACCCAAGAAGTCAGCAAGCTTTGGCGCATCTGCCAATACTGCTTGCGTGCTCGCCTCTTTACTATCCAAGATACGTAAAGGGTTAGTCGTTAGGCGACGTTTGCTGTCTTCGTCTAGCTGGTCTTTTTTATCAGTCAAATAAGTAACCAATGCTTCGCGATAAGCATAGCGCTCATCCAGCTCACCCAAACTGTTTAGTTGCAAACGCATCTCATTGTTGAGGCCTAACTCTTGCCACATCAGATGAGTCATCGCAATCAGCTCAGCATCAGCATCTGGTAGTGCACTACCGAAGCTCTCGACACCTAACTGATGAAACTGGCGATAGCGGCCTTTTTGCGGGCGCTCGTAGCGGAACATCGGACCGATGTACCAAAGCTTGGGCGTGTCACCGCGTAGCAAGTTATGCTCGATGACTGCGCGTACTGCTCCAGCCGTGCCTTCAGGACGCAACGCTAATGGCGTTGGTGGCTCAGATTTATCAGTAAAGCTGTACATTTCTTTTTCGACGATGTCAGTCGCGCCGCCAATAGCACGGGCAAAAAGATCTGTTTGTTCAACGATAGGCAAGCGAATATGCTCGTAACCGTACCTACCAAGTACATCAGCCAATATCGCTTCTAAATGCAGCCACTTTCCTGATTGGTCAGGCAAAATATCATTAAAACCTTTGATAGCTTTGATCATGGTACGGTCGTATCCTTAAATGTTTAACAGGTATTCTATTATTGTTATCTATATATTCAAATAAGCGTCGTATCTAATTGACACTGCGACGGTATAGCCTAAAGTATTAATCTATTCTATGGCTTATTTTACGCGAATGATTTCATTCTCACGTTTTTTTGCCAAGTCTTCTGCATGGGCGCGAACCATACCTTCTATTTCATCGACCAGATTGCCTGTATCGATAAGGTGGCTTTTTTCACCCATACGATAGACCAATGATCTAGGGGCAGCACCAACGATACCGATATCGGCCTCTTTTGCTTCTCCTGGACCATTCACCTTGCACCCAATCACAGATAGATTCATCGGTTCACGAATATCTTCTAGGCGCGACTCTAACGCTGTCATTACTTTAATTACATCAAACTCTTGACGCGAGCAGCTTGGACAGGCGATAAAGTTTACGCCATTCGAACGAATATTAAGCGATTTTAAGATATCAAAACCAATCTTAATCTCTTCTTCAGGCTCAGCGGCTAACGAGATACGAATAGTATCGCCAATACCATCTAGCAATAATCCACCTAGCGCAATAGCAGATTTAACAGCGCCCGTACGGTAGACACCCGCTTCCGTCACGCCCAAATGTAATGGATTATCAATTTGCGCTGATATTAAACGATAAGCATCCAATGTCAAAAACACGTTGCTGGCTTTGACAGATACTTTATATTGGTCAAAATTAAGACGCTCTAAAATATCAATATGGCGCATTGCCGACTCTAGCATTGCCTCGCCAGTTGGCTCAGTATACTTACGCTGGATGTCTTTTTCTAAAGAGCCAGCGTTGACGCCAATACGAATCGGGATGTTATGATATTTGGCACAAGCGACCACTTCACGTACTTTGGCATCGCTACCAATGTTACCAGGATTGATACGTAAACAGTCAGCGCCCGCTTCAGCGACTGCCAAAGCGATTTTATGATCAAAATGCACATCAGCGATCAAAGGCACGCTTACCAGTTTACGAATTTCGCCAAAAGCTTTGACAGTATCCATTGTTGGCGTTGATACGCGCATCAAATCAGCACCTGCTTCGACACAACGCTCGATTTGGGCAACAGTCGCTGCTACATCACAGGTGTCAGTGTTGGTCATGCTCTGTACGCTAATTGGTGCATCACCACCAACCGCGACATCACCGACATAGATTTTTTTGGTCAGACGACGATTAATAGGCGATGGCATTGACATACATAAATCCTTGAATCAAAAATAGAAAAGCCCTAGGCCTTTGTACATATAATATAAACCAGCTAAATCGACAAACACATATTCGCTTTATTCAAACACATGGCTGCTTCATCCAAACATATGAGTGCTTTATTCAAATTTGGTGCTTATGCAACTGACTATGGTGTCAATTCAAAAGTAGCTTGCTTATCTGTTGCATACGTATCTAACGCAACTGGTTGTTGATTGAGCATCAAGCTAACATTATCGATATTATCAATTTGCACATTAAACGGTGGCATACCTGACAAGTCATAGTTACCTGCAGACTGAGAACCATTTATCAGACTGTTTCCAGAAGCATCCGTGATACTAACCACAGCGTCGCTTGTCAATACAAGGTTTAGGTTAGCCGTTGCTGCAGCATCACCTAGATTCAATGCAGAGCCAGAAGCACCAACGCCACTCGCGTCACTATTGATGGCGGCACCTTGGGCTTGCTCTATCGCTGACATGTCTTCAACAGCTGATACAGGCTCTTGGGTGTTTTCTTTGCTAGCGTTACTCACCATACGGAATAGGAACACCGCCAAGATAATCAATCCGATAACGCCTATGATCAATAGCGGGTTAAAGCGGATGCGGTTGTGAGTATCACGCTGCAAAGTCCCCATTGGGCGCAGTGGCGTATCGATATTGCTGGCTGATTTGGCCTTTAGCTCATTGGGATAAGCGGCATCGAAGCTACTAGCGATTTTTGCTGAATCTAAGCCCAGATATTTGGCATAGTTAATCGCAAAACCACGAGCAAACGCAGCCTGTGGTAGCTCAGCGAAGTTTTCGCTTTCTAGCGCTTCTAGATGACGCTTTAGAATAAACAGCTCAGCCGCGGCTGCGTCTAAAGTTACTTGCTTATTTTTACGGGCTTGCTGCAACACGGCACCAAATGATCCCTGAGCGTTAGATTGAGTGTTAGATGATGGGGTGATCATTTCCATGGAGCCTCTGGATTGTTAAGCCAAGTCTTAAGTTGTTTTGCTTCATCACTTAGCGGATAAGCGGATAAAAGCTGCTGTGCCAATTGCTGGCGCGTTGTTATATTATTTTGTGCTGCTGCAAGCTTGATACCTTGTAAGAGCAAGCGCGGGCTAACACCCTGCCCCTGCACCAATATCAGCGTCTCATCATACAGTCTCTGTGCCTGCGGTACACGCTGTTGGTCGAGCAGCAAATCTACCAGTTCGATATGAGCAATGATGCTATTACGATTGCCATCAAGTGCCCGTAAAAATGCTTTTGAAGCGGCACTATTATCGCCTAACTGCAGATAAGTACGGCCTAGGTTTTCTAGCGCGCCAATACGGCCTTCATAGCCTAGCGTCGCCCCTGCAATCTCAAACTGTTCTGCTGCTTCACGGTAGCGCTTTGTCTGTGACAGATACACGCCATAATTATTGTGTGCTTGTACAAAGTCTTTATCTAGTGCGATTGCTTTTTTGAAGTATTCATCAGCTTTGGCTAGGTTGATACGGCTGCCTTCTTGCTGCAACAAAACGCCCATCATATCATAGGCTGGCGCATAACGGCTATCGGCAGCAAAGGCTTTTTCGAGCTGCTGCTGCGCGGTATCTAGCTCATTTTTTCGGATGTATTGCGCGGCAAGCGAAGTACGCACACGGGCGATTTCCTGCTGATCTAAATTTCGATCATTGCTAGCGCGCGTAGATGTTTGATAAGGAGAGTTACCTAGCAAATCATTGGTCGGTGTGGTCTGACAGCCACTTAATACAAGGACGCCAAATACTGCCGACAGTACTGCACGCTTTGGCAAAGCGGTTTGGGCAGCACTGATACTCGACTGCTTATAAAATTTAGAAAATGATTTTTGATATTTGAACTGACAAGAATTTTTAGAAGTCATCATAGCCGCCATCATAAAACTGGGATTCAATGCGTTCGATCTTCGAGGCCTCAGTTTAATAGATTTAACCCCTATAAGTACAATTTAGTTGTTATTAATTGCCACGTTCTGCAATCTTGACAGTCATTGCTACATTTTCTTACCATTGCGATAGACAAAAGACAGCTAAAACGCTATACCAGTCAGATATCGCGCTTATCCTCTAAAGAACGTATTACACGCTTTCACGATCTTTGATGCTCTGCTGCCATGCGGCTGAGCGTCTAGTACGATCGGCAACTTGTCCAACCAACTGACCACAGGCGGCATCGATGTCATCACCACGTGTTTGACGAATCGTACAAACAAAACCCGCTTCGCTCAGTATATTGCCAAACGCATGAATACGATTGTTGCTTGATTTGTCATAGGGTGCATGTGGGAATGGGTTGAACGGAATAAGGTTAATCTTACTTGGTAACCCTTCTAATAGCGCAACCAACTGATGGGCATGCTCATTGCTATCATTGACCCCATCAAGCATCACATACTCGATTGTAACGTGTTTCTTGTGACGTGGATTGACATCATAGACATAGTTTTTTGCCGCTGCAATCAGCTCTTCTAACGGATATTTCTTGTTAATTGGTACTAACTCATTACGCAGCTCATCATTTGGTGCATGCAGTGAAATAGCCAATGCCACATCAATGTCTTGCGCTAACTGATACATTTTCGGGACGACACCAGAAGTCGATAACGTGACGCGACGCTTTGACAGTCCATAAGCATGATCGCTTAGCATCAACTCCATTGAGCCTACCACAGGCTTGTAGTTCAATAGCGGCTCACCCATGCCCATCATCACCACGTTGGTGACATTATTTTCCCATAGGCTATGATCAACGTTTTCTAAACTTTCATTTTCATCTGTCATATATGACGCATTAGCGACCCATAACTGACCGATAATTTCAGCTGCACTTAAGTCACGCTCAAACCCTTGCTTACCTGTACTACAGAAGCTACAGTCTAGTGCACAGCCTACTTGCGAAGACACGCATAATGTCTTACGGCCATTTAACTTGCTATCATCTGCAGGGATAAGCACCGTCTCAACCAATGAGCCACCAGTGACTTCAAACACCCACTTACGCGTACCATCATCACTATATTGACGATGAATCACTTTGGGCGGTACCACACAAGCATTAAGCGATAACTTGTCCCGTAATGACTTACTCAAATTGGTCATTTGCTCAAAATCTGTTACGCCATGCTGATAAATCCACTTAATCACCTGAGTTGAGCGGAATGGTTTTTCGCCAATACTCTTAAAGTAATCAGCCAGTTGCGCTTGCGTCATACCCAATAGATTGGTTTTGGCATGTGCCTCATCTACCAGCTTAATGCTATCAGTAATCTTAGCAGGTACGTGCTGAGTAGGTGTTTGAACAGTTGACATAATAGGTAACCTTTTTGCATGAGCTTAGATAAGCGGTGCAATTATTTATATGGGCTTTGCCATACATACATGGGTGCATGAGCAATCCGCTATGAGCGCAGTTTTTCGAATTGACAAAAACATGCTGATAAGGGATTGATAACGCTAAGTAAAATTAATAATGAGGCAAGTCATTAAGAATTTCAATGAATAATATAATTACAGAACCCTAAAGCGGATACAAGGCAGCCAACTGCAGATTGTACAAGTAGTACATCTAAGGAGGGTAATGCCCTAGCAGTTTAGTAATTCCTTGATTATAGGATTATTATAATAGCTAAAACGGCCTATACCCATAAGATATAAGCCGTCTCGCAAACCAACTATAAACAATCAATGTTGTAAATAATTCGTCTATAGTCAATCAAGTATAAAACTCATACAGGTAAGATCAGTCTAAATCGTAGCTGTCTTATTATAGCAGTTACCTCAAACAAATCGAACGCCGTAAAAGCTTATAGTTTATTTACTATATTAGCGTGTACGTGCACAAACTTCATCATCGCTGAAGAAGTAGCTGATTTCACGTGCTGCTGATTCAGCTGAATCTGAACCATGTACTGCGTTTTCGTCGATGCTGCTAGCGAAATCAGCACGGATAGTGCCTTCAGCAGCTTCTTTTGGGTTAGTTGCACCCATGATTTCACGATGCTGAGCGATAGCGTTTTCGCCTTCTAGTACTGATACCAATACTGGACCTGACATCATGAAAGATTTTAGATCGTTGTAGAATGGACGCTCAGCGTGCTCAGCATAAAAACCGCCTGCTTTTTCATCATCAAGTTGTAGCATTTTAGCTGCAACGATTTTTAGACCAGCTTGTTCGAAACGGCTATAGATAGCGCCGATGTGGTTGCCAGCAACTGCGTCAGGTTTGATGATAGATAAAGTACGTTCATTAGCCATGAGAAGCTCCTAATAAATGATAAATTCAATAAAATATGAAAAATTAATGCGTTGTTTTAGCTTTAGCCACAATGTTGACTTGGACTGTTTTACACAACTCATGGTATATCAGTGTATAACCATAAGCGCCAACATCGGATTGCTGCCTATTATAATGATTAAGGCCATAAATGATAGGGTTAATTTATGACCATACCTTGCATAAAAGTAAATTTATTGTGCATTAGTCGTTGATAATGCTATAAGTTCTAACAAAAGCAAAAACCCCAACGCTCAGCATTGGGGTTTTTTATTAATACTAAAAACTATTTAATTAAGTTTATAGTAAAAACTAAGCGTCGTACGGATCACGCAGTACGATCGTTTCTTCGCGATCAGGACCAGTCGAGATAATATCAACTGGGCAACCAATCAGCGCTTCGATACGTTTGATGTATTTTTTAGCGTTTTCTGGAAGCTCATCATAGTTAGTGATACCAACGGTAGACTCGCTCCAGCCTTGCATCGTTTCATACTTAGGTGTAACTGACTCATAGAATTCAGCATCATGCGCGCCTGCACACTCAGTCTCAGGTAGGTTATAACCCACACCGATTAGCAATTCTTCAAGACCATCTAGTACGTCAAGCTTGGTCAAGCAAATACCTGACATAGAGTTAAGTACTACTGCGCGGCGTAATGCTTCTGCATCGAACCAACCACAGCGACGGGCACGGCCAGTCGTTGCACCAAATTCATGACCGACTTTGGCTAAGTGAGCACCAACATCATCGAACAATTCAGTTGGGAACGGACCACTACCAACGCGCGTAGTGTACGCTTTGGTGATACCAAGTACATAGTCTAAATACAATGGACCGATACCTGTACCCGTTGATACACCGCCAGCGGTTACACTTGAGCTGGTTACAAACGGATAAGTACCATGGTCGATATCAAGTAGCGTGCCCTGAGCACCTTCAAACATTAGGTTTTTGCCAGCCAGACGTAATTGATTTAGGTCTTCAGTTACATCCGTAACCATACCTTTAATCTCTTCTTTCCACTCTTTACAAAGCTTAAGTGTCTCATCAAAATCAATCGCTTCAACTTTATAGTATTCAGTCAGTTGGAAGTTGTGATATTCGATTAGGTTACGTAGTTTTTCTTCTAGATCTTCACGGAACAAATCAGCAAGTTTAATCGCACGGCGTGCTACTTTGTCTTCGTATGCAGGACCAATGCCGCGACCTGTTGTACCGATTTTACCAGACCCACGCTTGGCTTCACGAGCTTGATCAAGTGCCACGTGATAAGGCATGATAAGTGGGCAATTAGGAGAGATGCGTAAACGCTCACGTACTGGTACGTTGTTGTCTTCTAGCTCTTTCATTTCCTTTAGTAGTGCATCAGGTGCTAACACCACGCCATTACCGATAAAGCAAGTGACGCCTTCACGCAAGATACCTGATGGAATCAAATGCAAGACAGTGGTTTTGCCATCGACAACCAACGTGTGACCAGCATTATGACCGCCTTGGAAACGGGCTACTGCTGAGGCTTTTTCGGTAAGTAAATCAACGATTTTACCCTTACCTTCGTCGCCCCATTGGCTACCCAAAACTACAACATTCTTACCCATGATCAATCCTTACCTTTATGTATTGAGGTGTGTGCAATAAAAGCTGAAAAATTAAAATGATTTTCTTAGCTATATCTTTTTATCTCAGTGATTTATGAAATAGAAACACTGAGATATCTAACGAATAATTTTGCGTTCTCATAATGTGTACTGAATAATTTTGGCGGCGTGCGCCGCGTGCGCCATTCAATAGCCTACTATCAGACAGTTAAACAGTCTGTAGCTGCCATTGACTGTCATCAGATATGCTCAAACGATGCGTAACATCATCTGGACTGTCCTGTGCATCTAACGGCATAGTGACGCGATAGCCTTGCTGACGTAGACTCTCTACTTGTTGCAGTAGCGTCTGCATCTCATCTGTATTTGCATTAGACAAAGCGGCAAAATCAACCAAGACAACGGTTGGCGCATCTAACTGTGTATGAGCCAGCAATCGGCTAACATCCATACTAAAGCCTGTGGCCGCACGTAACACTTGCGTCTGACTTTGCATACCATCAAAACGACCACCACGTACTAGTGGCTGCGTTTCACTATTGATATAACCATTGAAGACGATGCCAGTGTGATAGTGATAACCTGATAGTTCAGTCACATCAATACTGACTGGGCACTGCCATTGGTCTTGTAGATAGTTTTTCAAACGCTGTAGCTCATCGATCGCCGTTGCGATTTGGCTGTCTTGCTGCGCCGCATCTGATAATTTGGCTAATAGGTTTGCGATATCGTGACCAAAGCGTGCCAACACATAAAAATCATCACCCATTGGCAAAGCGCGGCAAACACGCTTAAGCTCTGGTAGGTTTTTATTGGCATATAAGTACATCAATTGCTCAGTATCACTGTCTGACAATTCAGCCAATTCAGCCAAACGTTTGAATATCGCTACGTGACCCAAATCGATATGAAGCGCTGCACTCATATTGAGTTTGTTTACCATCGTAAATAGCACGTCTATCAGCTCAATATCTGCCGCTAGTGACGCACAACCAAATATCTCAGCACCCAACTGTAGCGGCGTACGAGAGCCAAACAGTCCTGATGGCAAGGTATGAATCACATCACCAACGTAGCAATAACGCGCAATACCCGTACCACCATGATGCGCATCTATACGCAAAATCTGCGGGGTAATATCAGCGCGGACGCCCATTAGGCGACCCGTCAACTGATCGATAATCTTAAAGGTTTGGCGTTTCAAATCTTCTGACGCATCACTTAGCAAAGACTCAGTAAACTCGATCATCGGCGGACAAACCAGCTGATAACCATGAGTAATAAGCTGCTCGATTAACTGATGTCTAAGCACTTCTTGCTTATGCGCATCTTCAAACAGTACATCAACCACCCCATCAGGCAATAGCCAACTATTGGCAACATCACTGCCAAAGTTACTCAAATATGGCATACGATTGGGTGCAGCACTGTTTTCGGCAGGCTGAGACACTGTTTCATTGGTAGAATTTGGCTGGGCAGGTTTTGCAGAATCAGAACTAACAGACACAATAAATCCTTGTTTGGCGTATCGCTTACCAAAAACGCGGTACTGATGCGGTACTTAAAAGGTGATTTGCCGGGTATTGACGCTGTGTGTATTTATTTTTAACGCGCAACATCATTGACCCAATTATTTATAAACAAACCAGGTAACCGCAAAAGGGTGAATAATAAGTATAATTTAGAATGATAAGACGAGTATCTTTATGCGCTAAAAAATTGCGACAAATAATCAAGGCACTTTATGCTTTAGTTTAGCATAGCACTCAAGGTTCGCCTAGTGACAATTAGCCACAATCACTATCTAATTACAGTTCAATTGCCGCTTATAAGCTTAGCAGATGTAACAGTCATCATTGATGTGTTTGACTCAATATTGGGCGAATAGCCGAGAGGTTTATTTTTTGTTAACCATAAGATAATGAGCGCGATTACGGCAGCGTCTTCGGCACAGACTCATGATACACTAACACATATTTTTATCTCGGAAGCCTTATGTCATCTGATTACCACCCAAACCCTGCCATCAACCAAACCAATGTCTTAGGCACCGCCCTTGCCAGCTGTTGTTTCGATCCAATCACTGGCTATTATCGCAATGGTTTTTGTCATACTGGCAACCATGATGTCGGTCAACATACCGTCTGCGCCAAGATGACTAGCGAGTTTTTGAACTTCTCTGCCAGTCGCGGTAACGACTTGATTACCCCACTACCTGAATACAACTTTCCTGGTCTCAAACCTGGCGACTACTGGTGCATCTGCGCGCTACGTTGGGTTGAAGCATTGGACTTCGATATCGCACCACAAATCAAGTTAGAAGCGTGTCACGAAAGCCTGCTAGCATTAGTAGATATCGATACGCTAAAAAGCTATGCCCTATAGAAATCTATGCCCTATAGATAGTATTGGTACACGATAAAACCGTAGCAGCGTTCACAGTATATTTGGATTATTGAAGTTTTTTATTATATGACAGGAAAGTATATGGAAAATGATAATAATCAATTGATCAAAAAAACGGCTCATATTGCGCCTGATTCCAATATGAATCATATCTACGCCAATATGAATGACAAGCATCTCTATTTGGACGATGATGATAGCTATATCTATGGTGATGTGGACGCCACCACTGAAGATACTATTGAGACCATGACGGTCTACGATCCTGACTCTGAACGCTATGAAGATATTGATTCATCAAGCGCAGGCGAAGTGGTCAATTGCTACGCTTACTCACGTAAAACAGGTGAGAATCTTAATAGAGTGGCGCTCAATGATGTGAGTCGTACGCTAGGGAACAACGGTCAATTTATTTGGCTTGGGCTATATGATCCAAGTTTAGAAACCATGGTCAAAGTAAAAGAAGCCTTTGACCTGCATGAGCTTGCGATTGAAGATGCCTTTGCTGATCATCAACGTGCCAAAGTCGAAAACTATGATAATGACATGGTCTTTGTGGTGCTACGTACGGCCAAGCTCGAAGATAATGTCATTCGTTATGGTACTACTGCGATATTTATGGGTAAAAACTACCTTATTACGATTCGCAATGGCCCGTCAAACTCTTATGCGCCAGTCCGTGAGCACTGCCATCGACGTCCTGAAAAGTTGCGTATGGGCCCTATCTTTGTACTGCACGCTATCCTCGACTTTATCGTTGATAACTATATGCCGATTACCGATCGATTGGGCCGTTACTTGCGCGAGCAAGAACGCTACGTATTTACTTCTGAGTTTGATAAAGGCACGCTAAAAAACCTCTATGAGCTCAAATCGCAATTGGTACATATGCGCGCCATTATCTTACCTGTGCAAGATATCTGTAGCTTTTTTATCAATCATAAAAAAAGTGAGATTGTCTCTGGATTTTCTCAAGCCGCTAAGCCTTACTTTCGCGATGTTAACGATCACCTCTTACACTCACTAGATGCTATTAATGGTCTCAATGAAATGCTGAGCGTGGTGATGAACACCTATATGGCGATGGTCAATATGGGTCAGAATGAAGTGGTGCGTAAGCTCGCTGCATGGGCAGGTATTCTGGCAGTACCGACAGCTATCGCTGGTATCTATGGCATGAACTTTGATTTTATGCCTGAGCTGCATTGGAAATACTCTTACCTTGTTATTATGGCCATAATTATCGCCTTATGTAGCTATCTGTACTATAACTTCAAAAGATTGAAATGGTTGTAATACCAAACGCTAGGCATAAAAAAAGAGCAACCACTGGTCGCTCTTTTTTTATGTTGCTATCTTTTTGTATTGCTATCTAATTATTCACGGCGATGCTTGGTATGGCTATCGGGTGCTTGAGCATTATCAGGCAATAGCGCTTTAACCGTTAGGTTTGCATGCTGCTTATCAAGATTATCCTCTGGGCGACCAAATGTTTTGGCCGTCCAAGTCAGGATTACAATAGAACCGCTCAGTAGCATGATGGCCACGGAAATTGTCGCTAGCAGCCATAAATGGAAATAGTCTGAAACAGCCTGCACATCAACCACCAAATGTCGTGACAATGCTGTTATGGCAATAAATATCAAAAACTGTACTGGCAGTCGGTGGGTTTTAAAGTAGATACCTATCATAGCCAGTAGCTCAAGGTAAATAAATAACATCAATATGTCTTTTAGATCCGCTGAACCCTTTTGGACAATATAAATAAACTCTTTCCCAGCTGTCCAAACGACAACCACACTGATTAGAAATAAAATAACGTAATGACAGACATCGACAAACTCTCTACCAATACTTTGTAGTCGCTCATGAACACCTACGTTTTTTTTAGCCATGTTTAGGTCCTATCAACTGAAATGTGGTTGATTTAGCCTGAGTTTATGTTGCCTCAGGCCCCTTATATATCGGCAATCAGTATTCGTATGACTATTTTTTTAGCCTTTATTCAAACCCGCTGATTTTTCAGCAGCATCGACCGTTTGGCGAATAAGCGTGTTGATAGTCATCGGTCCAACGCCGCCTGGTACTGGCGTATAAGCGCTGGCAATGTTTTCCATGCCTTTCATTTCGATATCACCAACACCGCCATCATCTGTTGGATGGAAACCAGCATCAACGACTACCGCACCTTTTTTGATCCACTCCGCTTTAATAAGCTCAGGTACGCCTACTGCACCAACTACGATATCTGCACGCTTAATATGCGCTGCCAAATCTTGAGTTCTTGAATGGCAGATAGTCACTGTACAGTTAGCATTCAATAACATCATCGCCATTGGCTTACCTAAGATAGCACTACGCCCTACGACCACTGCTTCTTTACCTGATAGCTCGATATTATGATGCTCTAACAAATGCATAATGCCTTGCGGTGTGCATGAACCATAAGCTGACTGCTGCATCGCCATACGACCAAAACCAAGACAAGTCACACCATCGACATCTTTTGCTAAGTCAATCTGCTCAAAACAAGCACGCTCATCGATATGCTCAGGAACCGGATGCTGTAGCAAAATACCATGTACATCTGGATTACTATTTAACTCATCTATCTTTGCCATGAGCTGCTCAGTGGTCGTGACACTTGGCATCTCAACGCGTATAGAGTCCATGCCAACACGCTTACACGCGTTTCCTTTCATACGAACATAAGTAGCAGAGGCTGGATCGTCACCAACCAATATCGTCGCTAAGCTTGGGGTGCGGCCAGTCTTTTCCTTAATCGTATCTACGCGCGTGCGCAGATCCTGTTCTATTTGTTTGGCAAGTGCTTTGCCGTCCAAAACGGTGGCGGATTCTTGGGCAGTAGACATAGTAACTCCAATAGAGGGTACGATATAAAAAAATAAAGACAGCGCGCGCAAATACTTTGCATGCCTGTCCTTTGCTTCGTCAATCTTTGACTAAGAGTAATATTGTACCTGTGTACGCTACAAAATCCTAGCGTAAGATAAAGCCTGCACACTGATAATTTTTTATAATAAGTTAATTAAACAGTATTGCTTATTCATGGATAGAAACATTTATAACCAGTAAGGTATTGGTTTACGTGCTAAATTTGTTAAAATAGCGTAGAATAGTCAATCCAATTTTTTACATTGAGAAATGTAAACCCACCGACTCAAGGATATTATGATGAAAGACGAAAAATTACAGAAAGCACTCGCCCGTATGGGACTTGGTTCACGCCGCCAAATGGAAGAAGTCATCAAATCTGGCCGCGTAACGGTTAATAACGGTCCTGCGACCATCGGTGATCGCGTCTCGCAAGGTGATGAGATTCGCGTTGATGGCCGTCAAATAAAATACACTTCTGAAAACGAGAAACGTCGCCGTGTTATCGCTTACTACAAGCCTGAAGGCGAAGTTTGCTCTGCTAAAGATCCAGAAGGTCGCCCAACTGTCTTTGAACGTTTGCCAAAGCTGACGCATGACCGCTGGGTAATGGTTGGACGTTTGGACATTAACTCAACTGGCCTATTGTTATTTACTAACGATGGCGAAATGGCGCATCGCTTGATGCATCCATCTGGTGAAGTAACGCGTGAATATGCCGTACGTGTATTGGGTGAAGTAACGCCTGATATCGCTCGTGCATTGACCGCTGGTGTCATGCTAGAAGATGGCCTTGCCAAATTTGAAGACATCAAAGAAGGCGGCGGCGAAGGCGTCAACAAGTGGTATCATGTCCAGCTAAAAGAAGGCCGTAACCGCGAAGTACGTCGTTTATTTGAGTCACAAGGTCTAAAAGTTAGTCGTCTACTACGTACACGCTATGGCACGATTGTTCTACCAAAAGAGCTACGTACTGGCCGTTTCTTAGAGCTTGATAAAAAAGAAATTAATACGTTGACGGATTTGGTCAGCTTGCGTCCACGTTATGGCACGGGTCTACATGGCGCAGCTAAAGAAAAGCAAGAACGTATCAGAAACAAACCGCTTAAAGCGCGTCGCACTGACACTCGTAACGATAACCGCAACAGCAGCGCGAAACCTAAAAGTAGTGCTAGCCCTGCCAGCCGCGGCACACGTAACACCCGTGATCGCAATGATAAACGCTAGTTGATTTGGTTTAACATTATTCTAAGTTTTTGATAGATTTAGAATAAACATAAAAAAGCGGTCAATGATAAATAGTCATTGACCGCTTTTTTTGTGTCTTTTTACAGGCTTCAAAGTTTACAGGCATCATAGTTGCTTAATATAAAGATAGCGGCTCAGCTATCGTGGCTATTGATATAATGCTTCATGACACGCAGCTCTTGTAGCTGCGCCTCGTCTATTTGCGCCAGTAGTTTATCTAAACGCTGTTCGATGTTATCTAGAACACTCTGCAATAACTCACTAGCCTCTAACCTCTTATCGTTATTCCCATTATTGGCATTTATATTTGTTAATTGGTAGTGAGTAGCTAGCATCTCGGGTAACCGTGTTTGCAGCATTTTATTTAATACAAACTGCGCTTCTGTTATCGCTGGTGTCTTATGTTGAGCATGTATGGCTGCTTGATAAGCGTGATAGCTGCTTACTTTTTCATCGATGCGTTTTAACTGGCGTAATTGCTGCTCTGACAAGTTTTTTAAGTGCTGTTTATTTAACGTTAGCTGCTGCAAGCTTAATGTGGCTAATGACAAGGGCGCATCATAATCCTGATACGTGAGCACGCCAGGTGAGATACCGACAGCTTTATGAAAAGCCTGCCAGCCTTTTCTACCTAGATAAAAGGTAGTGACGGTCGTTACAATACCGATGCCTATTAAGATACTCATATACGCTTGCTCTTTACCCTTTCACCATTCAACTTTGTATTTACAGCTTAATGTCTTTAACACTCACATTTTCACCAGTTGGGCTTTCAATCGCTTGGGTATTTACATCACTAATAACATCACCACTGGCATTGCTATCGGGCTTTTGAAACTCTGTGTTGCTAGTAGGGTTATCAAAACGTTTTTGGAGATAGCGATTGGTTGCAAGTAGTTTTTGACCGTCTTGATGATATGACGCGTTGAGCAGGTCATCGAACTGTGTGTTAATTGTCTTAAGCACATCTAACAAGGCTTCTTTGCCCGTGACATTAGAATGTTTGATTTTGGTAGTGTCAGCAAGCGAGTCCTCCGTCACATCTAAATCATGTAAGCGGCGATAGTCAGCGACGGCTTGTGGCACATGCCTATCCATTAAGTTTTGAATCATAATATAAGTTTCGTTGACGGTATCTTTATCATCAATCTTGCCATCATTATTGGTATCGCCATACATGACACGCAGCTTTTCACCCTTTGTATTAATTTGCTCCAAAGCGGTTTTAACTTCAACGGGTAGGCTTTTTTCAGGTATATAACCCAGTTGCGGCATCGCCTTATATTCGAGCATTTTGGGCGCTGTGACTTTTTTAATGCCACGATAACCTAGATATAACCCAGCCGCTGGTAACAGCCCATACAAAACAAACATTACGAACATCGCAGTCATTTGGGTCATTATATTGTCCTTATTACTTATCAGAATGTCGTGACTAATTTCTTATAGTTAATATCATTAAACAAAAAAATAAGGCTCTATTAAAGCCCTATATTGTTATGCACTGGGTCGATTGTGTTTTTTGATAATACTTAACCTTTGCTAGTGTTCAAAAAAACATAATCAAAGAAAATTTAACTTTGCGTACGGCTCTTAACATAGCGGTGGGTTGAGGCAAGGCGGTTCAGAACCGTTTGATGCAATTCATCCAATAATTCGTCAAGCTCATAATCAATCTCTAAAAACAAATCTGTCAGCATATCACCGGCTGTCATCTTACCCTGCACCATATTGTTTTTGGTACGATGCGGACTAAAGCGTTGTAGCTGCTCATAATGATGTAATGCTTCAGGGATACTTTCGGATACTAATTTATCGATGACGAACTGACGCTCGTTATGTTGCTGCTGTTGCTGTTCGTTCAGCTCACTACTCCACTCACGATAACGCTTTAGCTTACCGTTGATACGATCTAATATCGCAACGGCTTCAATAGGCATGGCATTTAGGGTGGCCTCATCAACCACATCAACAAGCTCAGTCATAATCGGACAACGTCCATGTTTGAGATACCACAAAGTATCTGGGTCAAAAGGCGGTCTATTGGTTGGGCGCATTTGAGCACGATTGCTCAGATAGCGATCGGTCAAAGGCGTGGATGATTGGCTATCACTCACTTGTGCCAACGCATCACATATGCGGTTTACACGTTCAGGCGGAGTTAGTGTAGAACGCTCATGTACTGCGTGATTGCTATCATTATCGGCAGCAGCATCCTGTTCATGATTAACGCTCATCTCCTGAGCATTCTTTGCTGCCAATGTCGGTAGGTCATCTTGAGCTTGCCCAAATGACTGTAGCATTCTTGTCAAACTGACTACCATGACTTGCTCTGCCCCTCGTCTATTACACTCACATTGTGCGCATATTGCATACATTCATTCAATAGCGTATCTTAGCAGGTTTTTGCTGACCTGCCAGTAAGCAAAATGTCACCATTCCTACACTTCAACCGTTAAGCGCCGTATTATGAATGCTCCTGATTATATTTCTGGTTTCCTACTTGGTCTATCTCTCATCATTGCTATTGGCTCCCAAAACGCTTTTGTACTCAAACAAGGTCTCAAACGCGAACACATATTTTTTGTTTGTTTGTTTTGTGCGGTGAGCGATGCGTTTTTAATCTCAGCAGGTGTTGGGGGTTTTGGTGCAGTTACGGCTCGCTATCCTCACGTTATAGATATCGCAAAAATAGCAGGCGTTATATTTTTATTAGGTTACGGCTTGCAGAGTTTGTATGCCAGTGTACGCGTGTCACATGCTTTGACTGTTGAAGGACAAGTCGTCACGAGTTTGAAAAAAGCCTTGTTACTATGTTTTGGCTTTACTTGGTTAAACCCGCACGTCTATCTAGACACATTGGTACTCGTCGGCATGGTCTCTACGGGTGCAAGCAGTAAATTGACGTTTGCCGCAGGCGCAATTAGCGCTTCGTTCTTTTTCTTCTTTGCGCTTGGGTATGGTGCGCGATTACTCAGGCCTCTATTTGAGAAGCCTAAAGCATGGAACATACTGGACGCTTCGGTAGGGTTGCTAATGCTGTATCTGGCTTGGCATTTGTATCAAAGCTGATAGAAATATAACTAGGAAATGATAGATAAGCTGAGTGTTTAATAAACTGAATATTAAGTAAACAACGTATTAGATAAACCGAAACACGTTGATAACCGCTAACCGGTATATAAATATATGTGGTTAGCGATAATATTGTATTGATCATCTACATCAAGCTAGGAAAGAGCGTACGCAGTCCATTAACGATAATCTCGATAGAAACGGCTGCCAATAGCATACCCATGATTCGGCTCATGATGTTCAAGCCAGTATCGCCTAGTAGGCGACTAATACGACCTGCCGCCATCAATGCCAAATAGCAAAACAGACTGATAAATAAGCCAGCAATCAAGATGGCAGATACCTGCAAAATACCTGATACTTGTGAAGAATAAATGATAACCGTGGAGATACCACCAGGCCCAATCATCATTGGAATCGCGAGGGGAACCACGGCAGCTGCCATTGAGACTGGTGCATCTTTCACATGATCAACATCGAAGTTCTCTTGATCAGGTTTAACCGGGTTACCCTCTCCATTCATCATATTTAGGGCAATTAAAAACACCAATATACCGCCTGCCAATTGGAACGAGCCGATAGAAATACCAAGGGTTTTTAGTAGTGTCTCACCTGCAATCGTAAAAAAGCTGATAGTGATAAAAATAGTCAGACAAGCAACGCGCGCGACCTTACGTCGATTGTTCATCGAATAGCCGCGAGTCAAATCTAAAAATAACGTCAATGCGCTAAATGGATTGATCAATACCATAAAGGCTAGGATTATCTTGATAATTTCAGTATTCACTGAGCGCTCGCTTGTCTATTGATACCGCTTGTGCAAAAAGATAAGGTCATCGTGCGAGTGCAACGATGACCCAATAGGCAACTAAAAATAGCATTGTAGCATAGGCAGATAAGCTAATAAAATCATTAACTTTGCGCCGTTACGCCTACATGTCACCTTAGTCAAGCTTCAGTGTAAAAACAAGCATTTAACCGATTATCAGTACAAGCTGTCAGTATAAATTGCCATTCTATTAACTCGTTGATAGCCCTTGTCATAAAATCTAGCGCATGTAGTGCTATTAGCCTTTGTTACGTCTGCACTTATGCACTAAAATCTAGCCCGATATCCAAAGCAGTAGTACTGTGCGTCAAATAACCCATCGCGATAAAATCAACCCCTGTACTTGCTGCCGCTTGTACCGTTTCAGGCGTAATACCACCTGAAGCTTCAGTCTTTGCGCGACCCTGACACATAGTAACCGCTTGCGACAATGTTTCAGGCGACATGTTGTCTAATAGTACTAAACTCACACCTGCATCGAGCGCTTGCTCTAATTGCTCTAGCGTATCGACTTCGACCTCAATAGGAATCAGATGCCCAGCAAATTTCTGTGCTTGCTGAATGGCTGTTTTTATATCACCAGCAATGGCGATATGATTGTCTTTAATTAAAATCGCATCATCCAACCCTAAGCGATGATTGCGTCCGCCGCCGCAGCGTACGGCGTATTTTTGTACGATACGTAAGCCTGGAATGGTCTTACGTGTACAAGTAATTTGCGCAGGATATTGAGCCACACTATCGACAATTTGACGGGTCGCTGTCGCAATACCGCTAAGATGGGTCATAAAGTTCAGTGCCGTGCGTTCTGCTGTCAATAAGTGACGCGCATTACCTTTTACGGTCGCTAACACTGCGCCAGCCTCTACTGTTTCGCCATCCTGTACTTGTGCAATAAACCCAATTTGTGCATCGACTAAGGCAAAAGACAAACGTGCCAAATCAATACCACATATTACGCCTGCTTGGCGCGCCTTGATCTGTAGCTGCGCTTGCATATCGGCTGGGATAGTCGCTTGTGAGGTTACATCACCACGCCTACCCAAATCTTCAGTTAGTGCATTCTCAACCAATGGCTTGAGCAATACGTCATCTAATGCTGGCTCTTGTTCAATTGTCATCTTTGACCCTTATATAGGCATGATATTGATAGAAACTTCTCGTTATTTAAACTCAAAATGAGCATAAATATAGCGTAAAGTTAGCGGCCCTGCAAGGAAAGGTGACAAATTTTTCGTATTACAAACCGATTTAGAGATAAAACGGACTGGCTTGAAATGACTATTTGCGCTTAGGAAGTTTGCTATCCATCAGTAAACTCTGTAATTCAATATCATGACGAAAGCGATATAGCTTGGCAGGACGACCGCGCTGAGCAGTGCTACTCTCTCCTGTCTCCATCACTAGATTTTGTGAATCAAGCAATCGACGGAAGTTTTGCTTGTGCAAACGCACGCCTGATAACGCTTCAACACTCTGCTGCAACTGCGATAAGGTAAAGACGTCTGGCATCAGCCCAAAAATAAGCGGTCTATACTCAATCTTCGCGCGCAGTCTTGAGATAGCAGTAGCAATCACGCGACGATGATCATAATACATGGGGACGCCTATGCGTTGTGACCAGTCTTCTGGTAAAGCAACAGCCTGATAATTGGGCGGATAATTAGGGGCTTCAGGTATCAGTCCTGCTTCATAAAGCATCTCATAACGTAGTAATACATGCTCTGCAATCCATTCTCTACTTTCATTATCGTGTTCGTTGACGGATTGATTGTCAGTGAGTGTGCCACTTGCTAAAAACGCTTCGTCCAGCCCCCAACATAAGCCAATGCGCTGACGCCTGCGCTGTTGAACGATTGAGTCGTTGGCAGTATTGGCCCATTCAAGTAGCGCAGGCACGATAAAGTCCATAATAATGCTAGGCATACCGTCCAGATGATTCTCCCACGGGAAATAATCATACCAATCTCGCCAGAGCGCTTTACTTTGGAGTGCCTGCGTTTGCGTCTCTTGCACCAAACCTAAATAACTCACATACACCAACGCATGACCGTCGATGTTGCGTCTATTGGTATCGACAAAGGTATATAACTGCTCCAAATATCCAAGCGGTTGCTGCGTTTGCTCTTCTACCCACTGACGTACGCCTGCTTGTAGAGAGCGATGTAGCGGCATAAGTGGCCCATTTGGCAACAGCTTGCCTTGGTCAACGGTTAGAACGCGCGCAATATGATCTGTGATAGCGACCAATACGGCGACCACTTCTGTCGTGCCGCTACCTTGCTGGTGCGCATGTGAATAAGACAACGTCATGGCTTTGGGAATTATCCTTTTTCTCTTAAATGTAAAAGGCTATTGGGACTAATAGCCGTTGTATGGCTTAGTATAGCTCGAATCTAAAACTATCATAGTCTGTGGTTGTAAGTATGAAAAATCAATGGCGATAAATAGTCATAAGAGGCATAAATTCGCACCATTCTTAAGCTTAGTACGACTTAACTGCACATCACTTTGGGCACTAAAACCTAATCTTTTGACTTCTTAGGTATAAAAAACCACTTGTAATTATGCTCAAAATGAGCATAATTAAGACAACTTATAAATTTATTATGTCCAATTACCTATTTTTTAGCTCATACATTTATCGTTATCGCACCAAAAAAGGCTGCCATTATGAAAAAATATCCTTACGACGCACCTATCATGAGTACGGACAATCGCATCGCCACTCAGATGAATATTGAATATGCCAAGGCTAAAATGCCAGCAGACTTGCCTCGCGCTGAACGCATCGTGGTCGAAGAAAATATCAAGAAGCTACTGAAAGAGAATAATGCCGTACTAGTAGCACACTACTATGTCGACCCTTTTATCCAAGACTTGGCATTGGCAACCGGTGGCTGTGTCGGTGACTCACTTGAAATGGCTCGGTTTGGACAAGCTCATAGCGCCCAAACATTGGTCGTCGCTGGTGTGCGCTTCATGGGTGAATCAGCAAAAATATTAAGCATGGAAAAGACCGTCCTAATGCCAGATTTGGAAGCCGAATGCTCGCTTGATTTGGGCTGCCCTGCTGACGATTTTTCAGCATTTTGTGATGCTCATCCTGAACGTACTGTGGTCGTCTATGCCAATACCAGCGCCGCAGTAAAAGCGAGAGCTGATTGGGTGGTCACCTCATCTGTCGGTATAGACATCGTTCGTCACTTACACGCCCAAGGCGAGCCGATTATTTGGGGACCTGACCGTCATTTGGGCAAATACATTGCTCGTGAGACTGGCGCAGATATGCTGCTTTGGCAAGGGTCTTGTTTGGTACACAACGAATTTAAAGCCACTGAACTCCTGCAACTGAAAGAGGAACACCCAGAGGCTAAAGTCTTGGTACATCCTGAATCACCTGATAGTGTGGTGGCACTCGCTGATGTGGTCGGCTCGACTAGCAAGCTTTTGCAATCAACGTATGAGATGGATGCTGATACCTTTATCGTCGCTACTGACTTGGGCATATTGCACGAGATGCAAAAACGCTCGCCAAACAAGCGATTCTTGGCCGCACCAACTGCTGGTGAGAGTGCAAGCTGTAAGAGCTGTGCGTTTTGTCCTTGGATGGCCATGAACGGTCTAAAAGGTATTGAGCAGTGCTTAACCAATCAAAGCGGTGAAGTACTAATGACACCTGAGCTAGCAGTAGCAGCTAAGAAACCTTTACAACGGATGCTTGATTTTGCTGAAGCACAAAAGCAACGTGTAACCGCTAGTGGCGACGTTGTAAAAGACCGTGCGCTGTTCGCTAACGTTGGGGCAGCCTAGCATGAGTCCGTCGCATTCAGTTGATCGTTCCAGCACCACTCGCTATAAAAATAATAGGAGCAGCAGTGATATGAGTAATATGATAAAAACTGATGTTCTTATCATTGGGGCTGGTCTGGCAGGTTTGAGCACCGCGCTATCTCTGCCAAAATCGCTGAATATCACTGTTTTAAGCAAAGCGGCACTTGAGGTGTGCTCAAGTCACTACGCTCAAGGTGGTATCGCAGCTAGCTTAGACAAAGCAGACTCTGTGACTGATCATGTCGCTGATACCTTAATTGCTGGTGCAGGATTGTGTGCGACGGACAATACTGCCCATATCTTGGGTGCAGGACAGCAAGCGGTGCAGTGGCTATGCGAGCAAGGTGTGCCATTTACTCAATCTAATTTAACTAAAGAAAATGATAATGCACCTGATTTTGCAGTCTTAAAAACCAGTGACTTACACTTGACCAAAGAAGGCGGTCATGGCTGTAGACGTGTGGCTCATGCGGATGATGCAACGGGTCGGCACGTGATGGATGCATTAATTACCAAAGCACAGACTGCAACCAATATCACTATCTTGCCTTATCATGAAGCATTAGAGCTACTGACTCCACCTATGATTAGCAGCTCTTCTTTTAGCATGGACGCTAGCGAGATTAAACATTGCCGAGGGGCGCTGGTCTTTGATCATATCAATGAGCGCCAACTCACCATTCATAGTGCGGCTGTTGTACTCGCTAGTGGTGGCTTAGGTCAACTATTCAAGCGTGCCAGCGCGCCTAATGTCTGTGTTGGTGATGGCGTCATGATGGCATGGCAAGCAGGCTGCCACTTGGCAAATTTGGAATTTATTCAATTTCACCCAACGGGTCTGGCATTAGATGACAGCAGTTTTTTGATATCTGAAGCGTTACGCGGTGAAGGTGGACGACTGTATTGCCCAAAGACTGGTACGCGCTTTATGTTAGATATTGATGAGCGCGCTGAATTGGCGCCACGCGATATCGTCGCTCGGGCAATAGCCAATCAGATTAGTAGTAACGGACTTGGCTACGTGCACCTTGATGTCAGTCACTTGCCAGCCGCATTTATACAGGCACATTTTCCGCAGATTTATCGGACGCTGCTAGCACTCGGCATCGATATGACCACAGACCCTATTCCAGTCGCTCCGACTGCCCACTACAGTTGTGGCGGCGTGGTGACTGATGCCAATGGATTGACCGATATTGCAGGGCTGTATGCAGCAGGTGAAGTTGCTTATACAGGGCTGCATGGAGCCAATCGTTTAGCAAGCAATTCATTGTTGGAGTGTGTGGTGGTTGGTCGCAACATTGCCGCTAATTTGCCACGTTACTTAACAAAATTGGATCGCTTAAAGAACTTAGAAGCTTTAGAGAAAACGGCTGAAGCTTTAGAAAAAATGCCACAGCCACATACGACTGCCTACTATGAACTGCATCAGTTAGCTGCCGGTATTTGGCAATATCCGACATTAGAAAACACTCAATTTGTCATCTTGCCCTCTTCTAAGCAGTCATCGTATCCAACTTATAAGGTCGATAAAGCGCTTCATTCTGACGTAGATATTGCAGAGATAACTATAGCGTTGAAAGCTCTTTTGACAGCCAATATGGGCATCACACGTAGTGCCAAACAATTAGAGCAAGCATTGCGACAAATTGAGCAGTGGCAAGAGTCAATCGAACATAATAAAACCATGCTATCTGATATGAGCAGTAAAGCCCCTACTACTTACAGTAAGCTTGCCATTTTTCAATTGGTGAGGCAATTAGCGTTAGCAACGATGATTGTTCAATCGGCTTATCAACGTTTTGAGAGTCGCGGTGGGCATTACCGTGAAGATTATCCTGACTTAGCTGAAATACCTTTAACCAGTATCATTTTGCCATTAAGAAAAACTACGTTTAACTCCTTTTCTCACATTATAGAAAACGAGCGTTATCCGATACCTATTACTGACCATATTTAAGCGTACGACAGATAATAGCCAAACCCATCAAGGACGATATCTAACACTATAGTTAAAGAAGCATTTAAGCTATCATTATGGATAGGCTTAAAATATTACCTCTTCTTTGAGTGTCCATAGTATGGCTTCTGATATTATGTTTGTGATTGCCCTGATGATAATCGTCAGCTTGGCTTGGAGTGTACTTGCCGTACCTCGTCTGCGCAAACGCTTGCCAAAAATCTACCTGATAGCCCGCTCGTGGTGGTTGATGCTCGCCGCGCTCTGCACTTGCTATGTGATTGCAAAAATAACAAACGATACGCAAGGTTCTCATTTGCAAGCATATCCCTATCAATGGCTGCTCATTTTATTTTTTATATTAATTGGTCTACGCGGCAGCTACGAGATTAAACGCCTATGGTGTTTACGCAGTAAAGCCGTACTCATTCATAAACTCCAAGCGCAAAGTTTACAGCCAAGTACTCCCCTGCTACCGAAGAACTCTCTCAACTCGACACAACATTATACGCGGCTTAATTACTTAGACCTGCTACTGAGTGTTACTTTCCTCTCACTCATCATTAGCCTTATTGTCTTACAGCAATTGACCTGGCAACGACAACAATATGGCGTTTTACTCTTCGTGTTATTCGCCAGTCAGTTTAATGATATTGCCCAATATCTATGTGGGCGACTGCTTGGACGCAAGCTGTTTAAACGAGGTCTAGCGCCGACTATTAGCCCGAATAAAAGCATTGAAGGTGCTATCTTTGGCAGTTTAGTTGCGGCAATGTTGGCAGCAGTATTAGGTCTTTGGCTCACCCCTTTTGATTGGTGGATCTGTCTATTAGCTGCCTATGGCTTGGCTGTAAGCGGTATATTTGGAGACTTATTAGAATCAGCCTTTAAGCGCCAGCACGGGGTAAAAGACACTGGAACGATGCTCGCTGGTCATGGTGGGGTGTTAGATCGGATAGACAGTTTACTGATTGGAGTGCCAGCATTTACTCTACTCTACTGGTTATTTGGCTAAATACAATCAAAGCACAGATAGCAGAGTCATTTGGCTTTATCCAGTTTACTGTGCAATATCCAATTGAGCACAGGCTTTGGTAAATGATTTAAAGCACTCGTGATATAGCGCATCGAGCGTGGAAATATAGCCAGTTCTACATCATCGTCAATCGCTTGCATAATATGATTAACCGCCGCTTGCGTGCTCATAATAAATGGCTTATGGCTAGCATCACCATCGTTTAAATCACGTAATGCTTGAGTATCAATATAGCCCGAGGCAATACAGTTCACTTGGATATCATAAGGTACAAGTGCTGCCCGATAAGCGCTGGCAATCGCAATCATTGCGCGCTTGCTTTTTGCATAAAGGCTGGCATAAGGATAATCTATCGTGCCTGCGATAGAGGCAATACAGACAAGGCTTGGTCTATCGCCTTTGCTAACGTCCAATGACTGATATTGCTTTTTTAACTGCTGCTTTAACTGACTGCTTGCCCATCTAAAAGCTTGCTCAAACGCCTGTAAATTGATCGCTAGCATTTGGTCGCTATCTGTTTGATTTAAGTGATGGATACGCTCATTGGTATAGCTACCAGCACTATAGATCAGTCTTTGAAATGGAATACCTGACAAATTGTCTAATAACGTTCGCATTTGATTTGGTTCAGTTAAGTCGCATACATAAGTCACAATAGCAGGATAATGGCTGTTGATATCGGCTATCTTTGCTGCGCTACTTCCGACAACGCTTACTTGCCAGCCAAGCGTCTGATGATGCAACGCCAAAGCTAAGCCAATGCCGCTCGTACCACCAACGATAATAATATGCGGTGTATGGTTTCCAGTGGTATCTTTTGTAAGGTTTTTCATAATTTATGCTGCTGTATATAGTCGACCGTACGCTGATAGCCATATTGCCATTGCGTCTGCATTTGCTGCACAAAGCCGTCATAGTCGCTGTGTATTAGCTCAACAGTCATTTGCTTTAGGTTAAACCGCTTTTGCACATTTTGACCTGCTAACTGCTGTTCATTATCGGCAAATGGTAACCAATGTAGCTGACGGTTTTTATTAGCGGTGTCAGTGCGAGGCGACACGCTGATTGGTTGATAACCGTGTACTGCTGCCAAGCGCTCATTGGGATCGAAACCAAAGACGCGCTGAATCGCTGGGGCGGCAAGCCATGCATCATAACCTGCCTTGGTCTCTGCAAATACGCTGTCACCCAACTGACAGGCTAGTTCGATAGGTGTCAGATTGATCACCCCTCCCAAACACCAGCCAAGCTCTGTGATATGTGTTGGCGGTAGATAGTACATATCAGCCATAGACGCACGAATCACTGGGGAAAAATCCCATTGCGTCTGTACCTTTACAGACGGGTGTATGCGTCCGTTTGCAAATATATGCGCTGGTGACGTTATTTGCTCGTCAGCCAGACCTGATACAAGGTTTGACAAATTTGCTAAGCGCGGCGGCGCAAATAACAACTCCTGCAGTACAGGTTTTTTATTACATAAGCCATCAGTAGGTGATTGATACAGGCGGCTAGCAATGATAGCTATCTCTGGCGTTGCTTTATCGACAGCGCTACCATTATCACTAGCAGCAAACTGCGACAGCTCATCTAGCCAGTACTGCTCGTTATCAATACGAAACATTGCCAACTGCTGTAGCTCATTTAACAGTCGCTCGTAGCTGTCTGCTTGCCATTGTCCTTGTCCGTTATCCCTTTGCTTTGATAATCGCCAACGTTTGAGTGCATGGGTCATATAACGCAGCTTTAGACGTTTATTGGCTTCATCTGGCGCGACATGTCTGATGGCAGTGATGACACGATACAACTCACGGCTGCACATCAACGCTTGCAAATCTTTAGGGTCAGGCGCAAGTTGTACTAAGTAAGCAGACAAACTACCACCGCAAGTACCAACGATAATGTCTGGCGTCAAATCATGCGCTGCTAGTGCTGCATAACTGCCCAAATAATAACCAAAACGTGACCCTCCCCCTGAGAAAATCTGAACACGCTCATAAGGTTTAACCTGCTCATTGCTCATCTATTACTCGTCATCAGTTGATACAGTTTTAATCGCTAACGAGACGGTAAAGATACCAAAGCGATCGATACGCATTTTGACTTTCTTAAAGCCTGCCCGCTCAACCAGTTGATCCATTTCCGCCTGCGAACGGCAACGCATCACCCAACTACTGCCACGGTGATTGTTTAGTGTTTTACTGATAAATTCCTGTTCAGGGTGCCACGGTTGATTGGTATAAATCAGATAACCGCCCGATTTTAAACTGTCATAAATACCTGCCAAAGCCGTCGCTGGTAGCGTATTATCAGAGAATAATTCAAATAACCCAGAGGCAATAGCAAGATCTGCTTTTTTAGTATCGGTGCTAGTGTCATTCGTATCTGCATCGATATAACTAGTAGGATAAAAGGCGTCCTTTTGACTGATCATTATTCGATTGCTCATGGCTAACTGCTGTGCCTTTGCTTGCAATGCCTGTATATTATGCATCTCATAATCACGCAGCTCAGCATACAAATCTGCAAACTCTGTCAGCAGATCAAATGCATAAAAACCATGTCCACTAGCGATATCTAACAGTTTTGGTTGGTATGGTTTATTGCTGCTTTGATTTTTATCTTCGATATCTGCAAGTGCTACGCGTGCCAACTCCAATATGTGCTCACGGCGAATACGAATACCTTGCCAGCCGATATTATTTAAATAAAACTTATCGACCGCCTGTCCAAACTTATTCTGACCGCTAGGCTTATTGTAATAGACATGATCCAGTGAATGACCTGAATCAAATCCATGCTCAAGTCCTGTGGCAATCGCATCGCTGACATGACCAAATTTCTGCATCGCAAAACGGGTAATTGCAAAGTTTGGATTGAATGGTTTAATCGCCAAACGGTCTACTTTATCCTTACTGGCACTGTTTAAGTGAGCCGTACTCAAATCAGGGGCTTGGACTGGTGTGCTAAATATTTCCTCAGCAAACTCAATACAGTCGGCAAATACATCGGCTTTATTGGTCTCATGAAAGATTGCGTGATAGCTGTCTGGATACAACTGCCAGCGTTTCATCGGTGTGTTAATCGCTTCATAAAATGTTCGCTCAGCCTGCTTATCGACCACATAATCCTTACCCGCGCATAAGACAAACGTCGGTACGGTGATAGCACCAGCATCATCGAGTAGACGCTGCCCCGTTGCATGGGTATCAATGAGTAAATCAGTCGAGATACTATTCGATATCAATGGATCGGCATTGTAAGCCTGCTGCGCGTCTTTATCATGGGTCAGTACTTGTGCTTTAACATAGCTGCTGACACGTGACATCAGACCTAGCGTACGTGCCACCTTTAGCGATGGTATAGCAAAGGGCAGATATAGACGAATACTGAGCGCAGGCGTGCCAAGTATCATGCCGCGAATATTAGGCGCATAATCGTGTACCCATGCTGCTGCCAATACCGCGCCAATACTGCTAGCGACAATCAATGTATCTTCAATAGCAATGCCTGTTTGCCCAATCACCAGTTGTACAAAACCTTCTAAATCTCGCTCAAGCTCGGTAACGCTCTCAGCATGGTCTTTAATGCCCCCTGAGCGCCCATTGCCGCGCGCATCCCAAGCAAACACTTGATAGCCAGCTGTTGCAAACTGCTCTCCTAGCTCTGCCAATCGCCCCGAATGCTCATGCCCTCGATGCAATAAGATAACTTGGCGAGACGGCTGACTGGCTTGCTTAATATCTTCTAAAGCCCTCGTTAGCCAATAGCGATAATAAATAGCCGTACCATCATAAGCGTTATAGCAGCTTTCACCATTGATGATTTTAGATGCAGGCAGGTCAAAACCAACACTGGCCTGTTCTTCGAATTTTTGACTATCAACGGTTGTGGTTGGCATTTCTTTGAACTCCAATGGGCGAGCGTTATCAGTAGAAGTATTTGGCAAAACAACAGTAAGAGATAATGAGTTGTTTGTTGACTCACCCAGTACGGATCGCAGCTCAGGTGGGTTACGCATTAAGTATAACTCTGTCATATAACGTAGTCGATTGAGACAGGTCTTTAATAACATTATCTCTGTTAATATAAATAATTGACTCATTCTGATAGCAGGTGAAGCCACCTGTCCTTTAATACTTACTGGCACTTTGGCTCTGCTACCCATCAAGGCACCAAGCATACCTAATAAGAAGGCACGGTCGCTTTTGCCCAAAGGCCCTTGGTTAGCACGAACACCTAACGTGGTATTACTAGTAACGCCCAACAGCTCGGTGCCAATACTAAGGGCGATCAGAGCAGTGATATGATGCTGAGAAGTTGATATATTCGTTGGCAAGTTGGCTATTAACGTTTGCTGTTCTTTATCATTGATATGATGGGTCAGACTTGCTAATAGCACCGTATCAGCAACTATATCACCTACTTCATTTAACACAGCTCCTAGCCTTGATGCCTGCCCATGCTCACGCGCCATCATGCCATCGATAGCATTGAGTGCCATACGTACAAACAATGATGATGGTAATAAAAGCCATAGCCGCTGCTGTTCAGCTGCTGGTTTAGCAATAATATAGGCAGTACCGATACTTAATAAAACAGCGGATACCGTCACTTGATTAGCAGTAATATTTTGCTCAACCAGCGCATTACTCATCGGGCGTAGTTGATTTTGAAACTGAGTTTTGAGCTGATATAGTGACATGAGTCTAGCCAAATATTTTCAGTACTTTAATGTAGCAACAAAAGTTTGTAAGGTAAAGAATTACCAAGCGCTCAAAAACGTTCAAACATTTTGAAAAAGATATTTATTATCATCATTATAATCGTCCAGTTTTTTCCATTTTAGTCCGCAACGACCAATGATTTGCAATGAATCTCAGTAGCTCATATCAGTATTGCTAACCTTGTATGGTACAATCTTCAGCTTCTTAAAAACGCCTTATTAAAAATGCTGCGAGCCCGTCATCATGGAAAGCCTAGTCACCCTTGTTCTGGTATTAATGCCAATGTTTATTGGCTTTGCCATTCCGTCTAATCCTACTATGACAAAAGTGGCCGACAAAGGTCTATCATATCTAGTATTTATCATCCTGGCGTTGATCGGCATTGAGCTGTCTCAGGTAGAAGGTCTAGGTAATCAGCTGGGTGAAATTGCGCTGTATGTCACTGTATTATCAATACTGACAATTGGTTCAGGATTGTTTGCGCTTATGCTGTTTGACCATCTGCGTCCATGGCATGCCAAAAAACCAAGTGTAAAATCTAAAGAGCATCGGGTGAGCATTCGAGGTAGCTTGGCACAAGTGGTTTGTGTGGTGATTGGGATGGTGATTGGCTATTTCTTGCCTGCTGATTATATGCCGCCTGAAAACTCTATGACCGTCATGCTGATGATTTTGATTTTACTGGTTGGTATAGGCTTAAAAGGCTCGGGCATCACCTTAAAAGAAGTATTACTGAATAAACGCGGCGTAGAAATGAGTGTCATCTTTACGCTAGCAGTATTGGCAGGCGGGCTTATTTTTGCGCTATTATTTACTGATGTGTCGTGGACGAAAGGCTTAGCACTATCGTCAGGATTTGGTTGGTACTCACTGTCAGCGATTGTCATGACCGATGCTTATGGCGCGGTTTGGGGTAGTGTTGCGTTATTCAACGACTTGGTACGAGAGTTCTTTGCGTTAATCTTTATTCCAGTATTTATGCGCAAATACCCTTCCGCCGCGGTTGGGCTTGGCGGCGCAACCAGCTTAGACTTTACCTTGCCTATCATTCAGCAGTCAGGTGGTCTAAAAGTCGTGCCACTAGCGATTAGTTTTGGCTTTTTGATTAATATTGTCTCGCCAGTGCTGATGGTGTTCTTTTCGGCGCTTGGGTAGGGATAGCTTTTGGTGCCTGATTATGATTTAAAACTCAGTACATATATCTGATTTCGAGTCATTTTGATTATGATGAACCACTCCGTCTTCAGGCTCTGTCGCTAGTCCATAGACTCGACGATTCATGAATTCTCCCTCTGCGGTGTCAGCTGATGCAATAGGCGCTCTGATACCACAGTCAAAAGTACTGAAACGACTAGGCTCGATGTCGTGTTTTAAAATAAGGTAATTTTTGACCATCATAGCTCTATTTTTGGGTAAAGCACTTAACGCCTGCCCCATTTCATCTTCCGAAATATGAGCTTCAATTTTCATAGTAGCAGTATCGTACTTATTCATCTGCTCTGCTACTTTATCAAGATCAAACTGGTACTCTTTTGACAACTCACTACTACCCTTCGTAAAAAAAGCACGATACTCCATTTTGAGACCTACTCCAATACCTGCAATAGGACAACCTACTTCATCTATTATCACCTTCCAAGGTGTAGCTGGACACTCGTCTATCGCATCAAGTACACCATCCCCATCTGAATCCGGAGTATCTGGTACTAACGTAATAGGCGGCTCTTCAATACTTTGATCGAGCGCCGTGCTTTTTAACGGCGTCTGACAACCTGCCAGTGCTAATACGCTTGATATACTTATCGCCATTATCGATAATTTAATACTCATGGTCTACTCATCCTTAAGTATAGAAACTACACCCCACTCGCCTGCTTCGCAAATAAACGCATCAATGGCTTGATTTTGCTAACTCGGTACATACCTTCATTACGGATTTGCTGCACAGGTCGCAATTGGGTAAGCGATCCTGCAAATAACCAGTTAAGCGCAGAAAAGCTGTGCATCATTAGACTATTATGCGGACGGCGTGAACGCTCATAATGACGTAGCGTTTGATTGCTACCCCAAAGCGTACCGCCACTACGGGCAAAGTCATGCTTTAGCTGCTCACATAATACTTGCACATCCAGCATACCGAGGTTCAACCCTTGACCCGCCAGCGGATGTACGCCATGAGCAGCGTCACCGATCAGCACCAAGTTATCAGCGACGTAGCTTTTCGCTTGCTGTGCCGCTAATGGAAAACTAGCGATAGACTCAATCTGATTAATCGCACCCAGCTCGTAATTGCTAGCAGCTGCTAACTTATCAGCAATAAAACGATCTTCTTCCTCTATCAATGCCAATGCTTGATTGCGCGGCAATGTCCATACGATCGACTGCCAATGCTGCGGGTTTGTCTTATCAGCATCGGTTATATCTGCTAATGGCAATAGTGCCAGTGTACCCGTCGGTAGCATGGCTTGACGTGCTGTCGCTTGATGCGGTTTCTCAGTCTGAATCGCACAGCAAATCGCGGTTTGATTATAGTCGAGCGTGTCCAGCCCAATCGCTGCTTGCTGACGGACAAATGAACCGCGACCATCAGCACCAACTAATAGACGCGCATCAATCGCCTCGCCACTATCCAGAGTTACACGGTAGCCTTGCTGTGCCCCTAGCCAATCCATATTGACAACTTTATGACCAGCGATAAGAGTCAGATACTCACTAACATCAGCTTCATGCAAGCGTTGCCATAATGCGTGCTCGATAACAGCAGGCTCAACCATACTACCTAATAATGTAGGCTCATGATTTTTACTACTATTATCCTCGGCGCTGCTATCTTCACTTTCGCCAAATAATAACTCACCCATACCATTTAGCTGCCACACCTGCATTTGCGAGTAGTCTGCTTTGCGTTTAGAGGCGGCTATCTTTTGCCAAGCGCCAATGTCATTGAGCAGATTAATACTAGCCATACTGAGTGCATAGACACGTGCATCACGTTTGCTAAGTACATGTTGCCAAGCTGATTCATCACGCTCAGGACGGGCATCAATCAACGTCACCGGCATTTTTTCCTGTGCCAGCTTTAGAGCAAGCGTCGCCCCAACGATACCGCTACCGATAATCAGCGTATGGTTGTTTTTCATAAGGTGTCTCTCAATATTGCTCAATATTAGAATGCTTATTATCAATCTTAATTACAGTTAGTTGATTCAGTTTAAAAGAGAGACAAGGCAACCGAGTGCAGATGTATAGGCAATACTTCAAGCGAGGTTAACGCTGTCACTCTTTTAAAGAGGATTTAACTATAGCGCTATGATTTTAGACCCATCGCATAAGTGGCGACTAATGGCTTGATATTTGGCAATTTATCAAAGGCCAATAACGCCATATTTCTTGCCAGCTTAATCGCGGGGTTAGGATGCGTGAAGCCGTGTACTACCGCATCGCAAAAACGAATCACTCGCTTCTGGTCAGTTTGACGTGCTTTTTCATAACGTTTTAATAGCTGTGCATCACCGATATCTGCGCCTTTGAGCACTTGTGCATTTAGCATTTGTGCCAGCACATGTGCATCTCGCATACAGAGATTAAAGCCTTGGCCAGCGACAGGGTGTAAGGTATGAGCGGCATTGCCCATAATGACGCAGCGCCCCTCTACTTGCTTGTCCGCTAGTACGCGGTTCAATGGATAGGCGCCGCGGCGACCAGCAGCGATAAACTTGCCAGCGCGTTGACCGAAGGCTTGCTGTAGCGTCTGCAAGAAATGGGCGTCATCTTCTAAATACCTGGTTTCTTCACCCGTTGGGCATACCCACACGACAGAGCGTCTGTAGCCTTGTTGAAACTCATCGTTGCCATCGCCTTCTGGATCAGTCAGTGGGAGCACGGCAAGTGGGCCAGCTGGACTAAAACGCTCAATCGCTGCATGCTCGTGTGGCGTATCTGTCTCTACTACTCCGACGATGGCCGTTTGCTGATAGTCATACGTAGTTGTACCGATATCTAGCAATTGTCGTACCGTAGAGTCGCGCCCATCACAAGCGACTAATACGCTAGCTTGTAGCTGCTGCTCGTTTTCGGCTTCATCGTTGTAATTAAAGCTAAGTGTCACGCCATCGGCCTGCTGCTGGACAGTTGTCACATTGGCATTATCTATTAAGGTAATTAGTGGCTCTTGCTGGGCGGCTAATAAAAGCTTACGACCCAGCCAAGCGTTTTCGATGACTTGCCCAAATGACTCAACGCGCTCTTCTGCTTTATTCAGCTGCGCGCGCCCAAAGCTGCCTTGCTCACTAATCTGTACGGTATCGATACGGCAGGCATGGCTCTGTAATTCATCCCACAGTCCAATCTCTTGATATATCTGTACCGTGCGCCGTGATAACGCCGTATTGCGACTGTCTAAATAATGGCTGCGAGTACTATCATCCGTTGGACTGATGGTTGGATAGCTATTTTTTTCTAATAAGGCGCTCGCAATACCGTGATGGGCCAATAGCAATGCAAAAGACAAACCAACGTGACCACCACCTGCGATAAGCACTTGCTGGTCAGTTATCGCTTCCTTGTTTTTAGAGATGCGGTCGAACTTTTTAGGTATGCTGTCAGTATTGGATAAATGTGAATCAGTATCTTGCATTGTTATTTTCCTAGTATAATTTTTTAGACAAGCAATTTATTAGTGATAGATAGCTGCTCGTCACTGACTTTATTTTATAATTTTTATCATGTCGCTGCTGTTGTTAGATGGGTTGCAATAACCTATGGTATCGCCCATAGATTACCACAAATTGTCTATTATGCCGTGGTCTTAACCGTAGACAAATCGTTTCTTTACTCTCATCATAAACGAGGTTTATATTCATAAAACTCAAAAACCTCAATCTTATTAAAGTGCCATCATAAGATGGGTAGCGATGAATTATATAGAACTGATAGCAACATCTAGTCAGTCTATAGAAAATTGCTGAAGCAGTTGCAATCTGCATACAAAAACAGCGCTATCTATCTGATGTATGGCTTGAAATTTAAAAATTCTCTACCATAATGAAGGCAAGACTTTCATTACTTTCATTTACGACCTTCCACAAAAACAACAATAATATCGCCGTCATTTTTATCATCTACAATCTTTTTATCACCTAAACACTGTAACGCCACTAACTATTTTATCTCTGCAACCCGCCACGCAATTAAAACCAAATCATAGCGTCGGGTACACAATAAAAGGATAATCGCTTGACTGATTCCATGAGCCGCCGTATAAAGTTTGAATCATTAACCCCAGCACAGCTAAAAACCGTGCTTGGTGAATACAACAATCACATGAAATATATCCAAGAACGCCTCGATATTAAAATCATGCAGCGCCAAGGCGATTTTTGCCTGAGTGGCGATGTGACCAATGTCGAACGCGGTGAACGTATTATCTACAAAATGGTAGATGAAGCACAGAACACCAAAGACATCAGTGCAGAAGAGCTGCATCTCATCATCCAATCTAGCCTTTCTCGTGATGAAGACATGGAAGAAGACGAACAAGATCATGGTGATATGGAATATGATGAAGATTTGGATGAGGCTAGCGATTTTACGCCCATCAGCTTACGTACACGTAAGGGTCGCATCGTTCCGCGTGGTGGCAACCAACAACGCTATGTAAAAAATGTCCTGAGCTCTGATGTGTCATTTGGTATTGGGCCAGCTGGTACGGGTAAAACATATCTAGCAGTGGCATGTGCCGTCGATATGCTTGAGCGTAATGAGATTGAGCGTATTTTGCTAGTGCGTCCAGCGGTAGAAGCTGGCGAAAAACTGGGTTTCTTGCCAGGTGATTTGACCCAAAAAATCGATCCGTACTTACGCCCGCTATATGACGCACTCTATGAGATGATAGGCTTTGAGAAAGTCGGTAAAATGATTGAGCGTCAGATTATCGAAGTGGCGCCGCTTGCCTATATGCGTGGTCGTACTTTGAATAACTCGTTTGTCATTCTAGATGAAGCGCAAAATACCACGCCTGAACAGATGAAAATGTTTTTGACCCGCTTGGGCTTTGGCTCACGTGCCGTCATCACTGGTGACATTACTCAGGTGGATTTGCCACGTGGTCACAAATCAGGCTTGGCACAAGCGATGGATATTCTAAAGGATATTGAAGAGATTCATATCACAAAGTTTGATTCAAAAGACGTGGTACGACATCAATTGGTACAACAAATTGTTGAAGCCTATGACGTATTTGATGAAGAGCAAATGGCTTTAGAAGAAAAACGTAAGTTTGAACGTATTAAAGAACAAGAGCGTAGACAAGCCGTCGCTAATGCAGCAGCCAATTTGTAATAATCGATCTAATCATTGAATTACAATCATTTGCTATAAGCATTTAGCTTATATAAGAAAACCGGATTACTCAAAGTAGTCCGGTTTTTTCTTACCGACAGTTTATTGAATTTAGCATATTCACTACTAGTCGCCTACCAGTAACTTAGCTATAGTAGCCTCTATATATTCTATACATATACCTCTATTTATGAGTCGAAAACTTAGCAATAAGATAAACAGTGATTAAACTACTTTTATAGTAAAAAACTGGCAAATAAATCACCTAGACGATGCAGCATTAGAAACACATTTATAATAAAGAGGACAGCAACATGAGCCAACCTGACAATACTAATTTTGATGACAAGATTGCTAGCAACCATGCCAGCTTAGCAGCACTTGATATCAGTGCGACCGACAGTATTGATGATGAAATATTAGATACTTTTTATAATCGCGAGCATTTACTATCAGTCATGATGGCGACTTTAGATTATATAGACGGCCGTATTAATAATGGTCTGACCCTACCCTATTTTGCAGATATCGATCCTGAGCTATGGCAGGAAAAGTCTAAAACACTAGATATATATATCACTGATGAAGTCGAAGGCCGTGCTCTAAATCTAGAAGCACGTGGCAAAGACTATGCGACCAATATTTTGTCTTATCCAAGCGAATTACCTGCTGCAGTCATTGAGCTGATGCCAACATTGCCTCTTGGAGAGCTGATTATCTGTCATGAAATGATGGTACGTGAAGCAGCTGAACAGGACAAAACCGTGGCGCAGCACATCAGCCATTTGCTAGTGCATGGCGTGCTACACCTACTGGGTTTTGATCATGAGCTCGGACAAGCTGAACAAGATGAGATGGAGTACTTTGAAATTGAGATTTTGGCAGGCCTAAACCTACCAAATCCTTATATCTAAACTAGCACTGCTTTATTAAACAGTCTTTTAACTCTTAGACAGCTACTCATTAATCTTTAGTTAATGGTAGCTTTTGCGCTTGACCCATCTGATTGATCATATGGTCTAAGCCTTTAACATGGACACTGCGCTGCGGGAATGGAATCTCGATTTTCTCATCATCTAAAGCTTGCTTGAACTGCTCTAGTAACTCGCATTGCATCGACCACCAGTCGGCATTGGTTGTCCAAACGTTTAGAGTAAGATCTACTGAGTTGTCGCCTAGATTGGTCACTCGCACGATAGGCTCAGGATCAGTGAAAGCCAATGGGTTGTTTCTTGCCAAACTTAACATCACATCTTTAGCCGTTTTGATATCAGCATCGTAGCCAATACCGACGGTGATATCGACTCGGCGATTGGGTAGCGCTGTATAATTGACCACAGGTGAAGTCGTGATATCGCTATTGGGAATGATGATATCGTGATTGTTAATGGTCGTCAGATGGGTATTAACCAAGGTAATCTCAGTCACTGTACCTGTGTAGCTACTAATCTGTACATAATCACCGCGTACAAACGGGCGAAACGTCACAATCATAATACCAGCGGCAAAATTTGATAGCTGGTCTTTTAGTGACAAACCAACGGCGACAGCGGCACCACCTAAGATCGCGACGACAGACGTAGTCTGTACACCGACTTTGCTAAGTGCAGCTAAAATCACCACGACCAGTAGCACGCCATACAATAGACGACTTAAAAAACTAGCAACTGTCTCGTCCAGATGGCTACGCGTCATCAAGCGATCGGAAAAAGCGACTGCCTTTTTGGCAAGCCAACGTCCCACGATGAATATGACAATTGCCAAAGCAACCTTAATGACAATCTCTAAGCCGTGGCTAGTGAGTTCGGCAATATCTACGGTAAAACCTAAAAATTCCATACTGACTCTTTATTTTATAGCTGTGTGTTATGAACTTGGGTATCTGTAATAATAAAAATGGTGCGTTAAGCGTTATTCTTAACAGTCGTGTTTTCAGTGACATTTTTTCCAGCAACTTTATTTTTAGTAACTTTGATTTCAGTAGCTTTCTTCTTAGCACCTGTCTTCTTAGTGCACTAACCTTAGTACGTTACTTCGACTGTATCACTATAGCGGTAAGTACGTATCAAGCGCAGCTCGACGATATCGCTCATGTCTTCGGTAAATTTACCGAAGGGTGCTGCTTGTCGTACAGACTGCTTGGCCGCTTCATCCAATATCGTAGAGTTTGAGCTTTCAAGCAGACGAATGGCTTTGATATTGCCGTCGTTACCGATGATAACCATAAGCCGTACTTCACCCGTAATACCTTGGGCACGCGCTTGCACGGGATAGTGCAAGTTACCCACTCGCTCGACATGCTCGCGGAATGTATTGATATAATCGGCTGCCGCACCCCGTGTGGTCGAATTGCTATCCATCGTCACGACTTTGGATTTGGTCGCGTAGACCTGCTGACGCTGAGATAGCTGAGCTTCTAAGGTTGCAATCTGCTTACGTAGCCGCTCTTCTTGTGCCATCGCATCGTCTTGCGCTTGTTCGCTGTCATTATCCGACTCTACAGTGGCCTGACGCCAACTCAACGTCGTGCGTAGGTAGCTTTCTTGATAGCGCTGCTGACGTACTTTACGCTGTAAGTTAACGATGTCTTGAGTCTCACTTATTTGCTCAGCAGACATTGCACTTAACTGATTGTTCTCTTGTCTGAGCTGCTCTTCTATTGTACCGCCGCCCTCTTGTGAAGCGTTGGCAATAAAGTGCGCATCTTCGTTAGGCTGCATATTGTCGGTCAGTACCTTTGCCACATCTTGCATCATAGCAGCTGGGTCTTTTCCCATAGAAAAGCTAATCCCAAAAATAATCAGCACATGAACAGCCACCGCAATAACAATAGCGACAGGCAAACTTATATCGCGCTTGGGCGCTTGCGCGGAAAAATGATAGCTCTGTGAGTCTTTTATATAGGCCACAATGAATCTCAGCTTGTGAGCACATCAGTACAAAGCACTATTTAATAAGTGTTGTAACGATAGGCATAATTTATACTGGCGCTATCATAACATGACATAGAATTATGTCGCCAGTATAAGCACTGAGACGGCATTTTGACATCTGCCATACAGTATTGGTAACCTTATCCGCTGATTGAAAAACGTGCGTTTGAGAATATATAAGGCAGATGAAACACTGTCTATACCAAATGAATTGCTATAAAACGCATGTGTTCATTTTGAAGCCACTGTATTTGTTATATACTGCTTTAGCACAATAGAATTAGTAGCACAATACTTTGCAACAATCAGAACTGTGCATCGTCTTAATTAGGCACAGTAGATGATCAAGCAGCACAATCAGTGCGGATTTACTGTTCACTAGTATCAGAGGTCAGTTTTTCGCTTTTGCTACCTATCAGTATAAAAATTACTAATGGTCGTAGATATTCAGAAATTATAGATGATTAGCGTTCGTTTAAATTAATGATAGCCTGCAAAGTTTGTTTAGCCATTTTTACGTCACCGATTGAATGACGCGCCCTATAAGGATAATAAGTTTGAGTGACTTTGATAACGTGAATAATTCAGACAATTTTGATGAGTTCTTCGAGAGTATTGGCTATCGTTTTGACGAGTCATTCGGCAGTGGTTGGGAGCGTATCGCCCAATCGGTTAAAGATATCTATAATAAAACGACGGACAAGTTCGAAGATGAGTTGTCATTGCCAGTGGCACAGACTTACGTTAATGATGCACTACAAACATTCGTCACCGACAATGTAAAAGCCATTTTAGAGCTACGCGTCGAGATGCATGATGACTGGTTTCGTTTGTACTGCACTGTCAATGCAGGCGGCATCTATGCCGAGGTAGCAAGTAACTTTAGCCTAGTTCACGTTCAGCTCGATCGCAATGTGCAGCGCTTTGTGTTTGGTCAGCAAACTTATACCGATATATTAAATCTGCGCTGCGAATCTTTCGTGAAACGCCAAGGCGTCAAACTTGCGATTTGGTTTTATCATAGCGTCCTCAAAAAAGACCCTTTAGGATTTATTCTGTCGTACGTCAATATTGCACGCGCAAAAGACGAAGTGATTTATCTCGATATCCATCGTTGGTTAAAAAACAATAAGAAAATCATGAGTACCTTGCATAAGGTACAGATAAATTATGGCGAGCTAGAAGAAGAGCAAATGATTTTGAAGGCTCAAATCAACTATCGTGATTTACTGGCTGCCAGCAGTAACGAAGATATCATCGGTGATGATGACGATCCTGAATTGATGCAAGGCCCTATTAACCCTGTAGACGATGCGACTGAGCCAAGCCAAGAGTAAGTCGCTAATGTTTCATCCCATAAGACAATGTTTTATCCCATAAAAAAACGCTGTATCTTAGAGGTTATTAGCCTTATAGATGCAGCGTTTTTTTATTGAAGTCGATAACTACCAGTAGTTCTCTACGGCAATATTACCCTCACCGCGGCGATTCATCACCAGTCCCAATGTTTTTAAAGCCTCTTTAGTATCTTCTACCATATCTGGGTTGCCACATAGCATGACATGCGTAGTATCAATATCTAATGCGATACCTGCGCGCGCTTGTAACGTACCTTCTAGCAGTAGCTTCGGCAGACGCTCTGACAACGCGCCTTCGACAGGCTCACGAGTGACGATTGGGATAAAGATAAGCTTTGCTGGATTATCAACCAGCGTGCCGAAGTCTTCCTGTAGGCTTTCGATTTTCTCAACGTAAGCAAGTTCATCGAGCGAACGGGCACTATAAGCCAATACAATGTGCTCGTAATCTTCCCATGTCTTTAAATCTTGCAGCATTGACAAAAACGGTGCTAAGCCAGTGCCTGTTGCTAGCAGCCATAAGTCTTTTGGGAGTGGTTTTTGGTAACGTGCTAATGTCAAAAACCCAAATGGCATGGTATTAAGCAGTAGCTCATCACCCACTTGTAAGTGCTGCAATTGCGAGGTAAATGCACCGTCAGGAATTACGATAGAAAAGAATTCTATCACCTCATCAAATGGTGAAGAGACAATCGAATACGCGCGAAAGACATCTTCATTCAATGCGGTATCAGCAGTTTCATCACTTGCCTCAGTCTGTTGATAATATTTTAATTGACTAGGATTGACGCCTAAACGTACAAACTGCCCCGCTGTAAACTTAAAACTATCGGGACGGCTGACGGTAAAGCTAAATAAATTTGGCGTCCATGTGGTTTTGTTGAGCACCGTTACGGTTTGAATATTATCACTCATAATTATTCGTCACTTATACTTTATTAAACTGTATTTTTATAAGCTACCTTTGATAGGCAAAAGAAGATAAATACCAAAAATGTAAGCATAAAAAAAGATGCGCCAAGCTTATCATAAAGCTGGCGCATCTTGGTTTTTTAACCGTAACAACAGATAGATGGCAGCGACTTATCTGTCGTATTGACTCAGCGACATTACCAAATGCGAGCCAAACTTGCCCACTCGATCATACTATTTGGCAAAATACCAAAGAATAGAATAATCGCCGTCACAGCAATGACCATAATACCACCGGTACGAATACCCCACTGCCCAGACACATCAAACTCGATGAACTGCTTAGGACGTTTGAACAGCGTGAGTAACACGCGTAAGTAGTAGAATAGACCAATCGCACTGCCTAAGATAATCATCGCAGCCAAGAACCAGTTGGTGCCTTGTACCGCAGCTAAGATAGCAAATAGCTTAGTGATAAAGCCTGCCGTCAACGGAATACCAGCCAATGACAACATCATGATAGTCATGACAGCGGTCAATACTGGACGACGCCAGAATAGCCCTTGATAATGTGTCAACTCATCGGCTTCACCAGATAGGCGATATGGACTCGACATCAACGTCACTACGCCAAAGGCACCGATAGAGGTAAAGGCATAAACCGCCATATACATACTAGAGATACTATCAGCGGCTGAACCAATGCTGACAATCACGATCATCACATAACCCATATGGGCAATAGATGAGTAACCAAGTAGACGTTTCAGGCTAGTTTGACGTACTGCCAACAAGTTACCTACCAAGATAGATAAAGTAGCCATGACCATCAATAGCATTTGCACTGATGGCAATGCTAGCAAAGCAGTATCGATTAAGAAACGCACGGCCAGTGCCATCATCGCCACTTTTGATACGGATGCTAAAAAGGTAGCGATAGGCGCTGGTGCACCTTCGTAAACATCTGGCGTCCACATATGGAAAGGAGCAGCTGAGAGTTTAAAGGCGATACCAAACATCATCATTGCCGCGCCCAATATCAGTAGTGGCGACTCAAAGATATTGCCTAGCACCATGCTGATTGGCTTAAATGCTAGTGAGCCCACTTCTGCATAGATGAAGGCCATACCCATCAGCAACGTCGCAGATGCAGTCGCCGACAATACCAAGTACTTCAGTCCCGACTCGAGTGACTGGTTGCGCATATAAGTGTAAGCAAGCAAACCATATAATGGTACTGACAGCATCTCTAGGCTCATAAAGAATGACGCCATATGCTGCGCACTTACCATGAGTAATGCACCAATGGTCGATAGCAGCATGAGCAAATACAGCTCTTCTTTATTGTCTTTGAGATTGGCCAGATACGCATAAGACAGCGTACAACAAGCCAAGGCACAGATAAAAATCACCACCATATTAAACTGAGCAAAGTTATCAATAACAAATAACTGCTCAGCGTTTGGCGCGATAGATCCGCTTTCAATCACACCGATCATCTGACCGATAAGGGTGAATAGACCAATGTTTAAGCCTGCCACCGTAATCGTACCAGTGACCATGTGCGAGCGTTTAAAGGTAATCGCGATCATAACCGTCAGTACCGTAATCACTACGGCGATAATCGGCGCGTAAGGCAACAATCCTATCAAATCATTCATCGTAATATCATTCATGACTTAACGTGCCTCCATTACATCAAGCAGCTGCGACGCATCTACCTGTGTCACTTGACTGTATATATATGCGTTATTGATCCACTGCATAGCGTGACTTGAGGTATCAAGGAACGGCTGTGGGTACAGTCCGAGCCATACCAAACCAGCGGCTAACATCAGTAGTAATGACAGCTCGCGCTTGCCCAAATCTTTTAATTTGCGTGCAGGTAAGCCATGTGACTTAGTCTCTCGCTCTGCCAATGCGGCGATATTGTTTTCGCCAAATAGTGCGCGATGAATCAAAATCAGCGAGTAAAGGCCTGCTAGTACTAAGCTGAACGTCGCAAAAACAACGAATACTGGATACTGAGCAAATGAGCCAAATAAAATCATGAACTCGCCAATGAAGTTACCCGTACCTGGAATACCTAGTAAAGCAGCACAGAAGAACATCAGTATCGGTGCGTAGTAACGGAACTGTCCCCACATACCACCCATCAAGGTCAAATCGCGTGTATGCAAACGCTCATATAGCTGTCCTGCCATAATGAATAGTGCGGCTGAACTCAAACCATGAGCAAGCATCTGAATCATCAGACCTTGTAAGCTGAGCAATGTTCCAGCATAAATTGCTAGTACCACAAAACCCATATGCGAGATACTGGTATAGGCCAGCAAACGCTTCATGTCAGTCTGCATAAACGCTAGCCATGCACCGTAGAAGATACCAATCGTACCTAGGGTAATTGCTATCGGTGCAAACTCTTGTGACGCTGCTGGAAATAATGGTAAGACAAAACGAATCAAACCATATGCCGCAGTCTTAATGAGCACCCCTGCCAAATCCACCGAACCTGCCGTTGGTGCCTGCGCATGCGCATCTGGCAACCAGCCGTGGAAAGGAATGATTGGCAACTTCACCGCAAAGCCAATGAAGAAGCACAGCATGATTGGATATTCCCAGCCGCCAAGTGACGTACCGAGCAAGTCATTATAGTTAAAGCTTACTACCCCTTTTTGAGCGTAGCTGATAATGACCAATACCAAAATACCGATGAGCATGATAAGCCCAGACGCTTGGGTATAAATAAAGAACTTGGTTGCGGCGTATTCTTTGGTTTTGCCAACCACATCATGACCCCAAATCGCGATCAAGAAGTAGATAGGAACCAGCATCATCTCCCAAAAGAAGAAGAATAAGAACAAATCAATGGCTAAGAAAACACCAATAACGCCGCCCAAACTCCATAGCAAGTTCAGGTGGAAAAAGCCAACGCGACGCTGAATCTCATTCCACGAACAAGCAACGGCTGCCACACCAAGCAACCCTGTTAGGGCTACCATCATCAGTGACAAGCCATCTAGCGCTAAGTGAAAGCTAATACCAAAGCTCGGTATCCATGGCACACTAAATTGTGCCACCCAAGGCACGTTTGTGCTTGGTGCAATGACCTGCTGACTCATACCGCTAAAATCGCCCTGCTGCCAAAGTACCAATGACAAAGCAAAGGTCAACGTCATGCCGATTAAGGCAATCCAGCGCGGTAGACGTTTATTAAACCGTTCGACCAACCAACATAGCAATCCTGCAATAAAAGGAATTGCGATTAATGCTGGTAGCATCCACGTTTGTTGTAACTCAATCATCTTTACACCACCGTCATCATTACCAGCACCAGCAATACAGCCATACCCAAGCCAAAGCTTGTGGCATAACCTCGAAGAGACCCTGTTTGCGTCGCAGACAATACTTTATTACCTGCTGAGGCCAGCTTAGGTAACAGCAACCACGTTTTATCGATAGGGTCGGCTTTTAATAAGCGGCCGATGAATAAAAAGGGTTTTACAAAAATTACATCATATAGCGCGTCGAAACCTAGGCCATGATAGCACCAGTGATATAGCGCCCCACCAATACGTGAGCGCTTAAAGCTAGTGAGCATGCGACCTTTATTGACCACATATAACAGTGCTGCCAATATCAAACCTGCTGCCATGGCACCCATCGCGATATACTCTGCGGTATGTTTAGCATGCGCTTGACCTGCGACTTCTAATAGATGGCCAACGCTCTCTGGCAATACACCATCTAATGGCGGTGTAATCCAAGCACCAACGGCCGTAGATAGCACTAGCAATACAGTTAAAGGTAACCAATACGACACACCTGATAGCTTATGCGCATGGGTTTTTTCTTCGCCAAAGAATATGATCCAAATCATACGGAACGTATAAATCGCCGTTAGGAACGCACCGAATACACCCATATAAAATAGTACTAAGTGTCCAGTCGCATAAGTCTCCCAAAGAATTGCTTCTTTAGAATAGAAACCAACGGTAACCCAAGGTATGGCAGCGAGTGCACCGCCACCGACGATATAGCACCAAAATACCAATGGGATCTTTTTACGCAGACCGCCCATCTTAAAGATATCTTGCTCATGATGTACCGCAAGGATGACCGCACCTGATGATAAGAACAGCAATGCTTTAAAGAAAGCATGGGTCATTAGATGGAAGATTGCCCCTTGCCATGCGCCCACGCCAAGCGCTAAGAACATATAGCCAATTTGACTCATGGTCGAATAAGCAAGAATACGTTTGATGTCTGTTTGCGCGAGTGCACAGAATCCAGCAACGACCAACGTCAATGCCCCTACGCCGCCAACCCAATACAACAAAATACCTGGAGTCAGCTCAAACAAAGGATGTAGACGGGCTATTAAGTAAACGCCTGCCGTCACCATTGTTGCCGCGTGAATCAATGCCGATACTGGTGTTGGACCTGCCATCGCATCAGCAAGCCATGTATGTAGTGGCAACTGCGCCGATTTACCCATTGCGCCGCCGACCAACATCATCGTGGTAAGCATCATCGTTGGGTTATTAACATCGAATACTTCTGGCGCGCGCGTAATAATCTCTTGAATATTAAGCGTACCAAATTCGCGAAATAATAAAAACAAACCAAAGGCTAAGAACACATCACCGACACGCGTGACGGTAAAGGCTTTCATCGCAGCACGGCCGTTGGCTCTATCATGGTAATAATAACCAATCAATAAATACGAGCAGATACCCACGCCTTCCCACCCGAGATATAGCAGAAATAAATCATCTGCGAGTACCAGTAACAGCATACTGGCCACAAACAAGTTCATATAGCTAAAGAAACGAGCAAAGCCAGTGTCGCCTTTCATATACCAAGAGGCAAACAGATGAATCAAAAAGCCAATCCCAGTAATGACACCAGTCATGGTCAATGCCAAACCATCAAAGCTCAAACCGAAATGTGGCGCAAAATCGCCAACTTGGAACCAAGTCCATAGTGGAACCTCTACTACCGTTCCAGCTGGATTGGTGGTCAAAAAGGTATAGCTAACCACTAGCGTACATAATGCTGATAACAGCATGCTACCTACGCCAACTATCGCTGCGGCCGTCTCTGATAATTTGTCGCGCATAAAGGCTAAAATCAAAAAGCCAATGAGCGGGAATATAAAGGTTAATGGTAATAAACTCATGACATCATCCTTTCATCTCATTGGCGCTATCGACATCGAGATGTCCACGCTGATGATAAAAACGCAATAATATTGCCAGACCAATCGACGCTTCAGCCGCGGCCAAGGTCAAAATAAAGATAAACATAATCTGTCCGTCTGGATCGACCCATCGACTACCTGCCACTACAAATGCCAATGCTGCCGCATTCATCATGATCTCAAGGCTCATTAGCATAAATAAGAAGTTACGTCGTACCATGACGCCGCACAAACCGATGGCAAATAAAATACCTGCCAAAATCAGTCCATGGCTCATAGGTATCATACCCAGTACATTTTGCGCCTCAGCAACTGGCTGTACTAAGCCTGCCACCTCGTGGGCAAACGGCACGTTTGACACATCTTGTGCCACGCTTGCTGCTAGTACCATTAGTCTGACTCCTTGCGCGTAACTTTGTTCGCACCTACTTGACTGCCTGCTTTCATGCCTACCTTCATACCAACATAGTCATGCGGGTCAACATCTTTATATTCGTAAGGCTTAGCCATTTCTACGCCGTCATGCTGTGTAAGCGTACTATCATTGTCGTATTGTTTGATACTGCCTACGCTTGGCTTGAAATTTTGGCTATCGTTACCGATGACCTCATCGTCGACTGTCTCTTTACCTAAATGATAAGCGGCGACCAAGGCTGCCAATAATAGCAATGCGGCTACTTCAACCAGCATAATGTATTTGGTAAATAACACCGTACCCACTGCTTTGGCAGAGATAGTCGTGCCACCCATCATGACAGCTTCATCATGATTAAGACCAATCATCGCGTAAAGCACAACGGCAATGATTATCGTCAATCCTGTTGGTATTGCCCAAGTGCCTGCATCGAGCCAACGCTCTTCGCGCTCGTCATTACTCATGCCCAAATTAAGCATCATGATAACGAAAACAAATAGCACCATAATGGCGCCTGCATAAACAACAATCTCTAGCGCACCCGCAAACGGCGCACCTAATACAAAAAATATCCCAGCAATTGCCAGCAACGATACAATCATCGATAAGATAGCATGCACTGGATTGGCCTGAGTCACTACGCGCAGACTGGCAAATACTGCCACTGCTGCAAGCGAATAAAACCCAGCCAGTTCAGGATGGTTCAAAATATTCATCATGGTAGCAAGCTCCTTAGATCAATCGGTGCAGACTCATTTTGTGCTGCGCCTTTTGGTTTATCTGCTACCGCCATACCTGTCACACGATAATAGTTATAATCAGGGTATTTACCTGGTCCTGAAATGAGCAAATGCTCTTTTTCGTAGACCAAATCTTGGCGCTTATATTCACCCAGCTCAAAATCTGGGGTCATCTGAATCGCTGTCGTTGGACAGGCTTCTTCACACAATCCGCAAAAGATACAGCGTGAGAAGTTAATACGGAAAAACTCTGGATACCAGCGTCCATCTTCACGCTCGGCTTTTTGTAATGAGATACACCCTACCGGACATGCCACCGCACACAAGTTACAAGCGACACAGCGCTCGTCTCCATCAGGATCACGCGTTAGGACAATACGTCCACGAAAACGCGGCGGCACAGGTACCGGCTCTTCAGGATAAAGGATGGTGTCACGCGGTCTGAGCGCATGACTATTGACCATCCACATGCTGCGGACAATGGTAAATATACCAATGACGGTCTTTTTTATGGTAGTAAACATGGGATTATTATCCTTATCAGCTTTACCCTAGTTCATCAGTGATGGCTAGTGATGATTACAACGTTGGGGAAAAGATCAAAATGACCGCAGCAGTAATCAACAGATTGATCAAGGTCACGGGCAGACATACTTTCCAGCCAAAGTTCATCACCTGATCATAACGCGGACGCATGAGTGAGCCTCGAGCCAAAACAAACATAGTCATAAAGAACAGCGTTTTAATCATGAACCAAAAAGCTGGTGGAATAAATGGAATATCTAAATTGAACGGCGCAAGCCAACCGCCAAAGAACAAGCAAGTCATCAAGGCAGAAATCAAGACAACGTTGACATACTCACCAATAAAGAACATACCAAACTTCATGCCAGAATATTCGACATGATAACCTTCAGCCAGTTCTTGCTCTGCTTCTGGTTGGTCAAATGGATGTCTATGGGTGACGGCAACACCAGCCACAACAAAGGTCAAAAAGCCAAAGAACTGCGGGATAATATACCAGCCGTCTGCTTGTGCTTCGACAATGGCACGTAGGTTAAATGAACCTGTTAGCGCAACCACGCCCATCAACGACAAACCCAAAAACACTTCGTAACTGATCGTCTGTGCAGCAGAGCGTAAACCACCGAGTAGCGAGAACTTGTTGGCAGACGCCCAACCACCGAACATCACCGCATAGACAGCAATACCAGCCATGGCAAAGAAAAACAGAATACCAATATCCCAATCAACCACGCCAAGCGTTGGCGAAATAGGAATGATGGCAAATGAAGCCAAGGCAGTAAACATGGCGACCGCAGGTGCCAACGTGAACATAAACTTATCGGTAAAGTTTGGTGTCCAATCTTCTTTAAAGAAGATTTTTAGCATATCGGCGACCAGCTGCAATGAACCAAAAGGCCCGACACGGTTTGGACCGTAACGATCTTGCCACAAGGCCAACATACGGCGCTCATAAATAATCATCATCGCGGCAACCAATACCACGACCAGAAAAATGACTAGCGATTGACCCACCAAAAACAAAATAGACCAAGTATCAAAGCTCATGCTATTGGCCAAAAAGCTTGGCACATCAGGGATAATACGGGTAACTTGCATATTACATCTCCTGTGTGTTGGTCGGCGCTGCGTTTATTTGCGCAGTATCGTTATTGTTCATCATGTCGTTAGCCATGCTACCCATCATCGTTACTGGTGCATCTACTTTACGTACCGACGCTGGCATGGATGGGTGAATAATACTCACCTGCCCAACTGGGTAACCGATACAGCCTTCTGCTAAATAACCGACCAGCTGTACTGGCAAGGTAATTTGTTGCTTGTCAATTTCAATCGCCAAGTAATCACCAGCAGCGATATTCCAGTCTTTGGCATCGTCTATACCGATACGCCATGCAGCAACAGGTAGTTGCTCTGCGACGATTGGGCTACGTGATGCCATCATTGAGCTGGCATATATATTATGAATCGGTACCAGTTTGGCGTAACCTTGCTGCAAGTCAGTTGTATTCGAAGACATCGCTTCTGGCGCCACATATTGACGAGTAGCTAAGCGCTCTAGCTGATCGAACAAACGCACACCTGGGTCACCATTTTTCAGATGACCGCCTACTTTGTCTTGGTATTTGTTCCACGCTTGCGGTGAGTTCCAACCTGCCGCATTGGCAAAAGGAATCATCGAGCTTGGTGTTTCTTTACCGCTATAACCTTCCATTGAGAAGGTCAAACCAGTGTCTAAATCTTTTGGCTGCATCGGCTCATGGACTGAAATCGGTGCACGCATAGCAGTACGACCTGAGTAACGACGTGGCTGTCGCGCGATTTTCAGACCCGTTATACGGTAGTCAGCATCAGGCGCAGCGCCTTTGATACCTGCAAGCTTAGGATGGGTGGCAATCAATGCATTGATTACATCATCTAGCTGCGTCCAATCGACATCACGACCTTCAATGCTACTATGCACAGCATGTATCCAGCGCCAGCCTTCTTTAATGCTACTCATCGGATGGTAGTATTCGTTGTCATAAACTTGGAAGAAACGCTGCGCACGACCTTCAGCTGATATTAATGTACCATCCGCTTCTGCAAAGCTAGCCGCTGGCAATACGATATCGACGTCCTTATGCCAATCAAGGAGCTGATGATCTAACGCAATGACCGTTTTATCCGTCAATAGCTGCGTCAATTTATTGGCATCAATCGCATCTGTTAGCTGGTTTTCTGCAACCACAACCACATCGTAATCAGTGGCTAGCAGCTCTTCAACTGATTGACCGCCAAGCATACAAACGCCCATGCTATTGGCATCAGGAACCGTTAGATAAATACCTGCTTGTGCTTGATACTGTTTGTTTACTTCTTTTAACTCAAGGTTTTCTGCTGGCTCACGCTCGACATCATCCTGCGCTTCTGTATTTACGCCCGTTTCAGGTTTGTTCGGCTTGGCAGATAAATCTTGGTCTTCTTCAGGTTGGTCATTAGCCGCTTTTGCTTGAGCTGCTTGTACTTTGGCATTATGTGCCTCAACCTGCTGCTGCTCGGTCACTTTGATTGCCACGCGTTTTTGGGTCAATGCTTGGGTAATCTGTGCTGCTGCTTCTATCAATGCGGTAGAAGACAAGCTACTACCCGAAACAACTAACGGCTTATCAGCTTGAATCAAGTCATAAGCGATTTGCTGCGCCAATGCTTGCATACCATCGGTTTCAGTACTTGCATCAGCATCTTGTGGATCTGCTATGTCTGCTAAATCATCAGCGAAGCTCGCAATCTCATCAGCAACCTTGAAACCAAGTTTAGTGATGTCTTCAGGGGTCGCCACTACGCTCACCTTACTGATATCTTCTAGCTTGGTCTGCGTTACATCGATGACATAGACTGGGCTTAGTACATCTTGAGCGATACGCTTAACTGGTTCAGCAAGCCAAGGTTGCGTTTGCAGCGCCGCCGCCATTTTCAAGCCTTCATTTTTTGCCGCTTGGCGTACTGACAGCGCGACACGTGATGAAGTTTGCGTGATATCTTCACCTAATACGAGCACCGCATCATGCGTTTCGATATCGGTCATGCTAGGATTATAAATGCCTTCAGTGCTAAGCACTTCGATACATTTATTGACCAGTGCTTGCTGCTGATGGTTCAAACCTGTTGAGAAGTTATCAAAGCCAACGAGGTTTTTTAGCGCAAAGTTAGTCTCTAGACTGGCACGCGGCGAGCCGATACCGATGACTTTTTTATCTTTGATACGTTTGATGGTTTCATCAAGGGCGTAGTCAATATTGATTTTGACATGCTTATCATTGATACGTTCAAGCGCTTGGGTTGGACGATCCGCGCGGTTGACATAGCCATAACCAAAGCGACCACGGTCACACAAGAAGTAACGGTTTACTTCGCCGTTATAGCGGTTTTCGATACGGCGCAATTCACCATAACGCTCACCTGGTGAGATATTACAGCCCGCTGAGCAACCATGACAGATGCTTGGCGCATACTGCATGTCCCATTTACGGTTGTAGCGCTCAGAGTGTGTTTTATCAGTAAACACACCCGTTGGGCAGACTTCAGTCAAGTTACCTGAAAACTCGCTTTCAAACTGACCATCTTTATCACGGCCAAAGTAAACACGATTATTTGAGCCATAAACGCCCAAATCTTCACCACCCGCATAGTCTTTATAAAAACGTACACAACGATAGCAAGCGATACAACGGTTCATTTCATGCGCGATGAATGGACCAAGCTCTTGGTTATGATGTGTGCGTTTGGTAAAGCGATAGCGACGACGGCTGTGACCTGACATATACGTCATATCCTGCAAATGACAATGTCCACCTTCTTCACAAGTTGGACAGTCATGTGGATGGTTGGTCATGAGTAGCTCAACCATCGACTTGCGGAATGCTTTGGCTTCATCGTCAGTGACCGAGATGTACATATCATCGCCAGGAGCGACCATACAAGACATCACAAGGCGACCGCGACCCGCTTCCATATCTTCTTTATTTTGGAATTGCTTGACCGCGCACTGACGGCACGAGCCTACTGAGCCAAGGGCTGGATGATAACAAAAATACGGCACATCAATGCCGAGTGATAAGCAGGCTTGTAGCAAGTTATCTGCGCTATCTACTTCGACAGTGGTTCCATCAATATGTATGACTGCCATGCCGCTCTCCTTATTTCACTACTGGCTGTTGGTTGGCTGCAGCATCAATAACATCGACACCAACCGCCTGCGCGATTTTTTGATCAAACTCTGGACGGAAATATTTAATCGCACTCATTAGTGGTTCCATCGCACCTGGAGCATGCGCACAGAATGTTTTACCAATCCATAAGTCACGCGTCAGGCCTTCTAGTTTTTCTACATCGCCCACTTGCCCTTCACCATCATTGATGGCGGTAAGCAGTTTAACGCCCCATGGCAGACCATCACGGCATGGTGTACACCAACCACATGACTCGCGCTGAAAGAAAATCTCAAGGTTGCGCAGTAATGGCACCATGTCTTGTGATTCATCAACAACCATAATCAGACCAGTACCCATACGGCTACCCGCATTTTGAATGGTGTCAAAATCCACGACTACATCCAAATGCTCTGCGGTTAAAAAGTCAGTAGAAGCACCGCCCGGTAACCAAGCCTTCAGCGTTTTACCATCTTTCATACCACCGGCTAAATCTTCAATGATTTCGCGAGCTGTATAACCAAACGGTAATTCCCAAAGGCCTGGATCATTAACTAAACCTGAGCAGCCGAATAGTTTGGTGCCCGGCGTTTTACTTTTGCCTTTGATTTCAGATAACGACTGATACCATTCAACGCCATGATTCAAAATTGCTGGCATATTACACAGAGTTTCAACGTTGTTGACAACGGTTGGACGACCCCATGCACCAGAGATTTGTGGAAACGGCGGCTTGGTACGTGGGTTAGCACGGCGGCCTTCTAGACAATTAATTAGCGCTGTTTCTTCACCGCAGATATAACGTCCAGCGCCAGTATGCACATGCAGATTAAAACTAAAATCTGAGCCTAAAATATTGTCGCCCATTAGATTGTTGGCCAAGCACTCTTCGATAGCAGCGACCAAACGCTCAGCGGCCAAGATATACTCACCGCGGATAAAGATATAACCGTCAGTGGCGCCAATCGCATGAGCGGTAATCAGCATACCTTCGATTAGCTGAAACGGTAGACGCTCCATGAGCAAACGGTCTTTAAACGTGCCCGGCTCCATTTCATCCGCATTACAGATCAGATAACGCGGCAAACCGTCCGGCGGCGACATAAATGACCACTTTAGACCAGCATTAAAGCCCGCACCGCCGCGACCTCGGACATTGGCCGCTTTAATCATATTGCCGACGTCTTTAGGCGACTTAGATAGCGCTTCTTTTAGACCCGTAAAGCCTTTTAGAGATTCATAAGTAGCTAAATCAAGCACGGCATCATGATGCGCTAAACGCCACGTCAAAGGCTTGGTTTCGCTAGTGGCTGTCGCTTTATCACCATAGATTGGAACACGCTGTGCATTTAGCTGGCTTGGCGCTTGGCCTTGACCGCGACGAGCAATTTGCTCTGAAATCGTTAAACTCATGCGTATAGCTCCAATAATTGCGCGACCTCAGATGGCTGAACAGGGCCGTAAGTGTCTTCATCAATCAGTACCGCTGGTCCCTTATCACAGTTGCCCAAGCAGCAAATTGGCAATAGGGTAAAACGTCCATCAACAGTAGTTTGACCGTACTCAATACCTAGCTGTGATCTAATCTCAGCTGACAGCGCCTCATAACCTGTCAAATAACACGCCACAGAGTCACATATGAGAATCACATGGCGACCGACAGGCTGGCGATAAATACGGTTAAAGAAAGTCGCAACCCCATCCATGTCTGACATCGGAATGTCTAGGATATTAGCAATGGCATTTGCTTGCGCATCATCGACCCAACCGTTGCGCTTTTGCACGATTTTTAGCGCATCTAGCGAGGCAGCACGCGCCTGTGGGTAATGGTGCATAAACTCATGAATAGCAGCGATTTCATCACTGGTGAGAATGCTTTCCACATCTACTTTTGGCATTTTGTCGGAAACAATTTTCATAATCTTCTGTCTTTCCTCACTCATCCTGCTCTATCACAAGCCAATATCAGTCTGATTGAAACTGTGGTTATATCGACAAGTGACAGCATTTTGGTGTGCCATCAGGCAATAATATATTGATGAACAAATACTTTTGAAGCAGCGGCTCTAACGATCACAATCCGCCATCACAATATCAATCGATGCTAGGTACATAATGGCATCAGAAACCAGCGAGCCATTGATGACCGATGGCATCTGCTGCAAATGCGCAAATGTCGGCGTACGAATACGGGTACGATAGCTCATTGTGGCCTTGTCTGAGGTGATGTAATAACTGTTCAGACCTTTGGTCGCCTCGACGATCGTTGTACATTCGCCCGCTGGCATCACAGGACCCCAAGATACCGAGATAAAGTGATTAATAAGCGTTTCGATATCATTTAGCGTACGGTCTTTTGGCGGTGGTACGGCCAGTGGATGATCCGCTTTATAAGGACCTTGTGGCATATTGTCCATACATTGACGGATGATACGTAATGACTGACGCATCTCTTCGACTTTGACCATACAGCGATCATAAGCATCACCGTTGTAGCCAACTGGCACTTCAAAATCGTAATTCTCATAGCCCATGTATGGACGTGCTTTACGCAGATCGAAATCAACGCCTGTCGCGCGCAGACCAGCGCCAGTCACGCCCCAAGCCAATGCTTGCTTAGCATTGTACTGAGCAACACCTTGGGTACGGCCTTTAAGCACGCTGTTTTGCAATGCCGCTTTGACATATTCGTCCAAGCGTTTTGGCATCCAATCTAAGAACTCACGCACCAAGCGCTGCCAGCCACGTGGCAGATCAGCAGCCGTACCACCGATACGGAACCAAGCGGGATGCATACGGTAGCCAGTCACGGCTTCGATCACGTCATAGGCTTTTTGGCGATCGGTAAACATATAGAATACAGGTGTCATACCACCCGCATCCTGAATGAACGTACCGACGAATAGTAAGTTATTGGTAATACGGAAAAACTCACTCATCATCACACGGATAGTTTCAGCGCGCGGTGGAATAGTGATTCCAGCAAGTTTCTCAACCGACATGATATACGGCAGCTCATTCATTACACCGCCGAGATAATCAATACGGTCGGTATAAGGAATAAATGAATGCCAAGTTTGGCGCTCAGCCATTTTTTCCGCGCCGCGATGGTGATAGCCAATATCAGGAATACAATCGACGACTTCTTCACCATCTAGCTGTAGCACCAAACGGAAGGCACCGTGAGCAGAGGGATGGTTAGGACCGATGTTCAAGAACATAAAGTCTTCATCACGACCTGAACGCTTCATGCCCCACTCTTCTGGGACGAAACGCAGGTTTTCTTGCTCGTATTGTTGCTTAGCAGTATTCAAGAAGTACGGGGTAAATTCAGTCGCGCGCGCATGGTACTCTTTACGCAGTGGATGACCTTCCCAATATTTCGGTAATAAAATACGGGTTAAATGCGGATGACCTGTAAAAACAATACCGAACATGTCCCATACTTCGCGCTCATACCAGTTGGCATTTGGCCAAATATTGGTGGCGCTCGGTACATTGACATCGTCTTCGCTCAGCGCGACCTTGATACGTACATCGCTATTACGCTCAAGCGACATCAAGTGATAAAACACCGTAAAGTCACTGTCAGGTAAACCTGCGCGATGCTGGCGTAAACGCTCATCTATCGCTGACAAGTCAAATAGCATGACATACGGTTTAGGCAGTTTGCGCAAGAATAAGAGAATATCTAATAAATCAGCACGCGCCACCCAAACCGTTGGAATCTCATCCACAGTCTGCTGCACGACAAATTTACCAGCATACTTTTGCTCCAGCTCTGTGATAACTGCTGGGACGGGCTTGATCTTAGGATCTATGTTTTCGACTACCGTGACCATGAATGATGTATTCCTTCATTAATCATAACTGAACTATGTTAGTCATAACCGAACTATGTCAACCATAACTGAGCTATGTTAATCATAACCGAACTATGATAAGCGCATAAAATATTGAAACTGTTACTACAAGTCTAAATGCTGTTTGAAACTTAAATACTGTCTGGGCTGCGCAAGTTTTTGACAGCGATACGATCTGCCTGCTTGCGGTCACGCTCAGGCGTCATTTGTGGCTGATAGATACCCTGCTCATTGACATGAATACCCAGCGGACGACGCTCTTTAGTAATAGATTCTTGCAATAACATCAAGCCCTGAATAAGCGCTTCTGGACGCGGCGGACAACCTGGCACATACACATCAACAGGGATAATCTTGTCGACGCCTTGTACGACAGAATAAATATCATACATGCCGCCCGAGTTGGCACAGGCACCCATAGAGATAACCCATTTTGGCTCAAGCATTTGCTCATATAGGCGCTGGATGACAGGAGCCATCTTAACGAAGCAAGTACCAGCGACGATCATGACATCCGCCTGACGAGGCGAGGCACGAATAACCTCTGCCCCAAAACGTGACAAATCATGAACGGCGGTTAAGGTAGTAGCGTATTCAACATAACAGCAAGAGGTACCAAAGTTAAATGGCCAGAGTGAGTTCTTACGCCCCCAGTTTGCTGTTGAATGAACGAGGTCTTCAAGACGACCCATAAAGACGTTTTTATTCACTTCATCTTCGATAGGATCATTGACCGTTTGACTGGTCTGTGCAGGATAGGTATCTGCATCGGGGTTGGCTTTTGTTAATGTGTATTTCATAACATACAACCTTCATATTAGGCTTGGCGTGGCAATCATCTTGCTCGCGCTGTCACCATAATTTTATTATTAATAAGTGGCTAATCATCAGCGATCATTAATACATACAGAACTGACGCCTTCATGCTTTGCTGCTCGTTTTTGCGAACGCTTAGGCTGAGCATCAACTGCTATCAACGTTCAGTTTTGTCCTGCTGAGCAGACGTCGCAAAATCCACAGAAGTGACGTTACCCGTGGTATTAATATGATCGATGTTTTGTAGATGACGACGATTGGTCTCAATATTGTTTGAGACATTGATTTGACCGGATGACTGTGCTGGCACTTTACCTGTCGGATCGACCATTAGCTCATGAGCACCATCAAACTTGGTGATGTCTGCTAAGTTAAAGCCTGCAGGCGCCGCATATAAGCGTACTTTTTTGCGTAACTTGTCAGCAGGTGCCCAGTTCATCGCACCCAAGCTCAGCTCATAAATCAAACCGATAATCAGAATAGTGATAAACGTGCCAGCGGCGGCAAAGCCAAGCCAACCCGCCTCTCGTACTGACACAGCATAAGCGTAGAGATATAGCGCCTCTAAATCAAAAATCACAAAGAAGATTGCGACCAAATAAAATTTGGCAGACAAACGAATACGGGCGTTGCCAGATCCGACAACACCCGCTTCAAATACTTCTTCCTTTTGTGATCCTTGAGAGCGACCGCCAAGTAAGCGCGGTACGACCAGCATAAAGACAACTAGCCCAATGGCGGCTAAGATAAAAGCAATGGCTGACCAATTAAAAGCAGACATGATAATACGTGCTCCTCACCCAATCGAGTGTTAGACACAGCGCAAGCACTGACCCACTCAGGCCATGTTGCGACAGGTATAACGCAGACGAAAACACAAAGTGACTTTATTTAAAAAGTGACTTCATTTAAGTAATTGTCACTGCACTTCAGTAACTGTCACTGTGTTTAAGTAACTGTCATTGAGTCACATGTTAGGTATTTTGCTGGTAACAACCAATTATCAAGCTTATTGACGACGATGTCAGACGTGACCAACTGTAGAGATTCCGGTATGCGCGCGGATAAAGGCTGGTCGCCCAACGCATCTTCTAACAACGTAAGATCAACGTATTAAATCAATATCATATCTGACTGCTTACTTAATTGATTTAATAGCTCATTACACGTGGTCAACAATGACGTGACAACTGGCATAAATTATTTACGTACTATACGCATATCAGTGCCTAAAAGCTAGTTTTTAACTGTATTGAACGGTCACTTTCTGTGTAAAAAAAATGTGTTTTTTTTACTATGAATTATGATATAGACCTTACCTTATATTAACCCCAAATCCGTACTTTTGGCTATGAGCAAACACTGCCACGCTATTTGTCAAAAATCAAGTGTCCGAATACCCCACTTTCATCACCCAAGTCCTCCCCCAAAGTGAGCATTTTTGCTTTATAATGACCCACCAGATTTTTATGATATGCCATCATCAAACCTTAAATTCTATTATTCTTATAATAAAGATTATTAAAATATCGCAACGATACGAGTTTTGATGATGCGCGCTGCGTTTATCTATCTTTGTCATATCAGCGCTACCCTCTTTTTTGCTTTTGTCTTACAGGTCACGTTATGAGTCAACTCAATCCCAAACAATCCGAGGCCATGCTCTACGTATCTGGTCCATTACTTGTACTTGCAGGTGCGGGCTCCGGCAAGACCTCTGTGATTACGCGTAAGATTGCTTACCTAATCCAAGAGTGCGACATGCCAGCTGAGCGTATCACCGCCGTGACCTTTACGAATAAAGCGGCACGTGAAATGAAAGCACGAGTCAGCAAACTGCTACCAAGCGAAAAAATGCGCGGGCTAACGGTGTCGACGTTTCACCAGTTTGGTCTACAGTTTTTACGCTATGAGCTGATTCATACTCCACTAAAAGGCAACTTTTCCATCATGGACAGCGACGACAGTAAGCGATTGCTGATGGAGCTGATGATGCGCGATAACTTAAGCGGCGCTGAAAGCCGCGAGTTGGTCGGTAAAGCCATCAAAATGATTTCCGATTGGAAAAATGACTTGGTCGAGCCTGATAAGGCGATGGAAACGCTAGACGATCCAGAAGACATGATTTTTGCCACGTTATACGCACTTTATGAGCGTAACTTGCGTGCTTACAATGCGGTCGATTTTGATGACTTGATTGTATTACCAACCAAAATATTGCGTGAGAACAGAGAACTGCGTGACAAATGGCAGAACCGTATTCGCTATTTATTGGTCGATGAGTATCAAGATACCAATACCGCCCAGTATGAGATGATTAAGTATTTGGTTGGGCCGCAAGGTCGCTTCACCGTGGTTGGTGATGATGACCAATCTATCTATGCGTGGCGCGGGGCAAAGCCCGAAAACATGGCACTGCTAAAAGAAGATTTTCCAAAACTAAAAATCGTTATGCTTGAGCAAAACTATCGCTCAACCACGCGTATCTTGACCTCTGCCAACGCCGTTATTCTAAATAACGAGCATTTATTCGAAAAGAAACTATGGTCGGATAAAGGTCAAGGCGAAAAAATCCGCATCATTAACTGCCGTAATGACGATGATGAATCCGAGCGCGTGGCCAAAGAAATCGTCACGCATAAGCTGCGTTTCGGCAATGAGTGGGAACAGTATGCCGTACTGTACCGCAGTAACTTTCAAGCACGTATGCTAGAGGCACAACTGCGCCAGCTGCAAGTGCCTTATAAATTATCAGGCGGTCAGTCATTCTTTGCGCGTAGTGAAATCAAAGACATCATGGGCTATCTGCGCCTGATTTTGAACCCCGAAGATGACAGTGCGTTTTTGCGTATTATCAATACACCTAAGCGCGGTATGGGACCTGCAACGCTAGAAAAACTTGGTTTGTTTGCGCAGGAGCACAGCATATCGTTACTGGCCTCTTGTACTCATGCAGGTCTGACTCATGTATTGCCGTCAAAGGCTTATGGTACGATAAAAGAGTTTGGTGAATTCATCGAGCACTATACGCGTGAGCTGGATCAACACCCAGACCCTGTGCCGATCGTACGCCAGATGATTGATGAGACAGGTTATATTGACTTTGTCCGTAGCGATGCCAAAACGCCGCAACAAGAAAAAAACCGTATTGATAATATCGATATGCTGTACACCAGTATTCAGTCCTTGATTAATCGCGCTGAAGAAGATGAAGACCGAACGATTGATACCATCATTCGTAAGCTGGTTCTGCTTGATATGCTTGAGCAGCAGCAAGAAGAAGAGAATACCAACAAAGTCAACTTGATGACCTTGCATGCGGCAAAGGGCTTGGAGTTTGATTTTGTTTATATCATGGGGCTTGAGGAAGAGATGCTGCCGCATCGCAACTCTATCATGAGTGAAACGGTCGAAGAAGAGCGCCGTCTGATGTACGTGGGCATTACCCGTGCGCGTCGTGAGCTGACATTGACGCTCGCGACTCAGCGCCGTGCCGGTGGTCAGATGCGCGTTACCTCAGAATCAAGATTTTTGGACGAGCTGCCTGAGGATCATATTGATTGGCCTGCCAAAGCGAAAAAGAAAAAAGCGACCAAAGACCCAGAAGCCGTTGCTGACGAATATCTGGCCAATATTCGAGCGTTACTGGGTAAGCGTTGATCTTACTCAAAACATTTAAGCATCTGAGTAATAAACACTTAAGTAAAACGCTCAAGAGAACACGCTTTAGACTGCGTAAAAAACGATTGTTATAATCGTTATTGTTCTTCATATACTGTAAAAACTTGGAACACTTATGCCTACCCCGACGCCCAATCAGGAACGAACCGCCATGCTGTCAGGAGACTATAACTCGGCTGAATATAGTGCCGAATATAAGCTTCTGTATCTGCAGGGTTTGGTTGCTGACAAAGCATACGAGGCCATTACAGAGTTTTTAGAAAAGCAGTCCGAATATGAGATTGCCAACCTACTAGAGTCCTTCCCAACTCAAAACCGTCTGTTGATTTGGGCGCAGGTGCCAGAGCATATCAAAGGTGAGGTACTTGCCGAACTAGATGTCGATACGCGCCAGCCATTGATGGAGAATATTTCTTCTCAAGAAATCTCCTTATTTACCCAAGACCTTGATGCTCAAGACATCTCTGAGATTTTGGACACTGTCACTGAGAGCGTACGTACCTCGGTTATGGCAACGCTGGACGAAGAGACGCGGGTTCAAGTCAACAAGCTTGATACTTATGCCGACTGGGAAGTGGGTAGCTATATGGATCCCGATATTATCCAGATAAGGGATGATATCTACCTAGCAGATGTGCAAGAATGGCTGCGTGAAAACGACGACCTGCTCGATGACGAGAGCCAAGAGCTGCTCGTTGTCGATCAAAGCCAGCAATTACTAGGGCTATTGAGTCTAGTAGATTTAATCAAGCATAAGCAGAATACCTTGGTCTCGGAGCTGATTGACACTGCCATTACGATTAATGATCGTTTGGATATCCAAGATGCTGCTGCGATTTTTCGTTCAGAAGACATCCGTTTTGCCCCAGTCATCAATAGCCATGGCGAGCTGGTTGGTCAACTAAACGGTGAAGACATCATGGAGATTATCCAAGATGATGTCGACAGCACCATGAAAAACCTCGCTGGTGTTAGCCAAGATGAAGAGCTGTTTGCCCCTATCCTAACCAGTGCTAAAAGCCGTAGCGTTTGGCTAGGTATCAATTTATGTACCGCCCTATTGGCCGCAGCAGTGATTGGACAGTTTGAAGAAGTACTAGCACAAGTCGTGGCGCTAGCGATACTGATGCCAGTGGTCGCTAGTATGGGCGGTATTGCTGGCTCACAGACGCTGACGGTCGTTATCCGCGGTATGGCGATGGGTCAAATCGGTGGTTCTAACCGTGTCTGGCTGTTGAATAAAGAGCTATGGGTGGGTGCGATAAACGGTATCATCTGGGCGATAATTATGGCGTTTATTGCTCAGTTATGGTTTCATGATATTAAGATCAGTGCCGTCATCGGTTTTGCCATTGCGATCAACATGACTGCGGCTAATGTCTCGGGGATCAGCATACCGTTGATGCTAAAACGAATGAATATCGACCCTGCTCTATCTGCTTCGGTTATCCTAACGACCGTCACGGATATCGTCGGCTTTATGTCATTTTTAGGATTGGCCAGCGTGTTGATACTTTAGTTAAACGCTGAATTGCTGAATTGCTGAATTGCTGAATTGCTGAATTGCTGAATTGCTGAATTGCTGAATAATTAAAATATAGAGTTGTTATTTATATAAAAATGTCGAATAAGATTTGTTTAAAACTCTAGTTCAAAGCTCGAGTTTAAAATCATAATTTAAAAACCATCAAATCGTTAAGTGAGTGTGTTATGCAAGCTGTACAAGTTAAAGTGGTAAACCCTAAAATTACTGAAGATAAAGCGTTTTCTTTACCAACTCGTGCCACCGATGGCAGTGCAGGTATTGATTTACGTGCTTGCATCGATGAGCCATTAACGATTAAAGCAGGTGAAACCCATTTAGTTGGCACTGGCCTTGCGGTTTATATTCAAGATCCTAATTATGCAGGTATGATTTTACCGCGTTCAGGTCTTGGTCATAAGCACGGTATCGTCTTGGGTAACTTGGTTGGGCTAATCGATGCCGACTATCAGGGCGAGCTGATGGTTAGTATTTGGAACCGCAGTAACGAAGACTTTGTTCTTAATCCAAGCGATCGCATGGCACAGTACATCGTGGTACCTGTTGCGCGTCCTGAGTTTGAAGTGGTTGCAGAATTTAGTGATGAAAGCGTACGCGGTGCGGGCGGGTTTGGACACTCAGGTCGCCAATAGTAGCTATTTTGATGGTCCATCCTGTTAGTAATTTTTAGATAGCGATTAGAATTTTGCTTGAGCTATATATAAAACCTTGCGCTATTCATTTTTTATTTATCATTGAACACCTATCACGGTTATAAGGAGAGTAAGCAATGCCACCTTTTGCGGCGCAGCAATCCTTATTCCGTGCTTATGACATTCGTGGTACCAACCAGTATTTTACTAGCAGTTTTATACAAGCGTTAGGCGATGCGTTTGCTATTCTCTACAATTCCCAAGACAGTCAACCGTCTCGAAATATCAATGCTAGTACCTCTGTTGATACTAAGCAAAATGTTGTCGTTGTTGGTTATGATATGCGCGTTGGTAGTGAAGCCATTGCACATACACTCTCTACTGTATTAGCTCAGCAGGGTTTACGCGTAATCCAGTTAGGTCTGATTACTACACCGATGATGGCATTTTGGGCAATGCAGTATCAAGGTCATGGCATTGTCGTAACAGCGAGCCATTCTGCTAAAGACATACTAGGTATCAAATGGTTAGTAAATAACAAGTCTCCTAGTAGCTCAGAGATACAGACGCTCTATCATCAACTCACCGCCAATCATGGTCATCACACCTATCCCGATAATCAAGCTAACAACCCTATCTGGTTTTCAGAAGGCATTAAAAATCTTAAGAGTAGCCACGACTCAAAATTACCAATTGATTTGCTTGAGCAACTACCTGCTCATCAAGTAGCAAGCGTCTATATCGATGCTATTGCGCAGGTATTTGAACAATTATTTCAACACCATCACTCGGCAACTGCAGCCAATCAGAAAAGCGCCTATAAACTTGATTTGGTCATAGCCATTGACTGTATGCATGGCGCCACTGGGAGCATTGCTCAACGCCTGTTTGAACGTTTTTGCCAGCATGTTATTTTTCTCAATGACAGACCTGATGGTAATTTCCCCCTTGGTAATCCAGATCCCACCGAACCAAACCGCTTAAACGAATTGCAACGAGCCGTTGTTTTGCATGCAGCAGATATAGGCTTGGCGTTCGATGGCGATGGCGATCGTTTGATGATCGTTGATAACAACGGCAAGATAGTTACGCCCGATCATTTGCTCTATCTATTGGCACGTATTGCTATTACTGAACATCCTAACTCTCTTAGCGACTCTTTATTAGCATCTGAAGTTCTTTTCGACATTAAGTGCGCCCATCATTTGCCAAGACTGTTATCTGAGCTTGGTACTACACCTGTAATTAGCAAAACTGGCAGCAGCTTTATGCGCCAGCAGGTACAGCATCCTGACAATCAGATTGTCTTTGCTGGTGAATTATCAGGGCATTTCATCTTTAATGACAGCCGCTTTATCCCTTATGATGATGCGATGTATGCCGCATTACGGTTGCTGCATTGGCTTGACCAAACTCAGAATGATGCTAATGATAAAAAACAACTATCAGATATCATCCAAAGCTTGCCCACTATAGTCAGTACTACTGACCATTACTTGCCAATGCCGCAAACGGCTACTACCGACTGCTCTCTCGTAGAACAATTAACGAGATTTTGTCATTACTTGCAGTATCTAGTAGATATGTCTACTCATAGTATTTCTTCTTCATACAGTCAGCAATTAGAAGACACTTATCTGCCCGCCACGACATGCAGGTCATCAGCGTGTACTTGCGCTACTGCGAAGACGCAAATAGCATTAAAACAGACGCATGAATTATTACCTGTAGGAACCAAGCTGAGCTGTATCGATGGTGTGCGTTTAGATTTTGCGCATGGCTTTGGCGTACTGCGCCAATCAAATACCAGCAATAGCCTGACCGCGCGCTTTGCGGGTGACAGTATAGATGACCTAAAAGACATTCAGGCGACATTTGGCGCTTTATGCCGACCATTTAACGCAGCACTAGCAGAACAGATTCTTGCTATTCCTGCGGAGTAGCCTCATAAAACATATAACTGTCTCATTGGACACAGTAGAAAAACAACCAATTTAAAACCGGCCCTTAGGAGTTTGTAATGACGCTTAACTTAGATGATGCCAAAAACACCGCTGAAGTATTGACCACTGCTCTGCCTTATATCCAACGTTTTGTTGATAAACTCATCGTCGTAAAATACGGCGGCAACGCCATGACCGACCCTGAGCTTGAAAGCTCATTTGCTCGCGATATTGTGTTGTTAAAAACCGTCGGTATGCATCCAGTAGTCGTACATGGTGGTGGCCCGCAAGTTGATAATCTCCTAAAAGAGCTCGGACGTCAATCAGACCGTATCGATGGCATGCGAGTCACTGACAAAAGCACCATGGATATCGTAGAAATGGTCTTGGGCGGTAGCGTCAACAAATCGATTGTTAGCTTGATTAATAAACATGGCGGTCGCGCGATTGGTCTTACAGGTAAAGATGCAAACTTGATTCAAGCCAAAAAACTGATGATGGAAAAAATTGGCGCAGATGGTATCGCTGTACCAGTTGACTTAGGATTCGTCGGTGATGTGGTCAGTGTCAATAAAGACGTGATCAACATGTTAATTGCCTCTGATTTTATCCCTGTAATCGCGCCACTTGGCGTTGACGCTGAAGGCAATACCTACAACATTAATGCTGACCTAGTCGCAGGTAAAGTAGCGGAGTTTTTACAAGCAGAGAAACTGATGCTATTAACCAATATCAAAGGCGTATTGGGCCGTGATGGCGAAGTGGTAACTGGACTCACGCCAAAGAAAGTTGATAGCTTAATCGAAGATGGCACTATCTCAGGCGGTATGATTCCTAAAATTCAATGTGCGCTGGATGCGGTACGTAGCGGCGTCAAAAGTGCGGTAATCGTTGATGGCCGTGTTCCTCATGCGACCTTACTTGAGATTTTCACCAACGAAGGGGTTGGTACGCTCATTAGTCGCGAGATAGACTTATCATTGAGCTAGCAACATGTAGCAATACTAGATATAAAAAAGCTAAGTGTAGAGAAGCCCGAGTTAGTAAAACGCTCGGGCTTTCTTATGTATTTTTATACTTAATAGATAAGCCTAGCTTAATTTTTATAAATTAATTTTACGAAAAAACTTTATCAAACTCAGATTCATCGAAGCCGCATAGTAATACGGCTTGATCTTTATCTGCCACCTGACCTTCTACAATCGGACGTTTGATCATGCTGGTATTTTCCACAAGTAAATCTATCGCGCTGTCTACACTAGCATCAGCCGCTTGCTTTTGACTGTCGTCTAGCTTGCGCCATGTCGTACCACGCTTATTAAGCACTTTGTCGATACCTAGCTCATTTACCCAGCGCTGTACCGTTTCTTTCTCAATATCTTGTTTCTTATAATCGTGAAAATTATAGCTGACATCTAAATCGTCTAGCTTAGTGAACGCTTTTTTCATCGTGCTACATGATTTGATACCGTAAATGGTGATGGTCATGATAAATCCTCATAAATATTCATTAATTTGTCTATTATACCTAAGGCTGACGGGATATAGAGAATGCTTTACTTTTAATCGTCAAACCTAGTAAGCAACTGCATCATATCGTCGCAATTTTCGCCAAATTACGCTATGCTATGGCATTGTCAAATTCCACCTATTTTGATCAGTATTAAACAAATCCGTATTAAATAAATCAGTATCAACCAATTTCGAGCCGACTATGAGCAACGCCGTGACAGCAGACCAAACAGAAAACAACTATTATAACCCACAAGCGATAGAAGCCGCGCAGCAGACCAAATGGGCCACTGACAAGCGCTTTGAAGTAAGCAACGAGCCAAGCGACAAGCCAAGTCGTTACATGCTGTCGATGTTTCCTTATCCAAGTGGTAAGCTGCATATGGGCCACGTCCGTAACTATACGATTTCTGACGTATTGAGCCGTTATTATCGTCTCAAAGGCTATGAAGTTATGCAGCCAATGGGCTGGGATGGTTTTGGCCTGCCAGCTGAAAACGCAGCGATTGCTAACCAAACGCCACCTGCGGCATGGACATTTGCCAATATTGACAGCATGCGTGCGCAGCTTAAATTGCTAGGCCTGTCTATTGACTGGTCACGTGAATTTGCCACTTGTAGCCCTGAGTATTATCAGTGGGAGCAGTGGTTATTTTTGCAATTATACAAAAAAGGTCTAGTCTACAAAAAGCTGTCGACGGTCAACTGGGATCCTGTTGACAACACTGTTTTAGCAAACGAGCAAGTCATCGATGGCAAAGGCTGGCGTAGTGGTGCTGCGGTCGAAAAACGTGACATCCCTATGTACTACTTCAACATCACTGACTATGCTGATGAGCTATTAGATGATTTGGATCAGCTAGAAGGTCACTGGCCATCTGAAGTACTAACCATGCAGCGCAACTGGATTGGTCGTAGTGCCGGTATGGAAGTGCACTTCCCTTATGAGCTTGCTGGCGAAGAAAACACCTTAGATGTGTTCACCACTCGTCCTGATACCTTGATGGGTGTGACTTATGTCGCTGTTGCCGCAGAGCATCCACTTGCACAGTATGCCTCTGAGCAAGATGACGCAATCGCTCAGTTCTGTGCCCTTTGCAAAAAAGGCTCAGTCGCTGAGGCTGATTTGGCTAAAGCTGAAAAAATCGGTATGGATACAGGCCTAACTGTTACGCATCCTTTGACTGGTGAAGAAGTGCCAGTGTGGGTAGCAAATTATGTCCTAATGAGCTATGGCTCAGGCGCCGTCATGGCGGTACCTGCTCACGATGAGCGTGATTATGAATTTGCGGTTAAGTACAACCTACCGATCAAACAGGTCATCAATACCCCTGATGGCTATTTTGATGAGCTAAAAGCAGATGCCAAAGCAAACGATAGTGAAGTAAATCTTGCTTATACTGAGCGCAACACTTTGGTTAACTCAGGTGAGTTTGATGGTCTAGACTTTGAGCAAGCATTTGAAGCAATGCTAGCCAAACTTGAGCCAAAAGAGCTGGCTAAGAAAAAGATCCAGTATCGCCTACGTGATTGGGGTGTCTCTCGCCAGCGCTATTGGGGTTGCCCTATCCCAATGATCAACTGTGAGCATTGTGGTACGGTACCTGTTGAAGAGCAAGACCTACCAGTTGTATTGCCAACCGACGTCGTACCTGATGGTCGCGGTAATCCACTTAAAAATATACCAGAGTTTGTCAATACCACTTGTCCTAAATGTGGTAATCCTGCTGAGCGTGAGACCGATACCTTTGATACCTTTGTAGAGTCAAGCTGGTACTATGCACGCTTTGCTAGCCCAAATGATGCGCAAAACATGGTCAACAAGTCTGCTGCCAATAAATGGTTGCCGGTCGATCAATACGTCGGCGGTGTCGAGCATGCGGTGATGCATCTGTTGTATGCGCGTTTCTTCCATAAGCTTATGCGTGACGAAAACTTAGTCACAGGCGACGAGCCATTTGCCAATCTAATGACCCAAGGCATGGTGCTTGCTGGTACGTTCTACCGCGTCAATGCGGATGGCAGTACGACCTACTATTTTGCAGAAGATATCGATATTGACTTCAACGAACGCGGTCAACCAATCAAAGCTATCTTGAAGTCAGATGGACAGCCAGTGACGATTGGCAAAATCGAAAAAATGTCTAAATCAAAGAATAATGGTGTAGATCCACAGCTAACCATTGATAAATATGGTGCTGATACGGTTCGTCTATATACGCTATTTACTGCGCCTGCGGATCAAACGCTTGAATGGTCAGACGACGCGCTAAAAGGTCCTTATAACTTTGTGAAAAAAGTATGGCGCATTGCAACCGACCATATGCAAGCGCTAACGGCCGTCAATATCAATATTGATACGCTTAATAGTGCTACCTTGAACACAGACGGGTTGAGCAAAGAAGCCAAAAACTTACGTCGTAAAACGCACGAAACGATTGCTAAGATTGACAGTGATTTGGGTGATCGTCTGGCATTGAACACGCCAGTATCAAGCCTTATGGAACTTGCTAATGAGCTGACTGGCTTTAACGCGAGTAATGAGCAAGAGCTGCACGTCAAACACGAAGCATTGACCAATCTGCTAATTATGCTATCTGTATACGCGCCGCACGTTGGCGAGCATCTGCTTGAGCAGTTGGGTCTTGATACCTTAACATTGGACTACCCAACCGTGGATGAAAGTGCGCTGGTACAGGACATGATCACCATGGTGGTACAGGTCAATGGTAAGATGCGTGGTAAGATGGATGTCGCACCAAACAGCGATCCTGAGCAGCTAAAAGAGCAAGCTCGTACTATGGAAAGTGTGGCAAAATTCATCACTGGCGAGATCAAAAAAGAAATCGTCGTTCCTAACAAACTGGTTAACATCGTGGTTGTAGGCTGAGGTATCTTGGGCTAAGTATTTTGGGCTTAGTGCTCTAAGCCTTCTTATCATATGAGGATAGCGTTTATGTCATACAAGCATCGAGCTGAGCAGGCGCAACCAGAATCGAGCGCACACAGCCTAGCTAACAAAAAGTCCCATGGCCAAAAGCTCGGAGCAATCCTATTTGCTACGCTGCCAATGTTTGCGGTGGTAGGTGCAGCCGCTGCTCTTAGCGGCTGTGGCTTCCAGCTGCGTGGCTACGACTCAGCGATGCTGCTTGACGTCGAAAAAACAGCTGTTATTATCGAAGACAATCGCACCTCATTCCCGCTGAAACTACCATTGACGCGTCGCCTAAAGACATTAGGTGTCGATGTTATTGGTAATATGAGCTCAGAAGAAGTTGCTCGTAATAACCAACAAGCAGGGGCTGAGTCTATTGCCGCTATCGATATCCGTAATGTACGTTTTAAACGTTACGAATTGGTTGGGGTATTAACAGAGATTCGCTTGGTACTATCAGCAGATGTCAGCTATCAAACGATGGAAAATGGTAAGCCTGTAACACTGAGCAACCCCATTCAGGTCGAGCGAAGCTATCAGTACAACGAAGCATCTGTCAGTACTGACGATCAGCAAGGCGATCAGACTCGCGATTGGCTCTATGATACTTTAGCCCGCCGTATCACTGACCAGTACGTTGCTATCTCGCTTCCGAAAGTCGCACCTGCTGCCAAACAATCTGTGCAAATGAATAAAGGTTTGACACCAACCGTTGTCGTCCTACCACAACCGGAATAGTTAGTCGCTCTGATTATCAAACGATACCATTTCTAGAAGTATGAGTAGCAAACTAAGCGAGCGTAAGTACTACATTGAGTAGACTAAGCTAGCTTGACACTGCTGATCATATTTTAGAACTGGTATTACATGCTCATCAACCTGTGTAACACCACGCTATGCAAGATACTTTCATAAAAGCCTATCCAAAACTACTGCAACCTTCCGTTGCGGTAGCGGGCTTGTGGCTGGCGCACGGTGACGAGCCACTGCTGAGTCAATGGTTGATAGATGCGCTGCGTCCACACTGGCGCGCGCAAAATTACGCAATCAAACGTATAGAGCTGATTTCTGTCAAGAGTTGGCAAGAAGTACTGTCAGAGCTTGGCAGTCAGTCTCTATTTGATGATGCCAGCGCCTTAATCGTGACGGGCAATCATAAACCTGACAAAGCAGTTATCGCCGAGCTGGAACGTTTTGCGGTCGAGGCACAAGCTGGCACACACGGTCATAGTGTGTTGTGGCTCACACCTAAGCAAGACAAACGCAGCCAGAGCAGCAAATGGTTTGCTCCTTTTTCACAATACGGCAATGTCATTGATTGCAATTTGTATAATGAGCAGCAGCGCCAACAGCTACTACAAATACAAGCTCAGAAGTTTGGCTTACGACTGTCTCAAGAAGCGTGGCAGCTACTCATGTCACACACTGAGCATCATTTGCTAAGTGCTTATCAAACCCTATGGCGATTGTCTTATCTGTTTGCACCGCAGCTAGTGGCTAATAACAGTACTAGTGAAGATAGTGCTAATGACAGTAGCACCGAACAATCTAATAGCTTTTCACAACCTGTGAATAATGTGGCATTGGATATTGCAGACCTACAAGCAGCATTGGTCAGCGACGCGCAATTTAGTGTGTTTGATTTGTCTGATGCGATGCTCGCGGGTAATAGTACGCAGGTTGCCAAAATCATGTTTCAGCTAAAGTCGACCGATGAGCCCACTACTTTAGTGCTCTGGGCTATTAGCAAAGACATGCGTCAAATCATTCAACTTATGGACGGTCAAGACCCTCAAGCATTAGGCATTTGGCGTAGTAAGCAAGGGTTGTACCAACAAGCCTGCCGTCGTCAGTCAAAAACGCACACGGCCGAATGGCCTGCCATGCTTTACCGCTGTGACCAAGCTATTAAAGGTCTTATTCGCCAGCCAGCATGGGAGCTATTATTACAAGCAGCACTAGAGCTCGCAGGTAAGCGTTTATTTGCGATGCGCTAAGACTGATCCGCTTGTCACCACCTTTTATTGTTGCGCTTAGCCACGAGTTATCCATCTCTTCTCTTACCAATCTATACGTTTTTCTTATTAGTTTATACATTTAAACGCTATAAATCCAGATTCTACTACCCTATCTTATTCTCCTATAATCTCCGTTTTATTGATTTTTAGTAAGCATTTCTTTTCTGTACCTGTCTCTATTCTTGGCTACCTTAACCTTTCGTAAACTAATTTCCATTCCCTTTTGTAGGTGAAGTCTCTACTATATCTACACTTGATTTAATTGTGATTGGATTGTTGTCATGCGCAAAATAAGCAAAAAGTCTGCTATAAAATGGGGTGTCATCACCTTAATTATCGTAGCATTAGGGGCTTTGGCCTATACTTTTTTAAAACCAGAAGAAACCACACCTAACTATTTAACCGCAACAGTCGAAGTCGGTGATATTGAAAACAATGTCATGGCGTCCGGTAAAGTAAAAGCGTTAAATACCGTCGATGTAGGGGCACAGGTATCTGGTGAAGTAAAACGCCTGTACGTTGAAGTCGGTGACGAAGTCAAACAGGGCGATTTGATTGCGCAGATTGATCAAGTGACTCAGAAGAACAGCCTGAGCAATGAACAAGCCAGTCTTGAACAAAGCGAAGCCGCGCTACAAAGTGCGCAAGCAGAATCGTTAAGCAAACAAGCCAGTCTAAAAAGTGCCTATGCCGATCTTGCCAGCCGTCAGTCTGAGCTTAAACAAGCCCAGTCTGATTTTGCGCGTTTGCAAGACTTAGTCGCTATCGACGCTATTTCTCAGCAAGAATATGATACGCAAGCGACCAGTGTCGACACCGCAAAAGCAGCGGTTGCCAATGCACGTGCGGCTATCGATACAGCAAAAGCCGCAATTGCGACCACCGAAGCTAATATCAACAGTCAGCAAGCAGCATTACGCAAATCACGAACCAACGTCAGTACTGCTGAAGAAGACCTAAGCTATACCACGATTCGCGCCCCGATATCAGGTACTGTCGTTTCTATTACGACTGAGCAAGGCACCACGGTTAACGCTAATCAAACGGCACCAACACTAGTGACGTTAGCGGATTTATCGACCGTACGTATCAACGCGCAAATCTCGGAAGCTGACGTTATCAATGTCAGTGCTGGTATGCCCGCTTATTTCAATATCATTGGTAATCCAGATCAGCAGTATGATGCGACGTTGACGGCTATCGAGCCTGCCCCAGAGCAAATCAGTAGTACCAGCTCAACGGACGCTGCTATCTATTATGTCGGCTACGTAGAAGTACCAAACCCTGACCGCTTGTTCCGCATTGATATGACAGCGCAGATTTATATCATTGTCAATGAAGCCAAAAATGCCCTGTTAGTACCGTCAACAGTGATACAAGAAAAACGCCCTAAAGGTAAAGAAAAAGGCAAAGCAGCTACTGGTAAGTTTGTACGTGTATTAAAAGAGGATGGAACCGTAGAAGAGCGTACTGTAGAAGTCGGTATCGATAATCGAGTAAACGCGCAAATCTTAAGTGGTTTGAAAGAAGGGGAAGAAGTAATCATCAGTGAAGAAAGCGGTAAGAAATCAGGTAGCGGCCGTATCCCTGGTGGACCTCGAATGTAACTTGTTCTTTGACTATGTTGAATAAAAAAGGGCTTATTAAATATAGAAGCCCTTTCATAACAACGCTATAACGCTTATTAGCCTTTATTAAAGACACTGCTATGACTATATCTCAATCTCCTAAACCGTCGACTGAAGATAGCTCTGAAAGTAGCACGGCTCAAAACTTAGGGTCACACACTTCTGCTAACCCTTCAAACAGCTCAGATAACTTAAATAACTTAAATAATTTGGCAAAAACCAATACCGTTAATCACCCTGCACCAGGCAAGCCTATTATGGAGTTGTCTGGCATTATCAGAGAGTTCCCTGCTGGTGAGCAAACCATTCGTGTCTTACATGATATCAATCTAACTATCAATCAAGGTGAGATGGTTGCTATCATTGGACAATCAGGCTCTGGTAAGTCCACCTTGATGAATATCTTAGGCTGTCTAGATCAAGCCACTGCTGGCGATTATAAGATTTATGGTCAATCTGCCCGTAAGCTTGATGCCGATCAATTGGCTGAGCTGCGCCGTGAGCATTTTGGTTTTATTTTTCAGCGCTATCATTTGCTTGGTGATATTAGTGCCAAAGATAACGTGGCCGTCCCTGCCGTGTATGCAGGCATGGATACCGAGGCACGCACCAATCGTGCTGAAAAGCTACTAACTGACCTCGGCCTTGGCAATAAGGTCAACAACCGTCCCAATCAGCTCTCAGGTGGACAGCAACAGCGCGTTTCTGTTGCTCGTGCACTGATGAATGGTGGTGACGTGATCTTGGCAGATGAGCCAACGGGTGCCCTAGACAGTAAGTCTGGCGAAGACGTCATGGCGATTTTGCATGACCTCAGCGCACAAGGCCATACCATTATCATGGTCACTCATGATCCAAAGCTGGCAGCGCAAGCGGAGCGTGTGATTGAGCTAAAAGACGGCTATGTCATCGCTGACTATCAAACTGAACATTATAAGCACACAGACAAAAAACCAGAGTCTATCCTTGGCGAGCATCGTAAAAGCGCCTTTGGTAGCTTTATTGATCGACTGCTTGAAGCGTTTAAAATGTCTTTGCTTGCCATGCGTGCGCATAAGATGCGTACCCTACTGACCATGCTCGGTATTATCATCGGTATCGCTGCGGTTGTATCTATCGTAGGTCTTGGACAAGGCTCTCAGCAGCAAATCCTCGCTAATATTAGCTCGCTAGGCACCAATACCATCACCGTCAATGATGGCTACCCTAGAGGCGACCCTAGACGCCGTTACAATGATGACAACTTGACACCAGAAGACGCAGAAGCGGTAGGCAATCAGCCCTATATTATCAGCGTCAGTCCTCAGGTAAATGCCAACTCTAGCGTTCGCTATCGTAGTATACAAGAGGATGCTACCGTCAACGGCGTTGGCGAAGACTATCTAACCGTTACTGGCGAGACATTGGCATTGGGCCAAGGGTTTGATGCAAAAAGCGTCACATTACGTAGTCAAGATATCATCATTGATGATAATGCCAAGCAGACCTTTTTCTCAGATATTGATAACCCTGTTGGCGAGGTGATATTGGTTGGTAGTGTGCCTGGACGTGTGATTGGCGTACTCGAAGAGAGCGATGGTGGCTTTGGCCCCAGTGTGACGACGCCTACTATCTATATGCCTTATACAACGGTGATGTCGCGTGTCACGGGTAGTACCAATATCGACCGCTTTGTAGCGTTGTTAGATGATAGTATCTCTTCTAGCGCCGCAGAGACAGCCATCTCTGACTTGATAGAGAGTCGCCATGGCAAAGATGACTTTGAGCTGCGCAATTCAGACTCTATCCGTCAAACCATTGAATCGACGACAGGCACGATGACTCTACTTATTTCATCAGTCGCGGTTATTTCATTGATCGTCGGCGGTATTGGGGTAATGAACATTATGCTAGTCTCTGTCACTGAGCGCACCAACGAGATTGGTGTACGTATGGCAGTAGGCGCACGTCAGAGCGATATCATGCAGCAGTTCCTCATTGAGGCCGTTTTGGTCTGTATTTTAGGGGGACTGATTGGTATTGGACTGGCCTTTGCCATTGGTGAGCTGATTAATAGTGTGGGCGGTGATAATTTCAAAGTTATCTATTCATCAACCTCTATTATTGCCGCTTTTGTTTGTTCGACGTTAATTGGCGTAGTATTTGGATTCTTGCCAGCGCGTAATGCCGCCAAACTAGATCCTGTTGAAGCACTTTCTCGAGACTAATAATCGATTATTGACTCGCTTTAGCCAAAAATAGAGCAGTCAATATCGATATAATGACGAAAATTTAAATAAACTGGAATAAATTGGCAATTTTATAAGAGAATTACACTTTTTTTATCATGTGGGGTTGTAATTGTCATAATAATATATATAATGTGCTCTCACGTTTAGGGATACAAACACTTTAAACGTTAGGGCTGTTAGCTCAGTTGGTAGAGCAGTTGACTTTTAATCAATTGGTCCCGCGTTCGAGTCGCGGACAGCCCACCATATTTAGTTTGATCTTTATTAATCGTTCTACCCTATCCGGTAGTGGACTAATAAAGATAAGTTTAAAAGACATCATTAGGATGTTTAGTTTTAGAAAGTTCTTTAGTTAGAATTTTCTCTTGCAGAGTTAAAAAGCATCGCTTTTTTATATACTCTTCAGGGCTGTTAGCTCAGTTGGTAGAGCAGTTGACTTTTAATCAATTGGTCCCGCGTTCGAGTCGCGGACAGCCCACCATATTTAGAAAGCCCAGTTACTATCTTAGTAACTGGGCTTTTTTTCGTCTGGGCTTTTTGAACATGTTTTTTAGCTTTTATATACCTCTATTTATTGTGCTTACGTTTAAACAGTCTAAAGTTATCTCTCTTGCGCCATAGTAGTTTATGTCTGATCGTATCCTTGATGGTACGTGGATGCTTAGGCGCATGAGCGATAAACTCATCAAACTCCGCCTCGCTCATCGCCAGCTCTCGACCATGTGCCATCATCACCATTGACGGTTGCAACGCTCTGATTTTTTTTAGCGATTGAACATAGTCTTTAGGGTAATAGACAGGAAATGGTGCTACGAACTTATGGCGCAATTTAATGATTAAATCAGCGGTGTATACTTCACGACTAGGTAGATGAAACAAAGACAAATCGCGATCTGTATGACCCGGCGTCTCTAGTACTTGCCACTCATCAAAGTGTGGCACAAGCTCGCCATCTGTGACAGTGATATCTGGTTTCAGACTTGACGAGTAATATAGGTTTTTAAATGGGCGTCCTTGACGTCTGGCCACATAATATCCTAGATGTATATCTACGAAGTGCATCGTGCGCCCGCCAATACCGCTATACCACTGCTTTTTTTTATCAGCTGAGACAATTAGACAGCCCGTCTTTTCTCGAAACTTATGCGCACCGCCTGCATGATCCGGATGCATATGCGTGACCACCACTACTTTTAGGTCGGTGACGGGTCGTTTTAACGTCGACTTGATATAGTCGAGCACCATCGGCACATCAGCACGGCAACAGCCATCTAACAGCATTATTTTCTCTGGATATACTGCCAGATAGCTACTCTGGATATATCCTTCTAAACGTACAATTTCACATAGACTCATTGGTGTTCCTTACCTCATTCGTCATTATTATTGTGAGGCTTTTGTTCAGTTTTACAGCCAATCTTTAGTATAGCGCCCGTCACCACAAATAAAACGACTTTGGGTGAACGCTTGTGACTATATACAGAAGTAACATGGCATAGAGAGACGATGAAGCTAATACTATTAACAAATAACGATTAGAACCTGTATATATAGTTTTATACGTGGCAATTCTCACCTTACCAATAAAAAGCAAAAACCCAGCGCTTAGGCTGGGTTTTTATATGGAAAATATTTCTCATATACTTAAGGTGTAGTCCAAGTCACGTAATACTATAACCACCTTGTGCGTTCAAATTCAAACCATGGTGTACAATTCCTCCACCTCAGTTTCTGATACTGAATACCATCGTCTGTTGTTAATTCGACAATTCTTTTAACATCTGACTCATTACAATCCTGACCGAAAACTATACCTCTTAAAGAATTTTGATATTCGAAATAGAGCTCCTCATTGCACTCAAAAATAGCAAATCTAAATTCATTTTCATTTTCCCAATCTTTAGCTTTTTCAAAAAATAAACGCTTGTTAAACTTGAGCAAATGATCGTAACAGTAATTTCTTTCACCTCTTTCTTCTAAGTGGTCAACATTAATCATATATGCTTGTTCCAACTGTATGTCAGCTAGCAAGCGATCGTAATAATCCACATGATCATAGGTATATGTTTTATCATAAAACTTATCATGAAAAATTTCGGTAAAACTTTCCGAGTCAAAAATCAGACAGATTCCCGTATGACTTTCTGCATATTGTGCCCACATGCGAGGTTTACAGAAACCTCTTTTATGCGTGTCCTCTAAGTGACTGCCTGTAAGCTCTTGGTCTTTAGAAAAACAAAGTAACCTTGTTGATTGTTTAAAATATGGGTTCAGCCGTTTTGACAAATATTCTGGAGTGTATTTCGTTAAATCTCTTCCTTCATTCGTACCAGGAGTTAGAAGCCAATCTTTTGTTTCTTTTGGATCATTCGTTTCATTAAATGTAGAAAACCTCAAATTCTTATTTTTTAGAATAAAATTAATTGCAGTTTCAGATTTAGTGTAATGATATATGTATTCACTACGATTCTTTTGAGAAGTAAACAATACCTGCAATCCCCTTCTATTCATGTTGGTATATCGAACTACAATATTAGCATCGATACCTTACAACAACAATATATCCGCATCTAAAAACCTTAAGCAATAATATAACTTTCTAAAAAAGTTATGATCGTCTGTAGAGGCGCCGAATCTGGGATATAAATTATTATAAATAGACATAAACAGTCATACTCTCTCCAAAGACATGTTATCCAAATGAAAAAACCAGCCATATTGCTATGACTGATTTATTGGATTCAACATATAATTAATTCTGAATTAAGCCTATTTATGCAAGATCACGAACCTTTGGCTCACGTTCCCATAGACGAGACTTAGAATTGCTGATAAAGGCGTCTAGCTCAGCCAATGGCGTAACAAATTCATCTTTTTCAACTGGCAGTTTACTTAGGATAAATTCATCAGTCGCACCGCAATAGGCGATGGCTTTGCAATGGTTGTACGCATCATTGAACCAATCTAGTGCTGAGCTGTCTTTTGCGAGCTTTTTCGCTTGGTCAGGCATAATGATACTAACGACAGCATCAAACATCACTGACGGACCACCAGCGAGGCGCTCATCAGCTTGTATGCGTGTACCATCATCCAATACGACTTCTTTATTAGGCGCTACAATCTTGACACTAGCACCTTGCGCTTTAGCAGCATCTTCGAATTTTTTGACTTCACTGCTATTAGAACCTTCTGCGACTAAGATACCAATCATGCGACCTTTTAGGCTATCAGGCGTTAGACCAATCGTTTGTACCGCTTTAGAGGTTCCCAAGTCTTGCACCGGTGCAGCTGCATCAGCTGGCTCTGGTAGTTCCATACCCAGTGCCGTTGCTACGCGATTGGCCAAGTCTTCATCGATATGAATCAAATGACTAAGCATACGCGTACGCACATGGGCTGTATCTACCTTACCTAACTCAAACGCATAAGCGGTTGCGATATGTGCTTGCTCAGTTGCTGTCTGACTACGGTAGAACATACGTGGTTGGCTATAATGATCAGCAAAGCTCTCGTCACGTACGCGACCTTTTACGCCATCATCTAGTTGCTCATGGAATGAGTTAAAGCCACGTTTAGCGCTTTCACGAGGACGAGTTGGATCTAGGCTTTGTGGCTCATAGAGTACACGCGTCTTAGGCACTTGCATCTGCATATGACCATCTTGCTGATTGTTAGCAAACGGACATTTTGGCGCATTGATAGGAATCTGGGCAAAGTTTGGCGACCCTAGACGTGATAGCTGTGTGTCTAGATAACTGAACAAACGACCTTGTAATAATGGGTCATTACTAAAATCAACACCCGGTGGCAAATGCGATGGGCAGAATGCTACCTGCTCAGTCTCTGCAAAGAAATTATCTGGATAGCGGTTCAATACCATTTTACCCACGACTTTTACTGGTACCAATTCTTCTGGAATCAGTTTGGTCGCATCGAGATGGTCAAACGGAAACTCATTGGCTTCTTCTTCAGTAAATAACTGTACGCCAAACTCCCACTCAGGATAGTCACCATTGTTGATTGACTCAAATAAATCACGGCGATGATAGTCAGGATCCGCACCTGAGATTTTCACTGCCTCATCCCATGTGGTTGACTGTACGCCCAATACTGGCTTCCAATGGAAACGTACAAAGGTACTCTTACCATCTTTGTTGATTAAGCGATAGCTGTGAATACCAAAACCTTCCATCATACGTAGGCTACGTGGCAGACCGCGATCACTCATCAGCCAAATTAGATTGTGCATGGTTTCAGGACTTAGTGAGACAAAATCCCAAAATGTATCATGAGCAGAGGCCGCTTGCGGGAAACCCCGATCTGGTTCTGGTTTTACCGCATGAATCAAATCTGGAAACTTCATCGCATCTTGGATAAAGAAGATTGGCATGTTATTACCAACGATATCCCAGTTACCTTCTTCTGTATACATTTTCACAGCGAAACCGCGCACATCACGTGGCGTATCTTTTGATCCTTTGTTACCTGCTACCGTTGAGAAACGCGTAAATAGTGGCGTTTGCTTACCTGTTTCGGTCAATACTTTGGCAGTCGTATATTCTTCTAATGATTCTGTCAGCTCAAAATAACCATGTGCTGCGCTACCGCGAGCATGGACGATACGCTCAGGGATACGCTCATGGTCAAAATGATTGATTTTTTCACGTAATACAAAATCCTCTAATAGCGTCGGCCCACGTGAGCCTGCTTTTAGAGAATTTTGATTATCAGCGATGGCCACACCTTGTTGCGTGGTTAATACTTTAGTGTCGTCACCTGCGCGCTGATGGGTTTCACCACCATTGCCACGTTCCGTATTCATGTCTTTGGCGGGGTCCGTATGATCGATATTATTATTCATAAAAAGTCCTAGCTAATAGATTGAGAGTGCTCTTTTAAATCATTAAAAGAGTGCCTACACAGGTTTGATATCCTTTGAGATAGTGGTGACTTCATCTGTCATTTGTTTATCTGTGTTTATAGCATTGTCGAGCGTTAAATTGATACCGCACTAAAATTCATAAAGGAATAATAGGCTTAGGAGTTATACTACCCAAAAAATAAGTCAAATATAGTTGCGTATATAGTAAACCTTGTTGATATTTAGTTAACGTCTATAGACGCTATAAAGCGACTACTTTAGATGGTCTTAAAGGCGCATAAACGTTAACAATAGAATCTTGTAATGTAGTTATTCTTTAAGGTATGCTTTTTATGCAGTACTAGAGACTATTGATAAATAAATTGGCAGGGTTTTAGCCTTATATTTATCTTTTTTATGTCGTTGGATTCAGATAATTTCGTTACAAGAAAACCGAGCGCAAGCTGTACATTAGTATGGTCAGCGAGGATAACGATGTAGCGGACCTATAGGGATTTGATGATGCGACTATTTTTATATAACTATAAGGCCACCTACCATGTTACCAACTCTAAGCTCCCTGACTAAAAAACCTTATCACTCATTGCTAGTAGGCGCGTCAATGGGTCTAATGGCATTAACGTTCAGTCAAACGGCTGCTGCTATCACGACCAAAAACGTAACTTATACGGTTGATGATAAAGCGTACGAAGGCTATTACGCAAAAGCGGACAAGCCAAACGCACCTTTTATCTTATTGATTCATGATTGGGATGGTCTAACTGACTATGAGCGCAAACGTGCTGACATGTTAGCGGCTGAAGGCTACAACGTATTGGCGGCCGATATGTTTGGACAAGGCGTTCGCCCCACTTCTATCGAAGAAAACAAACGCCTAACTGGGGAACTATATGATGATCGTAATAAAATGCGCCGCATATTGGCAGGGGCATTAACGGCAGGACAACTACAAGGCAATGATGTGCGCAAAGGCACGACTATGGGATATTGTTTCGGCGGTACGGTCGCGTTAGAACTAGCACGTTCAGGCTTTGAGCAAAAAGCCTTTGTACCTTTCCACGGTGCATTCGATATTCCAACTGGTCAAAGCTATGACAAAACTACGGGAGAAATCCTAGTATTTCATGGCTCTGCTGATGAATCTGTCTCTTTAGAGAGCTTTGTCACTTTGGGCAAGACATTAGAAGCAGCTAAGATACCTCACGAAATGGTTACCTACAGCGGCGCACCACATGCCTTTAGCGTATTTGGCAGCGATAGATATGATGCTCGCGCCGATGAGCGCTCTTGGAAACGTTACTTGGACTTTTTAGCAGAAGAATATAAATAACCTAACAGCACAAGTCGAATCAGTAATAATATAAACAAGCCCAAACAAAAAGACACCTCAATTAAGATCCGATAACGATCCATTAAGGTGTCTTTTTATTTATGTAATTTTTGCCAACGCTTTAAAAAATTAGCGTTTATTAAATACCAATAGCTGATTATTGGCAGGCATTGTATACGTTCGAGAGAGTTGTAGATAATGAGCATTTGCTAGACGGATAATGTCTTCTTTATCGCGAATTCCACTATCAGGATTACCTGCTCTCAACATCGCATCAAATCGCTGATTACCTTCACTGGTATATTTGCCATTTTCGTTAAATGGGCCATATATAATCAGTTTACCATCCACAGGTAGCGCGTCACTAGCCAATGCAAATAACTGCTCGACCAAAGCCCAGCTAATGATATGCAAAGTATTGGCTGTAAATATGACATCATAAGGTTTGGCTATATTACTGCTATTTAAATGACCACTATCTAAATGACTACTAACAGGTACTGAGTCATGCGCTAAATCAAACGCTAATGGCAAATATAAATTAGGTGCAGGATACGCATTGTGCCAAGCGATTATATGGCGATGATTACAAGTGACGTCGCTAGTTTGCCACTGTATCTCGGGCAGATTAGGCGCAAAGTAAACACTATGCTGCCCCGTTCCAGAGCCAATCTCTAATACATGACTAAAGCCTTGTAGCTCTGTTTGAAGTGCTTCTAAAATAGGCTGCTTGTTGTTTTCACACGCTTGAGAAAACGGCAATGCAGAAATATCTACTTTACTATTTGGATTATCACTATCCAGATTATCGTCATGCATCACCATCCTCCCAGACCGTTTGTTATGCTAAGCGTTGGTAGCAATAGATTAACAGGCACTGTCTAATACTACCTTAGTGGCTACCAAACAACTGACTACTAGTAAATACCTGCCTCTACCCCAGCAGCCAACGTCATAGCAAGCTCTTCTACTTGCTCAGCAAAGCTATCTTGCCAATCGCCTTGTAGTATCAGCGCCTCTTGAATCCATGACCAACGTAGCCCCGTTGTAATCGTTTTGAGCGCAAGCTTGGTACCTGTACCATCATGCCCTGCGCGTATATATACCGCAAATGGCATGCCTTGCTTTTCTTCTAGCACTGGATAGTAGCAACGATCAAAAAAGTCCTTGGTCAGCCCTGCCATATACGCCAGATTTTCAGTCGTACCTAGCAATAACGCATCAGCAGCCAATACATCTTCAGGCTGCGTATCCTGCGGTGATTTCAAAATGACGTTGATATCTATATCAGGATGATTGGCACCGTCATAAGCTGCCTGCGCCAATTTCTGAGTATTGGGCGATGGCGCATGAGCGACGATGAGTAAAGTCTTAGTGGACATATCAGGCGTCTGTGCCGTTGTTAAATACTAGATTTTGAGTAATCGCAGGATCCAAGCTATTGCCTACTGGGCACGTTAACGCGGTTTTATAAAATCGCTTTAGGGTGCTCTCATCCAATGCCTTAGCAAAACTGACCACGACATGTATTTCACTCACACGCCTTGGTCTGGCAGCCATGACTTTGGTAACTTCTGCGGTCGTACCTGAGATATCGATGTCCATTGCTTCGGCTTTGATACCAATAATCGTTAAGATACAACTGCCCAAACTGGTCGCTAGCAAATCAGTAGGAGAAAATGCCTCACCCTTGCCATGATTGTCCGTTGGCGCATCAGTAATGATTTGGTTGTTAGACTGTAGATGAATAGCTTGGGTGCGTAAATTGCCTTGGTAGGTTACTTTTGAGGTGGTCATAATCTTACCTTAGTTTATTAAACTAGCTGCCTGAGAAATAAAGATGCTGTGATAGTTATTTGATAGATGCTAAGATAGCGAGCATTTGTGCAAACATTAGTTCTGTAAAGGAAATTGTAATATGTATGTGTATGAGCTCTCAGAATACCAAGTTTATCAATTAAAATCGATAGACCCAGCATTAGGTGGTAACTGGAAAACCATTCTTATCAGTATTTTGCCGCAGCTCGATATACCCAGTCGTAAAAGTGTGTACGAAAAAATATTATCAAAAAGGAACATTAGCCCAAATTTTACTTATATCATTCCAGATGATTTGAGAAGTTTGTTATCTAAAACAGCAATTCGTCATCGAGAGCTAAAAGCAATTGCTATACAGATGTTGAAATTTATTGAGTCCAAGCCGGATTCATATGATGCTATTGAACTTGCTGATAAAGTAGAGGCGATGATCGATTATCTTAACCGTATTGATATAGGTGATCATATTTTAGACCAAAAAAGTCGTGAAAGTATAAAAAAAGCATTTTTATACGATTTAGCATTTTGGATCGATAATGTAAATCTTATAGTACAACCTGGTATAAGGCACTTAAATACTGATATCGTAAAAACATACTTTAAAGAAGTATTTATTAAGCAAAAGATTCAGGGGCGAGACTTTCGCGCATGGGATTCTACTGATATAGACTTTCAGGAACAAGACAAATTACCCGATATTATAAAAAGAGAGGCAAAGCGTAAAAAGTTCTTTGTCATTGAAAGTGAGCGTTACTGGTTTTTAATAGGTATTGCCGACAAATCAAGACAAAATCCTTATTCTATTAAACGTTTTTTGCATGAAGATGGCGGTAGTAATGATTTATTTGTATATCTGACACACGTTGTCATTAGAAAAGCGCTTATAGATGAAGAACGTTATATACGACACGTTAAATACTGTACAAGTCGACTATACACTTTGGATGCTGGTGTATCAGACACAATCATCAAATTTATAGCAGAAGCACAACATCTCTGTAAGACACAAATTATACCTCTACTCAAAAAAGAATTGAAAAAAGACGGCGAAGAGACAGAATATCATATCAGTAAGCGTATGAATGACTATGAGCACCAAATCACAATTTCGATTTTGAATAAATTACCTAATATAATTAATAATGCAGTCACTGATAGTGATGATCGATACTATTTATTTTATTATTTGACTAAAATTTTTAATAAACTTATAGATAATCTCCAAAACTTTCAATTACGACCTATCGCTACATATTCTTCTAATGTAGAAATTATGATTGCCAGGCTAATTAGCTTCAAATATTTTCTAGATACGATTTATGATTCATTAGAGGATAAAAAATTTGAGATAAAAAATTTCACTAATGCTTCTAAAGAAATAATTGCAATTGTCAAGGAAGCTTTCAATAGTACTGAACAGAACCTGATACAGTTGAATCAATTAGAAGAAAAATTAAAATCTTATCTTGAAACTAAGGGAAATGGTAGTATTTGGCAAAAAATAAAGGTCGGTTTCCCACCAAATTATACTTTAGAAGATGTGGAACATTCAAAGAATGAAGCGAAAAATGAGTTTTTTCTATCCATCATAAATTTAGCTAAAAAACATAATGATAATATTGTTTACGTAGAATTTGACTGCAATGAAGTCTTAAATGAATACTATCGTCACTATGCCATTGCTAATGAAAAGATGGCAATAGCACGACTACCAAAGGTACTACGATTACCTGAAGATAAGAAAACATTTAATATTCAAAAGACTAATGAAGCAATTCATCACAACGTATTTATATTCGACAAGAAATATGTATCATGATCTATTCTTTTTTAGACAAATTTTTCGTATAAGAGTTTTATTTGACTATCATAGGGAAAGTTCATGAACTCAATTACTAGTAGCTTTCCCGCACCAATCTACAGACGAAGAAAAGCCCCTTTTGCGTTAGCCAAAGGGGTTAGATATGAGTTTATTATTTTAATTTTTGACAAATAACATTGTTTTCATTTCTTTAGAAAATATCGTAGTAAGTAGGTAACCCCCAAACAAAAAAGAAGGCTAGAATGTGTAGTAGAAAAAATGTCTTTTTTCTACTACACACTGAAATATATATCCGATAACCTAAAAGTAGTATCAGTAAGCCCTAAAATAACGAAAAGCATAAATAGTATGAGTCGCTATTAAGTGCCACATAACAATGAAGGTCCAGTCCAATAGTCACTAGCAGAAATTTTTTATCGAAAAATATAACTGCACAGCGTAAATAGTTAAATAAAAACAGTAAAAAAGGAAAATCTATTCCAACCAAAACCTTTTGACCTACCCTCTACACTGGCCGAACGCTCCAGCCTATCTACAGATTATGCTATTCTATATTGGATATATATAAGCATTTATTTAGTTTTAGCAAATTTTTTAGTTATTGCTAATTAAATTATAAATCCAGACTCAAATACTTCAAATAGGCGTCCCACATGTTTATAAAAAAACATTTTGTTCATTTATCTATTTTTACCATGATATTCATGTTTTGCAGTAATGCACAAGCTGAAACTTATCAAGATAAAATCAAAGTAAAGGTATTTATCGCAGCGATGTTTGAAATTGGTGAAAATAGCGGAGATAAAGCAGGCGAATTTCAGCATTGGTATAATCAATATTTTACAGATAGTAAGCCTATAAAAGTAAAAGGTGCCCATAGCCCAGTTTATTGTAACTCCGAAGGTGTCTGTGGTTCGGTATTAGGGATGGGTAAAGTAGGGTCTTCAGCATCCATGCAAGCAATCACACTTTCTCCTAAATTTGACTTTAGCAAAAGCTACTTCGTTCTAAGCGGTGTCGCAGGAACACCACCGAGTAAAGGCACGATAGGTGATGTAAGCTGGGCGTCTTGGCTCGTAGATTACGACTTAGGTCACCGCTGGAAAGCTGAAGAAGATGAAAAAGGTGCACCTACGTTTACTCCCCGCAAAGGCTATGAAGATATTCGCCGCTATCAACTTAACTCTGAACTGCTAAAATGGAACCTACATCTAAGCCAGTCAGTTGCTTTAAAAGATTCAAAAGAAGCCAGCGCCTATCGAATGAAATATCCTGATGCAGCAGCACGACGGAGCCCAGCTATAACCGTAGGCACTCATATGACAGGAGATACCTTCTTTCATGGTCCAGGACTGTCAAAGCAAGCTCAATATATAGCTGAACTATATAATGCAGATGATTACATTATCACTGAAATGGAAGCCGCTGCAATAGCACAAGTACTTAACAGAACGGTAGGTATTGAACGCATCATGAGCTTACGTGGTGCAGTGAATTTTGACCAAGGTAATCCAAATGAGACTACGCTTCAACATCTAGATCCAGCGCCAGGAGAAACAGCTGGTGGCTTTGCAGAAACAGTAGAAAATATCGTGCTAGTAGGATCAAAAACTGTCGATTACATCGTTGATAACTGGGATGTCTGGGAAAAAGGTGTGCCAAAATTTAAAGAAGAATAAAGAACTCCAAGATAAATTTTAAGTAATACAACAAACAGTTAATAGTTAGCAGTCAGTAAGTAGTTTCTAGAATGGGTTTACGCTCATTCTGGAAACTGCTATGGCTTATAGATTTATTACCAATATAGCTCTCCATTACAGCTTCATTAAAAAATAATTAAGCCCTCGATCCGCCTATGTTTTTTAGATAGCATACGATTAAGTAAGTTATAAGACTGATCATTGATATAGACCTCTATTAAATATAGATATATTTGCAAAGCCAATCAATCAAGGTATCATGAACAGATAACTAATCAAATTCATATGCTAGATATAAAGTCTCCACCTCTATCAACAGAACCCTGCTTAAGATAAAAACATCACTCCGCTCAATAATTAAGATACCGCATCACTCGCAGTAAAGGGTACTTGTCCCAATATCAATGCTAATACCTCACGGCTCTCTCCTTTATCATACTAAAAGGGTAGAAGCGGATATTTTGGCGTCGTTTATCGCTTATAAACTCTACTGGCTAGGTATAAATCTAATACATTTGGTTAGATTGAATGGCATAGTCTTGCCTGATGATAGATATTTCTTTTGTCTTAGGGCACGGGTTTCGCTTTAAAATAGTACATACGCAATGAAAGCATCTGTGATTCTGTCAGTAGTAAGGTTCGCATATACGTTATAGTATTGGCAAAATAATTTTTAATGTTAGCCAAAGAAAATCCCCCGACTAGGTAACTAGTCGGGGGATATTTCAGAATAGAGAGCTGACGATGACCTACTCTCACATGGGCGAACCACACTACCATTGGCGCTACGATGTTTCACTTCTGAGTTCGGGAAGGGATCAGGTGGGGCCATCGCGCTA